>NZ_JBITFD010000001.1:0-169249 GCF_044455765.1 Micromonospora sp. NPDC051141
GAGAACTGGTGCGGATAGTTGCTGAACCGACCCTTGGCGTTGGGGATCTTCACCTGGTCGAGCATCTCGATCGCACGCTTCTTGGCATCCGAACGGCTCAGGCCACGCCGGATACGGAACTGCTCAGCGATCTGGAAACCAACGGTGAAAACCGGGTTGAGAGCCGAAAGCGAGTCCTGGAAGATCATGGCGATGCCCTCGCCACGGATCCGTCGCCGCTGCTCGGCGGACTGCTTGAGCATGTCCTTGCCGTGGAAGCGGACCTCGCCGCCGGTGACGAACCCGGGCGGGGTGTCCAGGATGCCCATGACCGTCTGCGCGGTGACGCTCTTCCCGGAGCCGGACTCGCCGAGCACGGCGAGGGTCTCCCCCGCGTCGACGTGGTACGTCACACCGTTGATGACCTTGGCGACGCCGTCCCGGGTGCGGAACTCGACCCGCAGGTCGTCGACCTCGAGCAGGCGGCCCGAGGGGCGGCCGGATCCGTCGGCGCCGGCCGCGGACTGCTCGGACACGAGAATGTCGGACAACTCAGTTCCCCTAACGGAGCTTCGGGTCGAGGGCCTCGCGGACCGCCTCACCGAGCATCACGAAGCTCAGCACGGCGGTGACGAGGAACGCGGAGGGGAAGAACAGCAGGAACGGCGAGACCCGGATGTAGTTCTGCGCCTCGCTGATCATGATGCCCCAGGAGACCACCGGGCTCTTCAGGCCGATACCCAGGAAGGAGAGCGTGGCCTCCGCGCCGATGAACGAACCCACCATGATCGTGCCGTAGACCAGCAGCGGCGCCAGACAGTTGGGCAGCAGGTGCTTCAGAATGATCCGACCGGTGCCGGCACCCAGCGCGCGGGCCGCGACGATGTAGTCCGCCTCCTTGGTGGCGAGCACCGAGGAGCGCATCAGCCGCATCACCACGGGCCAGCTCAGCACGCTCAGGGACAGGATGACCAGCCCCATGATCGTCCACTCGCCGTTGTCGGTGCCCGAGCCGTTGAACGTGGTCAGGATGACGATCGAGCCGAGCACGAACGGCAGGCCGAAGAAGATGTCCGCGACCCGGGACAGCACCGCGTCCACCCAGCCGCCGCGGTAGCCGGCGATGATGCCCATCGCGCCGCCGAACAGCAGCGTGAGGATGGTGGACACCAGGGCCACCACGATCGACGCGCGGGCGCCGTAGATGACCCGGGAGTAGACGTCGCGGCCCTGCACGTCGTAGCCGAACCAGGCCGACGACGACGGCTCGACCCGGCTGCGCTCCAGCGCGCCGTTGACCGCGTCGCCGGAGGTGAACAGCGACGGGAACGCGGCCATCACGATGAAGAGCAGGATGAACGCCGCGGAGATCCAGAACAGCGGCTTGCGACGGAGGTCGAGCCAGGCGTCGCCGAGCAGGCCACGCGGCTTCTGCTGCTTGGCGCTCTCCGGCAGGCCGGCGTTGGTGGGTGCGCCGGACCCGGCCTCGGTGGGCATGGTCGCGGGCGGCGTCGACACGATCGACGCGGTACTCGGGTCACTCATGCCCGCACCTCGCTGCGCTCGGCGCGGGCGTGGTTGCCCGCGCAGACTGCTGGGACGATTCGTTCGCTGCGGCGCTCGTCACTCATAGCGGATCCTCGGGTCGAGGGCGGCGTAGAGCAGGTCCACCAGCAGGTTCATCACGAGGTAGACGACCACCAGCACCACCACGATGCCGACAACGGTAGCGCTCTCCTTGGTGACGATCGAGCGGAGCACCTGCCGGCCGATGCCGTTGATGCCGAAGATGCCCTCGGTCACGATCGCGCCACCCATCAGCGCGCCGAGGTCGGTGCCGAGCAGCGTGACCACCGGGATGAGCGAGTTGCGGAGCAGGTGCACGCCGACCACCCGGCGCATCGGGAGGCCCTTGGCGATCGCGGTGCGGACGTAGTCGGCCCGCCGGTTCTCGGCGATGCTCGTACGCGCCACCCGGGCGATGTACGCCATCGAGGCGCTGCCGAGCACGAAACCGGGCACGATCAACTCGCTGAACCGCATCTCGTTGGAGACGGTCGGGTTGATGATGCCCCACTTGACGCCGAGCACCCACTGCAGCACGAAGCCGATGACGAAGACCGGCAGGGCGATCAGGAACAGGGTGGAGACCAGGACCAGGTTGTCCAGGAAGCCGTTGCGTCGCAGACCGGTCAGGATGCCCGCGCCAAGACCGATCACGGCCTCGATGGCGAGGGCGACCACCGCCAGCTTCAGGGTGTTCGGGTACGACGTGGCGATGATGTCGCTGATCTCGCGACCGCCGAACGTGACACCGAAGTCCCCCTGGAACAGGTTCTTCATGTAGCTGGCGTACTGCACCCAGATCGAGTCGTCGAGATGGTACTTCTCGGTCATCATGGCCCGGTAGTTCGGCGGGCAACCGCGGTCCCCGCACTTGCCGGCGAAGGGGTCACCGGGCACCGACCAGACGAGCCAGTAGATCAGGAACGTCGTGCCGATGAACACCGGCACGAGTTGCAGCAGCCGTCTCAAGAGATAACGGCCCATGGGGTGGTCCTCCAGACAGGGAGCGCCGGGCACCCGACGCGGTGACGACAACGTGCGAGGGGTTTGTTGTACACCCCCTCGCGGAACGGCCCCGGGCCGGGCTCACCGGTAGGCGAGCCCGACCCGGGGTCAGACCGTTCGGATCAGAGTTCGACCGAGGTGATGTCGAGCTCGCCGACGTTGGTCAGCTCCAGCTTCTTGATCTTCTCCGAGTGGCCGGACTGCTCGCCGCTGAAGTAGATCGGGATCGTCGGGACGTCCTGGTCGATCAGCTTGACGGCCTCGGCGAACTTCTTGTGGGCCTCCTCGATGCTGGGGGCCGCGGAGGCCTCCTTGGCGAGGGCGTCCACCTGCGGGTTGCTGTACTTGCCGTCGTTCGAGGAACCACCGGTCACGTAGAGCGGGTTGATCCAGTTCTCGACGTCCGGGTAGTCCTGCTGCCAGCCGGCGCGGTACATGCCGGTCATCTTGTAGTTGTTGATGTTGGCACGGAAGACCGCGAAGGTCGGCACGCCGACGGCGACCGCGTCGATGCCCAGGTTGGTCTTGATCTGCTGGGCGACGGCCTCCATCCACTCCTTGTGGCTGGCGTCCGCGTTGTACGACAGGGTCAGCTTGCCCTGGAAGCCACCGGCCTCCTGGAGGAGCTGCTTGGCCTGGGCCACGTCGAACTTGCAGGCGGTGCAGTTGCCCGGCTCGGCGCCCGGGGTCAGCGGGTTGGCCCAGCTGTCGGCCGGCTTGCGGTTACCGAAGAAGATCTTGTCGGTGATCGCCTGCCGGTCGATGGACAGCGAGATCGCCTTGCGCAGCTTCGGGTTGGTGAAGCGCTTGTCGTAGATCGGGAAGGCGATGATGCCGGTCGACGGAACCGTCGTCTGGATCGCCCGCTCGCCCAGGTCGGTCTTCCACTTGTCGCCGGCCAGCGACGAGACCGGAACCTGCTGCTGGAAGTCCAGGTTGTTGGCGAGCAGGTCGTTGTAGGCCGCCGTGTCGTCCTGGTAGATCTTGACGGTGACGTCCTTGATCTTCATCTTGTCGCGCAGGCTGTAGTCGTCGAAACGAGTCAGCTTGATCTCGACGTCGTCCTGCCAGGAGACGAGCTTGACCGGGCCGTTACCGATCGGCTTCTTGCCGAACTCCGCCGGGGTGGTGGCGAAGAACGCGTCCGGCAGCGGCATGAAGGCGCTGTAGCCGAGCTTCACCGGGAACACGGCGGTCGGCGCGGAGAGCGTGACCTCGAAGTTCCAGTCGTCGACGACCTTCAGGCCGGACATCTCCTTGGCCTTCGGCTCCGGAGCCTTCTTCGGGCCGTCCGGGCCGTCCGGGTCCTCGGTGTAGACGTCGCCGAAGCCCTGGATGTCGGAGAAGAAGGAGGCGTTCTGCGCGCCGTTCGGCCCGTACGCCGCCCAGTTCCAGGCCTTGACGAAGCTCTCGGCCTTGACGGTGGTGCCGTCGTGGAACTTGGTGTTCTGCTTGATCTTGATCTTGAAGACCTTCGAGTCGCTCGTGTCGATCGACTCGGCGAGCAGGTTCTGCGGCGCCCCACCGTTGTTGGGGTACTCGACCAGGCCGCTCCACACCCAGTCGATGATCTTGCCGCCACCGGTCTCGGTGGTGTTCGAGGGAACCAGCGGGTTCTCCGGCTGGGTGCCGTCGATGACGATGGCGCCGTCCTTGCTCGCGCCGGTGTCGCCACCGTCGTTGTTCCCGCTGGAGCAGCCGGACGCGACGAGCGCGAATGCCGCGCCCACCGCGAGCGCGCCGCTCGCCCGCTTCGAGACTCTCATTGCGAGGGGCCTCCTCTTTCTAACCTGGTTCCGTCGTGGGTTTCACGCACGTGTGGGGGGTGACACCGCCGACGACCCGAACCACAGGCCGCCGGTTTACCGCAGAGGAAATCGGGACACCCCTGGGGTACCGATCCGCCGGGCGCCACACCCTTCGACGAGGACATCACGCAGGAGCGACAACCACGGGGCGGCGCGGTGGCGGCGTTCCGTGGTCGGCAGGCCCGACGAGATGCCTCACACCGGGGGGTGAGGTGCTGCCACTGTGACACCCACCGGCCCTTTCCGTGAAGGTGCCGTTATCAAGCCGTTAGTTGCCCGCCACGTCGCCGATACTTGAGAAAAGATCACAAATGACGCGGATCACACGTCTCTGACCAGGCACGACATGCCCACCTCGATCGATACCACCCCGTACCGCCGGTGTGGGGGCCGTCTGCGGCCCGCCACGGAACGCCCGAACGAGCGCCGGGTACGCGCAGTTTTTACCCGTACGGCTGAGGTCCTCGTCGACTGTGCGGGCACCTCCGCCGACCGGGCGGACGAGGATGCCGGCGATCAGACCAGCCGGCGGTCGGCGGCCCAGCGGGACAGCTCGTACCGGTTCGACATCTGGAGCTTGCGCAACACGTTGGAGACGTGCGTCTCCACCGTCTTGATCGAGATGAACAGCTCCTTGGCGATCTCCTTGTACGCGTACCCCCGGGCGAGCAGCCGCAGCACCTCGCGCTCCCGGTTGGTGAGCTGATCCAGCTCGGGATCGGCGACCGGCGCGTCCGGCCGGGAGGCGAACGCGTCCAGCACGAACCCGGCCAGCCGCGGACTGAACACCGCGTCGCCGTCGGCCACCCGGCGGATCGCGTCGGTCAGCTCCTCGGGCGAGATGGTCTTCGTGACGTACCCCCGGGCGCCCGCCCGGATCAGCCCGATCACGTCCTCGGCCGCGTCGGACACGCTCAGCGCCAGGAACCTCACCTGCGGGTGGGTACGCCGCATCGCCTCCAGCACGGCGCGGCCACCCCCGTCCGGCATGTGCACGTCCAGCAGCACCACGTCCGGCTGGGTGACCGCGATCCGGGTCACCGCCTCCGCCACCGAACTGGCCTCGCCCACGACCTCGACCCGGGTGCCCAGCTCGGCGCGGACGCCGGCCCGGAACATGGCGTGGTCGTCGACGAGGAACACCCGCAGCGGCCCTCGCGGCGCCGCACCCTCGACCGGTTCCTGCTCGGACATGGTCATCTGTCCCTTTCCGCCGTGGAGCCGGCGCCGGAGCCGGAGCCGCTGATCGGCAGGATCAGCCGGACCTCCGTCCCCTCCCCCGGCTCGGACCGGATCTCCGCCCGGCCGCCGTGCCGCTGCATCCGGCCGATGATCGAACCCCGGACGCCGTGCCGGTGATTCTCCACCGTATCCGGGTCGAAGCCCTTGCCCCGGTCCCGCACGAACGCGCTGACCTGCTCCGGCTCCACCTCGGCGTAGAGCGACACGGTCTGCACCCCGGCGTGCCGGGCCGCGTTGACGAGCGCCTCCCGGGTGGCCGCGACGAGCGCGCCGACCCGCTCGTCGGTCTCCCGGTCGCCGACCACCACCGCCTCGACCGTGATCGCGAACGTGTCCTCCACCTCGGCGGCGGCCTGCTCCAGCGCCGCCGCGAAGCGTTCGGTCGGCGAGGCGGCCGGCTTGTAGAGCCAGTTGCGCAGCGAGCGCTCCTGCCCCCGGGCCAGCCGCTGCACGGTCTTGACGTCGGCGGCGTTGCGCTGGATCAGGGCGAGCGTGTGCAGCACCTGGTCGTGCACCATGGCGGCGAGTTCGGCGCGCTCCTGCTCGCGGATCCGCCCCTCCCGCTCCGACCGGAGCTGGTTCCAGGTGCGCCACAGCACCGGGCCGGTCACCACGCCCACGCCGGCCAGCCCGACCAGCGCGAAGATGACGCCGTTGAGCACCGCGTCGAAGTTCTGCGCCGGGGAGTAGACGGCGGCCACGCCGATGATGCCGACCGCGACGAGCACGCCGCCGCCGATGAAGCGGAGCACGAAGGCCCGCCGGTCGCTCTCCTCCACCACCGCGCCCAGCCACGGCACCGCCGAGTCGCCCCACTGCCGGCGGCGTTCCGGGCCGGACTGGTGCCAGATGACCCCGGCGCCGACCGCGATGATCGCTACCAGCCAGCCGGCGGTGCCGGCCGCCCCGACCGAGTCGAACGCGACCACCTGGAGCAGCAGCACGCCCAACCCGATCACCACGAACGGCAGCAACTGGGCGAGGTCGCGGCGGGGCGGCACGGCGGTGTCGCCGGGCCGGGGCGGGACCACCGCCCAGAACGCGGCGTAGAGCAGCAGCCCGAGCCCGCTGAGCCCGAGCAGCACCATGAACGCCACCCGGACCCGGAGCACCGGGATGCCCAGGTGCTCGGCGATGCCGGCGGCCACCCCGGCGGCCAACCGGTGCTCGGTGGCCCGGTAGAGGCGCGGGGGATGCGGCGTGACGGTGCTGCTGATCTTCGGACTCCCGGTTCGGCGCGAGGTGCCGGCGGCGGCCGACGACCCGATCGTCACACGATCGGAACGCCCCGGACCACGGGGACGCCCCGGACATTCCCCGCCGGGGGATCTCAGGGTGGGGTCAGGGTCGGTTCCGGAGGTCGTCCGGGCGGCCGGGGCAGCACTATCGGAGGCATGACCGAGGACGCTGCCCGTCCGCCCCGCCCCTGGGCGGCAGCACAGGACGATCCACCGCCGCCCCCGCCGGGGCCGGCCCCCACCGCCGACGACACGCCCCCACCGCCCGGCGGCGGCGCGCCGTTCGCCGATCCACCCCCCGGCGGGTACGCCCCACCGCCCGGCGCCGCCGGCTTCACCACCCGGTACGGGCTGGTCCGCCCTCGGGAGGGCCGCTACCTGGCCGGGGTGTGCGCCGCCATCGGCCGGGCCACCAACACCGACCCGGTGCTGTGGCGCGTCCTGCTGGCCGTGCTCGGCTTCTTCGGCGGCATCGGCATCCTGGTCTACGTCGCCGCGTGGCTGATCATCCCCGGGGAGGGCGACTCCGCCTCACCCGTGGAGTCGATGCTCGGCCGGGGCCGCTCCAGCATGTCCCCGGTCACCGTCATCGTGCTCGGCATCGTGGTCGCGGTCGGCTTCGCGTACGTCGTCACCGACGGCTTCCGGGCCATCCTGCTCGGCGCCGTGATCCTGATCGGCGGCGCGCTGATGCTCAACCGCGACCAGCGCGGGCCCGTGCCCCGGGCCGGCGCGTACCCCGGTCCGGTGCCGCCGCCCGGCGGGCCGTTCCCCACGCCACCGGCTGCCTCCTGGGCCGGGCCGCCCGCCGGATCCGGGCCGCCGCCACCGGTCCCGCCGTGGCCGGCCGGACCGGCCGGGTACCCGCCGCCGGCCGGAGCCGGCACCGCGTCCCGGACCGACGAACCGGTCGAGGTCACGCCGGGTTGGCCGGCCGGCCCGCCCGGAGCCGGCTCCCCACCGGCCCCCCGGCCAGCGGTGGGCGACCCGGTCACCGCCTCCACCCGGACCGAGCCGGGCCACCCCGCCGCACCGCACGCGGACGCCGAGCCCGGCTACCCGCCCGTCCCCGCCGAGCCCGGCTACCCGGCTGCCCCGTTCCCCGGCTACCCGGCCACGCCGCCCGGCCACGCCCGACCCGGCTACCCGCCCGCACCGGCCCCCGGCGCCGGGATCGGTTACCCGACCGCGCCGCTGCCCGCCCCGGGTTGGCCCGCCGCGGCCGGCACCCGACCGGTCCGGTCCGAGCCGGAGACCGCCGCGCTGCCCACGGTGACGCCGCCGGCCGGCGACACCGGTGCCGGGCCGGGCCCCGGCGCGGTCCCGAGCTGGCCCGCCGCGCCGACCACCGGCGCACCGCTCGGCGGGCCGGCCACCGTGCCCCCGCCCGCCCCGGTGGGCGCGCCGCTGCCGCCGGGCGGCTACCGTCCGCCGTTCGCCCCGCACGGCCCGTACGCCGGGTCGCCGCCCGCCCCGGCGCCGGCCCGCCCGCCCCGCCCGCCGAAGCGGCCGAAGGAACGCTCCCCGCTCGGCGCGATCACGTTCTCGCTGATCTTCCTGGCGCTGGGCCTGGTGGCGATGCTCGACCTGCTCGGCGTGTTCCCGGTCAGCGCGGCCGGCTACTTCGCCGCGGCGCTGGCCACCATCGGCCTGGGGCTGCTCGTGGGCACCTGGTTCGGCCGCGCCCGCTGGCTGATCGCTCTCGGTCTGGTGACGGCGGCGGCGCTCGGCGTCGCCACCGTCGCCGAGTCCTACGACCGGGTGCGCGGCATCGACGGCAACGTCACCTGGGCCCCGACCGACCGCCGCGACCTGGCCGACCGGTACGAGAACAACCTCGGTGACGCGGTGCTCGACCTGCGGGCCATCGACTTCGACAAGCAGGACATCCAGGTGACCGTGGACGTGAACCTCGGCAACGCGACGGTGGTCGTGCCGGCGAACGTGGACGTGACCACGGTGGCCGACGTGAACGCCGGTGACGCCACCGTCTTCGGCCGGCACACCGGCGGGCTCAGCGGTCGCCGCTGGGAGAGCACCGACGCCGGCGCGGACGGCCCCGGCGGGGGCAAGCTGCGTCTCTACGTCCACGTGAACGCCGGCAATCTGGAGGTGACCCGGTGAAGGCCCACCGTACGGACATCGTGTCGTTCGCCTTCGGACTTGTCTTCCTCGGGCTCGCCCTCTGGTGGCTGCTGGCCCGGATCCTCGGGCTGGACGTGCCCCCGGTGGGCTGGTTCCTGGCCGGCGGGCTGGTCGTGATCGGGTTGCTCGGCCTGGTCGGCGCGCTGCGCTCGGTCCGCGGCCCGGACCGGCCGGCGGCACCGGCTCAGCTCGACCAGCTCGACCAGCCCGACCGGCCCGACCGGCACGGGCAGCCGGGCGGGGCGGAGACGACGGTGGCCGCGCCGTACCGGGACGGCACCCCGGCCGGCGTCGGCCCGGCGACCGAGCGGGCCGACGAGTGGGCCACCGACGCGGTGACCGAGGCGCCGGCGTCGGCGCGGGAGGACCTGCCGGCCGAGCACGGGCCGGGCCGGTCAGCGGCCGGACCGGCGACCGGGGAACCGGCCACCGCCGAGCCGGAGGACCGGTCCGGGCCGGCCACCCGCGAGCTGCCCGCGGTCGACCCGGGAGCCGTCGCGCCACCGGCCGGACGGCGTACCCCCGGGGAGCCGCCGGCCTGACCGCGCCGGTGCGGCGGCCCGCGGGCGCGGCCTATGCTGGGTCGAGGGAGAACCCGCCGTCCGGGCCGGGCCGCCCCGACCACGCCCGGCGCTCCCGTTCCGCCCCGGCCGGTCGCGTCGCCGTAGCGGTCCCCGTCCGTCCCTACCGCGTCAGGAGCTCGTCCGACATGACCCAGTCCCCCGCCGTGCGCGTCACCGGTCCGTCCGGTGCGGTCCGCCTCGGCGAGCGCGCCGCCCGCACGCTGGTCAGCGAGTTCGCCCGGCGTAACGACCCGAAGACCGGGCTGCTGGTCGGCGCGACCCCGGAGTCCGCGGTGCTGGCCGCGGCGATCGAGGCGCTGCTCCCGGGCGACCGGCTGGTCGTGGTGCCGGCGGAGGGCGCCGCGGCGGCGGCGCTCCGCGAGCACGTGACGGCCCAGGGCCGCTGGGTCGCCGACCGGGTACGCGTGGTCGACACGCTCACCGAGGCGGAGGCCGCCGCGGTGGTGTTCGTCGCCGAGCCGTTCACCGGCACCGCCGAGGAGGCCCGTGCCGCGGTGGACGGCCTGTCCAAGTACCTGGCCGACGGCGCGGTGCTCAGCGTCGCCGCGCCGCTGTTCCGCACCGAGGGCGCCGGCCCCGAGCTGGAGCGGCAGGGCGTGCTGCACGGCGTCCGCACCGACGTGGTGCTGCGCAACTCCCCGCCGGTCCGCGTGCACCACCTGCGCCTCACCCCGGCGCCGGCCGCGCTGGCGGCCTCGCTGTCGCCGGCGTACCGGCCGTCGAGCGTGCCGGTGACCCGGCAGATGCACATCGACTCCAACGGGGTGGCCGCCGCCGGCATCACGCTCGGCCTGGCCGCCCTGGCCCGGGCCGCCCGGCCGAAGTCCAAGCTCTGGCTGGTGCCGGCGTTGGCGGCGGCGCCGGTGGCCGCGTTCTTCCGGGACCCGCAGCGGGACGTCCCGGAGGACCCGTCGGCCGTGGTCGCCTCCGCGGACGGCCAGGTCCTGTCCGTGCAGCGGCTCACCGACGAGCGCTTCGGCGACGGCGAGTGGCTGCGGGTCGCGGTCTTCCTGTCGGTGCTGGACGTGCACGTCAACCGGGCGCCGGTGGCCGGCAAGGTGGTCGACTACTTCGTCGCCGACGGTGGTTTCGTCAACGCCATGAAGCCGGACGCCGAGCACAACGTGGCGGCGTACACGGTGTTGGACACCGACCACGGCACGGTGGTCGTGGCGCAGCGCACCGGCCTGATCGCGCGCCGTATCGTGCAGCGGGCACCGGTCGGCTCGCTGCTGGCGAAGGGCGAGCGCTTCGGGCTGATCCGGTTCGGCTCGCGCACCGACGTCTACCTGCCGGTCGACGCCGCGGACCCGCTGGTCGGCCCCGGCGACAAGGTGATCGGCGGGTCGACGGTCATCGCCCGCTGGCGCTGACCCGCCCGCGACGTACGAAAAGGGGCGCGCTCTCGCGAGCGGCACCCCTTTTCGGCGTTACGTGACGCGTGTCAGGCGTCGCGGCGCTGGTGCAGCCAGAGCAGCGGGCCGCTGGCCAGGTAGCCCACCACCACGAGGGCGAAGGTGAGCCGGATGTCGACGAGCGCGCCGACCACCGGGGCCACCCAGAGCCACGGCGGCAGCTTCAGCAGCCGGGCGAGCTTGGCGTAGGGGAAGCTGGACACCATCGCGAAGGCGAGCAGCGCCACGCCGGCGACCATGACCAGCCCGGGGACCGGCACCCCGATCGCCACGGTCAGGGCGAGCACCATCGCCGCCATCGTGGTCGGCACGCCGCAGAAGAACCGGCCGTCCTTCGGCGAGACGTTGAACCGGGCGAGCCGGATGGCCGCGCACGCCGCGACCAGGGCACAGGCGACCGCGGCGGCGGCCGGCGGCACCGAGCCGGCCAGCGAGGCGTAGACCACCACCGGCGCGGCGAGGCCGAACGAGCACATGTCGGCAAGCGAGTCCATCTGCGCGCCGAACGGGCTGGCCACGCCGAGCTTGCGGGCCAGGGCGCCGTCGAGGCCGTCGAACGCGACGCACGCGATCAGGCAGACCGCGGCGAGCCGCACCTCGCCCTGCATGGCCAGGAAGATGGCCAGCATGCCGAGCATGAGACTGCTCAGGGTGCACGCGTTGACAAGCGCGAACTTGGCCCGCCGGGCGGCGGTGCGCTCGCCGGGCAGCAGCGGGATCGACATGGCCGGGGACTCGTCGACCGGCGCGACCGGGGCGAGCGCCGGGCTGATCGGGCGTACCGCTTCGACGTCGGCGTCGAACCGGCCGTAGCGCAGGCGCTGGCGGTCGGCGTAGCGGCGGTCGCGGGTGACCAGGTCGGTCCCGGGGCCGGTCAGGCCGTCCCGGCGGCCCACCCGGACCAACAGCACCTGGCGGGCGAACGTGCTGCTGCGGCGCAACCGGCCCGCCCAGCGACGCCCTGCGGGGCGCGGACTGTCAGTAGTACGACGCCGGCGCCATGGGGCTCTCGGCACGTTTCCTCCATCACCGGATCGGCTGGCCGCCCACGTCGGGGCGGGTGTCCGGCTGTCTCGTGCCGGACCTTTCGGGCCCGGCAGCCCATTTGCGGAGTACACCATTGCACAGGGGACGGGGGCTTGGCGATAGCTGCCGGCGGTACTTATATCTGCCTCAACCGCACTAACCGCTCAGTTATTCCCATCTCGGGCCGCAACGCCCATTTCTCTCCGTCATCCCTCTTCCTGACTGTACCGGAGGTGGCCGAGGGCGGCTCGGTGAGCGGTTCAGCTCACTCCGCGCCGGGTGGCCCGGACCGCCACCTCGGTCATCGACAGACCGGCCACCTGCGCTCGGGTGAACCAGGCGGCCCGGGCGGTGGAACCGCCGGCCAGTTCGGTCACCACCGCCTCGGTCGGCGCGTCCACCCGGACCCGGTAGATCACCCGGATGCCGTGCCAGTCCAGCGGGCGGCCCTCCGGACCGAGCGCGGCGGGCGTGTGCAGGTTGTCCACCGCCAGCAACTCGACCACGCGGCCCAGTTGACCGGCCTCCTCGACCAGCTCGCGGAGCAGCCCGGCGGCCGGCTGCTCGCCGTGGTCGGTGCCGCCACCGGGCAGGTGCCACTTGCCGGCGCCCGGATAGCCGGGGGCGATCATGGTGAGCAGCACCCGGTCGTCCGGGTCGGTGACCAGCCCGTACGCGGCGAACCGCTGCCGGCGGTCGGTGGCCGGCGCGGCCGGCAGCGCCCGGGGCAGGTCGGCCGGCAGCGGCGACACGGGCAGGCCGAGCAGTTCGGCGGTGAACGGCATCAGCAGCCGGTCGGCAGCTTCGTCCGGGGTGAACCAGCCCAGCTCGTCGCTGCCGCCGGCCGGCTCGGGCCGCGGCCGGCCGCCCCGGGCCTCGACCTCGAAGACCAGCCGGTCGGTGTGCACCGTCACCGCGTCGGCTCGGGAGAGGGCCACGTCGGCGACCGCGGCGCGGACCGGGCCGACCGCCACGGTCAGCCCGGTCTCCGCGGCGAACCCGCGCACCACGGCGTCGGCCGGGTGCTCGGCGTGCTCGACCGCGCCGCCGGGCAACCGCCACACCCCCGGGTACGGCCCCTCGGCCGCCCCCCGCACCAGCAGCACCTGCCCCGTCCCGTCCCGGAGAACCCCGTACGCCGCCACCCGCCGCCACCGCTCCACCGCGCACCCCTCCCCGACCCGTTCCAGCGTCGATCATGAGGTTAGCGACCCCGGGACGGACATTTCGTCCCGACAACCTCATGATCGCCGACGCGGCAGGGCGGTGTGGGTGGGGTGGGTCAGATGAGGTGGGCGGCCTGGACGGCTTCGGCGGTGACCTCGGTGAGGCGGTCGGTGGGAAGGGCGCCGAGTTCCTCGCGCCGGAACCAGCGGGCCTCGCACGTGGAACCGCCGACGTCCGCCACGGTGGGCGGGGCGGGCTGGTCCACGACGACCCGGTAGAACGCGCGGACGCCGTGCCAGTCGATCGGGTAGCCCTCCGGGCCGAGCGAGGCGGCGTCCCGGTGGCTGGCCACCCCGAGCAGCTCGACCAGGCGACCGGTCTGCCCGGTCTCCTCGACCAGCTCCCGGATCAGCGCCGCGGCGGGCTGCTCGCCGTAGTCGGTGCCGCCGCCGGGCAGGTGCCAGCAGCCGGCGCCCGGATAGCCGTCGGAGACGCGGGTCAGCAGCACCCGCTCCTCCGGGTCGGTCACCACCGCGTACGCGGCGAAGCGCTGCGCCCGGTGCAGCCCGTCCGGGCCGGGGACGGCGTAGAACGAGGGGAACTCGGGGACCTCCTCCGGCACCACGTCGTGCGAGGAGGTGGGCAGCCCCAGGGCACGCGCGGTGAACGACCGCAGCGGCAGCCCGCGAGCCTCGTCGAGGCTGAACCAGCGGGCCAGGTCGGTGGGGCGGTCGATCCGCTCGGTGAGCGTCCCGCCCCGCACCGACACGGTGTAGAGCAGGCGGTCGGTGTGGATCGTGATGTGCCGCTCGGGCAACGCCCGCATGTCGGCCAGCACGTCCTGGAGGCCGGCGACGGCGACGGAGAGCCCGGTCTCGGCCGCGGTCTCCCGGACGACTGTGTGCTTGGGGTCCTCACCGTGGTCGACCGCCCCTCCGGGGAGCGACCAGGTGCCGGGGGTGCCGGAGCGCTCCGATGCGCGGACCAGCAACACTCGGCCGTTCGAATCAGCACAAACTGCGTATGCCGCGATCCTGCGCAGCGGCTCCAGCGAGGTGGTCACGGGAGCAAATTCTCCCCGGCGGCCGTTACCTCCATCGAAAAGAGTCAGATTCCTGACTCTCCGCTGGCGCCTCAGGGACAGGTCAGGGTAGGTGTCCGGGCGGTCACCGAGGTCGCCCGCCGTCCGCCGCGCGACCGTGGACACATGACCTCCACGAACCCCTTCCAGCCCCCGTACAAGCAGCTCCGCCGGCCGGTGAGCGACCGCATGATCGCCGGTGTGGCCAGCGGCCTCGGTCGCTACTTCGCCGTCGACCCCACGCTGGTCCGGGTGGCCTTCGCGGTCACCACCGTGCTCACCGGCGGGTTGGCCGCGCTCGCGTACCCGATCATGTGGTTCCTGATGCCGGAGGAGCCGGCCGGCGCGCCCGCCTGGCCGCACCCGCCGGGCACCGCGCCCGGCTGGCCGCCGGTCCCGCCGGCCGGGCCGGGGCCGCAGGCCGGGCCGCCGCCCGCCACCTGACCCGGCGTCACTCCCACTCGATGGTGCCCGGCGGCTTGCTGGTCACGTCCAGCACCACGCGGTTGACCTCGGCGACCTCGTTGGTGATGCGGGTGGAGATCCGGGCCACCACCTCGTAGGGCAGCCGGGACCAGTCGGCGGTCATCGCGTCCTCGCTGGAGACCGGGCGCAGCACCACCGGATGCCCGTAGGTGCGCCCGTCGCCCTGCACGCCGACGCTGCGCACGTCGGCCAGCAGCACCACCGGGAACTGCCAGACGCCCCGGTCCAGGCCGGCGGCGGTCAGCTCCTGCCGGGCGATCAGGTCGGCCTTGCGGAGCACGGCGAGGCGCTCCTCGTCGACCGCGCCGATGATCCGGATGGCCAGGCCCGGGCCGGGGAACGGGTGCCGCCAGACCATCGCCTCGGGCAGGCCCAGCTCCAGGCCGATCGTGCGGACCTCGTCCTTGAACAGCGTGCGCAGCGGCTCGACCAGGGAGAACTTCAGGTCCTCGGGCAGGCCGCCGACGTTGTGGTGGCTCTTGATGTTGGCGGTGCCGGTGCCGCCGCCGGACTCCACCACGTCCGGGTAGAGCGTGCCCTGCACGAGGAACTCGACGTCGCCGTGGGCGGCGATCTCCCGGGCGGCGGCCTCGAAGACCCGGATGAACTCGCGGCCGATGATCTTCCGCTTCTGTTCCGGATCGGTCACCCCGGCGAGCGCGCCGAGGAACCGCTCCCGCGCGTCGACCACCTTGAGTCTGATCCCGGTCGCCGCCACGTAGTCCTTCTCCACCTGCTCGGCCTCGCCGGCCCGCAGCAGCCCGTGGTCGACGAAGACGCAGGTGAGCTGGTCGCCCACGGCCCGGTGCACGAGCGCCGCCGCGACCGCCGAGTCGACGCCGCCGGACAGGCCGCAGATGACCTCCTTGTCACCGACCTGCTCGCGGATCCGGGCGACCTGCTCGTCGATGATGTTCTCCGGCGTCCAGGTCGGGGCCACGCCGGCGATGTCGTACAGGAAGCGGGTCAGCATCTCCTGCCCGTGCGCGGTGTGCCCCACCTCGGGGTGGAACTGCACGCCGGCCCGGCGGCCGGCCAGATCCTCGAACGCGGCCACCGGGGCGCCCGCCGACTCGGCGGTCACCGTGAAGCCGGCCGGCGCCTCGGTCACGCAGTCGCCGTGGCTCATCCACACCGGCAGGTCGGCCGGCAGGTCGCGGAGCAGCACACCGGGCTCGGTCAGGCGCGGGCGCAGCGGGGTGCCGCCGTACTCCCGGTTGCCGGTGCGCGAGACCGTGCCCCCGAGCGCCTGGGCCATCGCCTGGAAGCCGTAGCAGATGCCGAAGACCGGCACGTCGGTGTCGAACATCCCGGCGTCGATCTGCGGGGCGCCCGGGGCGTAGACGCTGGACGGGCCGCCGGACAGGATGATCGCGGCCGGGTTCTTCGCCAGCATCTCGGACACCGGCATGGAATGCGGGACGATCTCCGAGTAGACCTTCGCCTCGCGGACGCGGCGCGCGATGAGCTGGGCGTACTGGGCTCCGAAGTCCACCACGAGGACGGGGCGAGGCGTGCTCATGTGCGCAAAGCCTACCGACAGTCACCGGAAGCGCGGACGCGCCCCGGCGGTGTGGCGGCTCGAACGTGTTGACAAGGGGCCCCGCCTCTACCGAAGGCGTCAAGCGGGGGCCCCTCCTTTCACCGCAACGCGGCGGGGGCGTGCGGGGGGACGGCGGGGGTGCGCGGAGGGACGGGGGGTATGCGGGTGTACGGGGAGCCGGGTGCGGGGCGCGGGTCCGGGTCGCCCTTGTTGGGCCAGAACGACATCGCCCGCTCCGCCTGCGCCGTGATCGTCAGCGACGGATTGACGCCCAGGTTCGCCGAGACCGCCGCGCCGTCCACCACGTGCAGCCCCGGGTGGCCGTACACCCGGTGCCAGGGGTCGACGACCCCGTCGGCCGGGGTGGCGCCGATCACCGCGCCGCCGAGGATGTGCGCGGTCATCGGGATGTTGAACGGCTCGGTCACCGCGCCGCCCGGGGTGCCGTCGATCTCCTCGGCGAGCAGCCGGACCGCCTCGTTGCCGGCCGGGATCCAGGTCGGGTTGGCCGCGCCGTGACCCGGCCCGCTGACCAGCCGGCGGCCCCGCCAGCGGGTGGTCAGCGAGTTGTCGACCGACTGCATGACCAGCGCGATCACGGTGCGCTCGGACCAGCCGCGGACGGACAGCATCCGGACCGCCAGCCCCGGCTGCCGGACGATGCTGCCCAGCCACCGCCGGACCCGGTGCGGCCCGCCGTCGACCAGCAACGACTGGAGCAGCCCCATCGCGTTGGAGCCCTTGCCGTAGCGGACCGGCTCGATGTGGGTCTGCGGATCGGGGTGGAACGAACTGGTGATCGCCACCCCCGCCGAGAAGTCCAGACCGCGCCGCCGGGCCGCCCCCGAACCCACCGAGGCGCCGAGGATCGCCTCCGAGTTGGTCCGGGTCAGCTCGCCGAGGCGGGGCGAGAGCGCCGGCAGCGCGCCGGTCGCCTTCATCTCGTGCAGCAGCCGCTGGGTGCCGAGCGCGCCGGCCGCGAAGACCACCTGGTCGGCGTGGATCACCGCGCGGCGCTTGCGCAGCCAGGCCCCGGTGCGCACGGTGTGCACCGCGTAACCGCCGGCCGGGTCGGGGCGAACCGCGGTCACCGTGGTCATCGGGTGGACCTGCACGCCGAGCCGCTCGGCCAGCCAGAGGTAGTTCTTGACGAGCGTGTTCTTCGCCCCGTGCCGGCAGCCGGTCATGCACGAGCCGCAGTGGCTGCACCCGGTGCGCTCCGGTCCCACCCCACCGAAGTACGGGTCGGGCACCCGCTGGCCCGGACGGCCGATGTGCACGCCGACCGGCGTCGGGTGGAACGTGTGCGCCACGCCCATCCGCTCGGCCACCGCCCGCATGGCCCGGTCCGCGCCGGTGTCGATCGGGTACGTGGTCACGCCGAGCATCCGCTTCGCCTGGTCGTAGTGGCGGGCCAACTCGTCACGCCAGTCGGTGATGTCCCGCCACTGCGGGTCGGCGTAGAACGCGTCCAGCGGCTCGTAGAGCGTGTTCGCGTAGACCAGCGAGCCGCCGCCCACCCCGGCGCCGGAGAGCACCAGCACGCCGCCGCCGGCCTTCCGGTCGGCGGAGCGGAGCAGCGTGATCCGTTGCAGCCCGAAGCAGCCGAGTCGCGGCGCCCACAGGAACCGGCGCGCCTGCCAGGACGTCTTCGGGAACTCCTCGTCGGCGAAGCGGCGGCCGGCCTCCAGGACGCCCACCGAGTAGCCCTTCTCGGCCAGCCGCAGCGCGGTGACGCTGCCGCCGAAACCCGAACCGATGACGACCACGTCGTAGCGCATGCACGCATCATTACCGACGGGTAGCTATGGCGCCAGCACGCGTTTTTCGCAGATCATGCAGAGCGCTTCCGGCCGCCGGTGCAACCGTCGGCGCTCCCGGACGCGTCGAACACACGGGGAGAGGAAACAACCGTGACGAGACGACGCCTGCTGGGCCTGTGCGCCCTGGTGGCGGCACTGCTGGTCGCCGGCGGGGCGGTGGCGGCCACCCGGCTGACCGGGCGCCACACGCCGACCCCGGCCGCCGCGCCGACCAC
Source organism: Micromonospora sp. NPDC051141 (assembly GCF_044455765.1). NCBI lineage: Bacteria > Bacillati > Actinomycetota > Actinomycetes > Micromonosporales > Micromonosporaceae > Micromonospora > Micromonospora sp. NPDC051141. The sequence goes on from NZ_JBITFD010000001.1 coordinate 18,324, forward strand.
CTCGCCGCCAGCACCGCCCACACCGGCGCCGACCACCGGCAGCCCGACCCCGCCGCCCGGCGCCGACCTGACCGGCCCGCTCAACCTGATGCTCGTCGGCGTGGACACCCGGGTCAGCATCCCCGGCTGGGAGCCGCACGCCGACGCCGTGCTGGTGCTGCACGTGCCCGCCGGGCTGGACCGGGCGTACCTGTTCTCGCTCCCCCGGGACCTGGTGGTCGACATCCCCGCCTACCCGAAGGCCCGCTACCCCGGCGGGAAGACCAAGCTCACCCACGCGATGAGCTACGGCAGCCGGGTGCCCGGCGACAAGGCCCACCCCAGCACCGCCCAGGGGTACGACCTGCTGCGCGCCACGGTCGCCCGCTACACCGGGCTGCGCATCGACGCCGGCGCGGTGATCACGTTCGGCGGCTTCGACAAGCTGGTGGACACGCTCGGTGGCGTCGACCTCTACGTCGACCAGAAGGTCGCCTCCCGGCACCGCCGACCGGACGGCACGATGCGCCCGCTGGGCGGCGGCGGATACACCGGGCCGCAGATGGTCTACCAGAAGGGCGACCGACACCTGGTCGGCTGGCAGGCGCTCGACTACGCGCGGCAGCGCTACACCGCGGGCGGCGACTACACCCGGCAGCGGCACCAGCAGCAACTGCTCCGCGCGCTCGCCGGCAAGCTCCTCGACCAAGGCACCGCCCGCGACCCGCAGCGGGTCGAGCAGGTCGTCGCCGCGCTCGGCAAGACCCTGGTGTACGTCGGCGGCGGCCGGAAACTGGTCGACTTCGCGTACGCGCTGGGCGGGATGCCGACGGACCGGATCACGCTGGTCGGGCTCCCCGGCACCGGGGTGGGCAGCGGCGGCGCGTACCGCGGCGAGCAGCTCCAGCCGCTGGGCCGCGACTTCCTCACCGCGTTGCGCGGTGGCCGGGCCGACGCGTTCCTGGCCGCCCACCCGTCGTTGCGCGTCCGGACCTGACGCGCCTCACCTGGATTTCGGCAGCGGCGGGCGCTCGGTGCCGAACAGCCACGCGTCGAAGAGCTTGTCGAGCTGCTTCCCGGCCACCCGCTCCGCCAGCGCCACGAAGTCCGCGGTGGTGGCGTTGCCGTTCTTCCGCTCGGCCGCCCAGGTCCGCAGGATGCTGAAGAACCTGGTGTCGCCCACCGCGAGCCGCAGCGCGTGCACGGTCATCGCACCGCGGTCGTAGACCGAGCCGCCGAACAGGTTCTCCACCCCCGGCCGGCCCGGCGGCGTGCGCCACACCTGGGCGGAGGCGCCCGCGTACTTCTGCTCGAACGTGCGCTGCACGGTCGAGGACCCGCTGTGCTCGGCCCAGAGCCACTCGGCGTACGTGGCCAGGCCCTCGTTGAGCCAGATGTCCTGCCAGCGCTGGATGGAGACGCTGTCGCCGTACCACTGGTGGGCCAGTTCGTGCGCCACGACCTCGGTGTTGTCGCCCTGCCGGAAGAAGCCGGCCGAGTAGACCGGCCGGCTCTGCGTCTCCAGCGCGTACCGGATCCGGGAGTCGGCGACCACCACACCCCCGTACGCGTCGAACGGGTACGGCCCGAACAGGCTCTCCAGGTAGTCGGCGACCTCGACGGTACGGGCGATCGAGCGGTCCGGCGCGCCCTCGGGCAACTGCGTGGTGACCGCGCTGAAGACCGGCCGGCCCTTGTGCTCGGCGGTGGTGACCCGGAACTTCCCGATCGCCACGGTGGTCAGGTAACTGGCCATCGGCGAGTTCTCCGACCAGCGCCAGGTGGTCCAGTCGCCGGCCGTCGACCTGCCCTTCGGCACGCCGTTGCCGACCGCCGTCAGCCCCTTCGGCACGGTGATCTCGACGTCGTAGGTGGCCTTGTCCGACGGGTGGTCGTTGACCGGGAACCAGGTGCTCGCCGACTCCGGCTGGCCGAGCGCGACCGCCCCGTCGGCGGTGTGCAGCCAACCACCCTCGCCGAGCGCCTCGGTACGCAGCGGCGTCGGCTTGCCGTCGTACCGGATCTCGGTGACGAAGCCGTTGCCGGTGGTGAGCCCGGTGGCGGGCGTGACGACCAGCTCGTCGTCGGTGCGGGCGTGCCGGGCGGCGGCGCCGTCCACGGTGACCGAGCGGACGGTCAGCCCGGCCAGGTCCAGGTTGAACGCGGACAGGTCGGCGGTCGCGGTGGCCCGCACCGTGGTGGTGCCGGTGAGCTTGTCCGTCTCCGGGTCGTAGCGCACCTTGATGGTGTAGTTCGCGACGTCGTAGCCGCCGTTGCCGTAACTCGGGAAGTAGCTGTCACCGACGCCGGCCGCGCCGGGGGCGAAGCTCCGGGCGGCCGTGGGACCGGGCGTGGTCGTCGCGGCGCCCCGGTCCGGTTCGGCCGGTCCGCAGCCGGCCAGCAGCAGCGTCCCGCAGGCCAGCAGCCCGAAACCTCGTCGTCCGCGGCGCCGCGTCATCGTTCCGATCCCTTTCGAATACCTGCTCAGCGGTCCAGGACCAGCCCGACCTTCTGGAACTCCTTGAGGTCGCGGTAGCCGCACTTCGCCATCGCGCGGCGCAGGCCGCCGAAGAGGTTGAGCTGCCCGTCCGGCTCGTCGGCCGGGCCGAACAGCAGCCGCTCCATCGAGCCGATCGGCTCGCCGGCCACCTCGAACGCGCCCCGGGGCAGCGACGGGTGACTGGCCGCGGAGTGCCACCAGGCGCCGCCGGCCGGGGCCTCCTCGCAGAGCGAGAGCGGCTCGCCGAGCATCACCGCGTCCGCGCCGCAGCCGAGCGCCTTGGCGATGTCGCCGGAGGTCTGCATGTCGCCGTCGGCGATCAGGTGGACGTACCGGCCGCCGGTCTCGTCCAGGTAGTCCCGGCGGGCCGCGGCGGCGTCGGCGATCGCGGTGGCCATCGGCACCCGGATGCCGAGCACCGACTCGGTGGTCGACCAGTCGTCGCCGCCGATGCCCACGATCACGCCGGCCGCGCCGGTACGCATCAGGTGCAGCGCGGTCTTGTAGTCGGTGCAGCCACCGACGATGACCGGCAGGTCGAGGTCGGCGATGAACTCCTTGAGGTTCAGCGGCTCGTCGGTGGTGGAGACGTGCTCGGCGGAGACCAGAGTGCCCTGGATGACCAGGATGTCCACGCCGGCGTCCAGGATCACCGGGGCCAGCGCCAGGGTGTGCTGCGGCGAAACCCGGACGGCCACCGTGCCGCCGCCCTCGCGCAGCTCGCGGACCCGCTCGGCGATCAGGTCGGGGCGGATCGGCTCGGCGTAGACCTCCTGGAGCCGCTTGGTGGCCCGGGCGTCCTCGCCGAGGCCGGCCAGCTCCTCCAGGATCTTGGCCGGGTTCTCGTAGCGGGTCCAGAGGCCCTCGACGTTGAGCACACCGAGACCGCCGAGCTGGCCGAGGCGCACCGCGGAGGCGGGGCTCATGGTCGCGTCCGAGGGGTGCGCGACGCAGGGGATGCCGAACGGGTAGGCGTCGAGCTGCCACGCGGTGGAGACGTCGTCGACGTCCCGGGTGCGGCGGCTCGGCACGATGGCGATGTCGTCCAGGTGGTAACCGCGCTGCGCGGTCTTGCCCAGCCCGATCTCGACCACGTCACGCATGGGGACTCCAGGTGTGTTCGGGGGTGGAGGGAGAGGTCAGCGGGAGTGGTAGTTGGGTGCCTCGACGGTCATCTGAATGTCGTGCGGGTGGCTCTCCTTCAGCCCCGCCGCGGTGATCCGGATGAGCTGGCCACGTCGGTGCAGCTCCGGGATGCTCTCGGCGCCCACGTAGCCCATCGCGGCGCGCAGGCCGCCGGTGAGCTGGTGGGCGACCTGGGCGAGCGGGCCCCGGTACGGCACCTGGCCCTCGACGCCCTCGGGGACCAGCTTGTCCTCGGCCATCACGTCCTGCTGGAAGTAGCGGTCCTTGGAGTACGACTTGCCCTGACCGCGCGACTGCATCGCGCCGAGCGAGCCCATCCCCCGGTACGCCTTGTACTGCTTGCCGTTGATGAAGATCAGCTCACCGGGGCTCTCCTCGCAGCCGGCCAGCAGGCTGCCGAGCATCACCGTGTCGGCGCCGGCCACCAGCGCCTTGGCGATGTCGCCGGAATACTGGATGCCGCCGTCGCCGATCACCGGCACGCCGGCCGGCCGGGCGGCCCGGGCCGCCTCCATGATCGCGGTGACCTGCGGCACGCCCACCCCGGCCACGATCCGGGTGGTGCAGATGGCGCCCGGCCCCACGCCCACCTTGACGCCGTCGGCGCCGGCCTCGACGAGCGCCTTCGCGCCCGCGTACGTGGCGATGTTGCCGCCCACGATGTCGATCGTCACGTCCCGCTTGAGCCGGGCGACCATCTCCAGCACGGCCCGCTGGTGACCGTGCGCGGTGTCCACGATGACCACGTCGACGCCGGCGTCGACGAGCGCGCGGGCCCGCTTATAGCCGTCCTCGCCCACGCCGACCGCGGCGGCGACCCGGAGCCGGCCCGCCTCGTCCTTGGTGGCGTTCGGGTACTGCTCGCTCTTGGTGAAGTCCTTGACTGTGATCAGGCCACGCAGCGCGCCGGTGCCGTCCACGATCGGCAGCTTCTCCACCTTGTGGCGGCGCAGCAGGTCGAGCGCGTCGTCCTTGCTCACGCCGACCGGCGCGGTGATCAGCGGGGTGCGGGTCATGATGTCGCGGACCGGCGTGGCCGGGTCGGAGACGAAGCGCATGTCGCGGTTGGTCACGATGCCGACGAGTTGGCCCTGCCCGTCGACCACCGGCACGCCGGAGATGCGGTAGCGGCCGCAGAGCGCGTCGACGTCGCGGAGCGTGTCGTCCGGGCTGGCGGTCACCGGGTTGGTGATCATGCCGGACTCGGAGCGCTTGACCAGGTCGACCTGGAGCGCCTGGTCCTCGACGGAGAGGTTGCGGTGCAGCACGCCGATGCCGCCCTGCCGGGCCATGGCGATCGCCATCCGGCCCTCGGTGACGGTGTCCATCGCGCTGGAGAGCAGCGGCACGGTCAGTTCGATGTTGCGGGTGAGCCGGGTGCGGGTGTTCACCCGGCTGGGCACCACGTCCGACTCGCCGGGCTGGAGGAGCACGTCGTCGAAGGTCAGCCCGAGCGGCACCACCCGGGCGGAACCGGCCGGCAACTCGGGCAGGTGACCGCCCAACTCGCCGCCGTCGGGGCCGGCCGGGTTCTCGGTGCTGGGCGAATTCTCCACGATTGCTCCCCTGAGCTGGTCGAACGGGCTGCAGCGAGGCGGCGCGCGCGGACGCCGGCGCGCACCGGTGTGACGGCGCGTCGCCTCATCGTACCCATTGGCCCGGTCCGCCCCGGGCAGCGGCGGGCCCGGGGTAGGCCGGGCCACAGCGGGGCGGGGGGCGGGCTTTCCGGCGGCGCGGGGTCTACGGTGAGGGGGTGCACGACGAGCCCATCGACCCGTTCAACGGCGACCCGGCCGATCCGGCTGCCGGCCTGCACGACTCCGGCGAGGAGGACGCGCTCGACCCGCTGACCGAGGTCGAGCGCCAGGACGTGCTGGAGGACCTGGCCGATCTGGAGATCTACCAGGCCCTGCTCCAGCCGATCGGGGTGCGCGGCCTGGTGATCGAGTGCGAGGACTGCCGCGAGCCGCACTACTTCGACTGGGACCTGCTCCGGGGCAACCTGCGCCACCTGCTGAACTCGGGGCGGCCCCGGGTGCACGAGCCGGCCTACGATCCCGACCCCGACCACTACGTGAGCTGGGACTACGCCCGGGGCTACGCGGACGGCGTGCACGACACGCTCACCGAGGGCACGGACGACGCCGCGTCGGAGTGAACCCGGCCGGGCTCAGGCGACCAGGCCGGCCCGGAAACCGGCGGCCACGGCGTGCGCCCGGTCCCGCGCGCCGAGCTTGCGGAACAGCCGCCGGGCGTGCGTCTTGACGGTGTCCTCGGAGACGAACAGTTCCCGCCCGATCTCCGCGTTGCTCTTGCCCTCCGCCATGCCGAGCAGCACCTGAAGCTCGCGCTCGGTGAGCCCGATCGCGCTGCGCGGGGTCCGCGCCGGGCGCTGGCCGGGGCCCGGCGGGAGCGTCTCCGCCCCCTCCGCCGCCGGGTCGTTGGCGTCCTCCCCACGCTGGACCGGCACCATTGTGGGCAGGCCCGCGGGGTCCGTCGCCGGCCAGCCCGGGCCCCCCGGGGTACGCCCCGGCGCCGCCGGCCGGGTCGGTCCGCCGACCGCCGCCGCGTCCCGGGCGGTGTCGGCCACCCGGTGCCGGTTCGCCCGTCCCGGGGCGGAGAGCAGCAGCAGCGCCTTCGCCACCGCGCTGGTCAGGTCGTGGTCGGCGTTCTGGATCAGGCCCCGCGCCCCGGCACTGATGGTGGCCGCCGCCGACTCCGACTCCTCGGCGCCGAGCAGCAGCACCGCGGCCTGGGGGGCGCGGGCGAGCACCCGCCGCACGAACCCGGCGCTGTCCGGCCGGGTCAGGGCGGTGTCGGCCAGCACGACGTCGACCGGACGCTCGGCGAGCCGCAACATCACCTCGGGATCGGAGACAGCCGTCCGGACGGCGCCGGCCAGCCCGAGCCGCGCTGCCGCGGAGGTCAGATGCTGGGCTGCCAGTGGGGTCCGAACGCAGATCAGAACGCTACGCACTGTGGTCTCCTCTCCGACTCAGAGCAGACCACGTGCGGGTCGGGTCGGGAGGGGGTTCCGAGCAATCATCCGAACTTTTCCGACAGATGGGGCATATGCCATCGACTGTCCGAGGTTTTCGATCACAGATGTGTGAGCCGGGGACAGCTCGGGTACCGACTGGTTCATCCGGAACCGGCATCCCGCGCGGACCGCCGCCCGGTAGCTGGCCACAACATTCTCCGCGGTGCCGCGCGGGAGGAGGGGTGCTGATGTCGAACGTACGTAGGCTGCCTGGACCCATCGTCGACCTCTGGGACTGGCAGCGGCTCGGCGCGTGCCGGGGCCGTGACAGCGCCCAGTTCTTCCACCCGGACGGCGAGCGCGGCTCGTCCCGCCTGCGCCGCGAGACCGGCGCGAAGACGGTTTGCCGCGCCTGCCCGGTGCGCGCCGAGTGCGCCGCGCACGCCCTCGCCGTCCGCGAGCCGTACGGCGTCTGGGGCGGCTTCAGCGAGTCCGAGCGGCTGCGGCTGCTCGCCCTCGGCTGGGAGGACCTGGCCGACCGCCGGCAGGCCCGGGTCGACATCGCCCGCCTCGAGGCCCGCCTCGGCCGCCCGCACAAGACCGCCGTTCCGGACCAGCGCAAGGTCGCCTGACCCCTCGCACTCCCGCCGCCGCGCCCCGCACCTCGGGGCGCGGCGGCGTTTCGTTCGCGCCGACGCGTGCCGGACCGTCACCGCTCCCCGGCACCGCCCGCCCGCCTCGCGGAACCGCCCGCCCCTCTCGCGGAACCGGTCGCCTCGCGGAACCGGTCGCCCCGCGGAACCCGTCGCCCCGCCTGCCCGTCGCCCCGCCGCCCCGTCGCCCGTCGCCTCGCCGCCCGTCGCCCCACTGCCCCGTCGCCTCGTCGCCCGTCGCCTCGCCGCCGGGCGCCCCGCCGCCGGGCGGTAGCCGCCGGTCGTGCCACGACGGCCGACAGCGCTGTCCGACGCCTGCAAACTTGAGCGCATCGACGACTCACGCGGGAACGGCCGCCGCCGCACTGGTAGCCGACGCGCTCGCCGGGCCCTCGTCGCGTTCGCCGGTGCGGCGGACGGTAAGGGTTGGCCGGTCAAGGCTGGGTAACGGTCCACCGCCGGCCGGCGGCTGTCGACCGCTGACCCGTTCGCGCCATCAAGTTGGTAGGCGGCCATGACGACGGTCTTCACCCCGGGTTGTTCCGGCCGCCCCGCCGGTCCACCCCACCGGTCCACCCCACCGGTCCGCCATGCCGGTCCGCCTGCCGGTCCGCCATGCCGTGGCACCAGGTGACCAGCAGCCGGCGCGTCAGCCGACGGTCACCGTGACGGTGTGCCAGCCGGTCGCACCGTCCGGGGCCACCGGGCTGCGCTGCTCCGGCTGCGTCTCGCCGGCCGCGTCGGTGGCGCGCACCTGGAGGCGGTGCTCGCCCGGGGTGGCGTCCCAGCGCCACGACCACTGGACCCAGGTGTCCGACGACACGGCCGGGGCCAGCGTCGCCTCCCGCCAGGGGCCGTCGTCGACGCGTACCTCGACGCGGCGGACGCCCAGGTGCTGCGCCCACGCCACCCCGGCGACCGTCACCGGGCCGGCGGCCGGACGGCTGCGGGCACGGGGCGTGTCGATCCGGGACTGCGTCTTGATCGGGCCCTGGGCGGACCAGCCGCGCGGTACCCAGTACGCGTCGAAGTCGGCGAAGCTGGTCAGCTCCAGCTCGGTCAGCCACTTGCACGCCGAGACGTACCCGTAGAGGCCGGGCACCACCATCCGGACCGGGAAGCCGTGCTCGATCGGCAGCGGCTCGCCGTTCATCCCGACCGCGAGCAGCGCGTCCCGACCGTCGCGCAACACCGACGTGGGGGTGCCGCAGGTCCAGCCGTCGACCGCGCGCCCGACCACCTGGTCCGCACCCTCCTCCGGGTCCGCCTCGTCCAGCAGTTCCTTGAGCGGCACGCCGAGCCAGCGGGCGTTGCCGATCAGATCGCCGCCCACCTCGTTGGAGACGCAGGCCAGCGTCACGTAGCGCTCCACCATCGGCCGGGCCAGCAGGTCGTCGAAGCTCAGCTCGATCGGGTTGCGGACCCGGCCGTGGATGCGCAGCTTCCAGGTGACCGGGTCCACCTGCGGGACCACGAGGGCGGTGTCGATCCGGTAGAACTCCCGGTTCGGCGTGACGTAGGGGGCGAGCCGGGGCAGGGACAGGTCCGCGCCGGCCGGCACCGGCGGGGCGGGCGCGGCCGGGGCGGGCAACGTCACCGCCTGCCGGGCCGCCGAGACGCCGCGCCGGCCGGCCAGCCAGTGGCCGCCCAGCCCGGCCACCGCCGCCGCACCGGTCAGCAGGCCGGCGCCGCGCAGGAACCGGCGCCGCGACTCCAGGTCCCCGCGCTCCAGCGGCTCCCAGCCGCCCGGGTCCTCCTCCTCGCGGGCGAACGCCGCAGCCGCCGGAGGTGGCGGAGGCGGCAGCGGTGTCCCGGTGCCGGGTGGCCGTTCCCCGTCGGCCAGACCGGCCCCGGCGCGATCCGGCCGCCCGCGCCGCACCCGGCCGGCCTCGGCGCGGTCCGGTCGCAGCGGGCCGGCCACGAAGGCCCAGAGCGTGAGCGCGCCGAGCACGCCGCCGACCAGGGCGGGCAGCGCGTCGAACGCGTCCGCGCCGGCCCGGGTCAGCGCGGCGACGACACCGAGCACGGCGAACGCGGCGATGCCGGCCAGGCCGACCACCAGCCGTCGGGCCGCCGCCAGGCCGAGCAACGCCGCGAAACCCGCCAGCAGCAGCGCCGTCCCGATCAGCAGGGCGATCTTGTCGTACGTGCCGAAGACGTCGATGGCGAACTGCTTGAGCGGCTCGGGCATCAGGTCGACCACGAGACCGCCGACAGCGATCAGCGGGGCGGACCGGGGACCGGTCAGGACGGCCACCGGCTCGGCGACGCCGAGCGCCACCACGGCGGCGACGACACCGGACACTGCCGCGTGGCGGCGGGAGATCGTGCTCACCCGGCCCAGTCTGGTCGACCGGTCGGGCCGGCCGCCAATTCCGTCAGCGTTCCGTAAGCGATACGGCCGCGCCGGCCACGGCCCGAACAGGCGTCAGGGCACACCGCCGAGCCGGCGGTGTGCCCTGACGTCGGGCGTACTCCTCGGGTCAGAAACCCGGGCCGTGCTGGTGGCCGTGGCCATGGCCGTGGCCGTGCCCACCGGCGGCGGCCGGCTCCGCCTCGGCCGGCTTCTCCACGACCAGACCCTCGGTCGTGAGCAGCAGGCCGGCGATCGACGCGGCGTTGGAGACCGCGTTCCGGGTCACCTTCACCGGGTCGAGGATGCCGGACTTGGCCAGGTCGACGTACTCGCCGGTGGCGGCGTCGAGGCCGTTGCCCCACTCCTGACCGACGACCTTCTGCACCACCACGTAACCGTCGTGGCCGGCGTTCTGGGCGATCCAGCGCAGCGGCTCGACGAGCGCCTTGCGCACGATCGAGACGCCGACCTTCTCGTCACCGGTGAAGCCCAGGTCGTCGTCGAGCACCGGCAGGATCTGGGCCAGCGCGGCGCCGCCGCCCGGGACCGTACCCTCCTCGACCGCGGCCTTGGTCGCGGCGATGGCGTCCTCGATGCGGTGCTTGCGCTCCTTCATCTCGACCTCGGTGGCCGCGCCGACCTTGATCACCGCGATGCCGCCGGAGAGCTTCGCCAGCCGCTCGGCCAGCTTCTCCCGGTCCCACTCGGAGTCCGAGGCCTCGATCTCCTTGCGGATCTGGGCGACCCGGTCGGCGACCTCGGCGGACTGGCCGCCGCCGTCGACGACGGTGGTGTTCTCCTTGTCGACCACGACACGCCGGGCGGTGCCGAGCACCTCCAGGCCGACCTGGTCGAGCTTGTAGCCCAGCTCCGGGGCGACCAGCTCGGCGCCGGTCAGGATCGCCATGTCCTGGAGCATCGCCTTGCGACGGTCACCGAAGCCGGGGGCCTTCACCGCGCAGACCTTGACGGTCTTGCGGATGGCGTTGACCACCAGCGTGGACAGCGCCTGACCCTCGACGTCCTCGGCGATGATGAGCAGCGGCTTGCTGTTCTGGAGGACCTTCTCCAGCAGCGGCAGCAGCTCCTCGATGGCCGAGATCTTCTGCGTGGTGATCAGGATGTACGGGTCCTCCAGGACCGCCTCCTGCCCCTCCACGTCGGTGACGAAGTTCGGCGAGATGAAGCCCTTGTCGAACTGGAGACCCTCGGTCACCTCCAGCTCGGTGGTGAGCGCGGAACCCTCCTCGACGGTGATCACACCGTCGCGGCCGACCCGCTCCATCGCCTCGGCGATCAGCTCGCCGATCGTGGCGTCCTGCGCGGAGATGGTCGCGACGTGGGCGATCGACTCCTTGCTGGCGACCTCGACGGCCTTGCCGAGCAGCGCCTCGGAGACCTTGGCGGCCGCCGCGTCGATGCCCCGCTTCAGGCCGGTCGGGTTGGTGCCGGCGGCCACGTTGCGCAGGCCCTCCCGGACCATGGCCTGGGCCAGCACGGTGGCGGTGGTGGTCCCGTCGCCGGCGACGTCGTTGGTCTTGGTCGCCACCTCCTTGACCAGCTGCGCACCGAGGTTCTCGTACGGGTTGGTGAGCTCGATCTCCTTGGCGATGGTCACGCCGTCGTTGGTGATCGTGGGCGCACCGAACTTCTTGTCCAGGACGACGTTGCGCCCGCGCGGGCCGAGGGTGACCTTGACCGCGTTCGCGAGGGCGTTGACACCGTGCTCGAGCAGGTGCCGGGCGTCATCCGAGAAGCTCAGGATCTTTGCCATCAGTATCCCTTCGAAGCGACGTTGCCCCGGCCCGGCGAGCCGGACCGGGGCAACGACACTGATCGGTTGCTTACTTCTCGATGACCGCGAGGACGTCGCGGGCGGAGAGCACCAGGTACTCCTCGCCGGCGTACTTGACCTCGGTGCCGCCGTACTTCGAGTAGAGGACGGTGTCGCCGACCTTCACGTCGACCGGCACGCGGTTGCCCTTGTCGTCGATCCGGCCCGGGCCGACAGCGAGGACGGTGCCCTCCTGCGGCTTCTCCTTGGCGGTGTCGGGGATCACGATGCCCGAGGCGGTGGTGGTCTCGGCCTCGTTCGCCTGCACCACGATGCGGTCCTCGAGCGGCTTGATCGCAACCTTGGTCGCGGTAGTCACGGGCATACCCTCCTGGGGTACTTGGTGTCGTTACCGGTCGGCGTGCCGACCAGCGTCAATCTGCCACATGCCACCGGGCGGGGCCGTCGTCGCGGGTGCCGGTCCGCCTGGCGTTCAACCACCGGACACCAGGGCCCGGAGGTTGGCACCCTCGGGGTGAGAGTGCTAATCGCAGGTTATTCCTCGGCTAGCACTCCGTCAAGGAGAGTGCCAGCGCGTCGCCCGTCGTGTCGCCTCCGGAGCGGGTCGGGAGAATGAGCGGATGGATCTCGACCAGCTCACCGCGCTGCGTACCCCCGAGGGGTCGGCCGCGCTCGCCGCGGCGGAGCGGGTGGCCGGCGGCGACCCGCTGGCGGCGGCCGCCGCGCTGCGCTCGGCCGGGATCCCGGGCGGGCTCGCGGCGGCGGCGCTGACCCAGGCGGAGCTGCGCCGCCGGGCGGTCGGCAAGTTCGGCGCGGCGGCGGCCCGGATGTTCCTCACCCGCCCCGGGCTGGAGCAGGCCACCCGCCGGGCGGTCGCCGACCGGCGGGCCGCCCGGCTGCGCGCCGCGGGCGTGACCACGCTCGCCGACCTCGGGTGCGGGCTGGGCGCCGACGCGCTCGCCGCGGCCCGCGCCGGCATCCGGGTGTACGCGGTGGAGGCCGACCCGGTCACCGCCGCCATGGCCGCCGCGAACGCCGAGGCCGCCGGGCTGGCCGGACTGGTCACGGTGGAGTGCGGCGACGCCACCGCGTTCGACGTGACCCGGGTCGACGGGGCGTTCTGCGACCCGGCGCGGCGGCAGGCCGGCACCGGGCGGCGCATCTTCGACCCGAACGCCTACTCGCCGCCGTGGGACTTCGTCACCGGGCTGGCCGCACGCGTGCCGCGCACCGTGGTCAAGGTGGCGCCCGGCCTGGACCACGCGCTGATCCCGGCCGGCGCCGAGGCGGAGTGGGTGAGCGTCGACGGCGACCTGGTGGAGGCCGCCCTCTGGTGCGGCCCGCTGGCCGGCGTCCCCCGCCGCGCCACCCTGCTCCGGGAGAAGGAAGGGCCCCCTCCTCACGCCTCCGGTAGAGACGGGGCCCCCTCTCACCACCTCACCGGCACCGGCGCGGACGAGGCGACCGTGGGCGCGGTGCGGCGGTTCCTGTACGACCCCGACCCGGCGGTGGTACGCGCGCACCTGGTCGCGGAACTGGCCGCCGACCTGGACGCCACGCTCGCCGACCCGTCGATCGCCTACCTGTACGCGGACACGGCACACCCCACCCCGTTCGCCCGCTGCCTGGAGATCACCGACGTGCTGCCGTTCTCGCTGAAGCGGCTGCGCGCCCTGCTGCGGGAGCGCCGGGTCGGCCGGGTGGAGATCCTGAAGCGGGGCTCGGCGCTGGAGCCGGAGAAGCTGCGCCGTGACCTGCGCCTGGCCGGCGAAGAGGCGGCCAGCCTGGTGCTGACCCGGGTGGCCGGCGCGCCCACCGTGCTGATCGGCCGCCCGCCCGCCGGCTGAGCGGCCCGTTCCGGCTCGCCGACCGGCGGCGGTCGGGTTAGCTTGACGGTCATGGCGGGACGGGGCACTCCGGCGATCGTGTTGCTGACCAGGCGGAAGATCGCGCACACCACCCACCCGTACGCCGTGTCGCCGGACGCGCCGAACTACGGCGCGCTGGTCGCCGACGCCCTCGGGGTGCCACCGGAGCGGGTGTTCAAGTCGCTGGTCACCGACGTCGACGGCCTGCTGGCCGTGGCGGTGGTGCCGGTGACCGGGGAACTGGACCTGAAGGCCCTCGCCGTGGCGGTCGGCGGCAAGCGGGCCGCGCTGGCCGACCGGGCGGTGGCCGAGCGGGCGACCGGTTACGTGCGGGGCGGGATCAGCCCGCTGGGGCAGCGCCGGGCGCTGCCGACCGTGGTCGACGCGTCCGCGCTGGCACACCCCACGGTGTACGTCTCGGCCGGTCGCCGCGGCCTCCAGGTGCAGCTCGCGCCGGGCGACCTGGTGGCGCTGACCGGCGCCGTGACCGCGCCGATCGCGGCCGACTGAACCGGACGGTGGGAGCGTTTCCGCAGCCGGTGTCCGTGGGGTGACAACCGCGTTGCTGAATTGTTACCGCCGCCAACAAACTTCTGACCTCGGCACTCTTGCGGAGCGCGGGAAGCGCGGAATACGTTGCCGGACACAACAAAACACCGTCAACAACTCCCCCACCCCCGAAAGGACCCGTGCACATGCGCAAGGGCTTCCTCACCTTCGCGGCCGTCGGTCTCCTCGCGGCCGGCAGCATGGCCGCCTGTGGAGACAGCGGCGATTCCTCCGACAAGGCCGGCGGTTCGAACGACAAGAAGCCGAAGATCGGCGTGATCCTGCCGGACAGCAAGTCCTCCGCCCGCTGGGAGGGCGCGGACCGCAAGTTCCTCAAGGCGGCGTTCGACGCGGCGGGCGTCGAGTCCGACATCCAGAACGCGCAGAACGACAAGACCGCGTTCCAGACCATCGCCGACCAGATGATCACCAACGGCGTGAACGTGCTGATGATCGTCAACCTGGACTCCGGCACCGGCAAGGCCGTGCTCGACAAGGCCAAGTCGCAGGGCGTCGCCACGATCGACTACGACCGGCTGACCCTGGGCGGCTCCGCCCAGTACTACGTCAGCTTCGACAACGAGGCCGTCGGCAAGCTCCAGGGCGAGGGCCTGAGCAAGTGCCTGACCGACAAGGGCGCCAAGAACCCGTCGATCGCGTACCTCAACGGCTCGCCGACCGACAACAACGCCACCCTGTTCAAGAACGGGTACGACTCGGTGCTCAAGCCGAAGTTCGACTCGAAGGAGTACACCAAGGTCGCCGACGACTCGGTGCCGGCCTGGGACAACGCGCAGGCCGCCACGATCTTCGAGCAGCAGCTGACCAAGGCCGGCGGCAAGATCGACGGCGTGCTCGCCGCCAACGACGGTCTCGGCAACGCGGCCATCTCGGTGCTGAAGAAGAACAAGCTCAACGGCAAGGTCCCGGTGACCGGTCAGGACGCCACCAAGGAGGGTCTGCAGAACATCCTCGCCGGTGACCAGTGCATGACCGTCTACAAGGCGGTCAAGAAGGAGGCGGACGCCGCCTCCGAGCTGGCCATCGCGCTCGCCAAGGGCGAGACGAAGGACACCGGCCAGACCGTCAAGGACCCGGAGGGCAACCGGGACGTGCCGGCCGTGCTGCTGGAGCCGAAGGCCATCTACAAGGACAGCGTCAAGGACGTCGTGGCCGACGGCTACATCACCAAGGACGAGCTCTGCACCGGTGCGTTCGCCAAGCTCTGCACCGACGCCGGCGTGAGCTGACCCACCCCGCCTCAGGCGGCGCCGCCCGGCACGGGACCACTCCCGCGCCGGGCGGCGTCCACGCCGGACGGGATCCGAGACCTCCCTCCGCCCAAAGGAGACCCCCGTGTCCGCAACCCCCCTGCTGGAGCTACGCGGGATCGACAAGAGCTTCGGTCCCGTCCAGGTGCTGCGTGACGTCGCCTTCGCCGCGCACCCCGGCGAGGTGACCGCGCTGGTCGGCGACAACGGCGCCGGCAAGTCGACCCTGGTCAAGTGCATCAGCGGCATCTACCCCACCGACGCCGGCGAGTTCCTCTTCGACGGCCGACCGGTGAGCATCAGCAGCCCCCGGGACGCCGCCGCGCTCGGGATCGAGGTCGTCTACCAGGACCTGGCGCTCTGCGACAACCTCGACATCGTGCAGAACATGTTCCTCGGCCGGGAGAAGCGCAGCGGCATCGTGCTCGACGAGCCGACCATGGAGCAGATGGCCGCCGAGACGCTCGCCGGCCTCAGCGTCCGCACCGTGAAGTCGCTGCGCCAGCACGTGTCCAGCCTCTCCGGCGGCCAGCGGCAGACGGTGGCCATCGCCAAGGCGGTGCTCTGGAACAGCAGGCTGGTCATCCTGGACGAGCCGACCGCCGCGCTCGGCGTCGCGCAGACCGCCCAGGTGCTGGAGCTGGTCCGCCGGCTGGCCGACAACGGCCTGGCCGTGGTGCTCATCTCGCACAACATGAACGACGTCTTCGCCGTCTCCGACCGGATCGCGGCGCTCTACCTCGGCCAGATGGTCGCCCAGGTGAAGACCACCGACATCACCCACTCGCAGGTGGTCGAGCTGATCACCGCCGGCCGCTCCGGCGGCCTCGGCCTCGCCGGCGAACCGGGCAGCAACGGCACCGGCGCCGCGCCCGCCGACACCACCCCAGGAGCCGTCCGATGACCGCCACCGTCGTGAAGAAGGAAGGCCCGGCCGGCGTCGCCCCGGCGCCGACCGTGGGCAGCCACGTGAACAACTACTGGCGCCGGGTACGCGGCGGCGACATCGGCGCGCTGCCCGCCGTGGTCATGCTGGTCGTGCTTGCGGTGGGCTTCTCGATCGCCCGCCCGTCGTTCTTCACGGCCGGCAACCTCGCCAACCTGTTCACCCAGGGCGCCGCGGTCACGCTGATCGCGATGGGTCTGGTCTTCGTGCTGCTGCTCGGCGAGATCGACCTCTCCGCCGGGTTCGCCAGCGGCGTCTGCGCGGCGATCCTGGCCAACACCGTCACCGTGCTCGGCTACCCCTGGTACGTGGCGGTGCTGGCTGCCGTCGTCACCGGCGTGGTGATCGGTGTCGTGCTCGGCCTGCTGGTCGCGAAGGTCGGCATCCCGTCCTTCGTGGTGACGCTCGCCGGCTTCCTGGCGTTCCAGGGCGTCGTGCTGACGCTGATGGACGAGGGCGCGAACATCGCGGTCCGCGACGACGTGCTGGTGGCGATCGCCAACCGCAACATCTCCCCGGTGCTGGGCTGGGCGCTGGCCGCGCTGGCCATCGCCGGGTACGCGGCCGTGCAGCTCCTGCGGCACCGCAACCGGTCCGCCCGGGGCCTGCTCACCGACCCGATCGCGGTGGTGGCCGCGCGGATCGGCGGGCTCGCCGTGGTGCTCGGCGTCGCGGTCTACGTGCTGAACCTGGAGCGCAGCCGCAACGTGCTGGTGGTCTCGCTCAAGGGCGTGCCGATCGTGGTGCCGATCATCGCGCTGCTGCTGGTCATCTGGACGTTCGTGCTCCAGCGCACCAGCTACGGCCGGCACATCTACGCGGTCGGCGGCAATGCCGAGGCGGCCCGCCGGGCCGGCATCAACGTGGACAAGATCCGCATCTCGGTCTTCGTCATCTGCTCCGGGATGGCCGCCATCGGCGGCATCGTGGCGGCCAGCCGGGCCAACTCGGTCGACCCCAACACCGGTGGCAGTAACGTGCTGCTGTACGCCGTCGGCGCGGCGGTGATCGGCGGCACCAGCCTCTTCGGCGGCAAGGGCCGGGTCCTCGACGCCGTGCTCGGCGGCGCGGTGGTCGCGGTGATCGACAACGGTATGGGACTGATGGGATACAGCTCGGGCGTCAAGTTCGTGGTCACCGGCGTGGTGCTGCTCGCCGCGGCGACCATCGACGCGCTGTCGAGGCGGCGGGCCGCCGCCACCGGCACGCGCTGACCCGGGTACGGACACACCATGGCAGTGGCAATGCGCGCGGGTCCCAGTCAGGACGAGATCCGACGGCAGAACCTGGGCGCATTGCTCCGCTACGTGCACGTGCACGGGGCCACCACGCGCGCGGAGCTGACCACCGCGCTCGGGCTCAACCGCAGCACCATCGGCGCGCTGACCGCCGACCTGGCCGGCGCCGGTCTGGTCAGCGAGGGGACGCCGAAGGAAACCGGCCGGGCCGGACGACCGTCACTCGTCGTCCGGCCCGAGTCGGGACGGGTCTACGCGTACGCGTACAGCGTCGAGGTGGACCGGCTGCGGGCCGCGCGGGTCGGCCTCGGCGGTGAGGTGCTCGACCGCCGGGAGCTGGACCGGCCGCGCAACCTGGTCGCCGGCGAGGCCGCCCCGCTGCTGGCCGGCGCCGTCAAGGAGATGCACCAGGCGGTGCCGGCCGGCTCGTTCTGCGTCGGCGCCGGCGTGGCGGTCTGCGGCATGGTGCGCCGCGACGACGGCCTGGTACGGCTCAGCCCCACCACCGGCTGGGTGGACGAGCCGATCGGCGCGGCGCTCGCCGCCGAGCTGGGCATCGACGTGCCCATCACGGTGGGCAACGTGGCCGACGTGGCCGCGTTCGCCGAGCACGCCCGCGGCGCGGCCACCGGCTGCGACAACGTCCTCTACCTGTACGGCGACGTCGGCGTGGGCGCCGGCATCATCGCCGGTGGCCGGCGGCTGACCGGGCACGGCGGCTACGGCGGCGAGGTCGGCCACATGGTGGTGGTCCGCGACGGGGCGCGCTGCGACTGCGGCCGGTACGGCTGCTGGGAGACCGAGATCGGCGAGCACGGGCTGCTGCGGGCCGCCGGCCGGGCCGAGGCGCGCGGCCGGGACGCGCTGCTGAGCGTGTTCGACGCGGCCGACCGCGGGGACGCCCGCGCGCAGAGCGCGGTACGGCAGGCCGGCGACTGGCTCGGCTTCGGCGTGGCCAACCTGGTCAACATCTTCAACCCGGAGATGGTCATCTTCGGCGGCACCATGCGTGACCTCTACCTGGCCGCCGCCGCCCAGGTGCGCAGCCGGCTCAACCGCAACGGGTTGCCCGCCTGCCTGGAGCACGTGCGGCTGCGTACCCCGGAACTCGGCGACGACGCGGCCCTGGTCGGCGCCGCCGAGCTGGCCTTCGAACGCCTCCTGGCCGACCCGCTGAACTGATCGGCCCGGTGATCCGTACCAACGTGCGGACGGGCGGCCGGTGGGCTCGGCCGTCCCGCGACCCCGCGTACCGGTCCGGACCGAGGAGGCACCGCAACCATGGCATCGCTGGAATCCGCACGTCGCCGGCTGGCGCACCGGGTGACCCTGCTGCTCGTCGCGATCGGCGCGGGGATCGGCGTTCTTCCCGGCGCGGCGCTGGCCGCCCCCAACCCCGGGGTGCAGATGAACGCCGCGGACATGACGCTGCTCAACGGCGTCCGACTGGCCGGGCTCTGGGAGATGCCGGCCGGCACGATGGCCGCCGAGAAGGGCCAGTCCCCCCGGGTACGGGAGGTCGGCGCGGAGATCGCCCGCCAGCACGGCGTCCTGGACCAACTGGTGGTCGAGGCGGCGAACAAGCTGGGGGCGGTGCTGCCGACGGACCCGACGACCCAGCAGAAGGGTTGGCTGACCGAGATGCAGAACGCCAGCGGCGCGCAGTTCGACCAGATCTTCGTCACCCGGCTCCGGGTCGCCCACGGCAACATCTTCCCGGTGATCGGCGCGGTGCGGGCGAGCACCAAGGACCCGGTCGTGCGCAAGCTCGCCGAGGACGCCAACACGTTCGTCAACGACCACATGACCATGCTGGAGAGCACCGGGCTGGTCCGCTGGCAGCAGTTGCCGCCGCCCGCGATGCCGGCCGCGCAGAGCGACTCGCTGGTCGCCGCCGCCCAGGCCAACGCGTCCAGCGGCGGCGGGCTCCAGGTGGGCACCGGGATCGTGTGGGCGGTCTTCCTGCTCGCGCTGGGCACCGGCGGATACACGACCTGGCGGCTGATGCGTCGGGCCTGACGGTCCGTTAGGCGGGGCCCCTTCCTATCCGCCAGGCGTCAGGAAGGGGCCCCGCCTTGCACCTCAGCCGTGCCAGGAGCGCCAGAGGGCGGCGTAGGAGCCGTTCGCGGCGACCAGTTCGTCGTGCGAGCCCAGCTCGGTGATCCGCCCGTCGGACACCACCGCCACCCGGTCCGCGTCGTGCGCGGAGAACAGCCGGTGCGCGATGGCGATCACGGTCCGTCCGTGCAGCACCGCGGCCAGCGACCGCTCCAGCGCGCGGGCGGCCCGCGGGTCGATCAGCGAGGTGGCCTCGTCCAGCACCAGCGTGTGCGGGTCGGCGAGCACCAGCCGGGCCAGCGCGAGCTGCTGCGACTGGGCCGGGGTGAGCGGATGCCCGCCGGCCCCCACTGTCGTCTCCAGCCCCGCCGGCAGCGCCTCCGCCCAGTCCAGCGCGTCGACCGCGGCCAGCGCGGCGCGCACCGCCGCCCGGTCGGCGGCCGGCCGGACCATCGCCACGTTGTCGGCGAGCGTGCCGATGAACACGTGGTGCTCCTGGCTGACCAGCGCGACATGGGTGCGCAGCTCGTCCAGGGGCAGTTCGGCGAGGGGTCGACCGTCGACGGTCACCGCACCGGCCGACGGGGTGTGCACGCCGGCCAGCAGCCGACCCAGCGTGGACTTGCCCGCCCCGGACGGGCCCACCATGGCCAGCCGCTCCCCCGGTCGGGGCACCAGCGTCACGCCGTGCAGCACGTCGTGGCCGGCGCGGTACGCGTACCGGACCTCGTGCGCGGCGAGCCGCCCCTCGGTGGTCGGCCGGCGCGGCGCGGCGGGCGTCGGGGAGCGCTCGTCCGGCTCGGTGGCCACGCCGAGCAGCCGGGCCAGCGAGGCGCCGCCCACCTGGAACTCGTCCAGCCAGCCGAGCAGCCGTTCGATCGGGTCGGTGAGCTGCTGGGCGTAGAGCGTGGCGGCGGTGACCTGGCCCAGGCTGGCCCAGCCCTTCAGGTGGAACCAGCCGCCGATCAGCAGCGTGGCCACCATCGGCACCAGGTAGCCGAACTCGGCCACCGGCCAGAACACGGTGCGTAGGTACAACGTGTACCGCTCGGCCGCGTACGAGCGGCGGATGTCGGCGTCGCCGCGGGCCCGGCGGCGGGCCGCCTGGCGCAACGCCTCGGTGGTCCGCGCCCCCTCGACCGTCTCGCTGATCCCGTCGGTGATGTCCGAGTAGGCGGCGTTCTCCCGCAGGTAGCCGGCCGGCGCGCGGCGCAGGTACCACCGGGTGCCGGCCCAGAGCACCGGCACCGCGAGCAGGCTGGGCAGCGCCAGCAGCGGCCCGGTCAGCACCAGCGCGCCGAGGATCAGCAGCACGGTCAGGGCCGCGATCAGCGTCTCCGGCCCGGCGAACCGGACCGTCCGCGACAGTGCCGACACGTCGCGGGAGGTGCGGGTGAGCAGGTCACCGGTGCCGGCCCGCTCCACAGTGGCCAGCGGCAGCGCCAGCACCCGGTCGACGAACTCCTCACGCAGCTCGGCGAGGACCCGCTCGCCGAGTCGGGCCGAGGCCAGGTGCGCGAACCGGACCAGCACCGACTGCACCACCACGAACGCGGCGATGGCGGCCACCACCCGGTCCACGGTGGTGGCGGCCACGCCCCGGGAGATGCCCTCGACCAGGTCGCCGAGCAGGCGCGGGGTGACCAGCCCGGCCGCCGCGGCGAGCGCGTGCAGGCCGAGCACGGTGGCCAGGCCACGCGGGTGCCGGCGGACCAGCTCCCGCACGTACCGGCGGACCCGCGCGGCGTCGGCGACGGGCAGCGCGTTGCTCATCGGTCCTCCTCCCGGCTCACCGTGGCCGCGTACCGGGGCTCGGCGGCGAGCAGTTCCTCGTGCCGGCCTTCGGCGACGACCTTGCCGTCCTCCACGAAGACCACGTGCTCGGCGCGGCCGAGCACCAGCGGGCTGGTGGTGCAGACCAGCGTGGTGCGGCCGGACCGGGCCGCGGCCAGCCGGTCGGCGACGCGCGCCTCGGTGTGCGCGTCCACCGCGCTGGTGGGCTCGACCAGGATCAGCGTCTCCGGGTCGGCGACCAGCGCGCGGGCCAGCCGCAGGCGCTGCCGCTGCCCGCCGGAGAACTCCCGGCCCCGCTCGGCGACCGCGCCGTCCAGGCCGCCGGGCAGCGCCTCGACGATGTCCGTCGCGCCGGCCGCGGCCAGCGCCGCCTCGACCGTGGCGCGGTCCGCCCGGTCGTGCGGGTCCAGCTCCGTGCGGAGCACGCCGCTGAACAGCTGCGCGTCGTTGTCGGCCACCAGGATCCGCTCCCGCACCGTCGCCAGTGCCACGTCCCGCAGCGGTACGCCGTGCAGCGTCACGTCTCCGTCGGCGTACCGGCCGAGACGGTCGGCGATCTCGGCCGCGTCCTGCGGTTCGGCGGCGGCCAGCGCGGTGAGCCGGCCCGGCCGCAGCACCAGCCCGGAGCGCGCGTCCACCAGCTCGCCCGGCCCGGATGGCACCGGCACCGGCTGGGCCGGGTCGGTGAACTCCGGCGCGAGCCGCAGCAGCCGGACCACCCGGCGGGCCGCGACGTGCCCCCGGGTGAGCTTGTCGGCCGCCTCGGTGAGGTTGCGCAGCGGGCTGACCAGGAACGCGGTGTAGCCGTAGAAGGACACCAACTCACCGGCGCTGATCTCGCCGCGCAACGCGAACCGGGCGCCGAGCCAGGTCACCAGCACCACGAACACCCCGGGCAGCAGGATCTGGGCGGCCTGGAGCAGCGACTCCACCCGGGCCACCCGCAGGCCGTCCGCGCGCAACGCCTGCGACCGGTCCCGGTAGCGGGCGGCCAGCACCGGCTCCCCGCCCACGCCGCGCAGCACCCGCAGGCCGGAGACGATGTCCGCGGCGCGGGCGGTGAGCCGGCCGGTCGACTCCCGGTACGCCGCCTGCTGCCGGTGCAGCGGCCGGATCAGCAGCGCGACGAGCGCCATCAGCAGCGGCACGCCGAGCACCACCACCAGCCCGAGCGGCAGCGACGCGGTGAGCAGGATGGTGGCGACGGTGACGATGCCGACCACCGACCCGACGCCCCGGGCGGTGATGTCGATCGCGCTGCCGATGTGCTCGATGTCGGACGTGCCGATGCTCACCACCTCGCCGGCGGCGACCCGGCGCGGCAGCGCGGCGCCGAGCCGGTTGGTGGCGTCCACGGTGACCTGCACCGTGCGGTACGCGGCGCCGAGCCAGTTGTGCACCGCGCAGCGGTGCCGCAGGATGCCGGCGCCGGCCTGGACCAGCCCCAGCCCGAGCAGGGCGAGGCTCCAGCGCACCAGCGCGTCCGGGTCGCGCTGGGCGAGCCCGGCCTCCACGGCCCGGCCGATCGCGGCCGGCACCAGCGCCTGGGCCAACATCCAGATCACGCCGAGCGTCAGGCCGCCGCCGAAGTACACGGGATGTCGCCCGGCGAGCCACACCAGGTAACGGGTGGCGGACCGCGCGTCGGGGGTGCCGGGGTCGCCGGCTGGTGAGAAGCGCATGACCCACCGACGCTAGGTGGCGGCCCGTCCCGGACGCCAACCAGTTTCCGGCCGCCGTGACGACCGTCGCCTAGCGGTCGACCTCGGTGAAGTCCCAGCTGTGCGGTGGCCGGGCGACCAGGCGCGTGGGCGGTTCGGGCAACTCCCGGGGGTTGCTGCGCCACTTCGAGATGACCACCAGCCGGTGGTCGGTGGAGGAGAAGACCTCGCTGCCGACGTGCATCGGGTCGTGCTCGAACTCGGGCAGCGCGGTCTCGCACACCCAGGTGATCAGCTCGGCGAAGCCGTACGACTCGGCCTTCGCCTCCCACATCCGGACGATCATGTCGGTTTCCTCCCCGGTCAGACGCTGACCACGGTCAGCGGCATGGCCGAGTCGGCCGGCAGGTCCAGCCGGCTCGGGGCGACGCCGGCGGCGACCAGGTGCGACCCGAGCGCCGCCACCATCGCGCCGTTGTCCGTGCAGAGCTTCGGCCGGGGCGTACGCACCCGGACGCCGTGCTTGGCGGCCCGCTGCTCGGCCATCGCCCGCAGCCGGGAGTTGGCCGCCACCCCGCCGCCGATCACCAGCGTGTCGATCCCGCTGCTGCGGCAGGCGTCCAGCGCCTTGCCGACCAGCACGTCGCAGACCGCCTCCTGGAAGGACGCCGCCACGTCGGCCACCGGCACCGGCTCGCCGGCCCGCTGTCGCGCCTCCACCCAGCGGGCCACCGCCGTCTTCAGGCCGGAGAAGGAGAAGTCGAACCGGTGTCCGACCAGGTCCTTCGCGGCGGTCAGCCCGCGCGGGAAGGCGATCGACGCCGGGTCGCCGGCCCGCGCCTCCCGGTCGATGTACGGGCCACCGGGGAACGGCAGCCCGAGCAGCCGGGCCACCTTGTCGAACGCCTCCCCGGCCGCGTCGTCGATGGTGGCGCCGAGCGGCACCACGCCCCGGGCCAGGTCGTCGACGCGCAGCAGCGAGGAGTGCCCGCCGGAAACCAGCAACGCGATCGCCGGCTCGGGCAGCGGGCCGTGCTCCAGCGTGTCCACGGCCACGTGCGCGGCCAGGTGGTTCACCCCGTACACCGGCTTCTCCGCGGCCACCGCGTACCCCTTGGCGGCGGCGACGCCGACGAGCAGCGCGCCGGCCAGACCCGGACCGGAGGTGACCGCGATGGCGTCGATGTCGGCGATGGTGACGCCGGCTTCGCGCAACGCCCGGTCCATGGTGGGCACGATCGCCTCCAGGTGGGCCCGGCTGGCCACCTCGGGCACCACCCCGCCGAACCGGGCGTGCTCCTCGACGCTGGAGGCCAGCGCGTCGGCGAGCAGCGTGTGCCCGCGCACGATGCCCACGCCGGTCTCGTCGCAGGACGTCTCGATGCCGAGGATCAGGGGTTCGTCAGCCATCCGCGTTCAGTCCTCGTGGCGCTGCATGACCAGCGCGTCGGTGTTGCTCGGTTGGTAGTAGCCGCGTCGCACGCCGATCGGCTCGAAGCCGTACGTGGCGTAGAGCCGCTGCGCGGGAGCGTTGTCGGCGGCGACCTCCAGCAGCGTGCTGCGGATGCCGCGCCGGGCCGCCTCGGCGAGCAGCGCCTCCAGCAGCAGCCGGCCCACGCCCCGGCGCTGGGCGTCCCGGCGGACCGCGATGTTCTGCACCCACGCCTCGTCGGGCGGGGCCACGGCCAACCCGGCGTAGCCGGCCACCGTGCCGTCGTCGTCAATGGCGACCAGGTAGAAGTGACCGTTGGCGAGTTCGTTCCAGAACATGCCCGGGGACCACTGCTCGGCGCCGAACAGGTCCGCCTCGATGGGCAGCACCTCGTCGACGTGCCACCAGCGGAACCGGCTCAGCCTCATCGCAGGACCGGCTTGTGGCCGGTGGCCGCCACCGCGTCCGGGCGACGCAGGTAGAGCGGGGTGAGCGCCTCGCCGGGGGCACCCGCGCGGATCCGCCCGGCGGCGAGCCGGGCCAGCGCCAGCGGGTCCGGGTAGCGCGGCTCGGCCCGCACCGGCAGGCCGAGCACGTCGGCGTACCGCTGGGCGCCGTCGCCGACCGCGACGGTGACCGCCAGGTCGCGGGCCCGCTCGGCGACGAGCGTCGGGGCGGCCACGTCCGGGCCGGCGACGCGCCGTCCGGCGCCGTCGTAGACGGCCCAGTAGACCTCGCGCCGCCGCGCGTCGCTCGCCGCCAGCACCAGCTCGCCCGCGGCGGGGTGACTCGCGGCGGGGTGGCCTGCGGCGGTCGGCTGGCCGAGGCCGTCCAGCGAGCAGACGCCGTACGTGGGGACGCCGAGCACCTGGCCCATGGTGGCGGCGGTGACCAGCCCCACCCGCAGCCCGGTGAACGGGCCGGGGCCGAGCCCGGCGACGATCGCGCCCAGGTCGGCCGGGCGCGCGCCCACGTCGGCGAGCGCCGCGTCGACCTGCGGCGCGAGCAACTCGCCGTGGGCCCGGGCGTCGACCGTGCACCGGGACGCGCGCAGCACGACGCCGTCCGCCGAGACCTCGGCCAGCGCCGCGGTCACCGCGGGCGTCGAGGAGTCCACCACGAGTACGAGCACGGTAAGCCAGCCTAGCCCGTCCCCCGACCTGGGCCGCCCGCCGCATGCCGTCACGGACGGTAGCGTCCGGAGGGGACACCATGCGATGCAGCGATATACCCAGGAGTCATAAATATGACCCAGCGGTATATCGCTCCGTCGGAACATGCGACCCTGTCGGGATGACGGAGAGTCACCTGGCCCATCAGATCGCCCGCACGCTGCGGCACGAACGCGACCGGGCCGGGCTCACCCAGCAGGCACTGGCCGCCCGAGCCGGGCTGAGCCAGGCCGCCATCGCCCGGATCGAACGAGGCGACCGGCTACCCGGCCTGACCACCGTGGAGCGTCTCCTCGCCGCACTCGACCGCCAGCTACGGATCGAGGCCGAGCCGCTCGACAGCCACCTGGACGCGGCGCTCGACGAGCTGGCCGGCACCGACCCGGCCGAGCGGCTCGATCGCCTCGGGCTGGACCGCCTGGTCGACGCGCTCGGCGACCTGCCCCACGTGCTGGCCGGCAGCACGGCAGCCGTGGTGCAGGGCGCGCCGATACCGGTGGAGGCGGTCGAGATCGCCGTGCGGTGGCGGGACTCCCCCTCGTTCACCGCGTTCCTGTCCCGGGCGCTCGCGCAGCGGTGGAACGCCCGCTGGGAGGAGTGGGGCGGCGTGCGCCACGAGCCCGAGGAGCCGGGCGAGCACCGCTGGCGGACCCGCCACGGCGAGCTGCGGGCCCGGATGGTGGAGGAACTGCCCGAGCCGATCGAGGTGCGGCTGGGTGGGCGCACCTACCCGGTCGAACCGCTGGTCCAGGTGGAGGTGGCCGACCGGCGCGCGGCCGAGCTGCTGCGCCGGCACCGGCAACGCCTGGCGGCCGGCGCAGCAGGAACGGCCGGCACAGCAGGAACGGCCGGCACAGCAGGAACGGCCGGCACAGCAGGAACGGCCGGCACAGCAGGAACGGCCGGCACAGCAGGCCGCGCCGGTGGGTCAGCCGGCTGAGCGCTCCCAGTCGACGGTGGGCAGACCGGCGTCGGCGAGCGCCTTGTTGGCCGCGCTGAACGGACGGCTGCCCAGGAAGCCGCGCGGGTTCATCGGGCTCGGGTGCCCGGCCTCCAGCACCACGTGCCGCGGATTCGTGACCAGCGCCGCCTTCTTGCGCGCGTAGCCGCCCCACAGCAGGAAGACCACCCGCTGGTCGAGCGCGTCGAGCGCCCGGATGGTGGCGTCGGTGAACTCCTCCCAGCCCCGGTTGGCGTGCGAGCCGGGGGTGGCCTGGCGGACCGTGAGCACCGAGTTGAGCAGCAGCACACCCTGGGCGGCCCAGCCGTCGAGGTTGCCGCTGCGCGGCTTCGGCACGCCCAGGTCCTCGCCCAGCTCCTTGAAGACGTTGCGCAGCGACGGCGGCACCGCCACGCCCTCCCGCACGCTGAAGCTCAGCCCGTGCGCCTGCCCCGCCTTGTGGTAGGGGTCCTGCCCGAGGATGAGCAACCGGGTCTCCGCCGGCCCGCACAACCGGTAGGCGGAGAACAGGTCCGCCAGCGGGGGAAAGACCGTGGCTGTCGCGTACTCCCGGGCGACGAAGGCGGCCAACGCCGCGGTGCGGGCCGGATCGAGGTGCGGGGTGAGCGCCTCCCGCCACGGCTCGGGCAGGAGCGCCAACAGGTCGAGGGCGGGAACGTCGTCGGGCATCGGCAACCTTTCGCAGTCGTCCCCGGGACTCTAGGCAGCGGGTACGACAGCGCTCAGTCGAGGGTCGCCAGCCGGGCCGCCCAGTCGCCGCCCACCGGTTCCAGCGTGACCACCCGGGTGTCGTCGTCCCGCCGGTCGATGCGGACCCGCAGGTGCGCGTCGACCAACTGCTCGACCATCCCCTCGCCCCACTCCACCACGGTCACCGCCTCGTCCACCGAGGCGTCCAGGTCGAGGTCGTCGATCTCGGCGCGCGGATCGGCGGACTCCCCCAACCGGTACGCGTCGGCGTGCACCAGCGTCACCCGGCCGCCCCGCGCCGGGTCCGGCCGGTGCACGCGGGCGATGACGAAGGTGGGCGACGTGATGTCGCCGCGTACGCCCAGGCCGGCGCCGACGCCCTGGGTCAGCGCGGTCTTGCCGGCCCCCAGCGGGCCGCTGAGCAACAGCAGGTCGCCGGCGCGCAGCACCCCGGCCAGCCGCCGCCCGAACCCGTGGGTGTCGTCGAGGGTCCGCAGCTCCACCACCACGGTCACCCGGTCACCGACGCCAGGAACCGCTCCAGCGCCGCGTTGACCTCGTCGGCGTGCTCCAGCATCACCACGTGCCCGCTGTCGTGGATCTTCACGAACTCGGCGTCCGGCAGCCGCCGGACGATCTCCTCCGAGTGCGTCACCGGCGTGATCATGTCCTTGTCCCCCACGATCACCAGCACCGGCGTGCCGGCCAGCGCGGCGAGCGCCGGGAACCGCGAGTGCGTGGCCAGCGTCCGCAGGTAACGGGTGACCGTGTCGGCCGAGGTGCGGGAGTTCATCATCTCCACGTACGACACCAGGGCGGGGCTGGGCTTCGGGGTGCCGAACCCGTACCTGCGGGTGAGCAGCCAGGCCACGTTCGAGGTCGACTTGCGGGCCCTGTCGATCACCGTGCCGCCGTACCGGGTGGCGTTGCTCATCATGTAGAGCACCGGCGCGCCCACGCGACCGAGCAGCGCCGGCGCCACCAGCTTCGTCTCCGCCGCCAGGCCCCCGGAGGTGGCCATCAGCACGGTGCCGACCACCCGGTCGCCGAACAGCTCCGGATACAGCTCGGCCAACGCCATGATCGTCATGCCGCCCATCGAGTGCCCGATCAGCACCAGCGGCCCCTCCGGGACCACCTCGTCGAGCACCCGGCGCAACGTGCGGCCCAGCGCGGTCAGGTCGTACTCACCGGTCTCCAGCCGCCCGGACCGGCCGTGCCCCGGCTGGTCGTACGCGACCACCCGGTAGTCGCCCCGCTCGGCGAGCAGCTTGCGCTGGAAGTGGAACGTGCCCATGTCCAGGCAGAAGCCGTGCACCAGCACCACTGTCGGGTGCCCGGCGACCGGCCGGGTCGGCTCGACCACCTCCACGTGGATGTCGGTGCCGTCCGGCATCTCCAGCCGGTACGCCTCGTCGTGGCGCTGCCGCCCGAAGACCTCGTGGGCGTACCGGTCGGTGGGGTCGTTCTTCAGTCGGCGGACCAGCACCCGCTCGCTGACCACGCCCGCCGCGAGCCCGGCGGCGGCCACCCCGACGGCGGCGCCGACCAGCCCGGCGACCTTCCCCGCGGCGCCGCGCGGACGCGGCACCCGCAGCCGCTGGCTCATGGCTTCTCGCCGTCGTAGACGCGGGGCACCCGCACCCCGCCGAACCGGGTGACGATCTCGTAGTTGATGGTGCCGACCGCGTCGGCCCAGTCGTCGGCGGTGGGCTCGCCGGCCGCGCCGCTGCCGAACAGCGTCACCACGTCGCCGGCAGCCACCTCGTCGTCACCGCAGTCCACCACGAACTGGTCCATGCACACCCGACCCGAGATGGTCCGCCGCTCGCCGCCGAGCAGCACCGGACCGGTGTTCGAGGCGTGCCGGGGCACCCCGTCGGCGTAGCCGAGCGGCACCACGGCCAGGTTGCTCTCCGCCTCGGTGAGGTAGGTGTGGCCGTAGGAGACGCCGGTGCCGGCCGGCACCCGCTTGGTCAGCATCACCCGGGCCCGGGCGGTCATCGCCGGGCGCAGGCCGAACTGCTCGCCCGCGATCGGCGACAGACCGTAGACCGCGATGCCGGGACGGACCAGGTCGAAGTGGGTGTCCGGCCGGGTGAGCGTGGCCGCCGAGTTGGCCAGGTGCCGGTACCGGGGTCGCAGGCCGGCCCGCGTGACCATCTCCAGCCCTTCCCGGAAGACGGCGAGCTGGCGATCAGTGGTGGGGTGGCCGGGCGAGTCCGCGTACACGAAGTGGCTCCACACGCCGACCACCTCGACCAGGCCGTCGGCCTGGGCCTTCGCGGCGGCCTCCAGCAACGCCGGCCAGTCGGCGACGGTGGCCCCACCCCGGGACAGCCCGGTGTCGATCTTCAGGTGCAGCCGGGCCGGGCGGTCCGCCCGCCGGCTCGCCTCGATCATCTCGTCGAGCTGACTCAGGCTGGCGCAGCCCAGGTCGACCCCGACGGTGATCCCGTCGTGCAGCGGCAGGCCCGGATCGAGCAGCCAGGCCAGCACCGGCGCGGTGATCCCCTCCTGGCGCAGCCGGAGCGCCTCGTCCAGGGTGCAGACGCCGAGCTGGTCCGCCCCGGCGTCGAGCGCCGCGCGGGCCGCCGGCACCATGCCGTGCCCGTACCCGTCGGCCTTGACCACCGCCATCAGCTCGGCGCTGGTGCCGGCCTTGAGCCGGGCCACGTTCTCCCGGATCGCGTCGAGATCGACGCGCACCTCCGACTGCCACATGCCCCCAGCCTACTTCCGCCGGTGATCATCGTGGTCGGGAGCCGCGCGGCCGGCGCCTCCGCCCGGTCGGCGCCGGCACCCGGATCAGGCCAGGCGGGCGAGGACCGGGCGCAGCGCGGCGGCCACGTCGGGCGCGGTCACCGGGCCGCCGCGGGCCGCCTCCCGGCCGGCCAGCCCGTGCAGGTACGCCGCGGCGGCAGCCGCCCGTTCCGGGGCCAGACCAGCCGCGAGCAGCGAGCCGAGCAGCCCGGCCAGCACGTCGCCGGTGCCGCCGGTGGCCAGCGCCGGGGTGCCGGTCGGGTTCACGTACGCCCGGCCGTCGGGCGTGCCGACGATCGTCCGGTCCCCCTTGAGCAGCACCACCGCGTTCATCCAGGCGGCCAGCCGCAGCGCCGCGGCGACCCGGTCCGCACCGGGCATCTCGCCACAGAGCCGGGCGTACTCCCGGTCGTGCGGGGTCACCACGATCGGGGCGTCCCGCCCGCGCAGCCGATCGGCGAGCTTGCCGTCGACAAGCAGCGTCAGCGCGTCGGCGTCCAGCACCACCGGCACCGACGTGGCCAGCACCGCGCGCAACTCGGCGGCGGACGCGTCACCGGTGCCGAGCCCGGAGCCGCAGACCCAGGCCTGCACCCGGCCGGCGTCGGCGACCCGGTCGGTGGCGATCACGGACGGGTGCTGGTGCACCACCTCGGCCCGGGCGCCACCGGCGTAGCGGACCAGGCCGGTGGGACCGGCCAGCGCGCCGCCGACCGAGAGCACCGCCGCACCCGGGTAGGTGGCGGAACCGGTCGCCACCCCGACCACCCCGCGGGAGTACTTCTCCGAGGCGGCGCCCAGCGCCGGCCACCAGGCGGCCACGTCGGACCACTCGGTCACCCCCAACGCCGGGGTGCCGCGCAGCCACGGGGTGAGCCCGATGTCGACCAGGTCGACCTGCCCGGCCAGCGCGGCGGCCGGGCCGACCACCAGAGCCGGCTTGAGCGCGCCGAACGCCACCGTCACGTCGGCGCGGACCGCGCGCGGCCGGCCGGCGTCGGTCAGCGGGACGTGGCCGGTGTCGACCGCGACGCCGCTCGGCACGTCCACCGCGACCACGGTGGCCCGCGTGCCGTCCCGCCCCCGGTGCCCGGTCAGGCTCGCGGCGAGCTGGTCGGCGGTCTCCCGCAGCCCACCGGCGCCACCGATGCCCACGATGCCGTCGAGCACCAGGTCGACCCCGGCGGGCGGCCGGTCGACCACCTGCCCACCGGCGGCACGCAGCGCGGCCAGGCCGTCGGCATGGGCGCGCTCCGGGGTGAGCAGCAGGGCGGCGACCGCCGCACCCCGGCGGGCCAGCCGCGCCCCCGCGAAGAGCGCGTCGCCGCCGTTGTCCCCGGAACCGACGAGCAGCAGCACCCGGGCGCCGTAGACGCCGCCCCGGTCGGCCAGCAGCAGCGCGCAACGGCGGGCCAGCCCGGCCGCCGCCCGCTGCATCAGCGCGCCGGAGGGGAGGGTCGCCATCAGCCCCGCCTCCGCCGCGCGCACATCCGCGACCCGCCACACCGGTCTCATGCTGTCCCGCCCCGTTCGTTCCCGTCGGCTGCGATCACGGCCTCACCCTACCGGCGGCGCGCGGGCCGGACGGGGCCCCGGGACGGGCCCTGTGGACAACCGGGGCCGTTGTCCACAGGGTCGACGCGGACGGCTCCCACCGGCCTAACGTCCCCGCTGTCCGGGTCCGGCCGATGGGCTCGGCGGGGGTGGGGAGGTCGTCGTGGTCGAGGAGCCGTTCAGCGTCGATCCGGGGTTGCTGCGCGCGGTGGCCCGGGAGCTGACCGACGACGCGCACCGGCTGGCGTACGGGCCGGGTGGGGCGTCGGGGCCGGTGGCGCCGCCACCTGACGGCTGGCAGGCCGACGCGGCGCTCGACGAGCTGGATGCCGCGCTGCGCCGCTGGTCCGGCGCGCTCGCGGCCCGGGTGGCCACCACCGCCGAGGCGCTGCGCGGCGGCGCGGACGGCTACGAGGCGGTGGACGACCGGGCGGCCCGCCGCCTCACGCGGAGCGCCGCCGGCCTCCCCTTCCGCCCGGTTCCGGCGGGCGCCGCTCCGGACGGCGCCCGGTGACCGGCGGCGAGACGCCGCGCCGCCCGCGCCCGACCGACGCCACCCGGGGTCCGGGGCCGGTCGGCCCCCGCCCGCGCCCGACCGACGCCACCCGGGGCCCTCGCCCGGCCGGCCCTCGCCCGCGCCCGGCGGGAGCCACCCCGGACCCGGGGCCGGCCGGCGCCCGCCCGCGCCCGGCGGGACCCATCCGCAGCCCGGGGGCGGTCGGTTACGCGCAGCTCTGGCGCGCCGATCCCGACGCGTGGCTCGCCACCGGGGCGGCCTGGCGTGGGCTCGCCGGCCCGGTGCGTCACCGGGCCGCCGGACTGGCCGCCCGAGCCGGCGCGCTCCGGCCCGGCTGGTCCGGCGCGGCCTCGACGGCCGCGCAACGGCGCCTCGGTGAGCTGCGCGCCTCGTTGACCGAGGTGCTGCCCGCGCTGGTCGAGGTCGACCAGACGCTCGCCGAGTTCGCCAGCCGGGTGGGCGCGGCGAAGGCCCGCCTCGACGCCGAGGTGGTCCGCGCCGAGAGCGGCAGCCTGCGGGTGGACCGCTCCGGCACGGTCCGGCCGGATCCCGCCCGGCCCGTCGTGCGGACCGGCCCCGCCGTGGTCCGGGCACAGGCCGGGATCCGGGACGCGCTCGCGCTGGCCGGCGCGGCGGACCGGGAGGCGGCCGACCGGCTGGCGGCGGTCGCCACCGCGGCGACGACCGGCTGGGTCAGCGTGCCGCCCGCCTGGCGCCCGGGGCCCGGCGCCGGCCCGGCCGAGGTAAGCCGCTGGTGGGCCGGCCTGAGCCCGGCCGAGCGGCGGTGGCTGGTCGGGCACGAGCCGGGCCGGGTCGGCCACCTCGACGGCGTGCCGGTGACCGCCCGCGACCAGGCCAACCGGCTGCTGCTGGCCGACCGGCGGGAGGAGTTGCTCGCACGCCGCCTCGCGCTGCGGCGACCGCTGCCGGCCGGCCCGGCGGAGGTGGCCCGGCGGGCCCGGCTGGCCGGGGTCGAGGCGGCGCTGCGCGGCTTGGACGGGCTGGCCGAGCGGCTGGCCACGTCGGGGGCGCCGCGGGCGTACCTGCTGGGGCTCGACCCCGCCGGGGACGGTCGGGCGGTGGTGGCGCTCGGCAACCCGGACCGGGCCGGCGCGGTGCTGACCTACGTCCCCGGGATGACCGCCGACCTCGCGGACGCCCCGGCCGAGTTGGGCCGGGCCGCCCGGGTGCTCGAGCGGTGCGCGGCGATCGGGCCGGGCGAGGAGGCCGCGGCGGTCCTCTGGCTGGACTACGACGCGCCGGACTTCCTCCCCGAGGCGTCCGGCACCCGGCCGGCGGAGGCCGCCGGCCCGGCGCTGCACCGGTTCCAGGAAGGGCTGCGGGCCACCCACGACGGGCCGCCGGCCCGGCAGACCGTGCTCGGGCACAGCTACGGCTCGCTTGTCGTCGGCACCGCCGCCCGCGACCACGGGCTGGGCGCCGACGCGCTGGTCTTCGTCGGCTCACCCGGCGTCGGCGTCGACCACGCGGCCGAGCTGCGGATGCCGGCCGGCCAGGTCTGGGCGTCGACCGCGCCCGACGACGTGATCCGCCTGGCCCACCCGCCGGACGAGCTGGCCCGTCGCGCCGTGCTGGCCGGTACGCCGCTCGGCCCGGTGCTGGCCGCACACGACCGGCACAGCGAGCGGCTCTGGTTCGGCGCCGATCCGAGCGCGCCGGGCTTCGGCGGCCGGCGCTTCCCGAGCGGGCGGCACGGCCACACCGGCTACTGGGACGCCGACAATCCGGCCCTGGACGGAATGGCCCGGATCGTGCTGGGCCGATGAGCGGACGCCGTGTCACGGGCGGGCCAATCGGGGCGGCGGGCGGCAGCCGGGCGGCAGACGGCAGGCGGCGGGTGCGGGTCCCGGGCGGAAGACGCCACGGCCCCTCCGGTGTGGGCGGAGGGGCCGTGGCGGGGGCGGGTCGGCTACTCGACCGTGACCGACTTGGCCAGGTTCCGCGGCTGGTCGACGTCGTGCCCGCGGGCGGCGGCGATCTCCGCGGCGAGCACCTGAAGCGGCACCGTGGTCACCAGCGGCGCCAGCAGCGTCGGCGTACGCGGCACGTAGATCAGGTGGTCGGCGTACCGGACCACCGCCTGGTCGCCCTCCTCCGCGATCACGATGGTGCGGGCGCCCCGGGCCCGCACCTCCTGGATGTTGGAGACGACCTTGTCGTGCAGCATGCCCCGGCCGACCGGCGACGGCACGATGCAGATCACCGGCGTGCCCTTGTCGATCAGCGCGATCGGGCCGTGCTTCAGCTCACCGGCGGCGAAGCCCTCGGCGTGCATGTACGCCAGCTCCTTGAGCTTCAGCGCGCCCTCCAGCGCCACCGGGTAGCCCACGTGCCGGCCGATGAACAGCACGGTCGGCTCGGACTTCAACTCACGGGCCAGCTCGCGTACCGGCTCGATCCGGTCGAGCAGCTCGCGCAGCTTGCCCGGCATCTCCTGGAGCTGGGCCACCACCGCGCCCACCTCGTCGGCGAACTTGATGCCCCGCACCTGCGCCAGGTGCAGGCCGATCAGGTAGCAGGCCACGACCTGGGTGAGGAACGCCTTGGTGGAGGCGACCGCGATCTCCGGGCCGCCGTGGGTGTAGAGCACCGCGTCCGACTCGCGCGGGATGGTCGAGCCGTTGGTGTTGCAGATGGCCAGCACCCGGGCCTTCTGCTCCTTGGCGTGACGCAGCGCCATCAGCGTGTCCATGGTCTCGCCGGACTGCGAGATCACCACGATCAGCGTGGACCGGTCCAGCACCGGGTCGCGGTAGCGGAACTCACTGGCCAGCTCCACCTCGCAGGGGATCCGGGTCCAGTGCTCGATGGCGTACTTGGCGACCAGACCGGCGTGGTACGCGGTGCCGCAGGCGACGATGAAGATCTTGTCGACGTCGCGCAGGTCCTGCTCGCTGAGGCGGACCTCGTCGAGGGCGATCTCGCCGCTTTCGGTGAGCCGGCCGAGCAGCGTGTCGGCGATGGCCTGCGGCTGCTCCTCGATCTCCTTGAGCATGAACCAGTCGTAGCCACCCTTCTCGGCGGCCGACGAGTCCCAGTCGATGTGGAAGTCCTTGCCGGCCGCTGGCTGGCCGGCGAAGTCGGTGATCTCGATGCTCTCCGGCGTGATCAGGACGATCTGGTCCTGGCCCAGCTCGACCGCGTCCCGGGTGTGCTCGATGAACGCGGCCACGTCGCTGGCCAGGTAGTTCTCGCCGTCGCCGCGACCCACCACCAGGGGCGAGTTGCGCCGGGCGCCGACCACCGCGCCGGGAATGGCGGCATCCACGGCGAGCAGCGTGAACGCGCCTTCGAGGCGCTCGCAGACCACCCGCATGGCGGCGGCGAGCAACTGCGGGGTGTCGGTCTCACCGGCCGCGCGCAGGTCGGCCAACGCGCGGGCGATCAGGTGCGCCGCGCACTCGGTGTCGGTGTCGCTGGCGAACTCGACGCCCTCGTCCTCCAGCTCGGTGCGCAGCTTCGCGAAGTTCTCGATGATCCCGTTGTGGATCACCGCGACCCGCCCGTCCGGGGAGACGTGCGGGTGGGCGTTGCGGTCGGTCGGCCCGCCGTGCGTGGCCCACCGGGTGTGGCCGATGCCGGTGGTGCCGTCGCCGATGCCGATCGGGCTGGCGGCGCAGTCCTCGGGGTTGTCGGCGGCCCGCTCGGAGAGCACCTTCTCCAGGTTGGCCAGCTTGCCGGCCTTCTTCTCGGTCAGCAGCTCGTCGTCGCAGACGACGGCGACGCCGGCCGAGTCGTAGCCGCGGTATTCCAGCCGCCGCAGTCCGTCGAGCACGATGCCGAGCGCCGGGCGCGCACCGGCGTAACCCACGATTCCACACATGGTCCGCAGCCTAGCCGAGTTTCACTCATCGCGCGTGCGCGGAAGGCGGCTCAACGATCACTGAACTTGAGCGAATCGGTCAGCGGAGGCCACCAACCGGACAAACCGCCACGGTACGTGAGTGATCCACTCCCCGACGTACCACGATCTCGCGTGCGGGTCGGGGCGGGCCGCGTGGATG
This sequence comes from Micromonospora sp. NPDC051141, assembly GCF_044455765.1. Classification (NCBI taxonomy): domain Bacteria; kingdom Bacillati; phylum Actinomycetota; class Actinomycetes; order Micromonosporales; family Micromonosporaceae; genus Micromonospora; species Micromonospora sp. NPDC051141. The sequence continues at coordinate 54,232 of NZ_JBITFD010000001.1, forward strand.
GCCGCCGCGCCCTACATTGAGGGGCCCGGGCGGCAGCCCGGTCCACCCCTCCGCGGTCGTCCGCGCCGTACCCCTGTGAGCTGAGCCGATGTCCGAGACGACCCCCAGTCCCGAGCCGACCCCCGGCCCGGTCGACCCGACCGCGACGCCGGGCGCCGGGGAGCCCGCCTCCTGGACGCCACCGGACGCGCTCGCCGCTCCGCAGCCCTGGGCCCCTCCCTCGCCGTGGTCGCCGCCGGCGTGGGACCCGAACCCGTGGACGCCGCCCGCCGCCGCGCCGCCCCACCCCGGCAGCGGGCACGGCTCACCGCCCGACGGCCCGGCCGCCGCACCACCGGACGGTCCCGCTCCGGGCCACCCGGGCGGTCCCCACCACCCGGGCGACCCGAACGGTCCACACCATCCGGGCGGTCCACACCACCCGGGCGAGCCGTGGGCGCCGGACCAGCCGTCGACCGCGTACCCGCCGGGGCCCTACCCACCGGCCGCCTACCCGCCCGGGTCGTACCCGGCGGTGGGCTACCCGCCGGCCGCGTACCCGCCCGGGCCCTACCCGCCGCCGTACGCGTACCCCGGCGGGGCGCCGCGCCGGTCGAACGCGGGCTGGGCGATCGGGCTGGTGATCACCCTGGTCGTCGCGCTGGTGCTGGCCGTCTGCGGCTGCGTCGGCCTGGGCGTGCTCGGCGGTCTCACCGACGGGAGGAGCGACGCCGGCGAGCCCTACGAGCGGCCGTTCATCGACGGGCCGACGGAGCCCGGCGGGTTCACCGACGAGCCGACCCCGGCGCCGGCCGTCCCGGTCACCACGCCCTCCGGCGGGCCGGGCCGGTTCACCGTCGTCTACGAGGTGACCGGGACCGACCAGGTGTACGTGCAGTTCTACGACGCGGACGCCAACTTCCTCCAGCTCGACGACGTGGACGCGCCCTGGCGGCTGCGGTTCACCGCGAACGACCGCGAGCGGGTGCAGGTGATCGCGACCCCGGCCGAGTCCGGCGAGGTGAGCTGCCGGATCAGCATCAACGGCAAGGTCGTCTCGCGGAACTCGGGAGAATACGGCGCGACCTGCTTCGGGTGGTGAGGGTCCGGCGGCGGGCCGTAGGCTGGCCGCCGTGACGACGACCGATCCGCTGGTGGCCCGGATGCGGCCGTTCGGCACCACCATCTTCGCCGAGATGTCGGCGCTGGCCGTGCGCACCGGCGCGGTCAACCTGGGGCAGGGCTTCCCGGACACGGACGGCCCGCCGGAGATGCTCGCCGCCGCCGCCGAGGCGCTGCGCACCGGCCACAACCAGTATCCGCCGGGGCCGGGGATCCCCGCGTTGCGCGCGGCCGTCGCGGCGCACCAACGCCGGTTCTGGAACCTGGCGTACGACCCGGACGGCGAGATCGTGGTGACGGCCGGCGCGACCGAGGCGGTCGCGGCGAGCATCCTCGCGCTCTGCGAGGCCGGTGACGAGGTGGTCTGCTTCGAGCCGTACTACGACTCGTACGCCGCCTCGATCGCGCTGGCCGGGGCGGTCCGCCGCCCGGTGACGCTGCGACCCGGCGCGGACGGCCGGTACGCCTTCGACCCGGCCGAGCTGCGTGCCGCATTCGGGCCGCGGACCCGGTTGGTGCTGCTGAACTCGCCGCACAACCCGACCGGGAAGGTCTTCACCGCCGACGAGCTGGCCCTGGTCGCCGAGCTGTGCCGGGAGCACGGCACGTACGCGGTCACCGACGAGGTCTACGAGCATCTCGTCTTCACCGACGCCGCCGCGGCGCACCTGCCGCTGGCCACGCTGCCGGGCATGCGGGAGCGGACGCTGCGGGTCTCCTCGGCCGGCAAGACGTTCTCCTGCACCGGCTGGAAGGTGGGCTGGGTGAGCGGGCCGGCGTCGCTGGTCGCCGCCGTGCTGCGGGTGAAGCAGTTCCTCACGTTCGTCAACGCCGGCCCGTTGCAGCCCGCCGTGGCGGTGGCGCTCGGCCTGTCGGACGCGTACTTCACCGGCTTTCGGGACGACCTGCAACGCCGCCGGGACCAACTGGTCGCCGGGCTGACCGACGCCGGGTTCGGCGTGCTCGCGCCGGAGGGGACGTACTTCGTCACCGCCGATGTCACCGCGCTCGGCGGCCGGGACGGGGTGGAGTTCTGCCGGGCCCTGCCGGAGCGGTGCGGCGTGGTGGCGGTGCCGACGCAGGTGTTCTACGACGACACGGCGGCGGGTCGCCGGCTGGTCCGGTTCGCGTTCTGCAAGCGGCCGGAGGTGCTGGCCGAGGCGGTGACCCGCCTGCGTCGGCTCCGGGAGCACTGATGAGCGACGGGTACGCCGAGCGGCTGCGCCGGCTCGCCGCCCAGCGCGGCTGCGACACGATGCTCTCCGGCGTACGTCCGGAGTCGGTGCGGGAGCAGGTGGCCGCGCTCGCCGCGACGGCCGGTGACGACCTGCCCGACGTCTACGGCGAGGGCGGCCCGGTCGCGGAGCTGGAGCAGCGGGTAGCGGAGCGGCTCGGCGTGGCGGCGGTGGCGTTCTTCCCCACCGGCACGATGGCCCAGCAGGTGGTCATGCGCCACGGCGCGGAGCTGACCGGCCGGGCCGCTGTCGGCCTGCACCCGCTCAGCCATCCGCTGCGGCACGAGCGCGACGCGTACGCGCTGCTCGCCGGCGTGCGGGCGGTGCACACCACGTCCGCGCCGCGCAATCCCACGGCCGATGAGGTGGCCGCGCTCGACGAGCCGATCGGCACGCTCTTCCTGGAGCTGCCGCTGCGCGACGCCGGGTTCGTGCTGCCCACCTGGGACGAGCTGGTCGCGGTCGTGGCGGCGGCCCGGGCGCGGGGCGCGCGGGTGCACGTCGACGGCGCCCGGATCTGGGAGTCGACGGTGCACCTGGGCCACTCGGCGGCCGAGATCGCGGCGCTCGCCGACAGCACGTACGTGTCGTTCTACAAGTCCCTCGGCGGTCACTCCGGCGCGGCGCTGGCCGGTGACGCGGAGCTGGTCGGGTACGCGCGCGCCTGGCGGCACCGGTACGGCGGCACGCTGTTCCAGCAGTGGCCGGCGGCGCTCGCCGCGCTCGTCGGGCTCCAGCGGGAGCTGCCCCGGCTGGGCGGGTACGTGCGGCACGCGACGGTGGTGGCGGAGGCGCTGGCCGCGTTGCCGGGCGCCCGGGTGCATCCGACGCCGCCGCACACCCACCAGTTCCGGTTCTGGCTGCCGTATCCGGCGGCGGCGCTGGACGCGGCCAACCTGGCGCTGGCCGAGCAGGAGCGGGCGTGGTTCGTCGGTGGCTGGCGGGACACCGAGGTGCCCGGGATGGCGCTGGCCGAGGTGACGGTCGCCGGGCCGGCGCTGGAGCTGGACGCCGACGGCGTACGCGAGCTGGCCGCCCGCTTCCTGCGCCGCCTGCCCACCCGCTGACCCCGCCACCCCGGCCCGGAGCTAGCCGGCGGCCCGCGCCGGTCCGGCGCCCTCGCCGGGTTCGCCCAGTCCTCGGCCGGCGGACCCGGCGGCCGGGTGCGCGGCGGCGAGGCCGGTGAGCGTGGCGCCGCCGTCGGCGAGCAGCGCCGCCTCGGCGTCGTCGACGAAGGCCAGGTCCGCCTCGACGTGCCGACCGGCGGCCGAGAGCAGCAGCCGGACCACCGGGTCGTCGGCCTGCCGGCGCAGCCCGTCGAGGTTGCGCAGCTCCCGCATGAGATGGCCGCGCTGGTTGGCCAGCACCGACCCCGCGGTACCCGGGCCGGCCCGGTCAGGCGACTACGCGGACGCCCGGTCAGGCGACCGGGCTGGCGGTGCGGACGTGCTCGGCGATGCGCTCGGCGACCGCGCGCGCGGTGTCCTCGGTGGCCGCCTCGACCATCACCCGCACCAGCGGCTCGGTGCCGGACGGGCGCAGCAGCACCCGGCCGGTCTCACCCAGCTCGGCCTCGGCCCGCTCGACCTCGGCGCGGACGGCCGGCGCGGCGGCGCCCACGGTCCGGTCGCCCACCGGCACGTTGATCAGCACCTGGGGCAGCTTGGTGACCACGGCGGCCAGCTCGGCCAGGGAGGTGCCGGTGGCCGCCATCCGGGCCATCAGGTGCAGGCCGGTGAGCACGCCGTCGCCGGTGGTGGCGAACGCGGGCAGCACGATGTGGCCGCTCTGCTCGCCGCCCAGCGCCAGGCCGGAGGCGCGCAGCTCCTCCAGCACGTACCGGTCACCGACCTTGGTCTCGACCAGCCGGATGCCGTGCGCGGACATGGCCAGCCGCAGGCCGAGGTTGCTCATCACGGTGGCGACCAGGGTGTCCTGGGTCAGCTCGCCGGCGTCCCGCATGGCCAGCGCGAGGATCGCCATCACCTGGTCGCCGTCCACCTCCGCGCCGTCGGCGCTGACCGCGACGCACCGGTCGGCGTCGCCGTCGTGGGCGAGGCCGAGGTGCGCGCCGTGCTCGACCACCGCGGCGCGCAGCGCGTCGAGGTGGTTGGAGCCGCACCCGTCGTTGATGTTGAGGCCGTCCGGCTCGGCATGGATGGCGATGACCTCGGCGCCGGCCTCCTGGTAGGCCACCGGGGCCACGTCGGCCGCCGCGCCGTTGGCGCAGTCCACCACGACCTTGATCCCGTCGAGCCGGTGCGGCACGGTGCCGACCAGGTGCTGGACGTAGTGGTCGGCCCCGTCGAGCAGGTCGTTCACCCGGCCCACCCCGGCGCCGACCGGCCGGTCCCAGGCGGTGGTGGCGTTCGCCTCGACGGCCGCCTCGATCCGCATCTCGATCTCGTCGGGCAGCTTGTGCCCGCCGGCGGCGAAGAGCTTGATGCCGTTGTCCGGCATCGGGTTGTGCGAGGCGGAGAGCATCACGCCCAGGTCGGCCTTGATCTCGGCGGTGAGGAACGCCACCGCCGGGGTGGGCAGCACACCCACCCGCACCACGTTGGCGCCGGCGCTGGTCAGGCCGGCGACCACCGCCGCCTCCAGCATCTCGCCGCTGGCCCGGGTGTCCCGGCCCACCACCGCGAGCGGCGGATGACTCCGGTCGGTCTCGGCCAGTGTGTGCGCCGCGGCCACCGCGACCGCGAGCGCCAACTCCGGGGTGAGATCCGCGTTCGCCCGCCCGCGTACGCCGTCCGTGCCGAACAACCGGCCCATACCCGCCAACCTCCGTGGAACTGCCGTTGAGGAGAGAAACGCGGAACGGCCGGGCCGCCCCCGCAGAAGGGAGGCGGACCCGGCCGTCCGTCAGAAGTACAAGACGCTGGTGGTGATCAGCGCTTCGAGTACTGGGGAGCCTTACGGGCCTTCTTGAGGCCGTACTTCTTGCTCTCCTTGACCCGGGCGTCACGGGTCAGGAAGCCGGCCTTCTTCAGGGCCGGACGGTCGTCGGGCTCGCTGACGATCAGCGCCCGGGCGATGGCGAGCCGCAGCGCGCCGGCCTGGCCGGTGGTGCCGCCGCCCCGCAGGTTGGCGATCACGTCGAACGCCTCGGGCTTCTCGGCGGTGACCAGCGGGTCCTTGATGAGCTGCTGGTGCACCTTGCTCGGGAAGTAGGCCTCAAGGTCGCGGCCGTTGCAGGTGATCTTGCCGCTGCCCGGGACGATCCGGACCCGGACGATGGCTTCCTTGCGACGGCCCACGGTCTGGATCGGGCGGTCACCGCGGGGCGCGCGCGCGACGGGCGCCGGCGCCTCGGTGGCCTCGGGGGCGACCTCGGTCTCGGTGATGTCGGTCATGCTGCTTCCTTCGCCCGCGCTCACTGCGCGATCTGCTTGATCTCGAACGGCGTCGGCTGCTGCGCGCCGTGCGGGTGCTCGGCACCGGCGTAGACCTTCAGCTTCTTGAGAATCTGACGGCCCAGCTTGTTGTGCGGGAGCATGCCCTTCACGGCCAGCTCGACGGCCCGGTCGGGCCGCTTGGTGAGCAACTCGTCGTAGCCGACCCGCTTCAGGCCACCCGGGTAACCGGAGTGACGGTAAGCGACCTTGGTCTGGCGCTTGTTGCCGGTCAGCGCGACCTTGCCCGCGTTCACGATGACGACGAAGTCGCCCGTGTCGACGTGCGGCGCGAAAGTCGGCTTGTGCTTGCCACGCAGCAGCGTGGCGGCGTGGGTCGCCAGGCGGCCCAGCACGACATCAGAGGCGTCGATGACGTGCCACTGACGCTCGATCTCACCCGGCTTCGGGCTGTACGTACGCACAGGTCTACCTTGTCTCGTCGTCGGTCTGGGGTCGCGCGCCGAGGTAACCGGGGCTTCCCAGTCGAACCAGCGCGCACGAACGACCAAGCGTACCTGATGCGGCACGCCTAAGAATGTCGTACAACAGCAGGCAACGATACCCGGCCGTCCGGTGGCAGGTCAAAACGGGGTCGCCCCGCGCTCGACCTGCGCCTTCGCGTGGCGCCTGTCACACGCCGGCCAGCCTGCCCGGGCCCGGTCGCAGGTACACCGCCCAGGTCACCAGGAAGCACAACGCGTACCAGCCGACGAACGCCAGGTAGGCGGCGTCGGCGGTGCCGGAGGTCAGGAACGACTGCCGGAACGCCACGTTCACCAGCACCCCGCCGGACGCGCCCACCGCGCCGGCGATGCCGATCAGCGCGCCGGCCAGACGCCGCGCCCGTCGCTGCGCCGCCTCCCGGTCCCCGGTCAGCTCGGCCTCGGTCACGGCCCGGGCCCGGAAGATCGCCGGGATCATCTTGTACGTCGAGCCGTTGCCGATGCCGGAGAACACGAAGAGCGCCAGGAACCCGGCCAGGTAGAGCGGGAAGGACCGGTCCCGGGCGGCGTACAGCACCAGCCCGGCGCCGCCGGCCATCGCGACGAAGTTCCAGAACGTGACGCGCGCCCCACCGAGCCGGTCGGCGAGCTGGCCGCCGACCGGCCGGACCAGCGAGCCGACCAGCGGCCCGAGGAAGGTCAGCCAGGCGGCGTCGACCGGGGTCGGGAACCGGTCGGCGAACTGGAGCTGGAGCACCTGGCCGAAGGCGAAGCCGAAGCCGATGAACGAGCCGAACGTGCCGACGTAGAGCAGCGACATCACCCAGGTGTGCGGGTCGCGGGCCGCCGCGCGTAGCGCGCCCGGCTCGTTGCGCGCCCCCGGGACGTTGTCCAACCACCGTGCCGCGGCCAGCGCGGCGAGCACGATCAGCGGCAGGTAGACGGCCGGCACGAGCCAGGGGTACGCGGCCCCCGCGGTGGCCAGCACCGCCAGCCCGACGAGCTGCACCGCCGGTACGCCGAGGTTGCCGCCGCCGGCGTTGAGCCCGAGCGCCCGCCCCTTGAGCCGGTCCGGAAAGAACAGGTTGATGTTCGCCATCGAGGAGGCGAAGTTGCCGCCGCCCACGCCGGACAGGCAGGCCAGCACCATCAGCGTGGCGTACGACACGCCGGGCCGGATCAGCACCGCCATCGGCACCGCCGGCACCAGCAGCAGCAACACGCTGACGATGGTCCAGTTCCGGCCGCCGAACCGGGCCACCGCCAGCGTGTACGGCAGCCGCAGCACCGCGCCCAACGCGGCCGGCACGGCAGTGAGCAGGAACTTTCCGGCCGGGTCGATGCCGTAGCCGGGGCCGAGGAAGAGCACGGTCACCGACCAGAGGCTCCAGACCGAGAAGCCGACGTGCTCGGCGAAGATCGACACCCACAGGTTGCGTCGGGCGATCCGGGCGCCGCCCGCGGCCCAGAACGCCGGATCCTCCGGACGCCAGTCGGTGATCGGTCCCGGGCGGCCGGTGGCGGCCGGCGCCGGGGGCGCGGTCGGGGTCGGGGCTGAAGCGAGCGTGCTCACGGCGACTCCTCCTCGTCGGTGACGAGGAGGACGCTAGGAACGGGCGGTTTCCCCGGGGTACCCCGCACGCGTCGGGCCGGAAACGGAGACCGCACGTCCGCCGGACCACGGCGGTGAGGTCGTCACAGCTCCTGGAGGATCCGCAGCGCCCGGCCGACCCGCTGCATGGTCTCGGCGTCCGCCACGTCCACGCACTCGGTGAACCACTTCTTCATCGGCGAGGAGAGCCGGTCGGGCATCACCACGAAGCCGCCCGTGCGCACCGCGAGCGGCGAGTCGCGCAGCAGCGACTCCTCGACCACCTCGGCCACGATCACGATCGGCACGTCGGTGGCGTTGTAGACGTCGGAGCTGATGACCAGGCCGTACCGTTCCCGGGCGCCGGAGATGCGCCAGACCTCGCCCCTACGCAGCACGCGGACGCCCGCCGCCGAACAGGGCGTCGTCGACCATCGCGGCCTCCTGGGCGTCGGCCAGGGCGGCGGATTCCAGGTCCAGGCCGGCCCGGGTGACCGCGGCGGCGTGCGCGGTGAAGACCTCGCGCAGCGCCTTCTCCCGGGCGGCCCGGTCCATCCAGGCGGAGAGGGAGAGCCCTTCCCGCTTGGCGAACCGCCGCGCCTCCTCGATGGTCTCGTCGGAGAACGACAGTGTCACCTTGGCGGTCATGCCAAGCAGACTACCCAATGGTATGACCGTCAGTCATCCCATGGGCGTCGATCGATAAATCGGACGCCACCCAAGCGAAACAACCGAAACGGCTTGCAGATATTGCACTTAGCGACGACGATGGTCCGAACGGTTCGGACAACTACCCAGGGAGGCATCATGAGCCTCAGCGCCGCGACGACCGCCTCGGTCATGCCGACCGAGGGAGCGGACCGCCAGCAAGCAGCCGCCGTGGCGGCACTTCTCACGCGGCATCCGCACGCCGCCGGAGGGAATCCGACCCGTCTGCTCTTCCCTGACGGAGAGCAGGTCGAGGTGCCCACCCAGTTGGTCGACGTGCTTCGTCAGATCTCGGCGATCCTCGCCCGCGGCGACGGCCTGGTCATCAACGCCCTCTCCCGCGAGCTGACCACGACCGAAGCGGCAAAGCTGCTCGGCATGTCTCGCCCCACACTGATCCGCCTCCTGGATGACGGCGCCATCGCTTGCCATCGCGTCGGCAGCCATCGACGCCTCTTCCTCAGCGATGTTCTCGCCTTTCGTGGACGACAGATGGAGGAGCGACGGAAGTCGTACGAAGCCCTTATGTGGGAGTCCGACGCGCTGGGCTTCAACGACGACGAGTAGTTCCCGGCCTGAGCAGAGAGTGCTGGGTAATCTGTCCAATGTGATCCCAGCGCCACCCCTGGTGTTCCTGGACGCCAACATCCTCTTCTCCAGGACGCTTCGTGACTGGATCAGCCTGCTGGCGCTCGAAGGCGACTGCACCGTGTTCGATGTCCGATACAGCGAGGACATCCTGGCGGAATGGATGTACCGCCTGCGCCGGAAGCGACCCGAACACTCCGAGCAGGCGATCGGGGGGCAGCGACGCAGGTTCGTTGAGGCGTTTCCGTACGGTTTGGTCACGGGCTACGCGCCGAACGACGTACGTTGTCCCCCGGACCCCGACGACCGGCACGTGCTGGCCGCCGCGATCCATGGCGGCGTCGACATCCTGGTCACGGAGGATCGGCTCGCGTTTCCCCCGGAATGCGTACCTGGGCATCTGTCGGTCCTCACCGCTGACGAGTTTCTCAACTGGGTGGCCGACCGCTCGATGAGCCTGGTGCAGCGCGCTCTGAGCCGCCAGCTCGACTACTACCGACGCAGCCTGGTGGCCGAGGACCGGACCGTCGTCGAGCTGATCGCCTACCTGCGGAAAGCCGGCGCGCCCCGGTTCGCCGAACGACTCGAGGGCCGGTTTCCCGACTCGGCGGCCCCCTGACCCGCGGCCCCGTCACCGCGGGCGGTGGCCGCCGAAGACGGCGAAGCGCCACTCCTTGAAGAAACAGTCCACGTCCGCCAGCCCGGCCTCGTCGAGCCAGCGACACTGGTCGGCCACGGTGGCCGGCCGGTCGTAGCGCATCCGTTCCCGGGAGGCGGCGATCTCGTCGGCGTCGGAGCCCAACTCGGTGATCCGCGCCGTCCACACCTCGTCGTAGCGCCGGTCCAGCGCCGGGGTGGGGCCGGCCACCTGCTCGGCGTTGACGAACACGCCGCCGGGCGCGAGCGCGTCCGCCGCCCGGCGGTAGAGCGCGCGCTTGCCGTCGTCGTCGAGGTGGTGGATGGCCAGCGCGGAGACCACCGCGTCGTAGCGGCCGGCGGGCAGCGGGTCGGCCAGGTCGGCGTGGACCGTGCGGTGCGGCACCCCGCGGGCGGTCAGGTGGCCGGTGGCGACCGCGAGCATGGCGGGCGCGCCGTCCACAAGCGTCAGCCGGACGCCGGGGACCGCCGCGGACAGCAGCAGGGAGAGCAGGCCGGTGCCCGCGCCCAGGTCCAGCACCTCGGGGGTACGCCCGGCGGCCAGCGCGGCCCGCAGCGGCGGCGCGGCCACCTCGATCGCGGTGCCGTAGAACGCGTCGAAGCAGGGCACCAGCCGTCGTCGGGCCTCGTCGTAGCGGCCGGCCACGGCGTCGAAAGCCTCCGTCACACGCACATCTGCCTCCCATTTTGTGGGACAAGTTTCTCACATTCTAGACCAGTCGATCCGTGCCGTCAGCCCTGTGCGGTGTGAGGCGCTCTTGACAGGACCGAAACAGAAGGGACCCGGGCCGGAAACCGCCCGGCGGCACGCTTTTCCGACATGACAGACGGTGCACGCGTGGCGACGCGATCGGGGGTGCTCCCCCGGGAGGCGGCCACGCACTGCCCGTACTGCGCGTTGCAGTGCGGCATGGTGCTGCGCGGCGCCGGCGACGGCGTCGAGGTCGGCGCACGGGACTTCCCCACCAACCGGGGCGGGCTGTGCCAGAAGGGCTGGACCGCCGCCGAACTGCTCGACCACCCGGAGCGGCTCACCACGCCGCTGCTGCGCGACCGGCCCGGCGGCGAGCTGCGCCCGGCGGGCTGGGACGAGGCGCTCGACCGGGTCGCCGCCGGCCTGCACACGGTCCGCGACCGGTACGGCCCGGTCGCGGTCGCGGTCTTCGGCGGCGGCGGGCTGACCAACGAGAAGGCGTACGCGCTGGGCCGGTTCGCCCGGGTGACGCTGCGCACCCGGCACATCGACTACAACGGCCGCTGGTGCATGTCGTCGGCCGCCGCGGCCGGCAACCGCGCCTTCGGCGTCGACCGGGGTCTGCCGTTCCCGCTCGCCGATTTGGGCCGGGCGGACACGCTGCTGCTGGTCGGCGCGAACCCGGCCGAGACCATGCCGCCGCTGATGCGGCACGTCGCCGACCAGCGGGCGCGCGGCGGCCGGCTGATCGTGATCGACCCCCGGGCCACCGCCACCGCCCGCCAGGCCGACCTGCACCTGCAACCGCTGCCCGGCACCGACCTGGCGGTGGCCAACGCGCTGCTGCACATCGCGCTCACCGAGGGCCTCGTCGACCGGGCGTACGTCGCGTCGCGTACCACCGGGTTCGACGAGGTCCGGCGCACCGTCGCCGGCTGCTGGCCGGCGGAGGCGGAGCGCCTCTCCGGCGTGCCGGTGGCCGACCTGGAGGCCACCGCCCGCGCGCTGGCCGGCGCGGACCGCGCGATCATTCTCACCGCCCGGGGGGCCGAGCAGCACGCCAAGGGCGTCGACACGGTCACCGCCTTCATCAACCTGGCGCTCGCGCTCGGCCTGCCCGGCCGACCCGGCTCCGGCTACGGCTGCCTGACCGGGCAGGGCAACGGGCAGGGCGGACGCGAGCACGGGCAGAAGGCCGACCAGCTCCCCGGCTACCGGCGGATCGACGACCCGGCGGCCCGGGAGCACGTGGCCGGCGTGTGGGGCGTCGACCCGGCGACGCTGCCCGGCCCGGGGGTGCCCGCCTACCAACTGCTCGACTCGCTCGGCACCCCGTCCGGGCCGAGGGCGCTGCTGGTGTTCGGCTCCAACCCGGTCGTCTCCGCGCCGCGCGCCACCCGGATCGAGTCCCGGCTGCGCGACCTCGACCTGCTCGTGGTCGCCGACCTGCTCCGCTCGGAGACGGCCGAGCTGGCCGATGTGGTGCTGCCGGTGACCCAGTGGGCCGAGGAGGACGGCACGATGACCAACCTGGAGGGACGGGTGCTGCGCCGGCGCGCGTTCCGCCCGCCACCCGCCGGCGTCCGCACCGACCTGGAGATCCTCGCCGCGCTGGCCGCCCGCCTGACCGACGGCGCACCGCTGCCGACCGACCCGCGGACGGTGTTCGAGGAGCTGCGGCGCGCCTCGGCCGGCGGTCCGGCCGACTACGCCGGGATCACCTGGGAGCGGATCGACGCCGACGAGGGCGTGTTCTGGCCCTGCCCGGACGCGGACGGCCCGGACCGGCCCCGCCTCTTCGCCGACCGGTTCCCCACCCCGGACGGCCGGGCCCGGTTCCACCCGGTGACCCACCGCCCGGCCGCCGAGCCGGTCTGCGCCGACTATCCGCTGCACTTCACCACCGGGCGGGTGCTGGCGCAGTACCAGTCCGGCACGCAGACCCGTCGGGTCGCCGCGCTGCGCCGGGCCGCACCGGGCGGCTTCGTCGAGCTGCACCCCGACCTGGCCGCCCGACTCGACGTGAGCGACGGGACGCCGGTGCGGGTGGTCTCCCGCCGGGGCGAGCTGCGCGCGCCGGCCCGGCTCAGCCCGGCGATCCGGCCGGACACCGTCTTCGCCCCGTTCCACTGGCCCGGCGCGGCCCGCGCCAACTCGGTCACCAACGACGCGCTCGACCCGGTCTCCGGGATGCCCGAGTTCAAGATCTGCGCGGTCCGGGTGGAGCGGGCATGACCGGGCGCATCGTCGTCGTCGGGTACGGCATGGCCGGGGCCCGGCTCGCCGCCGAGCTGCACGCGCGGGGCGGGGACCGGCGGATCACCGTGCTCGGGGCGGAGCCGCACCGGGCGTACAACCGGATCATGCTCTCCACCCTGCTCGCCGGGAAGATCGGCGAGCCGGACGTGGAGCTGGTCGAGGCGCTCGGCCCACGGGTGGACGTACGGACCGGCTCGTCGGTCTCCGCCGTCGACCGGGCGGCCCGGGAGGTCCGCACCGCCGACGGCGGCCGGTACGGCTACGACCATCTGGTGCTGGCCACCGGCAGCCGGGCCGTGGTGCCGCCGCTGCCCGGGCTCGACCCGCTGCCGGCGCGGGTGGTCCCGTTCCGCACGCTCGCCGACTGCCGGCGGATCCTCGCCGTCGCCCGGGACGCGCGTCGCGCCCTGGTGCTCGGCGGCGGGCTGCTCGGGCTGGAGGCGGCCCGGGGCCTCGCCGCCCGGGGCCTCGACGTGACGGTGGTCCACCCGCACGGGCACCTGATGGAACGGCAGCTCGACCCGGCCGCCGGGGCGGTCCTCGCGGGCACCCTGACCGGGCTGGGCGTCCGGGCCCGGCTCGGCGTGTCGGCGACCCGGGTGACCGTCGACGCCGCCGGCGTCCGGCTCCACCTGGCCGACGGTGAGCCGCTCGCGGCCGACCTGCTGGTGCTCTGCTGCGGCGTACGCCCGGACACCGCGCTGGCCCGGGCGGCCGGGCTCGCCGTCGACCGGGGCGTGGTGGTGGACGACCGGATGCGGACCAGCGACCCGCGCATCTCGGCGGTGGGCGACTGCGCCCAGCACGACGGGACGCTGACCGGGCTGGTGGCGCCGGCCTGGACGCAGGCGCGGGTGGTGGCCGACGTGCTGACCGGGGACGACGCGGCGGCCCGCTACCGGCCCCGACCGACGGTGACCCGGCTGAAGGCGGCCGGGATCGACCTGGCCGCGATGGGCGACCCGGACGGGACCGGCGACCCGGACGGGAGCGGCCCGGTCGAGGAGCTGACGTTCGCCGACCCGGCCCGCGGCACGTACGCCCGGCTGCGGATCCGCGACGAGCGGCTGACCGGCGCGATCCTGCTCGGCGACAACCCGGCGGTCGGCACCGTGGTGCAGCTCTTCGACCGGGGCGCGCCGGTGCCGGCGGACCGGCGCGCGCTGCTGCTCGGCCGCGCGGTCGGCGCACCGGCCGAGCCGGCCGCGTCCCCGGCGCTGATGCCGGACGCGGCAGTCGTGTGCCGGTGCAACGACGTGACCAGGGGCGCGCTGGTGGCGGGCTGGCGGGCCGGCGCCCGGAGCGTCGCGGCGCTGTCCGCGGCGACCAGGGCCGCCACCGGTTGTGGCGGCTGCCGGGACGCGGTGACCGGCATCGCCGCCTGGCTCGCCGAGGCGGACCCGCCGACAACCGACGAGGTACGCGAGACGGATGCGGATCGGGAGGCGGTGCAGGTGTCATGAGCGAGCGAAGCGGGCGGATCAGCAGGCTGGTGGTGGTCGGCAACGGGATGGCCGGGCAGCGCTTCGTGGAGGCGCTGCGGGCCCGCGACCGGGACGGGCGGTGGCGGGTCACCGTGCTGGCCGAGGAGCGGCGTCCGGCGTACGACCGGGTGCGGCTCTCGGCCGTCTTCGACGGCGTGGACGCGGACGAGTTACGGCTGCACACCCCGGACGACGGCGTCGAGCTGCGGCTGGGCGAGCCGGCCACCGGCGTGGACCGGGCGCGACGGGTGGTGACCACGGCGACCGGCGAGCACCCGTACGACGCGTTGGTGCTGGCCACCGGCTCGTACGCGTTCGTCCCGCCGGTCGACGGCACCGATCTGCCGGGCGTCTTCGTCTACCGGACGCTCGACGACCTGGCCGCGATCCGGGCGCACGCCGAGGGCCGGCGGACCGGCGCGGTGATCGGCGGCGGCCTGCTCGGCCTGGAGGCGGCCAACGCGCTGCGCCTGCTGGGGCTCGCCACCAGCGTGGTCGAGTTCGCGCCCCGGCTGATGCCGGTGCAGGTGGACGACGCCGGCGGGGCGATGCTCCGGCGCTACGTGGAGGAGCTGGGCGTCACCCCGTACCTCGGGGTGGCCACCACGGCGTTGCGCCCCGGCCCGGACGGCACGGTGGCCGCGCTGGACCTCGCGGACGGCCGCACGGTCGACGCGGAACTGGTGGTGGTCGCGGCCGGCATCCGGCCCCGGGACGAGCTGGCCCGCTCCGCCGGGCTGCCGCTGGGCCCGCGCGGCGGGGTGCTGGTGGACGCGGCGTGCCGGACCGCCGACGAGCGGATCTGGGCGGTCGGCGAGTGCGCGGCGGTGGAGGGCGTCTGCCACGGCCTGGTCGCGCCCGGGTACGCGACCGCCGAGGTGGTCGCCGACCGGCTGCTCGGTGGCGCGGCCACGTTCCCCGGGGCGGACACCGCGACCAAGTTGAAGCTGCTCGGCGTGGACGTGGCCTCGTTCGGCGACGCGCACGGCGTCACCGCCGGCTGCCTCGACGTGACGTACACCGACCCGGCCACCCGCTCGTACGCGAAGCTGGTCCTCTCCGACGACGCGCGGACGCTGCTCGGCGGCGTGCTGGTCGGGGACGCGAGCGCCTACCCGACGCTGCGGGCGAGCGTCGGCGGGCCGCTGCCCGGTCCCCCGCTGGCGCTGCTCGCCCCGGCCGGCGGCCCGGGGGCCGGGGCCGGCGCGCTGCCGGCCGCCGCGCAGGTCTGCTCCTGCAACGCGGTGACCCGGGCCGACCTGGACGCGGCGATCGCCGGCGGGGCGACCGACGTACCGACGCTGAAGGCGTGCACCCGGGCCGGCACGAGCTGCGGCTCCTGCGTGCCGATGCTGAAGCAGTTGCTGGACGCCGCCGGGGTGCGGCAGTCCACCGCGCTCTGCGAGCACTTCGACCTGAGCCGGCAGGAGCTGTTCGACCTGGTCCGGGTCCGGGGCATCGGCACGTTCTCCCGGTTGGTCGCCGAGCACGGGCGCGGACGCGGCTGCGACATCTGCAAGCCGGTGGTGGCCTCGATCCTGGCCTCGCTCGGCACCGGGCACGTGCTCGACGGCGAGGCGGCGTCCCTCCAGGACACCAACGACCACTTCCTGGCCAACCTGCAACGCGACGGCAGCTACTCGGTGGTGCCCCGGATCCCCGGCGGCGAGATCACCCCGGAGAAGCTGATCGCGATCGGCGAGGTGGCGCGCGACTTCCAGCTCTACACCAAGATCACCGGCGGGCAGCGGATCGACCTGTTCGGCGCACGGGTCGACCAGCTCCCGCAGATCTGGCGCCGGCTGGTCGACGCCGGTTTCGAGTCCGGGCACGCGTACGGCAAGGCGCTGCGCACGGTGAAGTCCTGCGTCGGGGACACCTGGTGCCGGTACGGCGTGCAGGACTCGGTCGGGCTGGCCATCGCGTTGGAGCTGCGCTACCGGGGCCTGCGCGCCCCGCACAAGCTGAAGTCGGCGGTCTCCGGCTGCGCCCGGGAGTGCGCCGAGGCGCGCGGCAAGGACTTCGGCATCATCGCCACCGAGACCGGCTGGAACCTGTACGTCGGCGGCAACGGCGGCTTCCGGCCCCGGCACGCCGACCTGTTCGCCACCGACCTGAGCACCGCGGAGCTGGTCACGCTCATCGACCGGTTCCTCATGTACTACGTGCGCACCGCGGATCGCCTACAGCGGACGGCCGCCTGGATCGAGGCCATGGACGGCGGCCTGGACCACCTCCGGTCGGTGCTGGTGGACGACGCGCTGGGGCTCTGCGCCGACCTCGACGCGGCGATGGCCCGGCACGTCGACGGGTACTCCGACGAGTGGCGGGACGTGCTGGAGGACCCGGAACGGCTGCGCCGCTTCACCTCGTTCGTCAACGCGCCGGACGTGCCGGACCCGTCCATCACCTTCGCGGTGGAGCGGGGCCAGCCGGTGCCGGCACGCGGCGCGCCACCGGGCGGGGAGGGCCGGCGGCAGCCCGTCGTGCTGGGCCTGCCGGAGGTACGCCGATGAGCCCGACCGTGACGGTGCGCTGGACGCCGGTCTGCCCGCTGGACCGGCTCGACCTCGACCGGGGCGTCGCGGCGCTCGTGGACGGGGTGCAGGTCGCGCTCTTCCGTACCGCCGGCGGGCTGTTCGCGGTGGACAACCTGGACCCGGTCGGTGGCGCGTACGTGATGTCCCGGGGCCTGGTGGGCAGCCGGGGCGGGGTGCCGACGCTCGCCTCCCCCCTGCACAAGCAGGTGTACGACCTCACCACCGGGCACTGCCTGGACCTGCCCGGGGTGACGCTGCGGCGGCACCGGGTGCGCTGCCGGGACGGCCTGGTCGAGGTGCGGCTGCGGCAGGAGGAGTGAATGCGGGACGAACTGGCGGGCTTCACCATCGGGGTCACCGCGGACCGGCGGCGCGACGAGCTGGCCGCGTTGTTCCAGCGGCGCGGCGCCCGGGTGGTGCTCGCCCCGGCGCTGCGGATCGTGCCGCTGGCCGACGACACCGACCTGCGCGAGGCGACCCGGGCCTGCCTGGCACACCCGCCGGACGTGCTGATGGCCAACACCGGCATCGGGATGCGGGGCTGGCTGGAGGCGGCCGAGGGCTGGGGGCTGGCCGAGCCGCTGCGCGACACGCTCACCCGGGCGTACGTGGTGTCCCGCGGGCCCAAGGCGACCGGGGCGATCCGCGCGGCCGGGCTGCGTGAGCACTGGTCGCCCGCCTCGGAGTCCTGCGACGAGGTGGTCGAGCACCTGGTCCGACGCGGCGTGGCCGGCCAGGTGGTGGCGCTGCAACTGCACGGCGACCGGCAGCCGGAGTGCACCGAGGCGCTGGTCGCGGCCGGGGCCACGGTGATCGAGGTGCCGGTCTACCGGTGGGCGCCGCCGGCCGACCCGGCGCCGCTGCACCGGCTCATCGACCTGGTCGCCGGCCGGCTGGTCGACGCCGTCACGTTCACCTCCGCCCCGGCGGCCGAGGCGCTGCTGCGGGCCGCCGGGGACCGGACCGAGACGGTGCTGGCGGCGCTGCGCGGCGACGTGCTGGCCGGGTGCGTGGGCACCGTCACCGCCGAACCGCTGGTACGGCGCGGGGTGCCGGTCAGCGCGCCGAGCCGGGCCCGGCTCGGCGCGCTGGTCCGGACCATCGTCGAGGAACTGCCCCGCCGGACGGTCTCCGTGAAGGCGGCGGGGCACGTGCTCACGTTGCGCGGTCACGCCGCGGTGGTGGACGGGGAGCTGCGTCAGTTGGCGCCGGCTCCGATGGCCGTGCTGCGGGCGCTGGCCGCGTCGCCCGGCAAGGTGCTCTCCCGCACCGCGCTGCTGCGCACGCTGCCCCGGGGCGCCGACGAACATGCCGTCGAGATGGCGGTGGCCCGGCTGCGGGTGGGGCTGCGGGCGCCCCGGGTGGTGCAGACCGTGGTGAAGCGCGGCTACCGGCTCCGGGTGGACTGAGCCGGCTCAGCTCCGGCAGGCGTCGCGTGCGGCGAGGTGCCGACATGCGACGTGCCGGGTCAGCCCACCGAGGCCGGGTACCCGTGCTCGGCCTGGAGTCGGAGCATGGCGTGCTCGACCACGGTCACCAGCACCTGCTTGACCGAGTCCCGCCGCCGCGCGTCGCACAGGACCATCGGGACGTCCGGGGAGATGGCGAGCGCCTCCCGGATCTCCTCCATCTCGTAGTGCGGCGCGTCGTCGAACCGGTTGAGCGCCACCACGTACGGCAGCTTGCGGTTCTCGAAGTAGTCAAGCGGCGCGAACGCGTCGGTGATCCGGCGCGTGTCCACCAGCACCGCCGCGCCCACCGCGCCCCGGATGATCTCGTCCCACATGAACCAGAAGCGGGTCTGGCCCGGCGTGCCGAAGAGATAGAGGATCAGGTCCTCGGCCATGGTGATCCGGCCGAAGTCCATGGCGACCGTGGTGGTCTCCTTGCCCGGCACCTTCGACGGGTCGTCGATGCCCACGCCGGCCGCGGTCATCAACGCCTCGGTGGTCAGCGGCTGGATCTCGGAGATCGCCCCGACCAGGGTGGTCTTGCCCACCCCGAAGCCACCCGCGATCACGATCTTCGCGGAGATGATCTCCCGGCCGCGGCTCGCCCCGTCGGGGTCATAGTTCGCGAAGTCCACTTAGCACCCTTCCAAGCAGGTTCATCCGCGCCGCGAAGCCCGTCGCGGGAGCGGCGCTGTGTAGCGTCAGCAGGCCCTCGGCCACCATGTCGGCGACCAGCACCCGGGTGACGCCCAGCGGCATCCGGGTGTAAGCGGCGATTTCCGCCAGCGACTGTGCCCGGCCTTCACAGACCGAGGAGATGCGGTATTTGTCGTGCCCGGCGAACCGCGCCTCGGCGGACTGGGTGGCCGTGCTCGACAGGACCGCCTCGAGCGCGATGTTCTGCAACGGCTCGGTGCGGCCGCGGGTGACCGCGTACGGTCGCACCAACGCGCCACGCGGATCACGTCGCGGTTCCATCTCGCGATCACCTCCCCTCGTACGGAGCCGGACCGGCTCCGGATCACCAGGTCAACAGAGCGTCAGGAACGGACGGCGTCCCGCGGCAGCGGCACCAGCGCCTGGCCGACCCGCTCCACCAGCAACGCCATCTCGTAGCCGACCTGCCCGACGTCACAGCTACGGGCGGCCAGCACGGCCATCGACGAGCCGTCGCTGATGGACATCAGGAAGAGGTAGCCACTGTCCATCTCGATCACGGTCTGCAACACGCCGCCGGCGCTGAACATCCGCGCCGCGCCCTCGGTGAGGCTGACCACGCCGGAGGTGATCGCGGCGAGCTGGTCGGCGCGGTCCTGGGGCAGATCCCGGGAGGAGGCGAGGAGCAACCCGTCCGCGGACACCGCCACCACGTGCGCGATACCCGCCACACTGTCGGCGAAGTTGGTGAGCAACCAACCCATGTCCTGCATGGCCGCCGGCCTGTTCATCGGTTCGTCTCCTTGGTCGAGGTGCTGTTCAGGTCGGTGCCGGCCGTGCGGCCCCGCTGGACGCCACGGTGGTAGGCGGAGAGCAGACCCCGTACCTCGTCCGGCGTGCGTCGGCTGCGGTCCCGGCCGCTCTTCGGTTCGATCCCGCCCGGCACGAGCTGTGCCTGCGGCACCCGCTTGGGCAGGCCGGACCGGGTCGTGCCGCCGGTCGTGGGCTCCGCGGCCTGACTGGCCCGGGACCAGCCGTCGTCGGCCGCCGTCCGCCACGCCTCCGGGTCGATCGGCGGAGCCGGCGCGGGCTCCGGCGCGGGCGCGGGCGGGTTCACCGCCGCCGGCGCCGCCGCGGCGGGCGGTGTGGGCGGGGCCGCCGGCGGGCTGTACGCGGGCGGTGTGCTCAGCCCCGACGCCTGGGCTCCCGGGGTTCGGGTGGGCAGCGGCGGCCGGGTCGCCGCGGCGGGCTGCGCCGGGGCAGGCTGCGCCGCAGCGGGTGGCGGCTCGTCGAACCGGGGACGGGTGAAGATCGTGGTCTCGTCCTCTCCGTGCGAGCGGAACCAGACCGCCTCCATCTCCCGGAATATCGGCGCCTCGGCCGGCCGGTCCGGCCGGGCCACCACCGGCGCGGCCGGGGTGGCCTCCACCGCCGGCCCGGCGGCGAACGGCTGGAAGGCCGACGGCGCGGGATTGTTCGTCGTCGCCGTCTCGCCGTTCGGCGTTCGCTTGGGCAGCGGTTCGAGAGCCGGGTACGCGACCGTCGGGCCTCCCGCCGACCAGCCCGTCTCCGGGGCCGGCGCGGCTGCGGGCGCGGCGGCGACCGGGGCGGCGGGCACCGGAGGCAGCGTGCCGGGCATGCCGCCGAACTGCACGGCCGGCGCGGTGTCCCGCGCCTCGGCGGGCGCCTGCCAGCGCGCGGGCGGCGGGGTGACCGTGCTGCGCCACTGGTCGGCCAGGGTGGCGGTGCCGCCCCGGCCGGCGCCGGCCAGCGCGTCGGCGGCGCCGACCTGGCTGAGCGGCGACTGCTCGACGGCGAGCGGCTGGCGCGGCCGGGTCAACGGGGCCTGGCCCCGGTTGGCCGGCAGCACCACCGTCGCGTTCGGCAGCGTGACCTGGGCGACCGTGCCGCCCTCGACGTTGCGGCGCAGTTCGACCCGGATCCCGTGGCGGGAGGCGAGCCGGCTGACCACGGCCAGACCCATCAGCCGGAACGCGGCCACGTCGACGGTCGGCGGCGCGGCCAGTCGCCGGTTGAGCGAGTCGAGCTGGTCGTCGGTGAGGCCGAGGCCCCGGTCCTCCACCTGGATCAGCACGTAGTCACGGATCCGCCGGCCGTCGGCCACCACCACGGTGTTCGGCGGCGAGAACCGGGTGGCGTTGTCGAGCAGCTCCGCGACCAGACGGACCACGTCGTTGACGGCTTGCGCGGCCACCGAGATGTCGATGTCCACGGTGCCGAACTCGATCCGGTTGTAGAGCTCCACCTCGGACTGGGCGGCGCGCAGCACGTCGACCAGGAGCGCGTCGTCGCGGCGCGGCACGGCCGAGTCGGCGCCGGCCAGGACCAGCAGGTTCTCGTCGTTGCGGCGCATCCGGGTGGCCAGGTGGTCCAGCTCGAAGAGCTGGGCGAGCCGCTTCGGGTCCTCCTCGCCACGCTCGATCGCGTCCAGCTCGCCGATCATCCGGTCGACCAGGCTCTGCGAGCGGCGGGCCAGGTTGAGGAACATCGCCGAGACGCTGGTCCGCAGCGCGGCCTGCTCCGCCGCCACCCGGACCGCCTCCCGGTGGACCACGTTGAAGGCCACCGCCACCTGGCCGACCTCGTCGCGGTTGGTCAGCTTGATCGGGTCCCGCACCTGCTGGACGATCTCGTCGACGCCACCGTCACCGATGGCGTTGACGTTCTGGAGCCGGCTCACCGCGTCCGGCAGGTCGTGGTTGGCCACGGAGAGCGCGCCCTCACGGAGCCGGCGCAGCGAGTCGTTGAGCGAGCGGGCGAGCACCACGGCGAGCGTCACGGCGACGGCCAGCGTCAGCAGCACGAGCAGGCTCTCCACGAACGCCTGCCGGATCACGTCGGTGCGGACCGCGTCGGCGTCGGCGAGCAGGTCGTCGAGGAGCTGGATCTCCGCCCACCGCATCAGGTCGTCGACCGCGCCGATGGCGGCGGACGCCTCGTCGCGGGTGACCAGCGCGGGCTTGCCGATGGACCGGGACAGGTCGGCCGCGACCCGGTCGGCGAGCTGGACGGCGTCACCGGAGACGGTGCGGTCCACCAGGCCCCGCTGCGCCGGAGCGGCGGCCCGGGAGAACGAGAGCAGGGCCTCCTGCTGGCCGGTCAGCGTGGCCACGAACGAGGAGAACTGCTCCTCGTCGATCCGGTCGCCGACCGCGAGCGCGGTGAACACGACCGCCTGTTCCTCCGCGACCTCTGCCTTGGCGTGGGCGAACGCGGCCACCGCGCGCCGGGCGTCGGCGAGGCTCTCCGCGCCGGGCTGCTGGGCCAGCGTGTCGCCGTACGCGACGAGGTCGTCGAGGACGATGCCGTAGCGCAGGCTCGCCTCGGCCACCGGCATCTGGAGGCGGTCGAGCACCTCCTGGCGGGTGCCGTTCAGCGTCTCCAGGTGGTCGTCGATCACCTTCAGCCGGTCCCGGACCGCGGCCGGCACGTCGCCGAGCGTGCCGCGCTCCTCCCGGTAGGCCGCGATGCGCTCGTCGGTGCGCCGGACCCGCAGGTTGTAGTCGTCCGGCTTCTGGTTCGTGTCGGCCAGGAAGGCGGCTGCCGCCATCCGCTCCTTGTGCAGCTCCTGGGTGAGCGCCGAGACGTCGACCGAGACCGCGGTCAGCGCCCGGACCTGGTCCGCCTCGTACGCGCCCTGACCCACCGAAATAAGTCGGATAGTTGCCAGTGCGATGACAGCCGCCACCGGAACGACCAGGATGAGGGCGAGCTTGGAGCGGATCCGCGCGTCACGCAGCCGAGGTAGACGCCGCCGCCGATTCCGCTGTTCGGCGCTGGGGCTCCCGGGCAGGGTCGTAGGTCCGGTGCTCACGACATCGCCTCCGTCGTTTCTTCCACGCGTGACCCGCTGACCCGTGCCTGGTGCAGCGGCCAGCGCCACGCGCGGCACGGCCGAGATTTCATCAGACGAGATCCTTTTTGGGAAGCCGCGGTGAGGTAGGAAACGGTCGGTGTGGACTCAACCCGCGATCCGGTCACCTAATACCTTCTTTTCTCCAACCCCCTGAACAGGGGATGTCACTCCAGAGTGGCCAAGCGCATCTGCGCAGTAATTGTCAGTTAACGTTTCGTGTCCCCAACATGTGGGATGACCGTCCCGAAACGGCATCCGGCATCCCCGCTTGACCACAGGGCCCGGCATTGGCAAGGTTTTGCAAGCTTCGCGCACACCGTACGGCACACCAATCCCGTTCCTCCACTGAGGACGGACAAGCGGCGGTGATCGGGCGCCGGCCCGCGCCGCACCCTGGAGGACTGAGTTGAGCCCCATCCGCTCCGCGAGCATCGCGGTGCTCGCATCGGCCGTGCTGGCCACCACGCTCACCGGCTGCGGGATCGGCGGGGAACCGCAGGACACCAGCCCCATCGTGATCGCCGCCGACCTCGAACTCTCCGGCGCCTCCGCGCCGATCGGCAAGGTCTACCAACGGGCGCTGGAACTGAAGAGGGACCAGCTGAACGCCTCCGGCGTGCTGGGCGGCCGGAAGATCGAACTGCGAGTCAAGGACAACCGCTCCGACGCGGCCGAATCCTTGCGCAACATCAATGATTTCAGCGGCGACGCTCAGGTGAGCGCCGTCATCATGGGCGGCTGCAACGAATGCGCCGTCGGCGCGGCGCGCACGATCAACGACAAGCGCATTCCGACCATCGCGCTCGCTTCCGCCGGCGCGGTCACGGAACCGGTCGACCAGCGCCGGTACGTCTTCAAGCTCGCCCCGAACGCGGTGGACAGCGCGGCGGCCCTCACCACCGAACTGACCCGGCGCACCATCCGCAAGGTGGCGGTGCTGCACAGCGCCGACGGGTACGGCCAGGAAGGGGTCGCCGCGCTGCGCCGCGAGTTCGGCAAGACGTCGGTGAAGCTGGTCGCCGCCGAGGCGGTGCGGACCACCGACACCGAGGTGAGCGCGCAGATCGACGACCTGGTCGAGAAGAAGCCGCAGGCCCTGATCCTCTGGACGCCCCCGGAGCAGGCGACGCTGGCCGCCACCACCGCCCGGCAGCGCAACTTCCGCGGGTCGCTCTTCTTCGACGCCTCGGCCGCCGGCGAGCTGTTCCTCGGCCCGTCGGCCCGCTCCACCGAGCTGGCCACGCTGATCTTCACCCAGACGATGGTGATCGACGACGTCATCGCCACCACCCCGGCCAAGGCCGCCCGACGGCAGTGGTTCCAGGACTACACCGCCCGGTTCGGCGGCTACAACGGGTTCTCCTCGTTCGCCGCCGACGCGGTCCAGCTCATCGCGGACGCCGAGCAGCGCGCCGGCGGCGAACGGGGGAAGGTGGACCGGGACGCGCTGCGTGACGTGCTGGAGACCTCGCAGCTCGACGGCCTGTCCGGCCCGATCCGGATGACGCCGGACAACCACTCCGGGTTGATGCCGCAGGCGCTGACGACGCTGGTGGCGCGTGGGGGTCGGTGGCGGCTCGCCGGGTAGTGGTCAGCGTGGGGTGTGGCCCCACCGCAACCGGCTCCGGGCGGTCAGGCTTGATCCCTGCGCCGGTTGCGGTGGGGCCACACCTGTCGTGGTCGAGTGCCGACCGTGGGTTGCGGTCGATCTGTCGGAGTCCTCGGTCGACGTGACGTTCTCGGTCGACGGTCAGCGGGCGGAGGTGGTGGCGCGCACCCACGGGAGGGCGAACCGCTCGATCGCGCTCAGGGCCGCGTAGAGCACGATGCTCATCAGCGCCACCAGCATGATGGCCGCCCACGCGGTCGCCGTGTCGCCCACGCCGTTGTACTGGAGGATCTGGTAACCGAGGCCGGGACGGTCCGAGTAGAACTCCCCGATCACCGCGCCGATCGCGGCCAGCGGCATGGCCACCTTGAGGCCGACGAAGATCTGCGGCAACGCGGCCGGCAGGCGGACCTTGCGGAACGACTGCCACCAGGAGGCGTTCAGCGACCGGCCCAGCTCCGCCAGGTCGGCCGGGGTGGTGGTCAGGCCGGTGGCGGTGGAGAGCACGATCGGGAAGAAGCAGAGCAGGAACACCATGGTCAGGATGGGTTTCTGACCGAAGCCCACGGCCACCACGAGCAGCGGACCGAAGGCGATCTTCGGGACCGCGTTCACCGCCACCAGCAGCGGCGCGAACATCCGCTCCACCCGGCGGGACGCGGCCAGCGCCATCCCGATCAGCACGCCGACGACCGACGAGAGCAGGAAGCCCGAGAGCGTCATCCAGGTGGTGATCCCCAGGGCGGGCAGCAGCACGTCGGTGGTGGCGGCGAGCGAACGGGCCACCGCCTGCGGCGGCGGCAGCGCGACCGGGTGCACCAGGTGCAGCACGGAGGTGACCAGCCACCAGGCGGCCACCGCGATGACCAGCCCGAGCACCGGCAGGCCGACCGCCGCCGGGGGTACGCCCCGACCGCGCCGGGCGCGCGCCGGCTCCGCCGGCGCTCCCGGCCGGGCCTCGGTCAACTGCGTCAACGTGTCCTCCTTGTCCGGCCGGTCGGCACGACCGGCACGCGAAGGGGGTGCGCCCACCGGGTGTCCCGGCGGGTCGCACCCCCGTTGGTCCGAGCGACCGGTCAGGCCTTCGGCGCGAGGTCGAAGTTGATGATCTGGTCGGGGGTGAGGTTCTGCTTCAGCGCGCCCGCGCCCTGGAGCAGCGCGATGCTCTTGGCCACCCGGCCGCTGTCCAGCGTGCCGATCGCGGTGCCGGAGTTGCTCGACCGGACGTACGCGGCCATCAGCCGGAGCTCGGCGGCGGACGCGGCCGGGACGGCGGCCGGCACGTTCTTCTTCAGGATCTCGCCCGCCTCGTCCGGGTGCTCCAACGCGTACTCCAGGCCCTTGAGCAGCGCGGCGGTGAACTTCTTCACCATCTCCGGCTTCTCCTTGGCGATCTTGGTGGAGGTGATCAGCGCGTTGCCGTAGAGGTCCTGCATCACGTTGCTGTACGGCAGCACGACCGGCTTCTTCTTGGTCACCACCTCGACGGTGGGCTGACCGACGACGAACTGGCCGATGCCGTCCACCGAACCGGAGCCGAGCATGCCGATCAGGCCCTGCGCCTCACCGTTGACCCAGGTCACCTTGCTGTTGTCGATGCCGGCCAGCCGCGCGTACGTGGGGAAGAGGTTGCGCACGACGGAGGTCGGGGTGTCGGCGAGCTTCTTGCCCTCCAGGTCCTTCGGGGTGGCGATGTTCTTGCCCTCGACCGTGACGATGGCCGCCATGGTGCGCTGCTGGATCGCGGCCACCGCCACGAAGTCCTTCGCCTGGCCGTTGCCGAGCTGGAGGATGCCACCGGTCAGGTCGATCGGGCCGAAGTCGGCCTGACCGCCGGTGATGGTCTGGATGACCGAGCCGGTGCCCTGGCCCGGCTTGATGTCGACGTCGAAGCCGGCCTCCTTGAAGAAGCCCTTGTCCTTCGCCACCCAGGCGTAGGAGTCACGGCCGAAGTTGCCGAACGAGGTGAGGTAGGTCACCTTCTCCAGCGCCCCGCCGGTGCCGCCGCTGCTCTCGGACTTGTCCGAGTCGCTGCTGCAGCCGCCGACGAGGGCGAGGGCGGTCGCCAGCGCCGCCGCGGCGACTGTGCGGGTCAACCTTCTCATCAGTGCACCATGTCCTTTCCGACCTGGGCATCTTCGCCGGTCGGGTCGTGGGTCCGACGGGGTCGGCAGGGGGGATTGGCCGACTGGACCGTCGCGAGGGGACTCTTCGCGCGCAACAGCGTACGAGAAGCCAGATGACGCGCAGCAACCGTCCGGGTTGCGGAACGGAAACGAACGTGCATAAGAGGGGTGCGCGGACGTCCACCCCCGACAGAGCGACCGGACGAGTCCCGCTACGCTAGCCCGATTCGCGTTCGGACGACGTGGGAAGGGAGCCGGCAGATGATCCGACTGTCCGGGGTGTCCCGCACCTTCGACGGCCGCTCAGGGCGGGTGGAGGCGCTGCGCGGCATCGACCTCGACGTCGCCGAGGGTGAGTTCCTCGCCGTCCTCGGCCGGTCCGGCTGCGGAAAGTCCACTCTGCTGCGGATGATCGCCGGCCTGCTGCCGGCCACCGCCGGGGAGATCACCGTCGCCGGCACGCCGATCACGAAGCCGCGCCAGGACGTCGCCATGCTGTTCCAGCGGCCGGCGCTGCTGCCCTGGCGCACGGTGCTCGACAACGTGCTGCTGCCGGTGGAGATCTTCGGCTGGAGCCGGGCGAAGCACCGCGACCGGGCCCGGGCGCTGCTGGAGATGGCCGGGCTGGGCGGCTTCGAGAAGCGCCTCCCGCACGAGCTGTCCGGCGGCATGCAGCAGCGGGTCTCCCTCTGCCGGTCGCTGATCGGCTCACCCCGCGTGATGCTGATGGACGAGCCGTTCTCCGCGCTCGACGCGCTCACCCGGGAGGAACTCTCCGGCGAGCTGCAACGGGTCCACATGGACACGAAGGCGACGATCGTCTTCGTCACCCACTCGATCGACGAGGCGGTGCTGCTGGCCGACCGCGTGGTCGTGCTCAGCCCGCGTCCCGGCCGGATCCGCGAGGTGGTCGAGGTGGCCGTGCCCCGGCCCCGCACCCTGGGCCGGCACGCGCACCTGGCCGACGTCGCCCGGATCAGCGCCGAGCTGCACGAACTGCTGATGGAACGGGACGCACCCGGCGTACCCATGCCGGCCGGCCCGGTGGGACCGCCGGCCACGCCGGTCGAGACGCCGCCGCGGGCCGCGGCGGCGGGAGGACGGTGAACATGCGGGTCACGGTCTTCACCGAACCCCACCGCGGCGCGGACTACGACGACCAGCTCCGGTTCGCCCGGCTGGTCGAGGAGACGGGCTTCGAGGGCTTCTTCCGGGCCGACCACTACCGGTCGATGGGGAACGAGCCGGCGCCGCCCGGCCCCACCGACGCCTGGCTGACGCTCGCCGCGCTGGCCCGGGAGACGTCCCGGATCCGGCTCGGCACGCTCGTCACCTCCGCCACCTTCCGGCTCCCCGGGCCGCTGGCCGTGATGGTCGCCCAGGTCGACCGGATGAGTGGCGGCCGGGTCGAGCTGGGCATCGGCGCCGGCTGGTACGAGCGCGAACACACCGCGTACGGCGTCCCGTTCCCGCCGGTCAACGAGCGGTTCGATCGGCTGGCCGAGCAGTTGGAGATCGTCACCGGGCTGTGGCGCACCCCGTCCGACGAGACGTACAGCTTCACCGGCGAGCACTACCGGCTGGTCGACTCGCCCGCGCTGCCCAAGCCGGTGCAGCAGCCCGGCCCGCCGGTGATCGTCGGCGGCAAGGGCCCCAAGCGCACCCCGGAGCTGGCCGCCCGGTACGCCGACGAGTTCAACATGCCGTTCAAGAGCGTCGCCGAGACGGCCGCCGCCTACGAGCGGGTCCGGGAGGCGTGCGACCGCACCGGGCGCGACGCGTCCGGGCGTGCGCCGCTGACCCTCTCCGCCGGGATCGTGGTGGCGATCGGGCGCACCGACGCCGAGGCGCAGCGACGGGCCGCGCCACTGCACGTCGCCAGCGCGCTTCCGCCGGAGGACCCGGTGGTCGGCTCCCCCGCCCAGCTCGTCGACCGGCTCGGCGAGTTCGCCGCGGTCGGCACCACCCGGGTGCACCTGCGGCTGATCGACTTCGACGACCTCGACCACGTGGAGCTGATCGCCGCCGAGGTGCTCCCCCAACTGGACGGAGCACGATGACCCACGCGCACGCCGACCTCGAACTCGGCCCGGTGGGCCAGGAGATCGTCTACGAGAACGACCGGGTCCGGGTCTGGCACATCCGGCTGGAGCCGGGCGAGCGCCAGCCGCTGCACCGCCACGACCACCCGTACCTGGTGGTGGCGATCGAGGGTGCGAAGAACGTGGTGCAGACGATCGACGGCACCACGATCGACGCCGACGAGCCCACCGGCGGGGTGGTCTATCGCGACCCCGGGGCGGTGCACATGCTGACCAACGTCGGCGACACCACCTACCTCGCCCGGCTGGTCGAGCTGAAGTAGCCACGCCGGCGGCGGTTCGCCGCGCCGCGCGGTGGCAAGGTGGCGAACCACCCCACCGGGCCGTAACGTGCCCGACATGGCCTTTCGGACGTGGGGCAGGCTGCTGCTCACGGCGCTCGGGGTGAGTGTGCTGGCCGCTGCCGGCCAGCTCGGCGTCGCGTACGGCTTCGGTGTCGTCCGCCTCGACGGCGCGTTCGTCGACGTCTCGGTCAACCGCTGGCCCGCCCAGCTCGTCTGGGTCGCCTGGTTCGCCGCCGTCGCCACCGTCGCCGGAGCCGTCCTCACCGAGCGCCTCGCCCGCCGCGAGGATTTCCCCGGTGGCACCACCGAGCTGCTCTCGATCGCCGGCGTCAGCGCGCTCGGCGCGGTCGTGGTCGCCCCGCTCTGCATGCAACCGGCCCGCGCCGCCGAGCTGGGCGGCTCCGTCGACCCGGTCTGGGCGGCCGGCATCTGCGCCGTCCTCGGTGCGGTGGTGGGCGCCGGCGCGGCGATCGCCGTGCTGCTCAAGCCGCCGTTCGGCTGGGGCGTCGCGATCTCCACCGGAATCGTCTGGCTGCTGGCGCTGCTCTCCGTCGCCCCCACGATCGTCGCCAACCGGCCGCTGGCCACCGTACGCCTCGGGGTGCTCGAACCGTCCTGGCTGGGCGCCCCGGCGGCGCAACGCCTGGCCATGCTGTTGCTGCCCACGCTGGCCCTGCTCGCGGGCGGCGCGATCGGTGTGCTGGCCCGCCGGGCCGGGCATCCGCCACTGGTCGGCGGCGCGGCCGGCGCGGCCGGGCCGGTGCTGGTGGCGTTCGCCTACCTGACCGCCGGTCCCGGCACGGCGGCCGACCGCTACCAGCTCGCGCCCTACTACGGCGCGCTGATCGCGGTCGCCGCCGGGGCGCTCGGCGCGACCGCCACCTCGGTGCTGCCCCGGCCGGGCAACGCCGACGCCGTCGACCCGACCGACATCCTCGCGCCGCTGCCGCCCAGCGCGCCCGTTCCGACGACACCGGCCACCACCGCGCCGGCACCGGCCACGGCCGGCGCGCCGGCTCCCGCGCACTGGGACTGGCCGGAGGCCGGCGGGTCGGTCACGCCGCCGTCGTCGGCCCCCCGACACGCCGGTCCGGCGTCGTCCGTCGACGACGAGCGACCGGCCCGGTCGGTCACACCGGCCGACGCCCGGCACGACGAGGATCCGGCCCGCACGTCCCCGATGCCCGGCCTGCTGCCGCCGGGCCGGCGCACCTCGGCCATCGACGTCCTCGCCGCCGGCCGCCCCGACTCGCAGCCGTCGACCGGGCCGGCTCCGGCCGGCTCCGGCCCGCCCGGAACGACCACCGCCGGAACGGGCACCGTCGGAACGACCACCGCCGGAACGGGCACCACCGGGTCGGGCACCGATGGGGCGGGCACCGATGGGGCGGGGGCCCACGAGTCCGGGACCGACGGGCGGAGGGCTGACGAGCCGGGGACCGACGGGCGGGAGGCCATGCGGCCGGTTTCCGCACCGGAGGCGACCGGCACCGACCCGACGGCCGGTACGCCGTCCGGCGCGGTCACGCCGACCACCACCGGCCCGGCGCGCACGAGGGCCACGATCCCGACGACCGATGCGCCCACCGGCTCCGCGAAGCAGAAGTCCGACGGCACCGCGGAGCAGACGGCCGACGCCGCGGCGGAGCAGAGGTCTGAGGGCACCGCGCGGCAGAAGTCCGACGGCACCGCGGAGCAGAAGTCCGACGGCACGGCGAAAAAGAAGCCCGACGGCACTGCGGAGCAGACGGCCGACGCCACCGCGGCGCAGAAGTCCGACGGCACGGCGGAGCAGACGGCCGACGTCAGGGCAGGACGGGCGGAGGCCGCGCCACGCGCCACCCGGGCACGCCGGAGCCGGGCCGCCACCCGGCCCACAGCGCTCGCGGACGATGCGACAGGCGAACCGGCCGAAGCCCCCCGGACCGGGCGCTCCGGCCGCACCCGACCGACGCGTCCCACCGGTGCGGACACCGGCCCGTCCGCGGCCACGCCACCCGCAGCCACGCCGTCCCCAGCCACGCCCGTCGGTGCCACCGAGGCCGCCGACCTGGCCGGCCCTGGTCTGGCCGCCGGTGCGGTGAGCGCCAACCGGCCCGCCGGGGCCGCCGATACGGTCGGCGCCACCGACGGAGCCGGAGCCACCGACACGGCCAGCACGGCAGCAGGCCCGATCCGGGATCGCACCGACGCGCGTGGCACCGACATGCCGGGCGGAACGCGAACCGGGGAGCCGACGGCCCCGCCGCCACCGGCCCGGCGGCCACGCAGCTTCTTCTTCGACCCCGAGCCGGCCGAGCAACCCGCGCCCGCGTCACCCCGGCCACGGTTCCCGATCTTCGAGGACGCCACCGAGCGAGCGGGGGACGTACGCCCGGCCTGGCCGATC
This sequence comes from Micromonospora sp. NPDC051141, assembly GCF_044455765.1. Lineage (NCBI taxonomy): Bacteria > Bacillati > Actinomycetota > Actinomycetes > Micromonosporales > Micromonosporaceae > Micromonospora > Micromonospora sp. NPDC051141. Next base: position 85,425 of record NZ_JBITFD010000001.1, read on the forward strand.
ACTCCGCCGGCCGACCGGCCGGCCCGTCCGCCCGCCACCACCACGCCGCCGGCCCCCGGCCGGGACGGCGACGACCCGACCAACCGGGCTGAACCCGCGCCCCGTCCCCGCCCCCGGGGCCTGCCCGAGCCGGGTCGGAGCACCGGGTGGGACGCGCTCGCCACCAACGCCCGCACGGCCGGCCGGCCCGCCGCGGAGGAGGCCGTGCCGGCGCGGACCGACGGCGCGAGGACCGGCATGACCGTGCCGGAGCAGACCACCGGCTCGGGCTCGGGTACCGGCTCGGGCTCGGGTACCGGCTCGGGCTCGGGTACCGGCTCGGGCTCGGGTACCGGCTCGGGCTCGGGTAGAGGCTCGGGCTCGGACTTGGGTTCCGGCTCGGGCTCGGGCACCGGCTCGGGCGCCGGTTCCGGTGCCGGGAAAGACGACCGGGAGGCGTCCCGGGGACGGCACGCCGGGGCGGACGACGCCGAGGCGGCCGGCGGGAAGTCGAAGACCCGGCGCGGACTGTTCCGGCGTAACCGGGACAAGGGCGGACCGGAGCCCGCCGACGAGACCGCCGAGCCGGGCGCAACGACCGACGACGAGTACGTCGACTGGGTCGCCGGGCTCGCCTCGGACGACAACGCCGACGACGCACGTTCCCTGCGTACCGGCCGGCACCACCGCGACTGAGCCGACCCGGGGCCGGGCCGGACCGCGCCCGGCCCCCGGTCACGCTCAGGCCAGCGGCAGGTAGACCTGCGAGCCGGCGGCGACGAACTCCTCGGACTTGCCGCGCATGCCCCGCGCCGCGTAGTCCTTCAGCTCCTGAGTGATCTTCATGGAGCAGAACTTCGGTCCGCACATCGAGCAGAAGTGCGCGGTCTTGGCCGGCTCGGCCGGCAGCGTCGCGTCGTGGTACGCCCGGGCCGTCTCCGGGTCGAGCGCCAGGTTGAACTGGTCCTCCCAGCGGAACTCGAACCGCGCCTTGGAGAGCGCGTCGTCCCACGCCTGCGCACCGGCATGCCCCTTGGCCAGGTCGGCCGCGTGCGCCGCGATCTTGTACGCGATCACGCCGGCCTTCACGTCGTCCCGGTCCGGCAGCCCGAGGTGTTCCTTCGGCGTCACGTAGCAGAGCATCGCGGTGCCGAACATGCCGATCATGGCGGCGCCGATCGCGGACGTGATGTGGTCGTACGCGGGCGCGATGTCGGTGGTCAGCGGGCCCAGCGTGTAGAACGGCGCCTCGTGGCACCACTCCTGCTGGAGGTCCACATTCTCCTTGATCTTGTGCATGGGCACGTGCCCCGGGCCCTCGATCATCACCTGGACGTCGTGCTCCCAGGCCACCGTGGTCAGCTCGCCGAGCGTACGCAACTCGGCGAACTGCGCCTCGTCGTTGGCGTCCGCGATCGACCCGGGACGCAGCCCGTCGCCGAGCGAGAACGTCACGTCGTACTTCGCCAGCAGCGCGCACAGCTCCGGGAAGTTCGTGTAGAGGAAGTTCTCCTCGTGGTGCGCCAGGCACCAGGCCGCCATGATCGAACCGCCCCGGGAGACGATGCCGGTCACCCGGTCCACGGCCAGCGGCACGTACGGCAGCAGCACGCCGGCGTGCACGGTCATGTAGTCGACGCCCTGCTCCGCCTGCTCGATCACGGTCTCTCGGAACACCTCCCAGCTCAGCTTCACCGGGTCCCCGCCGACCTTCTCCAACGCCTGGTAGATCGGCACGGTGCCGATCGGCACCGGCGCGTTGCGCACGATCGCCTCGCGGGTCTGGTGGATCCGCCTGCCGGTGGAGAGGTCCATCACGGTGTCCGCGCCCCACCGGGTCGCCCAGGTGAGCTTCTCCACCTCCTCGGCCACCGACGAGGTGACCGCCGAGGTGCCGATGTTGGCGTTCACCTTCACCAGGAACGCCTTGCCGATGATCGCCGGCTCGCACTCCGGGTGGTTGACGTTGAGCGGCAGCACGGCCCGCCCGGCGGCGATCTCGTCCCGGACGAACTCCGGCGTGACGCCCTCCCGGATCGCCACGAACTCCATCTCCGGCGTGACGGTCCCGGCCCGGGCGTACGCGAGCTGGGTCGGCCGGGTTCCCGCCAGCGGGCTGCCGGCGCCCCGCACCGGCGCGACGTCGCCCCGCTCGGCGATCCACGGCCCGCGCAGCGCGGGCAGCCCCACCTCCGGATCCGATCCCGGGCCCGAGGTGTCGTAGAGCCGCACCGGCGGGTTGTCCCCGGTCAGCGTCACCTCCGCGAACGGCACCCGGATGTCCGGCCGCGACCCTTCCACGTACACCTTGCGACGTGCCTGCATGACAGCCTCCCTGTCGCTCAAGCGGACCAGCCGAAGTGGTCCAGCGGGCCGCGTCCCGCGCCCAGCTCCCAGCCCCGCGCGCCGGTCAGCGCGCGGGTCACGTACTCCTTGGCGGCGGCCACCGCGACCGGCACCGCGTCGCCGGCTCCCAGCCGGACCGCGACGGCGGCGGCGAACGAACAGCCGGTGCCGTGGTTGTGCGGGGTGTCCACCCGGGACGCGCGCAGCAGTCGCGTCGGACCATCGCCGGCCAGCACGTCCACCGACTCGCCGGCCGCGTCGACGTCGCCGCCGGTCACCACCACGAACGCCGGCCCGCGCGCCGCCAGCGCCTCGGCCGCGGCGACCATCTCCTCGACCGTGCCGACCGGGCGTCCGGTGAGGGTTGCGGCCTCCGCGCAGTTCGGCGTCGCCACCTCGGCGTACGGCAGCAGCCGCTCGACCGCCTCCGTCACGCCGAGCCGGTGCCCGCTGGTGGCGACCAGCACCGGATCGACGACGAGCCGGGGCAGTCGCCCGTCCCGCGCCGCCCCGGCCACCGCCTCGGCGACCGCAGGCGTGCCGAGCATGCCGGTCTTCACGGCCCGGACGGAGAAGTCGCCGAGCACGCTGTCGAGCTGGTCGCGGACGGTCTGCGGGGGCAGCGGCAGGACGGCGTCCACGCCGCGCGTGTTCTGCGCGGTGACGGCCGTGAGCACGCTCGTCCCGTACGCGCCGAGCGCGGCGAACGTCTTCAGGTCCGCCTGGATGCCGGCGCCGCCGCCGGAGTCGGAGCCGGCGATGGTGAGTAGTACCTGCGGCGTCACTGCGTTCCTTCTCTGGTTGCGGTGGGGGCTGCGGCCGACCGTGCCCACTCCGGGCGGTCAGGCTTGATCCCTGCGTGGTCACGGTCGGCCGCAGCCCTCTCGTGGGGATCTCCGCCGTCGGGTGGGGGGTGCGCGACAACCGGGGTGAACGCCTCCTGGAAGGCGCTGCCCAGCGCGGTGGCGGTTTCGGCGGGATCGGAGGCGCGCATGATCGCGCCGAGCACGGCGACGCCGATGGCACCCGCGTCAACACAGGCCGTGACCTGGGCCGGGGTCTCGATGCCGCCGAGTGCGAGCACCGGCACCGGGCTGACCGCGACCAGCTCGCGCAGCCCTTCCGGGCCCAGCGGTGGGCCGTAGCCGGGCTTCGTCCGGGTCGGGTAGACCGGGGACAGCGTCGCGTAGTCCTCCGTGGTCAGTCGCGCCAGTTCGGCGGCGTCGTGGCAGGAGCGGCCGACCAGCCCGAGGCGCGGCGGCGGGTACGGGCCGGCGGCCGGCAGGTGCACGGCGTCGCCGTCGAGCGGGTCCGGTCCGGCCACGACCAGCGTGCCGCCGACGTCGGCCACGACCGCGCGCAGCGCGACGGCGAGCGCCAGGCGCTCGGCGCGCGGCAGGTCCTTCTCCCGCAGCACCACCCAGCGCACTCCCCCGGCCACGGCACTCGCCACCACGTCGGCCAGCGGTCCCCGGGCGACGCGCCGATCGGTCAGCAGCACCACACCTCCCGGACCGCGCCCGATCCTGGTACTGATCCGCCCCCGGAAGAGCGTGCGCGTACCAAGATCGCCGACAGCGGGACGGGGGGTCACAGGTCGGGCCGGCCGTCGTCGGGGGTGGACGGAAGTGCGTGGGAGCGGCGGGGGATGCGGCCGGCGCCGTACGCGAGGCGACCGGCCTCGACCGCGTGGCGCATGGCGGTGGCCATGGCCACCGGGTCGGCGGCACGGGTGACGGCGCTGGCCAGCAGCACCCCGTCGCAACCCAGCTCCATGGCGAGCGCGGCGTCGGAGGCGGTGCCGATACCGGCGTCGAGGATCACCGGCACGTCGACGGCCTGCCGGATCAGCCGGAGGTGATGCGGGTTGCCGATGCCCAGACCGGAGCCGATCGGCGACCCGGCCGGCATCACGGCGGCGCAGCCGACGTCGGCCAGCCGCCGGGCCAGCACCGGATCGTCCGAGGTGTACGGCAGCACGGTGAACCCGTCGGCGACCAACTCCTCGGCGGCGCGCAGCAGCTCCACCCCGTCGGGCAGCAGCGTGCGCTCGTCGCCGATCACCTCCAGTTTCACCCAGTCGGTGTCGAACGCCTCCCGGGCCAGGTGCGCCGTCTTCACCGCCTCCACCGCGGTCCGGCAGCCGGCCGTGTTCGGCAGCAGCCGTACCTTGCACCGCTCCAGCAGGTCGAGCAGGCCGCCCGCGCCACCCGGCGTGGTGTCGACCCGGCGCAGCGCCAGCGTCACCACCTCCGTGCCGGACGCCCGGACCGCCGCCTCCAGCACGTCCAGGCTGGCCGCGCCGCCGGTGCCGAGCACCAGCCGGGAGCCGAGCGGCACGCCGCCGATCTCCAGGGACATCCCGGTCACCCGCCCTGCGCGGCGCTGAGCACCTCGACGCGGTCGCCGTCGCGCAGCACGCTCGCCGGCCAGCCGCCGCGCGGCACCACCTCGCCGTTGACCGCGACCGCGAGGCCGCGCTGCTGACCGGTGACCGCGCGCACCACCTCGGCGAGCGTGACGCCCTCGGGCAGCGTCCGCCCCGTGCCGTTGACGATCAGTTCCACAGGCGCTCCTTCGCGAACCGTGCCGGGCTGAAGGGGGCGAGCGCCGGGTCCGGCCCGCCGCTGACGATCAGTTCGGTGACCAGGTCGGCGGTGACCGGGGTGAGCACGATGCCGTGCCGGTGGTGCCCGGTGGCGGCGAGCACGTCGGGCCGGCCGGGCAGCGCCCCGATCACCGGCGCGTTGTCCGGCGTGCCCGGGCGCCGCCCGGCGACGGCCTCCACCAGCGCGTACTCGGTCAGCTCGGGGACCAGCTCGGCGGCGGCGCGGAGCAGCCGCAGCACACCGCCGGCGGTCACCTCGACGTCCGCGCGTTCCTCCACGGTGGCGCCGACCACCACCTCGCCGTCCGCCCGGGGCACCAGGTAGACCGGCTCGCCGTCGGCGTACCCCCGGATCACGTGCCGGAAGCCCGGCGGACCGTCGCCGGGCGCGCGGAGCCGCAGCACCTGGCCCTTCACCGGGCGGACCGGCAGCCCGGTCAGCGCCGCCGCGCCGCAGCCGGCCGCGACCACGGTGACCCGCGCGTCCACCTCGGACAGCGCGCCGACCCGCGTCGGCCGGAACGTCACGCCGGCCCGCTCCGCCGCGACCCGCAGCGCGGCGACCAGGCGGCGCGGGTCGACCTGGTGGTCGCCGGGCGCGACCGCGCCGCCGCGCACCCGGGTGGCCAGCGCCGGCTCGCGGTCGCGCAGCGCCGACGGGCGCAGCGGCGTGATCGGCAACCCCAACCCCTGCTGGTACGACCACAGCCGCCCCGCCTCGGCCAGGTCGTCGGCGGTGAGCCCGACCACAAGCGTGCCCTCGGTGCGGTGGCCCAGGTCGACGCCGCTCGCCTCGGCAAGCTCGGCGGCGAACGCCGGCCACCGGGCCGCGGACTCGACCAGCAACCCGGTCAGCTCCCGCTCCCCGAAGTACGCCTCGGCGACCGGGGCGAGCATGCCGGCGGCCACCCGCGACGCACCCGACCCGGGCCGGTCGTCGTACACGCTCACCCGCAGCCCGCGCTGCGCGCACCGCCACGCGATCGCCAGCCCCACCGGCCCCGCCCCCACCACCCCCACCTCGGAAAGGAAGGGCCCCCTGTCAACGCCTCCGGTAGCGGAAGGGGCCCCGCCTAACACGTCAGCGCCCGGAGCAGCTCGGCGGTGGCGCGCGCCGGGTCGGCCGCCGAGCTGAGCGCTCCGACCACCGCCACTCCGTACGCCCCGGCCGCCCGCAACGCCGGCACCGCCGCGGCGGTCACCCCGCCGATGGCGATCACCGGCACGGTCACCGCGTCGGTGACCGCGCGTACCCCGTCCGGGCCGATCGGCGCGGGCAGCCCCGGCTTGGTGGTGGTGGCGTGGCAGGGGCCCACGCCCAGGTAGCTCGCTCCGGCGGCGACCGCGGCCCGGGCGGCGTCCGGCTCCCGGGCGGTCGCGCCGAGCACCGCGTCGACGCCGAGCACCCGGCGGGCGGCGGCCACCGGCAGGTCGTCCGCCCCGACGTGGCCACCGGCCGCGCCCACCGCGAGCGCCACGTGCAACCGGTCGTTGATTAGGCAACACGTGCCGTACGGCCGGCACGCCTCGACCACCCGGCGGGCCAGCTCGTACGCCTCCCGGTCGGTGGCGTCGTCCGTCACGCGGACCTGCACGACGAGTTCGGCGCGGCCCACCGGCATGGCGGCACGCAGCACGCCGAGCGGATCCCGCCCCGGTCGGGTGTCGGTGATGAGATGCAGTCGTCCCAGGGACGGCACGGCAACGCTCCTCCCTGCGCCGGCATTACCCGGATCAGGTTCAACGGTCGGGGGCTGTCAGCCCCCCTCTCAGCCCGGTCCACACCGGGCTCCCGTGGGTCACTTGCGGCCTACCGTACGACGCCTCCCCGCCGTACGGAAGACCGGGTGAGTTTTTTCCCAGGACCGCACCACCCGGCGGGCCGGGACGGCGGCTGACCGTCACGTCACAGCACGCTGCCAGGATGTCCGTTCCCGCGCGTATCCCGCGCTGCCTTGCGCGCCTGCCGTTCCGGGGCAGCCGTGCCGTCTCCGAAGGGCTGCTCACCTGGACGATGCTCCGCGGGCCGACGTGGGTCCGCCTGCTGCCGGACGTGTACGTGCACCGGCACGGATACCGTGTCGACGACCATCGGATGTGGTGCGAGGCGGTGGCGTTGCGCCTGCCGCCGGGTGCCGTGCTGGCGGGACGGGAGCGCCGCCTGGTTGTTCGGTGCCGAGCTGCTCAGCCGTGACGCGCCGGTGACTGTGCTACTGCCGACAGACGTCCGGCTGCGCCCGCACCCGCAGTTGACGGTCGTGCGGTCGTCACTGCCCGACGAGGACCGTACCCGGTTCGCCGGGCTGCCGGTCACCACCGCGCTGCGCACCGCGTTCGACCTCGGTCGGCTGGGCCCCCGGGTGGAGGCGCTGGTCGCCGTGGACGCGCTACTGCGTCGCCGGGTGGTGAGGCTGTCCGCGCTGCGTGACTACGCCGAAACCCGGTCCGGCTGGCCGGGTGCGCCGCTGCTGCGCGAGGTCTTGACGCTGGCTGAACCGTTGAGCGAGTCCCCGATGGAGACTCGCCTGCGGTTACTCCTCCTCGACGCCGGCATCGGCCCACTCACCGCGCAGCACGAGATACGCGCGGCCGGACGCTTCGTGGCCCGGGTGGATCTGGCCTGTCCGGTGCTGCGCCTCGCGATCGAGTACGACGGCGACCACCACCGTGAGCGGGCACACTTCCGGCGTGATGTGGCACGTCTCAACGCGCTCCGTGCGGCTGGCTGGGTCGTGCTCCGGTTCACCGCCGACGACGTGCTGCGCCGTCCCGACGCCACCGTCGCACTGGTCCGCCAGGCCCTCGCTGAACGCCGCGCCCCGACACCACCCCACTGACCCCTTCCCCCGGACACCCATGGCGTTCCACCCGCGGCCGGTGCTGGCGGCGAGTGGAGCGTCATGGGTGTCAAAAAGGTCGTGAGACACCCATGACGTTCCACCCCTGGCGAAGGCTGGCTTTGGGTAGGGGGTGGGGGCGGGGTCAGAGGAGGGCGTTGAGGGCTTCCAGGTCCTCGTCGGTGGGCTGCCAGGTGCCCACCTCGGCGTTGGCGCGTACCTGCTCCGGAGTGGTCGCGCCGGCGATCACCGAGGTCACCGCCGGCTGGGCGGCCAGCCCGCCGATGGCCACCTGGAGCATGCTGATCCCCCGCTCGGCGGCGTACGCCTCGATGGCCTCGATGGTGTCCCAGCGCGCCGCCGCCAGCCGCTCGGCGTACCGGCCGCCGCCGGCCAGCCGGCTGCCCGTCGGGGGCGCCTCGCCCCGCTTGTACTTGCCGGTGAGCAGCCCGTTGGCGAGCGGGAAGAACGGCAGCATGCCGAGGCCGAACCGCTCGCAGGCCGGGATCACCTCGTCCTCCACCCCCCGCTCCAGCAGCGAGTAGTGGTTCTGCGCGGAGATGAACCGGGTACGCCCCGCCGACGACGCGGTCCAGTCGGCGTCGGCGATCTGCCAGCCGGCGAAGTTGGAGTTGCCGAGGTAACGGACCTTGCCGGCGGTCACCAGGTCGTCCAGCGCGGCGAGCGTCTCGTCGATCGGCGTGCCCGGGTCGGGCTCGTGCATCTGGTAGAGGTCGATGTGGTCGGTGCCGAGCCGGCGCAGCGACGCCTCGACCGCGCGGGCGATGTAGCGGCGGGCGCCCCGGGCGCCGTGGTCCGGGCCGTTCGCGCCGTGCATGTCCATGCCGAACTTGGTGGCGACCACCACGTCGTCGCGGCGCCCCTTGAGCGCCTGACCGAGCAGCTCCTCGGAGCCGCCCTGCGGTTCGCCGTAGATGTCGGCGGTGTCGAAGAAGGTGATCCCGGCGTCGAGCGCGGCGTCGACCACCGCCCGGGTGCCGTCGCTGTCGAGTTTGCGGCCGAAGTTGTTGCAGCCGATGCCGACCACGGACACCACGAGCCCGGAGTCGCCCAGCCGGCGATAGGTCATCTCACTCACGAGATCCACCCTATGCCCGCCGCCGCGCACCCACCCGCCAGCGCCGGCACCGGTCACCGCGGAGGTGACCCATCCACGCCATCAGGTTGGCAGCGCCCCGCCGAGCCCGCCGATCGCAGACCCACCGGCGAGCCGCGCCGGCCAGGCCGACGGGTGAGCGCGTCGACGGCGGTGGCCACCGCCGGCCGTCAACCGAGCGCGTCGCGCGCCAGCATCCGGGCGGCATCGACCGTCGCCGCCAGTTCCTCCGGGGTACGCCCCACGGCGCCGAGCAGCGCCTGCGTCCGGGCGGTGAAGTCCGGTGGCGCGCCCGGCAGCCGTCCGGCCGAGGCGAGCATGCCCTTCTCGTTGACCAGCCATCGCCCGGCCCGGCCGTGCAGCGCCTGCGCCAGCACGCCGACCACCCGGAACAGGCACCCGGCCACGTACCCGGCGTCGCCGCCGGCCGCGCCCTTGGCCGCGCCGTCGAGCAGCAAACCGGTCTCCCAGCCGCCGGCCACGAGTGCCGCGCCGAGCGCGGGCGGGTAGTGGACGGTCTCGGCCCGCAGCGCGGTCAGCTCGCCGGTCGGGTCGCCCAGCACCCGGCCGAGCGCGACCTCCCCGGCGTACGCGGACGAGTAGAACCCGAGCGGGTGCCCGGCCTGCACCTCGACCGTGTAGCGGCCGGCGCGGCAGTCCGCCCAGACCCGGTGCACCCGGTCCAGGTCCCGGTAGATCCAGTCCACCGCCACCCCGCCGACGCGCAGCCAGCCACCGCCGTCGACCCAGGGGCCCCAGCCGCCGGGCCCGGTGAGGTCCACCGGGCTGTCGGCGACCGAGTCGGCGACCGCGCGCAGCCCGGCCACGTCCGGCGTACCCCGGTAGTAGAGGCCGACGTCCCAGTCGGAGTCGGGCCGGTGCTCGCCGCGGGCCCGGCTGCCGCCGAGCGCCACGGCGACCACGCCGTCGACCGCGCAGAGCCGGTCGACCAATTCCTGGTCGATCATCCAACGTCCCAGACCGGCTCCGGCGTCTCCACCACGTCCCCGTCGCCGCGGAACAGCACGAACCGGTCGAAGGTCCGGGTGAACCACCTGTCGTGCGTCACCGCGACCACCGTGCCGTCGAACGCGGTCAGCCCGGCCTCCAGCGCCTCGGCGGAGGCCAGGTCGAGGTTGTCGGTCGGCTCGTCGAGCAGCAGCAGCGTGGCCCCGGACAGCTCCAGCAGCAGCACCAGGAAGCGGGCCTGCTGGCCGCCGGAGAGCGTGCCGAAGCGCTGGTCGCCCTGGCCGGCCAGCTCGTAGCGGGACAGCGCCGCCATGGCCGCGTGCCGGTCCATGCCGGCCCGGTGCTCGTCGCCCCGCCACAGCACCTCGACAAGCGTCTTCGCCATCAGCTCCGGGCGGTCGTGGGTCTGCGAGAAGTGCCCCGGCCGGACCCGGGCGCCGAGCCGCACCACGCCGCCGTGCGCGACCGGCGCGAGCGCGGCGGCGCCGTCGACAGGCGTGTTACCCGGCTCGGGGTCGGTGCCGCCGCGGGCCAGCAGGCGCAGGAAGTGCGACTTGCCGGTCCCGTTCGCGCCGAGCACCGCGACCCGGTCGCCGTACCAGAGTTCCAGGTCGAACGGGTAGGTCAGGCCGTCCAGCTCCAGTTGCTCGGCGATCACCGCGCGCTTGCCGGTCCGCCCGCCGGTCAGCCGCATCCGGATGTCCTGGTCCTTCGGAGGTACGGGCGGCGGCCCGGCCTCCTCGAACTTGCGCAGCCGGGTCTGCGCGGCCTGGTAGCGGGAGGCCAGCCCGTCGTTGTACGCGGCCTTCTGCTTGTACATCAGCATCAGTTCGCGCAGCTTCTGGTGTTCCTCGTCCCAGCGCCGGCGCAGCTCGTCGAGGCGGGCGTGCCGGGCCACCCGCGCGTCATGCCAGCTCGCGAAGCCGCCGGGGTGCACCCAGGCGCTGCCGCCCTCCACGGCGACCACCCGGTCGGCGGTCTGCGCCAGCAGCTCCCGGTCGTGCGAGACGTAGAGCACCGACTTGGCGGACTCCCGCAGCCGCGCCTCCAGCCACCGCTTGCCCGGCACGTCGAGGAAGTTGTCCGGCTCGTCGAGCAGCAGCACCTCGTCCGGGCCGCGCAGCAGCAGTTCCAGCGCGAAGCGTTTCTGCTGGCCGCCGGAGAGCGTCCGGACCGGTCGGTCCCGGGCGGTGTCCCACGGCAGGTCCAGCACGATGGTGGTGACGGTGTCGAAGAGCACCTCGGCGTCGTACCCGCCGGCTTCACCCCAGGCGGCCAGCGCGTCGGCGTACGCGAGCTGGGCCTTGCCGGCGGCGGAGCTGAACTTGCCGCGGACCTCGGCCGTCCGCATGGCCGCCTCGGTCTCGACCAGCCGGCGCCCGGCGTCACGCAGCGCCGGCGGCGCGAGTGACAGGGCCAGGTCGGCGAGCGTCGACTCGTCACCGATCATGCCGATGAACTGCCGCATCACGCCCAGCCCGCCGGCGCGGGCGATCGCACCGGTGGGCACCGGCAGGTCACCGGCGACCATCCGGAGCAGCGTCGTCTTGCCGGCGCCGTTGGGGCCGACGAGCGCCACCTTGGCGCCCTCACCGACCCGGAACGACACGTCGCGGAACAGCTCCCGCCCGTCCGGGAGGATGTGCCCGACCCCTGCCACGTCCACGTATCCCACGCGGGCATCCTGCCCGAGCCGGCGGCCCGACCGACACCGGATTACCGGGTGACGCGGAGCACCCGGTAGCCCTTCTGGCTGGCGTGCCGCTGCACCTGCCAGCCCTGCTCGACCAGCCAGCGGTGCAGCGAGTCGCCGCCGAGGTGCCGGGCGACGACCAGCCAGGCCACCCCGTCCGGGGTGAGCCGGGGCAGCCAACGCAGCAGCAGGTCGTGCAGTTCGGCCTTGCCGATGTGGATCGGCGGGTTCGACCAGATCTGCGCGAACGTGACGTCCGGCGGCAGGTCGTCCGGGGCGACGGCGTGGACCCGGTCGGCCGCGTCGACGCGGGCGGCGTTGGCCGTGGTGAGCGCGCGGGCCCGTTCGTTGACGTCCACCGCCCAGACCGTGGCGGTCGGCGCGACCGTGGCCAGGACGCAGGTGATCGGGCCGAACCCGCAGCCGATGTCGAGCAGCGGGCCGGCGGCGTCGGCGGCCGGCAGATCGGCCTTGCGCAGCAGCACGGCGGTGCCGGGGTCGAGCCGGTCGGCGGAGAAGACGCCGCCGGCCGAGGTGAGCGTGTAGTCGCGCCCGGCGACGGAGAACTCGACCTCGCGGGGGCGGGCCGGGGTCGTGGGCTCAGCGGTGAAGTAGTGGTCGCCGGTCACGCGGGCATTCTCGCATCGGCAGGTGGCGGCCCGGGCGACGGTACGGCGGGCAGGGAGCGACGCCACCCCGTCGGAATTTCCCGATATTCCCCCTGAAAGGGATAATCGGCCCTACTCTATCCCACATGGTGTACCGGTACGAGTCCGATGAGGACGCCTTCCTCGAATATCCGGAGCCCGGGCCGGCCCCGGTCGGGCCCGTGGTCGCGACGCCGCCACCGGCCGGCCCGTCGCCGTCCCGCTTCCCCACGCCGTCGCTGCCACCGGCCCGGACCACCCGCCCGGTCCTCGACGACGCCCGGGCGCCCGCCCCCGCGCCACCCGCGCCGGTGCCCACACCGCCCCGGGAGCCCGCCCCGGTGCCCCAGCCCGCACCACCGGCGCCGCAGCCGGTGCCCGCCGCGACCGCAGGCCCGACCGTGCCGGTCCCGGCCAGCCCGACGTTCCGCACCACGAGCCTGCCCGACCAGGCACGGAACCGGCGGGCCGGCCGCCACGCCGGTGGCCGGTTCTGGCAGGCGCTGGTCGGCGGCGCCGCCGTGCTGCTCCTGCTCTCCCTCACCGGCCTGGCCGTCGCGGCGCTGCTCGACGAGCGCGCCGACACGCCGCCGACGAGCGAGCAGACCCCCCTGCCGACGGTGTCCGAGTCGGGCGTGCCCGGCCGGTCCGACCTGGACTCCCGGGACACCGACCAGGCGACGCTCACCGCCAAGGAACTGTTCCCGGGCAAGCAACTCGTGGTCACCGACGGCAAACCGGCGTACCGGGTGCTCAAGACGCAGGCCAGCACCGACTGCGCGGTCTCGGCCACCGGCGAGATCGCCGACCTGCTGGTCCGGCTCGGGTGCAACCAGGTCGTCCGGGGCACGCTGCGCTCCCCCGACGGCGACCACCTGCTCACCGCCGGCCTGTTCAACCTGACCGACCTGGCCAGCGCCCAGCGGGTACGGGACCGGATCCGCCCGCTGCTGGACGACCGCCAGGGACGGTTCCGGGGCCTGCCGGCGGGTGCGGGCACCGAGGCGGTGGAGAAGGCCGCCGCCCGGGTCGGCTGGCAGGTACGCGGCCACTACCTCGCCTTCTGCCTGGTCACCCGCGCGGACGGGGAACGGATCCCGACCGACGACGCGGTCGCCCGCGAGATCATGTTCGACCTGATCGAGCTGCACCTGAACCGGAACGTGCTGGAGCACCGGGCCGCGGGCGGCACGGCCGGCCAGCCCACCGACGGGCCGACCGAGGACAGCGCCGGCCAGCGCGGCACCGGCGACTGAAGCGGCACTCCCCCGGCCCGCCATCCACCCCGGTGGCGGGCCGTTCGCCGTCTCCGGGCCGCTTCGCCGCGCCGGCGTCGTCCTCCGCCCGGCTCAGCCCTCGGCGACCGGGACCCGCAACCGGCGGGTGAGGTCGGCGCGGCGGGCGTACTCCGTCGGGTCGGCCGGGTAGCCGACCTCGACCAGCGCGAGGCCGTGCGCGGGCGCCACGGTGACCTCGCTGGACCGCTCCCGGCGGGTCAGCAGCCCGGCCGGCCACTCGACCGGCCGCCGGCCGTCACCGGCGACCAGCATGGCGCCGACGAGACTGCGCACCATGTTCTGGCAGAACGCGTCGGCCCGCACGGTGGCGACCAGGATCCCGTCCGGGTCGCGCCGCCAGTCCAGCCGGGTCACCTCGCGCAGCGTGGTGGCGTTCTCCTTGCGCCGGCAGTACGCGGCGAAGTCGTGCTCGCCCACCAGACCGGCCGCGGCCTCGTTCAACGCGGCCAGGTCCAGCGGCTTCGGCCAGGCCAGCGTGTCCCGCCGGCGCAGCGGCTCGGCGCCCCACGGCGCGTCGGTGACCCGGTACTCGTAGCGCCGGAAGATGGCCGAGAACCGGGCGTCGAAGTCGGCCGGCACCTCGGTCATCGCGCGTACCCGGGCGTCCGGCGGGAGCAGCCGGGCCAGCCGGCGCAGCAGCCGCCCCTCGTGCGCCCGCCACACCTCGGTCGGCAGGTCCAGGTGGCAGACCTGCCCGGTGGCGTGCACCCCGGCGTCGGTCCGCCCGGCCACGGTGAGCCCGGTGACCGTGCCGGCGCCGAGCACCAGGTCCAGCGTCGCCATGAGCACGCCGGCCACCGTGCGCCGGGTGGGCTGCGGGGCCCATCCGGAGAAGTCGGTGCCGTCGTACGAGACGTCCAGCCGCAGCCGGGTCCGCTCGCCCACCTCGTACCTCCCGTTGACGGCGACGGGCCCGGCACCCCCCGTGGGGATGCCGGGCCCGGTCGAGCCTGAACTCAGGCCTTGTCGTTCTCGGTGGCCTCGTCGCTGTCCTCGCGGGCGGCGGCGGTGTCACCGGAGGCGGAGACCGGAGCCTCGGCGTCCTGGTCGCCGGTGCTGGCCTTGGGGGCCTCCTCGGCCGGGGCCAGGGCCTCGACCTTGTCCTGCTGGGCGGCCTTGCGGGCGGCGGTCTTCTTGTTCGCCTTCGGCTCGGCGACCTGAAGCTCCTCGACCAGCTCGATGATCGCCATCGGAGCGGCGTCACCCTTGCGCGGACCGGTCTTCACGATCCGGGTGTAGCCACCGTTGCGGTTGGCGTACCGGGGCGCGATCTGGTCGAACAGGGAGTAGACCACGTCCTTGTCCTTGACGACGCCCAGCACCCGCCGACGCGAGGCGAGGTCGCCGCGCTTGGCCTTGGTGATGAGCTGCTCGGCCAGCGGACGGAGCCGCCGGGCCTTCGTCTCGGTGGTCTGGATCTTGCCGTGCTGGAACAGCGCGGTGGCCAGGTTGGCCAGCATCAGCCGCTCGTGCGCGGGGCTGCCGCCGAGGCGGGGGCCCTTGGTGGGCGTGGGCATGCTTGGTGCTCCTCAGGTGTGGCGGCAGCGCGGACTAGAGCTGCTCGGTCTCGCGGTAGTCGTCGGTGTCGTAGTCGGCCTCGCCGAAGGCGTCCACGACGTGCGCCGGGTCGAAGTTCGGAGCCGAGTCCTTCAGCCCCAGGCCCATCCCGGCGAGCTTCATCTTGACCTCGTCGATCGACTTCTGACCGAAGTTGCGGATGTCGAGAAGGTCGGCCTCGGTACGCCCGATCAGCTCACCAACGGAGTTGATGCCCTCGCGCTTGAGGCAGTTGTAGGAACGGACGGTGAGGTCCAGCTCCTCGATCGGCAGAGCCAGGTCCGCCGCCAGCTGGGCGTCCTGCGGGGACGGCCCGATGTCGATGCCCTCGGCGGTCTCGTCCAGCTCGCGGGCGAGCCCGAACAGCTCCACCAGCGTCGAGCCGGCCGAGGCCAGCGCGGTACGCGGGCCCATCGACGGCTTGGTCTCGACGTCGATGATCAGCCGGTCGAAGTCGGTCCGCTGCTCGACCCGGGTCGCCTCGACGCGGTACGTCACCTTCAGCACCGGCGAGTAGATCGAGTCGACCGGGATCCGGCCGATCTCGGCGCCCGCCTGCTTGTTCTGCGCGGCGGTGACGTAGCCCCGGCCCCGCTCGACGGTCAGCTCCATGTCGAGCCGGCCCTTGCCGTTGAGCGTGGCGAGCTTCAGGTCCGGGTTGTGCACGGAGACACCGGCCGGGGGCTGGATGTCGCCGGCGGTCACGTCGCCCGGGCCCTGCTTGCGCAGGTACATGCTGACCGGCTCGTCGTGCTCGGAGCTGACGCACAGCTCCTTGATGTTCATGACGAGCTCGACCACGTCCTCCTTGACACCGGGGATGGTGGTGAACTCGTGCAGGACACCGTCGATCTTGATCGAGGTGACCGCCGCGCCCGGGATGGACGACAGCAGCGTACGGCGCAGCGAGTTGCCGAGCGTGTAGCCGAAGCCGGGCTCCAGCGGCTCGATGGTGAACCGGGACCGGGTCTCGTTGATCGACTCTTCGGAGAGAGACGGTCGCTGGCTGATGAGCATCTTTTCTCTTCTCTTCCGGGGCGCCCGCTATTTGACGCCCACGACACAACTGTTCCGGTGGCCCGCCCCGCAGGACGGGCCACCGCAACGAGCCCCTACTTGGAGTAGAGCTCGACGATCAGCTGCTCCTGGACCTGGGTGTCGATCACCTGACGGGCCGGGAGCGAGTGCACGAGAACCTTCATCTGGCTGGGGATGGCCTCGAGCCACGCCGGAACGGTCTTGGAGCCGGCCTCGGCCTGCGCGACGATGAACGGGGTGAGCTCCTTGCTCTTGCCCCGGACCTCGATGATGTCGTGCTCCTTGACGCGGAACGACGGGATGTCGACCTTCTTGCCGTTCACCGTGAAGTGACCGTGCTTGACCAGCTGACGGGCCATGTCCCGGGACTTGGCGTAGCCGGCCCGGTAGACCACGTTGTCCAGCCGCGACTCGAGGATCTGGAGCAGAACCTCACCGGTCTTGGCCTTCTTGCCCACGGCCTCTTCGTAGTAGCCGCGGAACTGCTTCTCCAGCACGCCGTAGACACGACGGGCCTTCTGCTTCTCACGGAGCTGGAGCAGGTACTCCGTCTCCTTCGTGCGACCGCGGCCGTGCTGCCCGGGCGGGAACGGCCGGGACTCGAACGGGCACTTCGGGCCATCGCACTTGCTGCCCTTGAGGAACAGCTTCATCTTCTCCCGCCGGCAACGGCGGCAGTCAGCACCGGTGTAACGAGCCATCTCTCTCTAACCTCTCAGACCCGGCGACGCTTCGGCGGACGGCACCCGTTGTGCGGCTGCGGCGTGACGTCGGAAATCTGCCCGACCTCGAGACCGGCGGCCTGCAGCGAACGGATGGCGGTCTCCCGGCCGGAGCCGGGGCCCTTGACGAACACGTCGACCTTGCGCATGCCGTGCTCCATGGCCCGACGCGCCGCGGCCTCGGCGGCGAGCTGCGCGGCGAACGGGGTCGACTTGCGGGAGCCCTTGAAGCCCACCTGGCCGGAGGAGGCCCAGGAGATGACCGCACCGGTCGGGTCCGTGATGGACACGATGGTGTTGTTGAAGGTGCTCTTGATGTGCGCCTGCCCGTGGGCGACGTTCTTGCGTTCCTTGCGCCGGACCTTCTTGACGGCGGCTCCGGCACGAGCCTTCGGTGGCATAAGTCTGTGCGCTCCTAGTTACTTCTTGCCGGGCTTCTTCTTGCCGGCCACGGTCCGCTTCGGGCCCTTCCGGGTCCGCGCGTTGGTCTTGGTGCGCTGACCACGCACGGGCAGACCGCGGCGGTGCCGGATGCCGGCGTAGCAGCCGATCTCGACCTTGCGGCGGATGTCAGCGGCGACCTCGCGGCGCAGGTCGCCTTCAACCTTGTAGTTGCCCTCGATGTGGTTCCGGAGCTCGACGAGCTCCTCGTCCGTGAGGTCCCGAACGCGCTTGTCCGGCGAGATGCCGGTCGCGGCGAGCGTCTCCAGGGCGCGGGTACGGCCGACCCCGAAGATGTAGGTGAGCGCGATCTCCATCCGCTTCTCGCGGGGGAGATCCACGCCGACTAGACGTGCCATGTGCGGGCGTACTCCTCATGATTTGTGGCGGAGGTGTGGACCCGTCCCACCCCGCTGCCCGAGCGGGCCCCGGCCTCCGACCGGGGGTCAACCACGAGGGGTACGCGCGTGGCGCACCGTCCGCGGCTGGGACGAGCTGGTGATGTGTGGGGCGTCAGCCCTGGCGCTGCTTGTGACGCGGGTCGCTGCAGATGACCATGACCCGGCCGTGCCGACGGATCACCCGGCACTTGTTGCAGATCCTCTTGACGCTCGGCTTGACCTTCACGGTTGCCTTACTTCCCATCTGGCCCGGAGCGCGACGGATCGCGACCCGGACGTCGAAGACGGATACGGGGACGTCCCGGCCGTCGTCAGGCTTACTTGTAGCGGTAGACGATGCGCCCGCGGGTCAGGTCGTACGGCGACAGTTCGACGACGACCCGGTCCTCCGGCAGGATACGGATGTAGTGCTGCCGCATCTTGCCGCTGATGTGAGCCAGCACCTTGTGGCCGTTCGCGAGCTCCACCCGGAACATGGCGTTCGGCAGGGGCTCGATGACCCGACCCTCGATCTCGATGGCTCCGTCTTTTTTCGGCATGTACTCCGCTGTCCTGACGTCGGTTGCTCCGGACGGCCCACAACGTCTTACACGGGTGAACTGACCAAGATCAGTGAACCCGCGCCAGCCGCGGCTCCGACTCCCACCGAAGCGCAGGGTGGGCATGGCGGAGTGGACGCTGTGCGCCGATCTGAAAGTGTACGCCCGCCCGCGCGCCGTCGCCAAACCGGCCGGCCGGCAGATCCCTCGAACGGCGGATTTCCGGCGCGGTTGTGACAAGCGGCACAGCTACCGGCGGCGGTCGCGCCGCTTCCGGCCGTGATCCGCGCCGATCAGCCCGACCGACTGCATCAGCACCAGGCCGCCCCACGGCCCCAGCACCCAGAGCGGCCAGACGCCGGCGGCATGCCCGGACGACACGGCGCCGATCAGCCAGATCGGCACCAGGATCGCGGCCACCCGCAGCCAGGGCAGCCAGAGCCCGAGCAGCCGGGATCGGGCTTCCGGCACCTCCGGTCCACCGGCCACCGGCTCGGACGCCGGGACCGGCGAGGGTGCGGGCGGCGGCGGGGTCGGCGCGGCGGGCACCAGGGCGGACCGCTCGGCCGGCGCCGGGCCCGGCAGGTCGGCCACCACCTCGTCCAGCTCGCCGTAGGTTCGGGCGCCGTACGCGCGGGCCAGCCGCTCGTCGTACTCGTGCAGGCCGAGCCGGCCCTCCTCCAGCGCCAGCCGGAGCCGCTCCGCGACGGCCTCCCGGTCGCGGTCGGCCGCCCGCATCTCCCGCTGCCCGTCCATGTCGGCAAGGATGCCACCACCCCGCCACCGCACTCCGCCCCGCCACCGCACTCCGTCCCGCGCCCTGTTTCACGGAAGGAGTTGCTATCCGGGCCCGAATACCCCCTCTTTCCGTGGAACAGGGGGACTGGAGAGGGGGTGGGTGGGTCAGTGGGCCGGGGAGTTCGCGGGCTGGCGGGAGGTGACCAGGTCGCCCAGGCGGGCCCGGCCGCCATCGGAGGCGGTGAGCACCCACACCCCGTCCGCCAACAGCGCCATCGAGTGCTCCACGTGCACCGCCATCGAGCGGTCCCGCGTCACCACCGTCCAACCGTCGGCCAGTTCGACGGTACGCGGGGAGCCCGCCGTGATCATCGGCTCGATGGCGAGCGCCAGACCGGGCACCAGCCGCGGGCCCTTGCCGGGGCGACCGTGGTTGAGCACGTGCGGGTCCTGGTGCATCTCCGTGCCGATGCCGTGGCCGCCGTAGCCGTCGACGATGCCGTACCGGCCGCCCTTGCGGACCGTGGTCTCCACCGCGTGCGAGATGTCGGTCAGCCGGCCCTTGCCGGAGGCCGCGCCCCGGGCCGCGGCGGCGATCCCGGCCCACATGGCGTCCTCGGCCACCTCGGCCATCCGCAGCAGCGCCGGGTCGACCTCCCCCACCGCCACCGTGATCGCCGCGTCGCCGTGCCAGCCGTCGAGCACCGCCCCGCAGTCGATCGAGATCAGGTCGCCCTCGCGCAGCACCTGCTCGGGCGAGGGGATGGCGTGCACCACCTGCTCGTTGACCGAGGAACAGATCGAGGCCGGGAAGCCGTGGTAGCCCTTGAACGACGGGACCGCGCCGGCCTCCCGGATGGTCGCCTCGGCGATCGCGTCGAGGTCGGCGGTCGACACACCGGGCGCGACCGCCTCCCGCATCCGGGCCAGGGCGCGGGCGACCACCAGACCGGCGGCCCGCATCAGCTCGATCTGCTCGGGGGTCTTCAGCTGGATGTCCAGCTGGGGACGGCGCATGACGGCGTTCACCTTTCGTTACACGGAACAGCGGGGCACGTCGCGCGTACCCCGCTGTTCACAGTCTATCCGCCGGGCGGCGGCGGGAGGTCAGCCGCCGTACGACCGCAGCGCGTCGATGGCGCGGACCGTGACGTCCTCCACCGGCCCGGTCGCGTCGATGCCCACCAGCTTGCCCTGGGCGCCGTAGTAGTCGACAAGCGGCGCGGTCTTCTCGGAGTATTCCCGCAGCCGCGCGGCGATCGTCTCCGGCTTGTCGTCGTCGCGCTGGAACAGCTCCGCGCCGCACCGGTCGCAGACGCCGTCCCGGGTGGTCGCGTCGAACTCGACGTGCCAGATCTTGCCGCAGCCCCGGCAGGTGCGCCGGCCGGAGAGCCGCCGGATCACCTCGTCGTCGTCGACCACCAGCTCCAGCACCAGGTCCAGCATGGTGCCCAGGTCGGCGAGGAGCTTGTCCAGCTCGGCGGCCTGCGGCGTGGTGCGCGGGAAGCCGTCGAGCAGGAAACCCTCACCGGCGTCCGGCTCGGCGAGCCGGTCCCGGACCATGTTGATGGTGACGTCGTCCGGGACCAGCTTGCCGGCGTCCATGTACCGCTTCGCCTCGACGCCCAGCGGGGTGCCCTGGGTGACGTTGGCCCGGAAGATGTCACCGGTCGAGATCTTCGGCACCGAGAGGTGCGCGGCGATGAACTCCGCCTGTGTGCCCTTGCCCGCGCCCGGCGGGCCAACCAGAACGAGTCGCATCTACCGCAGGAACCCTTCGTAGTTCCGCTGCATGAGTTGGCTCTCGATCTGCTTCACGGTCTCCAGACCGACGCCGACCATGATGAGCACAGCGGTGCCGCCGAACGGGAAGTTCTGGAACTGCTGGTTGTCCAGCCAGATGAAGAAGAAGTTCGGCAGGATCGCGATGATGCCGAGGTAGAGCGCACCCGGCAGGGTGATCCGGCTGAGGATGAAGTCGAGGTACTCGGCGGTCGGCTTGCCGGGGCGGATGCCCGGCACGAAGCCGCCGTACTTCTTCATGTTGTCCGCGACCTCGGTCGGGTTGAACGTGATCGACACGTAGAAGTACGTGAAGAAGATGATCAGCAGGAAGTAGATCGCGATGTGCTCCGGCGCGCTCGCCTTCACGATGTGGTTCTGGATCCAGGCCTGGACCTTCCCCGGGTCGTTCTGGTCGAAGAACTGGAGCGCGAGCGTCGGCAGGTAGAGCAGCGACGAGGCGAAGATGACCGGGATGACGCCGGCCTGGTTCACCTTGAGCGGGATGTAGGTGGAGGTGCCGCCGTACATCCGCCGGCCGATCATGCGCTTCGCGTACTGCACCGGGATCCGGCGCTGCGCCTGCTCGATGAACGTGACCGCGGTGATGACCAGCAGCACCAGGGCGATGACGAGGAGGAACATCCCCCAGCCCTTGGTGGTCTTGATCTTCCAGCCCTCGCTGGGGAGCCGGGCCGCGATCGAGGTGAAGATCAGCACCGACATGCCGTTGCCGACGCCCCGATCGGTGATCAGCTCGCCGAGCCACATCACCACGCCGGTGCCGGCGGTCATCGTCATCACCAGGATGGTGAGCGTCAGCCAGTCCGGGATGCCGGTGCCCTTGGGCACGATCGGGAACTGGTCGCACTGGTTGTTGAACAGCTGCCCGGAGCGGGCCAGCGCCACGAACGCGGAGGACTGGAGGATGCCCAGCCCCAGCGTCAGGTAGCGGGTGTACTGGGTGATCTTCGCCTGGCCGGCCTGGCCCTCCTTGCGGAGCTGCTCCAGGCGCGGGATCACCACCGTCAGCAGCTGCAGGATGATCGACGCGGTGATGTAGGGCATGATGCCCAGCGCGAAGACCGAGAGCTGGAGCAGCGCGCCGCCGGAGAAGAGATCCAGCAGGTTGAGCACGCCGGTGCTGCCCTGGATGGTGTCGAGGCACTTCTGCACGTTGCCGTACGAGACGCCCGGGCTGGGCAGCGTGGCGCCCAGCCGGTAGACCGCGATGATGCCTACTGTGAACAGCAGCTTCTTGCGCAGGTCAGGCGTACGGAACGCACTGAGAAAGGCGGACAGCAACTTCTTCCTCCTGCGCGACGCGGGCCGCCGGTGACGATCCCTGGCGGGGCGGGGTGGGTGCCGGGCGGAGTGCCCGGTATCCATGGCTGGCAACGGACTCTAACAGCCCGATCCCGGTCCGGGCAGATGTGCCCGGCTACATAAAACGAATCCGATGTTACCCGGCGCACACGCGACCGGTAGACCATGACGCCCGCCCAGTCGCGAACAACTGAGCGGGCGCCACGAAAATGCCCCTAGAGCTCGGTGACCGAGCCGCCGGCCGCGGTGATCTTCTCCTTGGCCGACGCGCTGAACGCGTGCGCCGACACCTGGAGGGACACACCGCCGAGGTCGCCGGTGCCGAGCACCTTGACCGGGTGGCCCTTGCGGACCGCGCCGGCCTCGACCAGCTCGACCGGGCCGACCTGGCCGCCGTTCGGGAAGAGCTCCGCCAGCCGGTCCAGGTTGACCACCTGGAACACGACCTTGAACTTGTTCTTGAAGCCCTTCATCTTCGGCAGGCGCATGTGGATGGGCATCTGCCCACCCTCGAACGCCGGCGAGATGTTCTTCCGGGCCTTCGAGCCCTTGGTACCGCGTCCAGCGGTCTTGCCCTTCGAACCCTCACCGCGACCCACCCGGGTCTTGTCGGTCTTGGCTCCCGGGGCGGGACGCAGGTGGTGCACCTTGATCGTCATTACTCGACCTCCTCGACCTTCACGAGGTGGCTGACCGTGAAGATCATGCCGCGGATCTCCGGCCGGTCCTCCTTGACCACCACGTCGTTGATCCGCTTGAGCCCGAGCGAACGCAGCGAGTCACGCTGGTTCTGCTTGCGCCCGATCTCGGACCGGACCTGGGTGACCTTCAGACGTGCCATCAGGACGCCACCCCCGCACGCGACGCCAGCATGGCGGCCGGCGCGACGTCCTCCACCGGCAGGCCACGACGCGCCGCGACCTGCTCGGGAGACTCAAGCCCCTTCAGGGCCGCCACGGTGGCGTGCACGATGTTGATCGGGTTGGACGAGCCGAGGCTCTTGGAGAGCACGTCGTGGATGCCCGCGCACTCCAGCACGGCACGCACCGGACCACCGGCGATGACACCCGTACCGGCGGAGGCCGGCTTGAGCAGCACCACACCGGCGGCGTCCTCGCCCGTGACCGGGTGCGGGATCGACTGACCGATCCGCGGCACCTTGAAGAAGTGCTTCTTGGCCTCCTCGACGCCCTTGGCGATCGCCGCGGGCACCTCCTTGGCCTTTCCGTAGCCCACGCCGACGGTGCCGTCGCCGTCGCCCACGATCACCAGGGCGGTGAAGCTGAAGCGACGACCGCCCTTCACGACCTTGGCGACGCGGTTGATCGCGACGACCCGCTCGAGGTGCGGGGTCTTCTCGACGGGCGCGTTTCCGCGACCGCCCTCACGGCGGTTGTCGCGGCGACCACCCTCGTTGCCACCGGACCCGCCGCCACGGCGCTGTTGACCTGGCATCAGCAGCCTTCCTTCTCTCTCGTGACGGGGTTTCTAGAACTCGAGCCCGGCTTCGCGGGCGGCCTTGGCAAGCGCGGCGACCCGCCCCGCGTACCGGTTGCCACCGCGGTCGAAGACGACCTTCGAGACGCCGGCGGCCTTGGCCCGCTCGGCGAGCAGCGCGCCGACCTTGCCGGCCAGGGCGCTCTTGTCGCCCTCGGCGCCGCGCAGCGAGGCGTCCATGGTCGACGCGGACGCCAGGGTGTGACCCTTGGTGTCGTCGACGACCTGGGCAACCATGTGCCGCAGGGAACGGGTGACGACGAGGCGAGGACGCTCGGCGGTTCCGTTGACGTTCTTGCGGACCCGGAAGTGCCGACGCGCACGCCCGACGGCACGCTTGGCGGCAACGCCGCGGCGGCGCTTGAGCAGCGTGGCGCTCACTTCTTACCTG
Organism: Micromonospora sp. NPDC051141; assembly: GCF_044455765.1. Taxonomy (NCBI): domain Bacteria; kingdom Bacillati; phylum Actinomycetota; class Actinomycetes; order Micromonosporales; family Micromonosporaceae; genus Micromonospora; species Micromonospora sp. NPDC051141. The sequence goes on from NZ_JBITFD010000001.1 coordinate 109,351, forward strand.
CCTTTCCAGCCTTACGGCGGATGACCTCGCCCTGGTACTTCACGCCCTTGCCCTTGTAGGGCTCCGGCGGGCGGATCTTCCGGATGTTGGCGGCGACCTCGCCGACCTGCTGCTTGTCGATGCCGGCCACGTGGAACAGCGTCGGCCGCTCGACCGTGAAGGTGATGCCGTCCGGTGCCGCCACCACGACCGGGTGCGAGAACCCGAGCGCGAACTCCAGGTCCTTGCCCTTGGCGGTCACGCGGTAACCGGTGCCGGCGATCTCCAGGCTCTTGCGGTAGCCCTCGGTCACCCCGACGATCATGTTGGCCACCAGCGTACGGCTCAGGCCGTGCAGCTCCTTGGCCTTGCGCTCGTCGTTGGGCCGGTTGACGAGCAGCTCGCCGTTCTCGCTGCGCTCCGCCGTGATCGGCTCGGCCAGCACGTGGCTCAGCTCGCCCTTGGGGCCCTTGACCTTGACGGTCTGGCCGTCGATCGTGATGTCGACGCCGGATGGCACCGGGATCGACTTACGTCCAATACGCGACATTTCTACCTGTCTCCCGTTACCAGACGAAGGCGAGGACTTCCCCGCCAACGCTCCGCTTGCGGGCCTGCCGGTCGGTGAGCAGCCCCTGGGACGTCGAAATGATCGCCACACCAAGCCCGCCGAGCACCCGCGGGAGCCCTTCCGACTTGGCGTACACCCGGAGACCGGGCTTGGACACGCGCTTGATGCCGGCCAGGCTCCGCTCGCGGTTCTGGCCGTACTTCAGCTCGACGACCAGTCGCTTGCCGACGGCTCCCTCCTCGGGGTCCTCGACCGACCAGGTGGCGATGTAACCCTCGGCCTTGAGGACCTCGGCGATGTTCGCCTTGATCTTCGAGTAGGGCATCGTCACCCGGTCGTGGTACGCCTGGTTGGCGTTACGCAGACGCGTGAGCATGTCTGCGATCGGGTCGGTCATCGTCATGAAAACTCGTCAACCTTTCTCGCCGGGGTTCCCCGGGCCGGGCCCGGGGCCTACGGCGAAGAGACAGTTCAGCTGACGCGCCGGAGCGCGCCGGGCTATTACCAGGAAGCCTTGGACACGCCGGGCAGCTCACCGCGGTGGGCCATCTCCCGGATACACACCCGGCAGAGACCGAACTTGCGGTAGACCGCCTTCGGACGCCCGCACCGCTGGCAGCGGGTGTACGCGCGAACCGAGAACTTCGGCTTCGCGGCCGCCTTGAGGATCAGCGCCTTCTTGGCCATCTCAGTTCTCCTTGAACGGGAAGCCCAGGAGCTTGAGCAGCGCCCGGCCCTCGTCGTCGGTCGTGGCGGTCGTGACCACCGTGATGTCCATGCCCCGCTGGCGATCGATCTTGTCCTGGTCGATCTCGTGGAACACCGACTGCTCGGTCAGACCGAACGTGTAGTTGCCGTGCCCGTCGAGCTTGCGCCCGTCCAGACCGCGGAAGTCACGGATACGCGGCAGCGCGATGGAGAGCAGCCGGTCCAGGAACTCCCACATCCGGTCGCCCCGGAGGGTGACCTTCGCGCCGATCGGCATGCCCTCGCGGAGCTTGAACTGCGCGATGGACTTGGTGGCCCGCCGGACCAGCGGCTTCTGGCCGGTGATGGTGGCCAGGTCGCGGACGGCGCCGTCGATCAGCTTGGCGTCGCGAGCGGCCTCGCCGACACCCATGTTGACGACGATCTTGACCATCCGCGGCACCTGCATCGGGTTGCCGTAGCTGTACTGCTTCTGCAGCTCGGCCACGATCTCGTTGCGGTACCGCTCCTTGAGGCGCGGCTGGGTCTTGGTTTCGGTAGCCGTGGTCATCACAGGTCCTTACCGGTGCTACGCGCGATGCGGACCTTCTGGCCGTTGTCGTCGATCCGGTAGCCGACGCGGGTCGGCTTGCCGTCGGAGTCCACGACCATCACGTTCGAGACGTGGATCGGGGCTTCCTGGGTGACGATGCCGCCGGTCTTGGCGCCACGCTGGGTGGTGCTGATGCGAGTGTGCTTCTTGACCCGGTTCACGCCCTCGACCAGGACCTTGTCCTGCCGCGGGTAGGCCGCGATGACCTTGCCCTTGGCGCCCTTGTCCTTGCCGGCGATGACGACGACCGTGTCGCCCTTCTTGACCTTCACGGTCACAACACCTCCGGCGCGAGAGAGATGATCTTCATGAACCGCTTGTCCCGCAGCTCACGACCCACCGGGCCGAAGATACGGGTACCGCGCGGGTCCCCACCGTCCTTGATGATGACGGCGGCGTTCTCGTCGAAGCGGATGTACGACCCGTCCGGCCGCCGCCTCTCCTTGGCGGTCCGAACGACGACGGCCTTGACGACGTCGCCCTTCTTCACACCGGCACCGGGGATCGCGTCCTTGACCGTGGCCACGATGACGTCGCCGATGCTCGCGTAGCGCCGACCGGAGCCACCGAGAACCCGGATGCACAGGATCTCCCGGGCACCCGTGTTGTCGGCGACGCGCAGTCGCGACTCCTGCTGAATCACGTCTATCTCCTATGTCTGCCGGTTCTCCGGCCGCCGGGGGCGGCCGGAGCCTGGCGGAACCTGCGCCCGACCGATCCCGGCCGAGCTCGAGCCTTCGCTACTTGGCCTTCTCGAGGATTTCCACGAGCCGCCACCGCTTGGTGGCGGAGAGCGGCCGGGTCTCCATGATCAGGACCCGGTCGCCGATACCGGCCGAGTTCTGCTCGTCGTGCACCTTCAGCTTGCTGGTACGACGCATGATCTTGCCGTACAGCGCGTGCTTGACCCGGTCCTCGACCTCGACCACGACGGTCTTGTCCATCTTGTCGCTGACCACGAGGCCCTCGCGCACCTTACGGCGGGACCGCGCGGCGGCGGTGGTAGTGGTGTTCTCACTCATGATGCAGTCACCTCAGTCGGCGCGGCCGAGAGACCCAGCTCACGCTCACGCATGATCGTGTAGATCCGGGCGATCTCCCGACGGATGACCTGCAGCCGCCGGTTGTTGTCCAGCTGCCCGGTCGCGCCCTGCACGCGGAGGTTGAACAGCTCCGCCTTAGCCTCGCGCAGCTTCGTGACCAGCTCCTCGTCGGAGAGCTCACGCAGCTCGGAGGGCTTGACGCCGGCTGCCATCAGGATTCACCCACTTCGCGCGTAACAATGCGGCACTTCATCGGGAGCTTGTGGATCGCGCGACGCATCGCCTCTCGCGCGATCTGCTCGTTGGGGAAGGACATCTCGAAGAGAACCCGCCCCGGCTTGACGTTGGCGACCCACCACTCGGGAGAACCCTTACCGGAACCCATCCGGGTCTCGGCCGGCTTCTTGGTGAGGGCCTGGTCCGGGAAGATCGTGATCCAGACCTTGCCGCCACGCTTGATGTGGCGGGTCATCGCGATACGTGCCGACTCGATCTGACGGTTGGTCACGTACGCCGGCTCGAGAGCCTGGATCCCGAACTCGCCGAACACCACCCGGTTACCACCCTTGGACGCGCCACTGCGGTCCGGGTGGTGCGGCTTGCGGAAGCCCTTCGGGGGCTTGCGCGGCATCAGCATCTGTCAGCCCTCCTGCTGCTGTTCTGCCGGCTGGTTCGGAGCCGAGGCGGCGGCGGCGACAGCGCTGCTGTCGACCGGCTCGCCGGCCGGCGTCTCCGCCTGCTGCGCGATGGTGGTCGCGGCAGCACGGCCGGCCTCGGTACCGCCGGCGGTCGTACCCGACGAGCCCGACCGGCCACGACGCGGCCGGTCCGGCCGGTCGCCACGGTCACGGCGCGGGCCGCGCGACGGGGCGGCCTCGGCCGGGGCCTCGCGGCCCGGCACGGCGTCGCCCTTGTAGATCCAGACCTTCACGCCGATCCGGCCGAAGGTGGTACGGGCCTCGAAGAAGCCGTACTCGATGTTGGCCCGCAGCGTGTGCAGCGGGACACGACCCTCGCGGTAGAACTCGGTCCGGCTCATCTCGGCGCCGCCGAGACGGCCCGAGACCTGGACCCGGATGCCCTTGCAGGCCGGGTTCTTCATCGCGGACTGCATGGCCTTGCGCATGGCCCGACGGAAGCTGACCCGGCTGGACAGCTGCTCGGCGACGCCCTGGGCGACCAGCTGCGCGTCCGACTCGGGGTTCTTCACCTCGATGATGTTCAGCTGGACCTGCTTGCCGGTGAGCTTCTCCAGCTCGCCGCGGATCCGGTCGGCCTCCGCACCCTTACGGCCGATGACGATGCCCGGCCGGGCGGTGTGGATGTCCACGCGGACCCGGTCCCGGGTGCGCTCGATGTCGACCTTGGAGATGCCGGCACGCTCAAGGCCCTTGGACATCATCCGGCGGATCTTGACATCCTCGCCGATGTAGTCCTTGTAGAGCTTGTCCGCGAACCAGCGGGACTTCCAGTCGGTCGAGATGCCGAGCCGGAACCCAGTGGGGTGAACCTTCTGACCCATTACTCGGCACCCTCCGTCGTGCTCTGCGCCTGCGCCGGCTCGGCCTGCTTGGCCGGAGCGGCCTTCTTCGCCGACTTCTTCGGCGCGGCCGGCGCCACGGCCTCGACCGCCACCGTGATGTGGCACGTCCGCTTGCGGATCCGGTACGCCCGGCCCTGCGCCCGCGGCCGGAACCGCTTCATCGTCGGGCCCTCGTCGACGAACGCCTCGCTGACGAGCAGCGCGTCGGGGTCCAGCCGCTCGTTGTTCTCCGCGTTGGCGATCGCGCTCGCGAGCACCTTGTACACCTGCTCGCTCGCAGCCTGCGGCGCGAACTGCAGCACCGTGAGCGCCTCCTTCGCGGGCAGGCCGCGGACGAGGTTGACCACCCGGCGCGCCTTCATCGGCGAGATGCGCACGTGCCGCGCAACCGCCCGCGCGCCCGGAAGCACCGGAGCGTCGCCCTTTCCTGGCATCGCTGTAACCCCTTGTTCCTCTATCCGTATGCCCGCGGCGTCAGCGCCGGCGGCTCTTCCGGTCGTCCTTCTCGTGACCCTTGAACGTGCGGGTCAGCGCGAACTCGCCGAGCTTGTGCCCGACCATGGCCTCGGTCACGAAGACCGGGACGTGCTTGCGTCCGTCGTGCACGGCGATCGTGTGTCCCAGCATCTCCGGGATGATCGTCGAGCGCCGCGACCAGGTCTTGATCACGTTCTTCGAGCCCTTGTCGTTCTGCGTCTCCACCTTCTTGAGCAGGTGGTCGTCGACGAACGGGCCCTTCTTCAGGCTGCGAGGCATGTCTTATCTCCCTCAGCCGCGCTTACGCGTGGCGTAGCGGCGGCGGACGATCAGCCGGTCGCTCGGCTGGCCCTTACGACGGGTACGGCCCTCGGGCTTACCCTGCGGGTTGACCGGGTGGCGACCACCGGAGGTCTTACCCTCACCACCACCGTGCGGGTGGTCGACCGGGTTCATGGCGACACCACGGACGGTCGGGCGCTTGCCCTTCCACCGCATCCGGCCGGCCTTGCCCCAGTTGATGTTCGACTGGTCGGCGTTGCCGATCTCGCCGACGCTGGCGCGGCAGCGCACGTCGACCCGCCGGATCTCACCGGACGGCATCCGCAGGGTCGCGTACGCGCCCTCGCGGCCGAGCAGCTGGATGCCGACGCCGGCCGAGCGGGCCAGCTTGGCGCCGCCGCCCGGACGCAGCTCCACGTTGTGGATGGTGGTACCGACCGGGATGTTGCGCAGCGGCAGGTTGTTGCCCGGCTTGATGTCGGCGCCCGGGCCGGACTCGACGCGGTCGCCCTGCTTCAGGTCCTTCGGCGCGAGGATGTAGCGCTTCTCGCCGTCGGCGTAGTGCAGCAGCGCGATGCGCGCGGTGCGGTTCGGGTCGTACTCGATGTGGGCGACCTTCGCCGGCACGCCGTCCTTGTCGACCCGCTTGAAGTCGATCAGACGGTACTGGCGCTTGTGGCCGCCACCGTGGTGCCGCGTGGTGATCCGGCCGTGGGCGTTACGCCCGCCCTTCTTCGGCAGCGGAGCCAGCAGCGACTTCTCCGGCGTGGACCGGGTGATCTCGGCGAAGTCGGCGACGCTGGAGCCTCGCCGGCCCGGCGTCGTCGGCTTGTACTTACGGATAGCCATTGTCTACACCCCTCAGCTGACCGGGCCGCCGAAGGCCTCGATACGGTCACCGTCAGCCAGCTTCACGATCGCCCGCTTGGTGTCCTTGCGCTTGCCGAACCCGGTCTTGGTCCGCTTGCGCTTACCCTGGCGGTTGAGCGTGTTGACCGTCAGGACGCGGACGTTGAAGATCTGCTGGATAGCGATCTTGATCTCGGTCTTGTTCGCGTCCGGGTGCACCAGGAAGGTGTACCAGTTCCGGTTCAGCTCGCTGTAGCTCTTCTCCGAGACGACCGGCGCGACGATGACGTCACGCGGATCGGCGATCGTGCTCACTTGCCATCCTCCTCGGTGGTCTCGGCGGGCACGCCCAGGAACTCGTCCAGGGCCTCCTTGGTGAAGACCACGTCGTCGGCCACCAGCACGTCGTACGTGTTGAGCTGGCCGGCCTCGATCAGGTGCACCCGGCTGTCCCGCGTGTTGCGCAGGTTCCGCAGCGACACCCAGTTCAGCTCGTCGGTGCTGCTCAGCACGACCAGGACCCGGCGCGCGGTGGTCAGCTTGGTCAGCGTGGCCAGGGCCGCCTTGGTCGACGGCTTCTCGCCCGAGACGAACGCCTCGACGACGTGCACCTGGCCGGCGCGGGCCCGGTCGGAGAGGGCGCCACGCAGGGCGGCGGCCTTCATCTTCTTCGGGGTGCGCTGGCTGTAGTCGCGCGGCGTCGGGCCGTGGACCACGCCACCGCCGGCGAACTGCGGCGCGCGGGTCGAACCCTGACGGGCCCGACCGGTGCCCTTCTGCTTGTAAGGCTTCCGGCCACCGCCGGAGACCTCACCGCGGGTCTTGGTCTTGTGCGTGCCCTGCCGGGCCGCGGCGAGCTGAGCCACCACGACCTGGTGCATCAGCGCGACGTTCGCCTGGACGTCGAAGATGTCGGCCGGCAGCTCGACGGAGCCGCTCTTGCCGCCTTCGACGTTGAGGACGTCAACGGTGGTCACTTGGCCACACCGCCCTTCTTCACCTTCGCCTTGGCCGCGGTGCGGACCAGGACGAGCGCGCCCTTCGGGCCCGGGATGGCGCCACGGACGAGCAGGAGGTTGTTCTCGGTGTCGACCGCCTGGACGGTCAGGTTCTGGACGGTGTAGCGCACGCCACCCATCCGGCCCGCCATCCGGGTGCCCTTGAAGACGCGACCCGGGGTGGCGCAGGCGCCGATCGAGCCGGGCGAGCGGTGCTTGCGCTCGACACCGTGGCTGGCGCGCAGACCGTGGAAGCCGTGCCGCTTCATCGGGCCGGCGTAGCCCTTGCCCTTGGTCTTGCCGGTCACGTCGATCACGGCGCCGACCGGGAACGCGTCGACCGTGACCTCCTGGCCCGGCGCGTAGTCCGCGGCGTCGGCGGTGCGCAGCTCGACGATGTGCCGACGCGGCGCGACGTCCGCCTTGGCGTAGTGCCCGGCGACCGGCTTCTTGACCTTGCGCGGGTCGATGGCCCCGTAGGCGAGCTGAACGGCGGCGTAGCCGTCCTTGTCGGCGCTACGAACCTGGCTCACGACGCACGGGCCGGCCTCGACCACGGTCACGGGGACGACCTTGTTGTTGTCCCAGACCTGGGTCATGCCGAGCTTGGCGCCCAGGATCCCCTTGACTTGCCTGTCCATTTGATCGATCCCTACAGCTTGATCTCGATGTCGACGCCAGCCGGCAGGTCGAGGCGCATGAGCGAGTCGACCGTCTTCGGGGTCGGGTCGATGATGTCGATCAGACGCTTGTGCGTGCGCATCTCGAAGTGCTCGCGCGAGTCCTTGTACTTGTGCGGCGAGCGGATGACGCAGAAACGGTTGATCTCCGTGGGCAGCGGCACCGGGCCAGCGACCTGCGCCCCGGTACGCGTCACCGTCTCGACGATCTTCCGAGCCGAGGAGTCGACGACCTCGTGGTCATAGGCCTTGAGCCGGATGCGGATCTTCTGTCCCGCCATGGTGGCTTCTGTTCCTTCTCTCGATGCCGCTGTGTTGCGGGCACCTGTACCGGCTGGTACAGGCCCACTTCCGCCGACCCCCGCGGTCGGGCGTGTCGCGCCCGTGGACCAGGCTCCGCCCCGAGGCTCCGGAGCGATTCTCTGACCGCGCGGTGGGTCATGGCGCCGATCGCGGTGACCGCGACCTGGACGCCGCGCGAGGGTGGTTGACCGCCGATGGCGATCAACCACCCCACGCGAAACGATCTGACTCCCGGAGGTCCAGCCTCAACCGGACGCAGGTGACCGACCGTCGTTACGCAACCTGACTAGTATGCCGCACGACCGGCGGCGACGCTAATCGGGGTTACCCAGCTCACTTGATGATCTTGGTGACGCGACCCGCGCCGACCGTACGACCACCCTCGCGGATCGCGAACTTCAGGTTGTCCTCCATGGCGATGGGCTGGATCAGCTTCACCGACATCGAGGTGTTGTCGCCCGGCATGACCATCTCGGTGCCCTCGGGCAGCGTGACGACGCCGGTGACGTCCGTGGTCCGGAAGTAGAACTGCGGGCGGTAGTTCTGGAAGAACGGGGTGTGGCGGCCACCCTCCTCCTTGGAGAGGATGTAGACCGTCGCCTCGAACTCCGTGTGCGGGGTCGTGGTGCCCGGCTTGATGACCACCATGCCGCGCTCGACGTCCTCGCGCTTGGTGCCACGCAGCAGCAGACCGACGTTCTCGCCTGCGCGGGCGTCGTCCAGGGTCTTCCGGAACATCTCGATCGCGGTGACCTTGGTCTTGAAGCCCTTCTCGCGGATGCCGACGACCTCGACGTCCTCGTTCGGGAGCAGCACGCCACGCTCGACACGACCGGTGACGACGGTGCCACGACCGGTGATCGTGAACACGTCCTCGACGGGCATGAGGAACGGCTTCTCGGTCTCGCGCTCCGGCTGCGGGATCGCGGTGTCGACCGCGCTCATCAGCTCGAGCAGCTTCTCGGTCCAGACCGGGTCGCCCTCGAGCGCCTTCAGCGCGGAAACCTGGACGACCGGCAGGTCGTCACCCGGGTACTCCTGCGAGGAGAGCAGCTCGCGGACCTCGAGCTCGACGAGCTCCAGGAGCTCCTCGTCGTCGACCATGTCGCTCTTGTTGAGCGCCACGACGATGTACGGCACGCCGACCTGACGGGCCAGCAGCACGTGCTCGCGGGTCTGCGGCATCGGGCCGTCGGTCGCCGCCACCACCAGGATCGCGCCGTCCATCTGCGCGGCACCGGTGATCATGTTCTTGATGTAGTCGGCGTGACCGGGGCAGTCGACGTGCGCGTAGTGACGCGCCTCGGTCTGGTACTCGACGTGCGCGATCGAGATCGTGATGCCGCGGGCCTTCTCCTCCGGCGCCTTGTCGATCTCGTCGAACGGCGTGTACGGGTTCAGGTCCGGGTACTGGTCGTGCAGGACCTTCGTGATGGCCGCCGTCAGCGTCGTCTTACCGTGGTCGATGTGACCAATGGTGCCGATGTTGACGTGCGGCTTAGTCCGCTCGAACTTCGCCTTCGCCACTGGTGTCCTCCTGGTGGACTTTCTTGGTTCGTTCGCCCCGGTGCGCCGGTCGGCGCGTAGGACTCTGTCGACAGCCTTTCCGGCCTGACGGCCGGATAGCCTTTGTGGGTTCTGCGGCGATGAAGCCTACAGGCCCGGATTCACACAACCCGACCGAGGTGGCCGCGGGCGGGAGAACCCTCCCGCGACCGACCCCGGATCACCGGGTCAGCTCGGGGTGAGCGTCACTCACCCGTCGCCTTGGCGATGATCTCCTTCGCCACGCTCTGCGGCACTTCGGCGTAGGAGTCGAACTGCATGCTGTAGCTAGCCCGGCCCTGGGTCTTCGACCGCAGGTCGCCGACGTAGCCGAACATCTCCGACAACGGCACCAGAGCCCGGACGACGCGAGCGCCGCTGCGCTCCTCCATCGCCTGGATGATGCCCCGCCGGGAGTTGAGGTCGCCGATGACGTCACCCATGTTCTCCTCCGGAGTGGTGACCTCAACGGCCATCATCGGCTCGAGCAGTGCGGGGTCGGCCTTGCGGGCCGCCTCCTTCATCACCATCGAACCGGCGATCTTGAACGCCATCTCGGACGAGTCGACCTCGTGGTACTGGCCGTCCAGCAGCGTCAGCTTGAGACCCACCAGCGGGAAGCCGGCGAGAATGCCGTACTGCATGGCGTCCTGGGCACCGGCGTCCACCGACGGGATGAACTCCCGCGGGATGCGGCCACCGGTGACGGCGTTCGCGAACTCGTAGGTCGGCGAGTCGTTGCCCATGGGCAGCGGCTCGAGGCTCACGATCACGCGGGCGTACTGGCCGGAACCACCGGTCTGCTTCTTGTGGGTGTACTCGACCTTGTCCACCTTGCGGCGGATGGTCTCGCGGTACGCCACCTGCGGCTTACCGATGTTCGCCTCGACGTTGAACTCGCGGCGCATCCGGTCGACCAGGATGTCCAGGTGCAGCTCGCCCATGCCGGAGATGACCGTCTGACCGGTCTGGTCGTCCAGCTTGACGCGGAAGGTCGGGTCCTCCTCGGCCAGCCGCTGGATGGCGGTGCTGAGCTTCTCCTGGTCGGCCTTGGTCTTCGGCTCGATGGCCACCTCGATGACCGGCTCCGGGAACGTCATCGACTCGAGGATGACCGGGTTCGCCGGGTCGCACAGGGTGTCACCGGTGGTGGTCTGCTTCAGGCCCTGGACCGCGATGATGTCGCCGGCCTTGGCGGAGCCGCGCTCCTCACGCTTGTTGGCGTGCATCTGGTAGATCTTGCCGATGCGCTCCTTGCGGTCCTTGGTGGAGTTGACCACCTGGGACCCGGACTCGACCACGCCGGAGTAGACCCGGACGTAGGTGAGCTTACCGAGGTGCTTGTCGGTCTGGATCTTGAACGCCAGGCCGGAGAACGGCTCGGAGGGGGACGGCTTCCGCAGCATCGGCGTCTCGCCGTCGGTGGCCGTACCCTCGATCGCCGGAACGTCCAGCGGCGACGGCAGGAAGTCGATGACGGCGTCGAGCATGGGCTGCACGCCCTTGTTCTTGAACGCCGAACCGCAGAGCACGGGGTTGGCCTTGCCGGCGATGGTGGCCCGGCGGATGGCGGCCTTGGTCTCCTCGGCGGAGATCTCCTCGCCCTCCAGGTACTTCTCCATCACCGAGTCGTCGACGTCGGCGAGGGTCTCCATCAGCTTCTCGCGCCACTCGGCCGCGGAGTCGGCCAGCTCGGCCGGGATCTCCTCGATCGCGTAGTCCTCACCCTTCTGGGTCTCCCCGCGCCAGGTGAGGGCGCGCATGCCGATCAGGTCGACGACGCCGATGTGGTCGCCCTCGAGGCCGATCGGGATCTGGAGGACCAGCGGGGTGGCGTTGAGCCGGTCGATCATCATCTGCACGCAGCGGAAGAAGTCGGCGCCGGTCCGGTCGAGCTTGTTGACGAAGCACATGCGGGGGACGTTGTACTTGTCCGCCTGCCGCCAGACGTTCTCCGTCTGCGGCTCCACACCTGCCACGCCGTCGTACACCGCGACCGCACCGTCCAGAACCCGCAGCGACCGCTCCACCTCGACCGTGAAGTCGACGTGGCCGGGCGTGTCGATGATCTGGATCGTGTGGCCCTTCCACTCGCACTTCGTGGCGGCGGAAGTGATGGTGATACCGCGCTCCTGCTCCTGCTCCATCCAGTCCATGACGGCGGCGCCCTCGTGGACCTCACCGATCTTGTACGTGATGCCGGTGTAGAACAGGATTCGCTCGGTGGTAGTGGTCTTACCGGCATCGATGTGCGCCATGATGCCGATATTGCGTACGTTGGCGAGCGCGTCTGCGGCGGCCACTTCAATCCCTACTTATCGTCGTCTCGACACAACTGGTGGTTGGTTCCGGCGCCCACCCGGGCGCCGGAACCACAGGTGTTACCAGCGGTAGTGCGCGAAGGCCTTGTTGGACTCGGCCATCTTGTGCGTGTCCTCACGCCGCTTGACGGCGGCGCCGAGGCCGTTGCTCGCGTCGAGCAGCTCGTTCATCAGCCGCTCGATCATGGTCTTCTCACGCCGGGCCCGGGAGTAGGTCACCAGCCAGCGCAGACCGAGCGTGGTCGCGCGGGCCGGCCGGACCTCGACCGGAACCTGGTAGGTGGCGCCACCGACGCGGCGGCTGCGCACCTCGAGGGTCGGCTTCACGTTGTCCATCGCCCGCTTGAGCGTGACGACGGGGTCGGTGCCGGACTTCTCGCGGCAGCCCTCCAGGGCGGCGTACACGATGCGCTCGGCGAGCTGACGCTTGCCGCGCAGCAGGATCTTGTTCACCAGCTGGGTGACCAGCGGCGAGTTGTACACCGGGTCAGCGACCAGCGGCTTCCGCGGAGCGGGTCCCTTACGCGGCATGTCAGCTCTTCTCCTTCTTTGCGCCGTAGCGGCTGCGAGCCTGCTTGCGGTTGCGGACACCCTGGGTGTCCAGCGAGCCGCGAACGATCTTGTACCGCACGCCGGGGAGGTCCTTCACACGGCCGCCACGCACGAGCACGATCGAGTGCTCCTGGAGGTTGTGGCCGACGCCCGGGATGTAGGCGGTCACTTCGATCTGGCTGCTGAGCTTGACACGAGCGACCTTGCGCAGCGCCGAGTTCGGCTTCTTCGGGGTGGTGGTGTACACGCGGGTGCACACACCGCGCCGCTGGGGAGACCCCTTGAGCGCGGGGGTCTTGGTCTTGGTCGTCTTGGCCTGTCGGCCCTTTCGGACCAGCTGCTGAATGGTGGGCACCGGGTTTCTCCGCTCCCTTCGGCCGCTGCGAGGCGACCGCGCCGTCTGCTCTAGCCGGCCTGATGGACGGCTCTCCTACATTCCAGCCGGGGTCACCTGAGGCGGCCCCAGCACCCGCGGTCGGGCGTGTCGCCCGAGTCACGGTCCCGGTGCCGGCCGCTGACGCGTCGTACCGGAATTTGGTCTTTGGTGGTGCGACCACACGATCACCGACTGAGCGGCTCCAGCGCACGCACGCATTGCCCGGGCGAGCCCGGGCGCAAGGGGAAAGAGTACCTACCACAGCCGCGCCGGTCAAAACGGATCGACTCGGGAGGACTGCGTCGCAGCCCCGAACGGTCGGTTCCGGATCACCGGTGCGCCCCCGACAGGCACCTACGACCACAAGTGTACCGGCTCGTCCGGCGCACGGCCGGGCGTCCCCGACACCGGACGGGCGCCGAAGACCCGGACATACATCCCTCAACCGGTCAGCGACGCGCCAGCGGTCACGTGATCTGCACCACCAGGGCGATCCCGAGCCCGACCACGCTCAGCAGCAGCCCCACCGCGCCGCAGCTCAGCCCCGCCACGGCCAGGCCGCCACCGGTGAACCGGACCGCCGGCGGTGGCGCCGGCCGCCGGATCTGCCGGCGGGCGAGCAGCCAGGCCACGATCGCCCCGATCCCGGCCAGCGCGCCGAGCACCGTGAACGCGCCGGCCGCCCACGCGCCGCCGTAGTCCGGCCCGGCGATGCCGAAGCAGAGGACCAGCAGCGACACCAGGATCGAGGCGACGCCGGTGATCAGCGAGCCGATCGCCAGCCCGGAGGTGACCGGCGGCACGTCGAGGTGCACCACCCCGAACGGGGTGCCCGGCACCGCGTCGACCCGCTTCGGCGGCCGGGGCGCCTCGCGCGGGGGCGGCGGGAGCGCCGGCGCCCCCCACCCGCCGCCGTGGCCGGGCTCGTTCCCCGGGTACGCCCCGAACGCCGCTCCCGGGGCGCCGTACCCGTGCTGTCCCGGCGGGTACGCCGACCCGGGCCCGGCCGGTCCGGGCGGGTACGCCGACCCGAACGGACCGGGCTGGTGTGCCGCCCCCGGCCCGGGCGGCCCCGGATGGTGGGCCGGCGCGGACGTCGGGCCGTGCCCGCCCGGCGGATACGGTCCGGCCGGCGGCCAGGGACCGGGCGGCGCGGAGTGCAGCGGGGCCGGTTCCGGCGTCCGGGCCGAGGAGAACGGCGGGGCGGACGGGTTCGACGGCGGCGCGGAGTGCGGCGGCGGGCCCGGGCGCGACGGTGGGTTCGACGGCGGGGGGTCGGACGGCGCGGCCCACGGGCTGACCGGGTCGGGGCCCGGCGACGCGGCGGGGTCCGGCTCGGATCCGGGGCGGATCGGGTCGCCTCCCGGCGCGGCCGGTTCCGTCACGGGGTCCTCCTGTCACCTGACTCACCCGCCACGCGGCGGACACCGGCCAGGCTACCGCCGCGGGTCACCGCCGGGTGGGCCGGCGCGGACCGCTCCCCCGCCCGGTCAGTCGAAGTTCGGGGCGAAGTCGTGCCCGAACGACGCGTCGGCGTGCCGGACCACCCCGATCACCACCGCGGCCACCACCGCCACGGCGGTCAGCAGCAGACCGATCCGGGCCAGCCGTTCACCGCGGCGCAGCCAGTCGGCGCCGGTCAGGTAACCGCCCGACGCGTACGCCTCGCGGCGGGCCTGCCGGGCCAGCGTGAGCGCGATTGTCGACGGCACGACCCCGCCGACGAAGAAGCCGGTCAGCGCGCCGATCAGGCCGAGGGCGAACACCGCGCGGGCCTTCGTGGAGCGGACCGGATCCGGGTCCTGCGGATGGCGGTGCGCCTGCGGCACGTGGGGCGCCTGCCCGGGCACGGTCGTCATGCCCTCCATCATGCCTCCGCTCCGGGCGCGACCGGGCCCCGGAACGCGACGAGGCCCCCGGCGGGTGCCGGGGGCCTCGTCGTCCGTGCGGGTTAGCGGTACGACCCGAAGTCGAAGTCGTCCAGCGGCACCGCCTGGCCGCTGGCCGGCCCGAAGCCGTAGTCGGTCTCCGGGTAGCCGGTCATCGAGTAGACCTTGGCCTTCGCCTCCTCGGTCGGCTCGACCCGGACGTTGCGGTACTTGCTGATGCCGGTACCGGCCGGGATGAGCTTACCGATGATCACGTTCTCCTTGAGGCCGATCAGCGAGTCGCTGCGGGCGTGGATCGCCGCGTCCGTCAGCACCCGGGTGGTCTCCTGGAAGGAGGCCGCCGACAGCCAGGAATCCGTGGCCAGCGAGGCCTTGGTGATACCCATCAGCACCGGGCGACCGGCGGCGGGCTCGCCACCCTCGCCGACGAGCCGGCGGTTCTCCGACTCGAACAGCGCCCGGTCGACAAGCACGCCCGGCAGGAACTCGGTCGAGCCGGAGTCGATGACCGTCACCCGCTTGAGCATCTGGCGGATGATGATCTCGATGTGCTTGTCGTGGATGAGCACACCCTGCGAGCGGTAGACCTCCTGGACCTCCTGGGTCAGGTGGACCTGGACCGCGCGCGGGCCGAGGATGCGCAGCAGCTCGTGCGGGTCGATGGTGCCCTCGGTGAGCTTCTCGCCGACCTCGACGTGGTCGCCGTCGTGCGCCCGGAGCCGGACCCGCTTCGAGATCTTGTCGTAGACGATCTCGTCGCTGCCGTCGTCCGGGATGACCACGATCTTGCGGGACCGCTCGCCGTCCTCGATCCGGATGCGGCCGGGGGTGTCGGCGATGGGCGCCTTACCCTTCGGCACCCGGGCCTCGAAGATCTCCTGGACACGGGGCAGACCCTGGGTGATGTCCTCACCCGCGACACCACCGGTGTGGAAGGTACGCATCGTCAGCTGCGTACCCGGCTCACCGATCGACTGGGCGGCGATGATGCCGACCGCCTCGCCGACGTCCACGGTCTTGCCGGTCGGCAGCGAGCGGCCGTAGCACGCACCGCAGACGCCCAGCTTCGACTCGCAGGTGAGCACGCTGCGCACCCGCACCGTCTCCACGCCGGCGGCGACGATCGCGTCGACGCCGATGGAGTTGATGTCCTGGCCGCGGTGGGCCACCACGGTGCCGTCCGGCCCCTTGATGTCGTCGGCCAGCGTCCGGGCGTGCACGCTGGTCTCGGCGTGCTCGTGCACGACCAGCTTGCCGTCGACCCGCTCGCCGATCTGCATCGGGATGGCCCGGTCGGTGCCGCAGTCCTCCTCGCGGATGATGACGTCCTGCGAGACGTCCACCAGACGCCGGGTCAGGTAACCCGAGTCGGCGGTACGCAGGGCGGTGTCCGCGAGACCCTTACGGGCGCCGTGCGTGGAGATGAAGTACTCCAGCACGGACAGACCCTCCCGGTACGAGGCCTTGATCGGCCGCGGGATGATCTCACCCTTCGGGTTGGCCACCAGACCACGGATCGCCGCGATCTGCCGGAGCTGGAGCAGGTTACCGCGGGCACCCGAGTTGATCATCTTCCACAGCGGGTTCTCCTGCGGCAGCGCGGTGTCCATCTCCTTGGCGACCTCGTTGGTCGCCTTGGTCCAGATCTCGATCAGCTCGCCGCGGCGCTCCTCGGCGGTCATCAGACCACGCTGGTACTGCTTGTCGATCCGGTCGGCTTCCTTCTCGTACCGCTCCAGGATCTCCCGCTTGCGCGGCGGAGCGATGACGTCCTCCATGCCGATGGTGACGCCGGACCAGGTGGCCCAGTGGAAACCGGCCTCCTTGAGCCCGTCCAGGGTGGCCGCCAGGGCCACCTTCGGGAAGCGCTCGGCGAGGTCGTTGACGATCGCGGAGAGCTGGCCCTTGCGGATCTCGTAGTTCACGAAGCGGTAGCCCGGGGGCAGCGTCTCGTTGAACAGGACCCGGCCCAGCGTGGTCTCCACCGTCACCGGCTCGCCCTCGACCCAGCCCTCGGGCGCGGTCCACGGCTCGGCGCCGGCGCCGTTGTCGACGCCGACCACGTCGTGCAGTCGGATCTTGACCGGGGTCTGCAGGTGCAGCTCGCCGTTGTCGTACGCCATCCGCGCCTCGGCGTCCGAGCTGAACGCCCGGCCCTCGCCCGTGCCACCCGGGGTGAGGTGGGTGAGGTGGTAGAGGCCGATCACCATGTCCTGGGTGGGCATGGTGACGGGCTTGCCGTCGGCCGGCTTGAGGATGTTGTTCGACGACAGCATCAGGATCCGCGCCTCGGCCTGGGCCTCGGCGGACAGCGGCACGTGGACCGCCATCTGGTCACCGTCGAAGTCGGCGTTGAACGCGGTGCAGACCAGCGGGTGGATCTGGATGGCCTTGCCCTCGACCAGCTGCGGCTCGAAGGCCTGGATGCCCAGGCGGTGCAGGGTCGGCGCGCGGTTCAGCAGCACCGGGTGCTCGCCGATGACCTCTTCCAGCACGTCCCACACGACCGGCCGCTGCCGCTCGACCATCCGCTTGGCGGACTTGATGTTCTGCGCGTGGTTGAGGTCGACCAGCCGCTTCATCACGAACGGCTTGAACAGCTCCAGCGCCATCTGCTTGGGCAGGCCGCACTGGTGCAGCTTGAGCTTCGGGCCGACCACGATGACCGAACGGCCGGAGTAGTCGACGCGCTTGCCCAGCAGGTTCTGACGGAACCGGCCCTGCTTGCCCTTGAGCATGTCGGAGAGCGACTTCAGCGGCCGGTTACCCGGGCCGGTGACCGGGCGACCACGACGACCGTTGTCGAACAGCGCGTCGACGGCCTCCTGGAGCATCCGCTTCTCGTTGTTGACGATGATCTCGGGCGCGCCGAGGTCGATCAGTCGCTTGAGGCGGTTGTTCCGGTTGATCACCCGGCGGTAGAGGTCGTTCAGGTCGGAGGTCGCGAAACGGCCACCGTCGAGCTGCACCATCGGGCGCAGGTCCGGCGGGATGACCGGGACGCAGTCCAGCACCATGCCGAGCGGGGAGTTGCGGGTGTTCTGGAACGCCGCGACGACCTTCAGCCGCTTGAGCGCCCGGATCTTCCGCTGACCCTTGCCGGAGCGGATGGTCTCGCGCAGGTTCTCCGCCTCGGCGGTGAGGTCCATGTTCTGGACCAGCGCCTTGATGGCCTCGGCGCCCATGCTGCCGGTGAAGTACTCACCGAAGCGGTCGCGCAGCTCGCGGTAGAGCAGCTCGTCGGTGACGAGCTGCTTCGGCTCCAGCTTGCGGAAGGTGTCGAGGACCTCGTCGAGGCGGTCGATCTCGCGCTGGGCCCGGTCGCGGATCTGGCGCATCTCGCGCTCTCCGCCCTCCTTGACCTTGCGCCGGACGTCCGCCTTCGCGCCCTCGGCCTCCAGCTCGGCCAGGTCGGCCTCCAGCTTGGCGGCCCGCTTCTCGATCTCCGAGTCGCGGCTGTTCTCCGACTGCCGCTTCTCGGCCAGGATCTCGTTCTCGATGGTCGAGAGGTCACGGTGACGCGACTCGGCGTCCACGCTCGTCACGACGTACGAGGCGAAGTAGATGATCTTTTCGAGGTCCTTCGGGGCGAGGTCCAGCAGGTAGCCCAGCCGGCTCGGCACGCCCTTGAAGTACCAGATGTGGGTCACCGGAGCGGCCAGCTCGATGTGACCCATCCGCTCCCGGCGAACCTTGGAGCGGGTCACCTCGACGCCGCAGCGCTCGCAGATGATGCCCTTGAAGCGGACCCGCTTGTACTTACCGCAGTAGCACTCCCAGTCCCGCTGCGGACCGAAGATCTTCTCGCAGAAGAGCCCGTCCTTCTCCGGCTTGAGGGTGCGGTAGTTGATGGTCTCGGGCTTCTTGACCTCGCCGTGGGACCACTGACGGATGTCGTCGGCGGTGGCGAGACCGATGCGCAGCTCGTCGAAGAAGTTGACGTCGAGCACTGTGTCCCCTATGTCGTCGTCTGTACTGCTAGCTAACGGGCGGGATCGGGGGCCGGCGAGCCGGCCCCCGAATCACCGCCTCAGACCTCTTCGACCGAGCTCGGCTCGCGCCGGGACAGGTCGATGCCCAGCTCCTCCGCGGCCCGGAACACCTCGTCGTCGGTCTCGCGCATCTCCAGGGCCACACCGTCGCTGGAGAGCACCTCGACGTTGAGGCACAGCGACTGCAGCTCCTTGAGCAGCACCTTGAACGACTCCGGGATGCCCGGCTCGGGGATGTTCTCGCCCTTGACGATCGCCTCGTAGACCTTGACCCGGCCGAGGACGTCGTCGGACTTGATGGTCAGCAGCTCCTGCAGGGCGTAGGCGGCGCCGTACGCCTGCATGGCCCAGCACTCCATCTCACCGAAGCGCTGGCCACCGAACTGCGCCTTACCACCCAGCGGCTGCTGCGTGATCATCGAGTACGGGCCGGTCGACCGGGCGTGGATCTTGTCGTCGACCAGGTGGTTGAGCTTCAGGATGTAGACGTAGCCGACCGCGATCGGGTCGGGCAGCGGCTCGCCGGAACGACCGTCGAACAGCTGCGCCTTGCCGGTGTGCCCGATGAGCTGCTTGCCGTCCCGGTTGGGCAGGGTCGACGCCAGCAGGCCGGAGATCTCCTCCTCGCGGGCACCGTCGAAGACCGGGGTGGCCACGTTGGTGTCCGGCTCGGACTCGTGCGCGTTGATCGACTTGAGCTGGCGCTTCCACTCCGCGTCGTCGCCGTCCACACTCCAGCCGGTCTTGGCCACCCACCCGAGGTGGGTCTCCAGGACCTGGCCGATGTTCATCCGGGACGGCACACCGAGCGGGTTCAGCACGATGTCGACCGGGGTGCCGTCCTCCAGGAACGGCATGTCCTCGACCGGCAGGATCTTGGAGATGACGCCCTTGTTGCCGTGGCGGCCCGCGAGCTTGTCACCGTCCTGGATCTTGCGCTTCTGGGCCACGTAGACCCGCACCAGCTCGTTCACGCCCGGGGGCAGCTCGTCGCCGTCCTCGCGGGAGAAGGTACGCACACCGATGACCGTGCCGGTCTCGCCGTGCGGCACCTTCAGCGAGGTGTCCCGGACCTCGCGCGCCTTCTCACCGAAGATCGCGCGGAGCAGCCGCTCCTCCGGGGTCAGCTCGGTCTCGCCCTTCGGCGTGACCTTGCCGACCAGGATGTCGCCGGGGACGACCTCGGCGCCGATCCGGATGATGCCGCGCTCGTCGAGGTCGGCGAGCATCTCCTCGCTGACGTTCGGGATGTCGCGGGTGATCTCCTCCGGGCCGAGCTTGGTGTCCCGGGCGTCGACCTCGTGCTCCTCGATGTGGATCGAGGTGAGCACGTCCTGCTGCACGAGGCGCTGCGACAGGATGATCGCGTCCTCGTAGTTGTGACCCTCCCAGCACATGAACGCCACGAGCAGGTTGCGCCCGAGCGCCATCTCGCCCTCGTCGGTGCACGGACCGTCGGCGATGACCTGACCGGCCTCGACGCGGTCGCCCTCGAAGACGACCGGCTTCTGGTTGACGCAGGAGCCGGCGTTGGAGCGGCGGAACTTGTGCAGCAGGTACGTCCGGCGGTGGCCGTCGTCCTGGTGCACGGTGATGTAGTCCGCGCACAGGTCCTCGACCACACCGCCGACCTCGGCGACGACCACGTCACCGGCGTCCACGGCCGCGCGGTACTCCATGCCGGTGCCGACCAGCGGGGCCTCGGCCTTGACCAGTGGCACCGCCTGACGCTGCATGTTCGCGCCCATGAGCGCGCGGTTGGCGTCGTCGTGCTCCAGGAACGGGATCATCGCGGTGGCGACCGAGGTCATCTGCCGCGGCGACACGTCCATGTAGTCGACGGCGCCGGGCGCGACGTCCTCGGTCTCGCCGCCCTTACGGCGGACCAGGACGCGGTCCTCGGCGAACGTGCCGTCCGCCCGCAGCGGGGCGTTGGCCTGCGCCTTGACGAACCGGTCCTCCTCGTCCGCGGTCAGGTAGTCGATCTGGTCGGTGACCCGACCGTCGATGACCTTCCGGTACGGCGTCTCGATGAAGCCGAACGGGTTGACCCGGGCGAACGTGGAGAGCGCGCCGATCAGGCCGATGTTCGGGCCTTCCGGCGTCTCGATCGGGCACATCCGGCCGTAGTGGGACGGGTGCACGTCCCGGACCTCGAAGCCGGCCCGCTCCCGGGACAGACCACCCGGGCCGAGCGCGCTCAGCCGGCGCCGGTGGGTCAGACCCGCCAGCGGGTTGGTCTGGTCCATGAACTGGGACAGCTGCGACGTGCCGAAGAACTCCTTGATCGCCGCCACCACCGGGCGGATGTTGATCAGGGTCTGCGGCGTGATCGCCTCGACGTCCTGGGTGGTCATCCGCTCGCGGACGACCCGCTCCATCCGGGAGAGACCCACCCGGACCTGGTTCTGGATCAGCTCGCCCACGGTACGCAGGCGACGGTTGCCGAAGTGGTCGATGTCGTCGGCCTCGTAGCCCTCCTCACCGGCGTGCAGCCGGCAGAGGTACTCCACGGTGGCGACGATGTCGTCCTCGGTCAGCGTGCCGGTGTTCATCGGCACGTCGACTTCGAGCTTCTTGTTGAACTTGTAGCGCCCGACCTTGGCGACGTCGTACCGCTTCGGGTTGAAGAAGAGGTTGTCGAGCAGGGTCTGGGCGTTCTCACGGGTCGGCGGCTCGCCAGGGCGGAGCTTCCGGTAGATGTCGAGCAGCGCCTCGTCCTGGCCGGCGATGTGGTCCTTCTCGAGCGTGGTCATCATCAGCTCGGACCAGCCGAACTTCTCGCGGATGCGCTCCGCGGACCACCCGATGGCCTTGAGCAGGACGGTGACGGCCTGCCGACGCTTACGGTCGATGCGGACGCCGACCGTGTCGCGCTTGTCGATGTCGAACTCCAGCCAGGCACCCCGGCTCGGGATGACCTTGACGCTGGAGAGGTCGCGGTCGGAGGTCTTGTCCGGCTGCTTGTCGAAGTAGACGCCCGGCGAGCGGACGAGCTGGCTGACCACGACGCGCTCGGTGCCGTTGATGATGAAGGTGCCCTTCGGCGTCATCATCGGGAAGTCACCCATGAACACCGTCTGGCTCTTGATCTCGCCGGTGGTGTTGTTGGTGAACTCCGCGGTCACGAACAGTGGCGCGCAGTAGGTCAGGTCCTTCTCCTTGCACTCCTCGATCGAGGCCTTGACCTCGTCGAAGCGCGGAGCGGAGAAGGAGAGCGACATGGTGCCGGAGAAGTCCTCAATGGGACTGATCTCGTCGAGGATCTCCGCGAGACCCGAGCGTGCGTGCGGGTCGTCCGCCGACCGGCCCTGCCAAGCCTCGTTGCCGACGAGCCAGTCGAAGGACTCGTTCTGAATGGCGAGGAGGTTGGGGACCTCGAGGTGTTCGGTGATCCGGCCGAATGAAACTCGGCGGGGTGCGAAAGCGCTCGACGTACGACTGGTCTTCGCAGGGCGGGAAGCTGCCAAGATGCGTCCTTCCGAGGACCGGTGCTGCAGAACGGCTGGTACGCGTGCACTCCAATGACCCCACCAGAAATATCCGCAATCGGACATTTCCGAGCAGGGGTCAAGTCGGAAGGCAGCGCAAACTAGCAGTGTAGCCGAGAGGCTAACCGCTGTCCAGCCCACCCCGCAGGTCGTCGCGGAACAAGCCCTGGGACCTCGAAAAACCGGGTCCACCCGGGCCGCTCGGAACGCGACGCTCCTGCCGGTCCGCTCGAGAGCCGCGGCGTTGGTGCTGCCGTTGCCCTTACCCGAGTGGCGGCCGTTGCAAGCGCGGAAGGTCTTGCTGATGCCAGCGTGCCTGCCGGCCGGTGCCGCGTCAAGGGCCGGTTACCGCTCAGAGTGTCTTTCCCACCGACGGGCTACCGGCTCCACATCGCTGAGAGGCCGGTACGAGGAACCTGTACGCCCTGCTCACGGCGCTTCCAGCGGGTGACACCACGACAGCGGGCGGTGACCCGGTATCCCGGATCACCGCCCGCTGCGACACGGTGTGCCCCGGCTCACGTGAGCCGGACGCGTGTCAGGTCAGACCAGTGTCACTTGAGGGTGACCTTGGCGCCCTCGCCCTCGAGCTTGGCCTTGGCCTTCTCGGCGGTCTCCTTGTTGGCCTTCTCCAGGACGGCCTTCGGAGCGGCCTCGACCAGGTCCTTGGCCTCCTTGAGGCCCAGGCCGGTCAGCTCACGCACGACCTTGATGACCTGGATCTTCTTGCCACCGTCGGCGTCGAGGATGACGTCGAACTCGTCCTTCTCCTCCTCGGCCGGGGCGGCGGCAGCGCCACCGGCGCCACCGGCAGCGGCAACCGCGACCGGAGCGGCGGCGGTGACCTCGAAGGTCTCCTCGAACTGCTTCACGAACTCGGAGAGCTCGATCAGCGTCATCTCCTTGAACGCGTCGAGCAGCTCGTCGGTGCTGAGCTTCGCCATGTCTGGCGTCCTTTCTACAAGTGAAAACTAAGAATGTGGTGCGCCGTGCGGCCTCAGGCCGCCTCGGCGCCCTCCTGCTCGCGCTTCTTGTCCGCCAGGGCGGCCGCCGCGCGGGCGGCCTTGGAGAGCGGCGCCTGGAACAGGGCCGCGGCCTTGCTCAGGTTGCCCTTCATGGCACCGGCCAGCTTGGCCAGCAGCACCTCGCGGGACTCCAGGTCGGCGAGCTTCGTGACCTCGGCCGCGGAAATGGCCTTGCCCTCGAAGACACCGCCCTTGATGACGAGCTTCGGGTTGGCCTTCGCGAAGTCGCGAAGCCCCTTCGCCGCCTCGACGACGTCGCCCGAAACGAAAGTCAGCGCGGTAGGACCGGTGAACAGCTCGTCGAGGCCGGAGATGCCCGCATCGGTCGCGGCACGCTTGGCCAGCGTGTTCTTCGCGACCGTGTAGCTGGTCTCCTTGCCGAGCGCGCGCCGCAGCTGGGTGAGCTGCGAGACCGTGAGCCCGCGGTACTCGGTGAGCACGGTGGCTCCCGAGGTGCGGAAGCTCTCGGTCAGCTCGGCGACGGCCGTGGCCTTGTCGGCCCGGATCGGCTTGTCCGCCATGTCCCTCCTCTCTCGTTACTCGGAGCTGGCACGCCGGCGACGGGACGTCGCGACGGCGGCGGAGGCACCACGACAACGAAAAAGCCCCGGCGCGGGGCGCACGGGGCGAGGGCCGGGATCATGGAACACAGTCGGCGGACCGTGCCTGACACCGAGTTTCGCTTGCCGCCCTGCGCGGGTCGCCCGTCGTCGCGGGACCTTCGACCGTGCCGGGGCACGGTGACCAGCGGTCTTTGGGTGGAACTACCGGTCCAGGTTACGCGACGTGCGGCAGAGCGCCAAATCGCCCCGGAGTGCTCCGGGTCACCCGGCGGTCAGGCCCGGGTGCGCCGCCCCCAGGCGTAGCCGGCCAGCGCCACCGCCACCCACAGCGCCGCCCAGCCGGTGAGCAGCACCCCCGCGCCGGGCGACACCGGCGCGGTGACCGCCCGCGCGGTCGCCATCACCGGCGGAACCAGCCACGGCACCACCGAGTCGGACAACCCGCACACCACCACCCCGACCACGCCGACCGCCAGCACGGCCGCCCCGTAACCGGCGCTGCGGGTGATCGGCCGGCTGGCCAGCGCGCCGAGCGCCACCGCCGCCGGCAGCGCGAGCAGGTGCGCCCAGACGCCGAGCGCCACCCCGACGAGCGCCGGTCGGCCCGCCGGCCCGCCGGCCAGCGACACCGCGCCGAGCGGCCACGGCATCGCCAGCGCGACCAGCACCACGGCGAGCCCGGCCACGAGCGCCGCGAGCAGCCCGGCCGCCCGTTCCCGGGCCGGCCCGACCACGACCCGGGCCAACCGGCGCTGCACGTCGGGTTCGACGTCCAGCAGGATCTTGGTCTGCCAGGCGAGCACCGGGAAGATCACCACCGCGGAGACCCCGTAGACCTCCGCCGGCCGGCCCGCGCCACCGCCGCCGTAGAGGATGCCCAGGGCGAGCAGGCCGGTCAGCACCGGCGCGAGCGCCCGTCCGGTACGCACGAAGCCGGCCAGCCGCAGCCGGACCAGGGCGATCACCGGGTCACCTCCGACGTCACGCCGGAACGGCCGGCACCGGCCTGCGGCGTCCCGGACCCGGCCCCGGGCTCGACGCCCGGCGGGCCGGGGACATCCGGTGACCCGCCAACGGCCTCGACCGCCGAGGCGGCGGGAGGGGCCGGTGACCCACCACCGACCTCGGGCGACGGTGCCGGTGACCCGGCGGCGGGCGGGACGGCGGGTTCGCGTACCCGAAGGATCTGGTGGCCGTCGGCGCGCAGGCGGGCGACGGCGGCGGCGAGCCCCGCAGCCGGCACCGCCAGCTCGACCACCGCGACGGCCGAGCCCCCGGACGCCGCCTCCTCGGTCAGCGTGCCGTCGGTGACCGACCAGCGGCGGGCGCCGGGCAGCCGGACCGTCTCGCCCCGGTGGTCGCTGACCAGCACCGCGCCGCCGCCGGCCAGCACCTCACCGATCATCTCGGGGACCAGCTCGCGGGCGGCGGCGTCGAGCCCCTCCCAGGGCTCGTCGAGCACCAGCAGGCCGGGCGGGCGCAGCAACGCCTGGGCCAGGCCGACCTTCTGCGCGGTGCCCTTGGAGAGCTGCGGCAGGCGCACGTCGGAGAAGCGGGTCAGGCCCAGCCGCTCCACCCAGCGGCGCACCGCCCGGTCGGCGGCGGGGCCGGGCAGGCCGGCGACGCGGCCCATGGCGGCCAGGTAGTCCCCGACGGTGAAGGGCTGGTCGGCGGGGAAGCGTTCCGGCACCCAGCCGACGGTCGGCGGCCGGTCGACCATCCGGCCGCGGCTCGGCCGCAGCACCCCGGCGGCGAGCTGGAGCAGCGTGGACTTGCCCGCGCCGTTGCGGCCGAGCACGACCGCGACCTCGCCCGGCCCGATCGTCGCGTCGACCTGTCGCAGCACCCAGGGGCCGTGTCGGTGGTACCGGAGCCAGACGCCGTCGAGCCGCATGCGCCGAGCCTGCCACAGCGGACAGACGGACGGGGCCCCGCCACGTGGTGGTGGCGGGGCCCCGTCCGGGAGGTGCGTGCTCAGGCCTCGGCCGAGCCCTCCTGAAGGTTCTTGATCAGCTTCGGGTCGACCGGGACGCCCGGGCCCATGGTGGTGGTCAGCGTGACCTTCTTGAGGTACGTGCCCTTGGCCGCGGACGGCTTGGCCCGGAGGACCTCGTCCAGCACCGCGGCGTAGTTGTCGATCAGCTGGTTCTCCGAGAAGGAGGCCTTGCCGATGATCAGGTGCAGGTTCGAGTGCTTGTCCACCCGGAAGGTGATCTTACCGCCCTTGATGTCCGCGACCGCCTTGGTGACGTCCATGGTCACGGTGCCGGTCTTCGGGTTCGGCATGAGACCGCGCGGGCCCAGGATCCGCGCGATCCGGCCGATCTTGGCCATCTGGTCCGGCGTGGCGATCGCCGCGTCGAAGTCCAGCCAACCGCCCTGGATGCGGGCGACCAGCTCGTCGGTGCCCACCTGGTCCGCACCCGCGGCGGCGGCCTCCTCGGCCTTCGCGCCGGCGGCGAAGACGATCACGCGGGCGGTCTTACCGGTGCCGTGCGGCAGGTTGACCGTGCCGCGGACCATCTGGTCCGCCTTGCGGGGGTCGACGCCGAGGCGCATCGCGACCTCGACCGTGGCGTCGAACTTGACGTTGGTGTTCTCCTTGGCCAGCTTCACGGCCTCGGCGGGGGCGTACAGCTTCGACCGGTCGATGACCTCGGCGGCCTTGCGGTAGCTCTTGCTGCGCTGCATTTCTGGTGACTCCTGTGGTCTCTGGCGGGCGCGCGGGACTCGCGGCCCTCCCACGAACGGATCGGGTGGAGCGGGTACGACGAGATCAGTCGGCGACGGTCAGGCCCATCGACCGGGCGGTGCCGGCGATGATCTTCTCGGCCTGCTCGATGTCGTTGGCGTTGAGGTCCGCCATCTTCTTCTCGGCGATCTCGCGCAGCTGGGCGCGGGTGACCGAGCCGACCTTCTCCTTGTGCGGGACGCCCGAGCCCTTCTGCACGCCGGCGGCCTTGATCAGCAGCCGGGCGGCGGGCGGGGTCTTCAGCACGAAGGTGAAGGTGCGGTCCTCGTAGACGCTGATCTCGGCGGGGACGACGTCGCCACGCTGGGACTCGGTCTGCGCGTTGTAGGACTTGCAGAACTCCATGATGTTCACGCCGTGCTGGCCGAGCGCGGGGCCGACCGGCGGCGCCGGGGTGGCCTGGCCCGCCGGCAGCTGAAGCGTGAACGTCTTGACGAGCTTCTTCTTCGGAGGCATGTCTCTTCCTGGGGCTTGAAACTGGGATTCTCCGCCGCCCGCGGGCGCGCACGGTCAGCGCGGTGCGGACGGCCGACGTTCAAGGGTAGCGCAACCCGCTACCGGGTTCGCCGCCGAGGTCGGCGAGCGGTGGAACAGCACACCGGCGGCCGGCCCGGGAAGGCCGACCGCCGGTGCGGACGTCCGTCAGATCTTGGCGACCTGGTTGAAGTTCAGCTCGACCGGGGTCTCCCGACCGAAGATCGACACCAGCACCTTGAGCTTCTGCTGGTCGGCGTTGATCTCGCTGATCGTCGCCGGCAGCGACGCGAACGCGCCGTCGGTGACGGTGACCGAGTCGCCGACCTCGAAGTCGAGGACCTTGATCTCGGGCTTGGCCTTCTTCTGCTCGGTCTCGACCGCCGGGGCGAGCCACTTGAGCACCTCGTCGAGGCTCAGCGGCGCCGGGCGGTCGGCCCGGTCGGTGGCGCCGACGAAGCCGGTGACCCCCGGGGTGTTCCGGACGCAGGAGTAGGACTCCGCGGTCAGCTCCATCCGAACCAGGATGTAGCCCGGGAAGACCTTCGCCTGGATCTGCGACCGCTTGCCGTTCTTGACCTCGACCTCTTCCCGGGTCGGCACCTCGACCTGGTAGATGTAGTCCTCCATGTCGAGGGACGTGATCCGGGTCTCGAGGTTGGTCTTGACCTTGTTCTCGTAGCCGGCGTACGAGTGCACCACGTACCAGTCACCGGGCGCGTAGCGCAGCTTCTGGCGCAGCTCGGCGACCGGGTCGAAATCCTCGTCCGGGGCCGGCTCGGTGGTCGGGAACTCCGGCTCGCTGGCGGCCTCGACCGACTCGTTGTTGGCCGCCGTCGCCACCGCGGACTGCTCGTCCGGGGTCTCGGCGGTCTCGTCGTACTCAGGCACGCTCGCTCACTTCCGTCAGTATTACTGTGCGCAGGTCAGCTGGGGTTGCCGAAGACCCACAGCACCGCCTTGGCGAAGCCGTAGTCCAGGCCGGCCACGATCGCCAGCATCACCGCCACGAAGGTGACCACCACGGCGGTGTAGGTCAGCAGCTCCTTGCGGGTCGGCCAGATGACCTTACGCAGCTCGGCCACGACCTCGCGGAAGAACCGCGCGATGCGGGCGAACAGCCCGATCCGCTCGGTGTCCTTGCGGGTCTTCCGGCCCTCGGCCGGCTCGGCCTGGGCCCGCTTGCGGGTGGCGGTGCCGCCCCGGGAGACCGGCTCGTCCGCGTCGGCGGCATCGTCGGCCACGTCGTCGTCGGCCACGCCGTCGACGGTCGCGTCGTCGTTCAGACGCTCGTCGCCGTCGTCCTCGCCGCGCCGCTTCTTCTCGGCCACTTCGCCCTCCGTGCGGGTATGGGGTCGCACGCCGGGCGGCGTGCGCGGCGTGTTGGTCACGCCGGCCGGACCAACCGTCCCGCGACGGGCCGCGGCCGGCGGACCGGACGGGAGGGCCCCGAACGCCTCGGAACCACCCCACCGGTGCCACCACCACGGGCCGGACGCCGCCGCGAACGGCGGCACGACCCACGGGAACGGTCAGGCCTGAGGCGCAGGGGTGACAGGACTTGAACCTGCAGCCTGCGGTTTTGGAGACCGCTGCTCTGCCAATTGAGCTACACCCCTGTGCGACAACTCACCTCCACCCGGACACGTTGTGCCGAGCGGGGGTCACTTGCCCCACGGCGGACCAGTGTACGGGTAGTCGTGCGACTTTCCCAACCGGTCTGCCCCTCGCGCGTCGGGTGGCCCCTCAGCGAGGAGTACGGATCAGTGCCCGGGCCTGCGACAGCACCTTCTCGCCCCGACAGGTGGCGGTGATGTCGAGCCTGGTCAGGCCCGCCTCGGTGACCTCCTTGACCACGGCGGCGACCTCGATCTCGGTGCCCTCGTCGGTGTCCGGCACGACCACCGGCCGGGTGAAGCGGACACCGAAATCGACCACCGCGTCCGGCGCGCCGGCCCAGCCGGCGACCGCGCGACCGACCAGGGCCATGGTGAACATGCCGTGGGCGATGACCCCGGGCAGGCCCACCCCGGTGGCGGTCCGGTCGCTCCAGTGGATCGGGTTGAAGTCCCCCGAGGCGCCGGCGTAGCGGACCAGGTCCGCCCGGGTCACCCGGAACGTCTGGACGGGCAGTTCCATGCTCACGCGTCCTCCCGACGTACGACGATCTTGGACCAGACCGCGACCACCGGCTCACCGGCCACGGTGCCCACGTCGGTGCGGATGGTCAGGAACCCGTGCCCGCCCCGGCTGCTGACGTCCTCGATGACGCTGACGCACACCAGCTCGTCACCGGCCACCACCGGCCGGGTGTACGCGAAGCGCTGGTCGCCGTGGACCACCCGGCTGTAGTCGACGCCCAGCGCCGGGTCATCGACGATCTGCTGGTTGGCCGCCATGGTGATGATCACCGGGAAGGTCGGCGGCGCGACCACGTCGGGGTGGCCGAGCGTCCGGGCCGCCTCCGGGTCGTGGTGCGCCGGGTCGGTCATGCCGATGGCGGTGGCGAACTCGCGGATCTTTTCTCGGCCCACCAGGTAGGGGGCGGTCGGCGGATAGGTCCGGCCGACGAAGGACGGGTCCAGGGACATGCCGCGAACCTACACGGAACACACGAACGCCGACCCGCGCGGTCGAGCGGCCTTCTCAGGCCGTCGACCGGTGCGAATCGGCGTACGGGATGCTGCTGCGGGGCCGGCGACGCCGGCCGGGCGTCAGCGGGTCTCGCGGTGGACGGTGTGCTTGCCGTCCCGGGGGCAGAACTTCTTCAGCTCGATGCGGTCCGGGTCGTTACGGCGGTTCTTGCGCGTGATGTAGTTGCGCTCCTTGCACTCCACACACGCCAAAGTGATCTTCGGCCGGACATCGGTCGCCTTCGCCACGGCGGAGTGCCTTCCTCGCTCACGGATATCAACTACGGCGTGTCAGCCTACGCGCTGACCACGCGGACATGCAAAGTGGGCGCCCTGTGGCGCCCATCCCACCGACCACCGGGCGGACCCGGGGGACGAGAGTAGCGGTGGCCGGACTTGAACCGGCGACACAGCGATTATGAGCCGCTTGCTCTGCCATCTGAGCTACACCGCCGTGGCGGGTCCAGCCGGACCCTTTGAGCCCCCTTACGGAATCGAACCGTAGACCTTCTCCTTACCATGGAGACGCTCTGCCGACTGAGCTAAGGGGGCCTGCTCGATCACCCTTCGGGTGTCGCGCAGAGGAAACAGTACACGACCGCGTCGCGGAGGTGAAATCGGATCCCCCCGACAGGTGCCACCCCTGCTCAGGGCACCACCCGCAGCCGCGGCAGCTCTCCCGCGGCGACCGTCTCGGGGTCGACCTGGGCGCCGAACCACGCCTCCAGTCGCTCGTACGGCAGCGGCCGGCTGAAGAGGAAGCCCTGGCCGATCTCGCAGCCGATGTCCTGGAGCAGCTCAAGGGTCAGCTCGCTCTCCACCCCCTCGGCCACCACCGTCAGGCCGAACTGCTGGGAGAGCGTCACCACCGCGTTGACGATGGCCAGATCGCCCGGATCGGTCGCCATGCCCTGCACGAACGACCGGTCCACCTTCACCTCGTGCACCGGCAGTCGGCGCAGTTGGGCCAGTGACGAGTTGCCGGTGCCGAAGTCGTCCACCGAGAGTCGGACCCCGATGTCGCGCAGACAGCGCAGGATCGGCACCGGCCGTTCGGTGCCGTCCAGCACGCCCGCCTCGGTGATCTCCAGCGTGAGCCGCTGCGGCGGTACGCCGTACTCCGTCAGCAGGTCCCGCACCAACCCCGGGAAGCGCGGGTCGTTCACCGTCCGGGCGGCCAGGTTGACCGAGACGCAGAGCGGCTGCTCGCCGTGGCTCCAGTCGCGGCTGCGCCGCAGGCTCTCCCGCAGCACGAACTCGGTGAGCCGGCCGAGCTGGCCGGTGTGCTCGGCCACCGCCACGAAGTCGTCCGGCGAGACCGTGCCGTGCGCCGGGTGCTCCCAACGCGCCAGGCACTCCACGCCCACCAGGCGGCGGTCCCGCAGCGTGACCTTGGGCTGGAAGTAGACCTCCAGCTCGCCATCCTCCAGCGCCCGCTTCAGGTCGCCGGCGAGACCGAGCCGGCGCAGCGACCGCGACTCCAGCGCCGGACTGTAGAGCTGCACGCTGCCCGGCACCGACTTCGCCGCGTTGGCCGCCAGGTCGACGCGTTGGAGCAAGGCCACCGCGTCCCCACCGTGGTCGGGGTGGACGGCCACGCCGACGGCGGTGTCCACGTCCAGGGTGAGCGCGTCGAAGACCATCTCGTCCCGGATCTGCTCCCGGAGCTGGGTCGCCAGGTCCAGCGCGGCCTCGACGCCCTCCAGCCGGAGCGTCACCAGGAACTCGTCCCCGCCGGCGCGACCCACCAGCGCCGAGGAGGGCGCGCAGGCCCGCAGCCGCTCGGCCACCTCGACCAGCACCTTGTCGCCGGCCGCGTGACCCAACGACTCGTTGACCTGGCGCAGCCGGTCGACGTCGAAGAGCAGCAGCGCCACCACCTCGCCGGGGGCGCGGATCTTGACCGCCTCCCCCACCGCCGCGATGAGCCGCCGCCGGTTCGGCAGCTTGGTCAACGTGTCGTGCTCGGCGTCGTGCCGCAGCCGGTCGACCAGGCGGGAGTTCTCCAACGCGACCGCGGCGTGCGCGGCGACGGTCTCCAGCAGCGGCACGTCGGTGCGGCTGAACGAGTTGCTGGCGCCGAGCCGGTTGGCCACCTCAAGGGTGCCGACGACCGCCTGCCCGGAGCGCAGCGGCACCACGATGACGTCCTTGACCCGCTGCTCGGTGAGCGCGGTCCGCAGTTTGCCGTCGGCGCTGGCGCCGCGGGTGAGCACCAGCGTCTGCCCGTCCCGGCGGACCTGCTCGCGCAGGGCGGCGGGCGTGGGCGCCACGTCCAGCAGCCCCGGGTCGGCGATCCGGGAGGTCAGCAGCACCTCCGGGTGGCGGCGCTGCGCGGGCAGCCAGAGCGTCGCGTACTCCGCCTGGAGCATCGCCCGGACGCGGCCCAGCAGGGCGTCGGCGAGCGTGCCGTCCTGGCCGCTGCCGCTGACCGCGCGGCTCAGCTCGTACATGTCGGAGAGCGTCCGGTGCTGCCGGAAGAACTGCGCGTACGCGCGGTAGACCAGCGCCAGCGCGGAGATCAGCGCGGACAGCAGGACCAACGACCACCAGTTGGAGGTGATCAGGATCAGGACGATCAGACCGGCGACGATGTTGATGCCGGCGGAGAACAGCGCGGAGGGCGACTTGCGGAACGCGTCGCGGCCGGTCTGCCAGCCCTGGACCAGCGTGTAGACGCCGGCCACCGACGTGATGCTGACCAGGTTGACCATGATGGCGGCGGTGAACAGCGTCAGCCAGGTGCGCGGGCCCACGCCCTCGACCGGGGGCAGCACCTGCAACACCAGCACGGCGAGCGAGGAGCCGGCCGCCGCGCGGGCGACGTTGAACCAGAGCTTCGTCGCGCCCATCCGGTGCCAGAGATGGGTGAGGATCGCGGCCCCGGTGCAGATCGCGACCACCGTCAGCGGACGGGTCAGATAGAACGCGAGCACCAGCGGGATCTCGGTGATCGTCACACCGAGCGACTGGCGTCGTACGGTGAAGTTGAGCACCGGAAGCCCGGCGGCGACCATCGCCACCAGCAGCACCACCGCCAGCGGCCAGCCGCCGAACGGATGGTCGCTGATCAGACCGGTCACCGTCGCACAGACGACAGCGAAAAGGACGAGCGGCCCGGTGATCAGCCAAGCGTGATCATTGGACCGCGAGCCCTTGACGGGCTGTGCGGACATGCCGCCCCTTCCGTCGATCGACGTTCGCCTGGCTCGGAGGGGACGGTGAACGTCAGCGAGTCGCAGGCATGTTCCAGATGACATCCGCGGTCTGCATATCGCCGAGCTCCGGCCCTGCGCCGACCAGGACGCCACTCATGACAGCGGCAAAAACCAGCATTGAGCCAAGCAGCCGGCCCAGTCTTCGACCAGACATGTTCGCTCTCCTGTCGGGGATGGGACACCGGGGATGGTGGAGGTTCCACGATCGTGCCACAGGGCCCGCACGCAGGAAAGCGGTGGGAACAGGCCCGATCCGACCGTCGAAAAGGTTTCGCCGATCGGCCCGGTGCCAGAGGGACGCGAAGCCAGATCAGCGGGCTCAGGGGCCCCGCGGCCGTCCGTCCATTGCGTATTCCGACCTTCAGCGCGAACTGATCTAGGCGGCCTCGGAGCGATCGGGCCGCTGCGCCCGGCCGCACTCCCCATCCCCGTGGCTCGGACGACCCTGGGCATAGACCACCATACCTATAACTCGCCGCAGCACCAGAGGGCGATACGGGTCAATCGCTGGCGAATCACCGACACATCCCCTCACCTGCCGGTTCCGCCTCAGTCGTCCACCGGCATCGGCCACACGTCCCGGGCGTCGTTGAACGCGGGCCCCGGCGGCGGCTCCTCCGTGAGCGCCCGCAGCCGGCCGGGCAACGCCCGGAGTCGGCCCGGCAACGCCGCCGCGCCGCGTCGCGTCGACCGCCACAACCACCGCGCGAGGCAGACGACGGCGACGACCGCAGCGAGGGCCAGCACGTCGATCAGCACCCAGCCGAGCAGGCCGACATAGAGCATGACCGCACGGTACGACCTTTTTCTTGTACGCGGCGCGGCGGCGCTCAGACCAAGCGCTGGATGCGGACGGTCGGACGCTCGTTCCTCAGGTGGCCCTGCTTGTGCTGGCGCACCTGCTCGTCCCAGACCTCCTGGTCGCAGTCCGGGTCCGGCGGGCCGTCACTGCAAGGGACTTCTCGTCAGATCACCCATGGCGTTCCAGTCGCGCTCCCAGACGCCCGCAAGTGGAACGCTGTGGGTGCATCAGGGCGCCGGAGACAGCCATAGCGTTCCACCCGATGGCGACCCGGCCGGCGGGTGGAACGCCGGGGGTCCGTAGAACCGTGAGCGGCGGCGCTCAGACCAAGCGCTGGATGCGGACGGTCGGACGCTCGTTCCGCAGGTGGCCCTGCTTGTGCTGGCGCACCTGCTCGTCCCAGACCTCCTGGTCGTAGTCAGGGTCCGGCGGGATCCACCGGTGCGAGCCATCGCTGTAGTGGAACTTCTCGTCGCCGGCCCGAAGGATGCTCACCGCGCCCAGCCCGGGAACCGGCGGCACAAACGATCGGCGGCCACGTCGGCCAACTCCGGCGTGCGGTCAGCGGTCATCGCGGGTCCTCCCGATCCGACCCATGGGAGTGGTCGACCGGATGGGGCGGTGACTCCGGACGCGACGCCCTGACCTCGGCGAGCAGCCGCTCCCGGTGCACGACAACCCGGGCCTCGTCGAGGTTCATCCGGGAGCGGGTGTCCCGCCAGCTACGCACCATCAGCCCGTCCTCCTTCCCGTTCGTTCCCGCGCCGTGCGGTGAGGGCGACTGGCCGGAACCGGCCTCATCGCCAGCGCACGTCGGGCAGTCGGACTGCCCTGCGGAGAGGAGATGGAGCCCGGTCTCAACCCGCACTGCTTGACGAAGATCGACCGCCGCGCCACGGCGTCGCCCTGCTCGTCGAGCTGGTAGCCGTCCAGCCACGTCCAGCCGTCGTAGGTGCTCCAGTCGAGGACGCGGATCAGCCGGAAGTGGAACGGCCTCGCGAACTGCACGCCGGCCGCCCCGCCGACGAGGAGCAGCACGCCGGGCTTCAGCTCCGTCACTGTTCACAGACCTTGCGCCAGGCGCGGATGCGGGCGCGGGCAACGACCACCCGGGGACACCATCCGTACGGCCGGCAACGCGGGCAGGTGTACGCCACGTGGTAGTCGATGACGGCCCAGGACACCGCCACGATGAGGGGCGTGTCCGGTCTCCGCTCCGGCCTCACGGCTCGCCACCGTGACGACGCTTCCCGCCATCTTCTGTTCGCGCCTGAGCGGCCCGGGTCGCTGGAGAGCGGACCAACGGCAGGACGTTGGCGCCGTCGTTCCGCTTCCCGGTTTCGCCAGGGCGCTCGCTGCTGGTCGGCCACTGCACCAGATCGACCGGCTCGTTGCTGCGGTGGAACCACTTCCAGCGGGGCATCGCGCACCTCCGGCGAATCGTCAACCGACCCCTTCGGCTGCCAACGTGGCGTAGCGGCACGGTCACTGCAACATCTCATCGCGGGTTTCAGACATCGAGATTGACGTCGTGCCATCCGGGCGGGCAGGGTGGCTGAAGTGAGACACATAGGCGGTTGAGGTGAGATTGGGGATCAGATGGCCGAGACGGGATCTTCCGTCCCGCGTCGACAACTCGGTCGGCTGCTTCGGCAGGCGCGCGAGGAAGCCGGCATCAACCTGGAGGCCGCCGCGAAGACGCTGGAGTGGTCACGGGCGAAGATGTACCGGCTGGAGGCCGGCCACACCTCGCTCCGCACCCACGACGTGAACCTCATGTGCCAGCTCTACGGCACCTCGACGGACCTGACCGAAGTCCTCGTCTCGCTCGCCCGCGAGAGCAAGAGCCGGGGCTGGTGGCACGCCTACGGCGATGCGATCCCCGCCTGGTTCGAGCTTTACGTCGGGTTGGAGGCCGCCGCTTGCCACATCCGGCAGTACGAGCCGAACCTGATCCCGGGGCTGCTTCAGACCCCGGATTACATGTCAGCGGTCTTCGAGACGAAACCCGGTCGCATGCCACAGGAGGTGGCCCAAAAGGTCGCCCTCCGGATGGAGCGGCAGAAGCTCCTCGCTAGAAGGAGTCCGGCAGCGCCTCTCTTCGAAACGATCGTCGACGAAGCGGTCCTACATCGGCCGATCGGTGACGTGGAAGCTTGGCGGGCGCAGTTGGCCTACCTGGTCAACGCGGCTCAGGCAACGAACATCCGGGTCCGCGTGCTGCCGAGGAACATCGGCCCACACCGAGCATCCGTCGCCGGTAACTTCGTGCTGCTCGACTTTCCCGCGAAGGGCACCCGGCCTGCCGAGCCGACCACGGTCTACAGCGAGTCGATGACCGGCAGCATCTACCTCGATCGGAGGAGTGAGGTAGAGACTTACACGTCGGCTTGGGAGACTCTTTGGAGCCTTGCCCTGGACGAACGCGCCTCCGAGGATCTGGTGGGCGCCGTGATCAAGGAGACCTACGATGACTGAGCTGACCACGGTCCACTGGCGCAAGAGCAGCTACAGCGGCAATGAGGGCAACTGTGTCGAGGTTGCCGACAATCTTCCGGACGTCGTGGGCGTGCGGGACGGCAAGGACGTCGCCGGTCCGTCGCTGACGTTCAACTCGGCCCAGTGGGCTTCCTTCGTCGAGTTCGTCAGGGGCGGAGCCCGCACCTGAGCTTCGACATCCGAGAAGGGCTTGCCAGTAAGGCAGGCTCTCTTTCGGCTCCCAGGCTCTTTTTCAACACCAGCCGCCCGGCGCGGTCACACGGATACCACGCAGGCCATGATGCTCAGTCAAGACGCACTCACTCGCCTCCAAGAGGTCGCCGTCCTCTGGAGCGTCGGATCGGGCACCCCGGCCGACGTGATCGAGGCTGCCTGCGACTGCCTTGTGGCAGGCGTAGACAGTCCGTCCCTTCGGATCCTGGCCGGCATCTCCTCTACCCAAGGCGGTGATAGTGACGAGCTGCGCCGCTGGCTCGGAGACGCTCTTGCGGAACTCTCCCTGACCTACTACCGGCAGGGAAGCCGAGAGGGCGAGGACGAAGCCGTCCGGATCATGGCCCGCCGGCTGCTCGCCCGAATCATCACGCCCCGCGACCTCACGGTATGGGCATACAGGTGTATCACCAGAGATGGCACGCCCCTGGCCGATGAACTCATCAACCTCGACAACACATACGAGTATGTCGAGGCCGTCATCTACGACGGGCAGGAGTATCCAGCGGCAGCGGCTGCGAAGGTCGACGCGGGCGTGATCGCCGAGGCTGGACGCCTGGTCGCCGGCACCACAGCCGAGCACGAGTGAGGCATGCACGCTTGTCCGAGGGCATCGCCGATCTTGTCATTCATGGTGTCGCCTCCCCCGATGATGCAGTTGGCGTAGACCCTAAGCAGGACGGCGACGCCGTGGCCGACCAACCACAACGTTCGCAGCCCGAGAAGAGCCTCAGTGGGCAAGATCGACCCGCCCACCACCAGTCGTAGACGGCTGGACCCAGCCGGACTCCCCAGACAAACGACAACGACCCCCGATCAGCATTCCTGCTGTTCAGGGGCCGTTGGTGCACCTGGTGGCGGGTAGAGGATTCGAACCTCTGAAGCTTTCGCGACGGATTTACAGTCCGCTCCCATTGGCCGCTCGGGCAACCCGCCAGGGCACCCACCGCGTCGTGACGCGGCAGCGGAAGCAAGGATAGCGGTTGTCCCCGGCCCCTGCGCAACGGGGTACCGTCAGGGGGTCCCACGCTGGTCAGCGCGGGACGGATCAGGACACACCGCCGGACAGCAGGAGCATGATCATGGCAGCGAACCCGTCGTTCGACATCGTGAGCAAGGTTGACCGCCAGGAGGTCGACAACGCCCTCCGCCAGGCGGAGAAGGAGCTCGCGACGCGGTTCGACTTCCGCGGGACCGGGGCCGAGATCGCCTGGTCGGGCGAGGAGGCGATCAGCCTCCAGGCGGAGACCGAGGAGCGGGTGCGCGCCGCGCTGGACGTCTTCAAGGAGAAGCTGATCAAGCGGAACATCTCGATGAAGTCGCTGGACGCGGGCGACCCCCGGTCGTCCGGCAAGATCTTCAAGATCGACGCCAAGGTGATCCAGGGCATCGACACGGAGAAGGCCAAGGCGATCAGCAAGAAGATCCGCGACGAGGGCCCGAAGGGCGTGCAGGCGCAGATCCAGGGTGACCAGCTCCGCGTCACCGGCAAGAAGAAGGACGACCTTCAGGCCGTCATCTCGCTGCTCAAGGGCGAGGACTTCGGGGTGGCGCTCCAGTTCACCAACTACCGCTAGGGGAGCCGGCGTCAGTCGTTGCCGACGTGCTCGGCCAGGATCGCCAGGAGGCGGCTCAGCTCCCGGTGGTCCCGTTCGCCGAGCCGCCGCCGGGTGGAGTCGTCGAGCGCGTCGACCAACCGGGCCGCCTCGCGCAGCAGCGCCGCTCCGGTCTCGGTCACCCGGATCGGCGCGGCTCGGCCCCGACCACGGCCGGCGGTCCGCTCGACCAACCCTCGGGCCTCCATCTGGTCCAGCAGTGGGCCCATGCTCTGCGGTGTGGTCAGCACGGCTCGCGCGAGGTCGGCAGAGGTCACGCCGGGCGATTCGGTGAGGACCGCCAGCACGCTGAACTGGCGGGGTGAGAGCCCGGTCGGGGCGAGCGCCGAGGCGAAGCGGCGTTCCAGCCGGCCGGCCAACCGGACCAGGCGGTACTCCAGGAACTCGTCGGGCGGTAGCCCGGGCGTACGGCTCGTCACGGCTTCACCGTACCGAGCGCGGCTGACGTGGCAGCGAGAATCAGTTGCCTGATACCGTGAGTATCAGGCAACTGATTCTTGGGAGGTTCCATGTCCACGACTACCTCGGGCGCGACCGGAGTCGCGCTGCTCCGGTCCACCCGGACGCTCACCCTGGCGGCGGCGCTCTGCCTCGCCGTGCAGCTCTTCGGCAATCTCTACGAGGAGCTGGTCAGCAACGTCGCCGTCCTCGCCCGGCCGCAGCCCGGCGAGGCGGTGGGTGCCCTCGACGCCGGCAGCCCGATGTACTACTACCTGCCCTGGGCGCCACTCGGGGTGGTCCTCGTCGCGGTGCTCGCGCACCGGCTCGCCACCCGTGGCGCACCGGGCTGGGTGGTCCGTCGGCTGCGGCTCGCCCTGGCCGCGCTGGCCGTCGCGGTGGCGGCGAAGGCGGTGCTGATCTCCTCGGTGAACCCGCGCTTCCGCGACCCGGCCGAGGACGCCGCGACGCTGCGGGAGCTGGCGACACTCTGGGCCGGTATCAACGGGCTGGCGATCGTCGCGGTGGCCGTCGCGTTGACGCTGCTGCTGTCCTGGCGTGCCCGGGTCGCAGACCAGGGCCCGGTCACCCCCACCGGGCCGGTCGCCCGCGTCGCGGTCGGCTGACCACGGAACCGGACGCTCTCCCCCGGGACCGACTCGCCGTCCCGACCGCGGTCGCCGTGGTCCCGCGCGTGGTCGCACCGCGCGGGACGACCGACGGATCACCGACCCAGCGCCTCGATGATCACCTTGGCGGTCTCGGAGCCGCTGAAGTTCTGCTGACCGGTGACGAGGTTGCCGTCCCGGATCGCGAAGCCCTTCCACAGCCCGGCCTGGATGAAGTTCGCCCCGAGCCGGCGCAGCTCGTCCTCGATCCGCCACGGCATGACGTGCGTGCCCCGCGGCAATCCGCCGGCGTCCCACACCGCCTGGTCCGCGAAGTCCTCCTCGACGTTGGCGAACCCGGTCACCGTCCGGCCCTTCACCAGCGGCTCCCCGTTGGACAACCGGGCGTACCGCAGGATCGCCGTGCCGTGGCACAGCGCGGCCGTCACCTTGCCGGCCTCGAAGAACTCGGCGAACGTGCGGTGCAGGCCCTCGGCCGTGTCGAACGTGAACATCGGCCCCTGGCCGCCGGCGACGACGAGCGCGTCGTAGTCGTCCACCGAGATGTCGCCGACCGGCCGGGTGTTCTCGACGAGCTTGACGAACTCCGGGTCGTGCCGGTAGCCGCGGCTGATCACGTCCTCGGCCTGCCACCGGCTGGCGTCCTCGGGGTCGCTCATCGCGTCGGCCACGCACGGGCCACCGTCCGGGCTGAAGATGTCCACCCGGTAACCCAGTTCGGTCATGTGGAAGTAGGGGTGGGTGAGTTCGCTCCACCAGAAGCCGACCGGCCAACCGGTCGTGGTGGACACGGCCGGGTTCGAGATGACGATCGCGACGCGCTTCGGCCGCTCGGCGCTGACCGGGTTCAAATCCTTGTGGCTCATGCTGTTCCTTTCCGTCTTTCTCACGAGGGGCGTCCGGGATCGGCCAACACCCGGATGCCGTGGTGTCGGCCGAGGCCCTGGCGGAAGGCCAGGGCGAACCAGAGGCGGGTGACGCCGTCGACCAGGTCGGCCGCGTCGAGCCCGCCCAGGTGGATCGGTCGGAGACCGACATCGGTGATCAGGTCCGTCACCCGGACCCGGTCCGGCCCGTCGGGGCCGCAGAACACCAGGTCGGCGCGGGCCCCGTCGATGACCGGTTCGGCCATGACCTCGACGCCGACCGTGCAGAAGGCACGGAAGACGCGGGCGCGTGGCACCCGGGCCAGCAGGAGCGGGAGCTGGTGCATCGTCGTCCCGCCGAGGACGTTCGTCGCGTCGACGAGCAGGTGGCCGTCGAGGCTGCCGGCGTGGGTGTCGAGCAGGTCCGCCAGGGCCGCGCCCGGCACGGCGACGAGCACGGCCGCCGCCCCGTCCACAGCCGCCTCGATCGGCGCCACACCGGGCAGGTCGCGGTGCCGGTCGAGTTCGCGTACCCCGAAGGTGACGTCGTGCCCGGCCGTCCGCCAGGCCGCGCCGACGGCTCGGCCTACTCCACCGGCGCCGACCACCGCGAGCCTCACGCCGCGCCTCCCCGACCGAGCCCGCGCGGTGCCAGCGTGAAGTAGGCCGCCACCAGCGCGCAGACCCCGAGGCCGGCGGCGGCGTGCACCGCGCCCACCACGATCGCGATCGCGTACGCCGTCGGGCCGGCGAGACTGCGCCGCAGCGCTCCCCGGACGCCGCCGCGGGCCGCCTCGCGCAGGAGGTGGGGTCGGGCCCGCAGGTAGCACCAGATGCCGGTGAACGCCGACGCGGTTCCGCACAGCACCGCCGCGTAGAAGACGGCGGCGGCCCGGTCGTGCACGCCTCCCTGCAGCGCCCGTCCCAGCGTCGCCGTCGGATAGCTGATGAAGCTGATGCCCAGCAGCACGAGACCGTTGAGAAACAGCAGCGGTCGGTCCACCTGCCGGATCAACCCGAACAGCGCGTGGTGGTTGACCCAGAAGATCAGGATGGTGAGGAAGCTGACGGCGTAGGTGAGGAACGCCGGCACCTCCTCGCGCAGTGCGTGCCCCACGTCGGCCCCGGCCGCGGGCACGGCCAACTCGATGACGAGCAGCGTGGCGGCGATGGCGATGATGGCGTCGCTGAACGCCTCGACCCGCGCGCCGCCCGGCCCCCCGGACACCTGATGGCCGGCACCGTCGGTGCCGACAACTCCGTCTCTCACGGTCGTTCCTCCCCGGCTGCGACGCTCCACACGCCGCCACTCGCCTCGGCCACTATGCATGAGCACATTGCTTGAATGCAAGCAATGCATCCGATCTACTTATCGCAATTGCTTGAGTTCGAGCGGTTTACTAGGCTGACCGGGTGCCCCGCAAGAGCCCGCCCACCGACCGGACGCCACCCCGCCCGGCCGTGCCGGACTCCGTCGACCGGATCCTCGCCGAGTGGGCCACCGAGCGCCCCGACCTTCCGGTCACACCGATCGGGGTCGTCACCCGGCTCAACCGGCTCCGGACCCGCTTCGACGAGGAACTGTCGACAGTGTTCGCCCGCTACGACCTGTCGGCCGCCGACTTCACCGTCATCGCCGCCCTGCGCCGCGCCGGCGTCCCGTACACGCTTCCGCAGAGCGTGCTCATGAACCGGCTCGGCCTGACCAGCGGCACGGTCAGCGTCCGGCTCACCCGCCTCGTCAAGAAGGGCATCGTCGACCGCCGGCCCAGTCCGGAGGACGCCCGGGGCACCGTCGTGACCCTCACCGAACGCGGCGTGGCGCTGTTCGACGACATCGCCCCGGTCCACCTCGCCAACGAGGAGGTGCTGCTCTCCGCGCTCACCGCGCCCGAGCAGCAGCAACTGGCCGACCTGTTGCGGAAGCTGCTCGTCGGCTTCGAGCACCAGAGTTCGACCAGCCCGCTCGGCATGACGCTCGCCCCGGCCCATCTCGCCCGGCGGATGCGTAGCGCCGTCGGATTGCCCGACACGCCCGGCCTGCTGATCACCGACGTCACCCCGCAGAGCCGCGCCGACACCGCCGGCCTACGCCCGGGTGACCTGCTCACCAGCGTCGACGGCACGGAACTGCGCTCCTGCGTCACCCTCGCCGAGGCGCTGGCCGGCACGTCCGGCGTCACCATCAGCTACCTGCGCGGCACCGACCAGCACCAGGCGCGGCTTGCGTCGGGCTGAGGCTGCGGACTCACCTCCATGCGGCATGTGTCGATCAGGCGGCCCGCACGCCCACCTCGCGGCCCATCGGTCACCCCGTACGACGCGGTTCTTCTGCCCTGAGGCAACTTCGTTGAGATGAGGGCCCCCCGTGCGGTCGGGTGGGAGCCATGCCGCTCCTCCCCTACCGCCCGGTCCTCGCCCACCCCGTGCTGCGCCGGCTGCTCCCCGGGCTCGCGGTCTCCGCGCTCGGCGACGGGCTGGCCCTGGTCGCGGTGACGTGGCTGGCGCTGGAACTCTCGCCGGTCGGGCAGCGCGGCACCTGGACGGCGTTCGCGGTGGCCGCGTACACGTTGCCGGGCGCGGCCGGCGCGGTGCTGTTGGGGCGCGTGCTGGGCGGGCGGAGCGGGGCGCAGCTCGCCGGCTGGGACGCGACGCTGCGGGCGCTTGCGTTGGGGGCGATCCCGGTCGCGCATGTCGCCGGGGTGCTGGACGTCGGGCTGTACGTGGCGCTGCTCGCCGCCTCGTCGCTGCTGCACCCGTGGGGGTCGGCCGGCCGGTTCACGCTGGTCGCCGAGCTGCTGCCGGAACGGGACCACCTGGCCGGCAACGCGCTGCTCGGCCTGTTCGGGCAGGCGGCCACCATCGTCGGGCCGCCGCTGGCCGGGCTGCTCATCGCCGGGACGGGCGCGGTGTGGGTGATCGCGATCGACGCGGCCAGTTTCGCGGTGCTGGCGGTCAGCTACCGGCTCGTGGTCCCGGCCGTACGCCGTCGCGCGGGTCGGGCGGCGGGCGCCGGCCCGTCGCGTACCTCCGGGTTCCGGGTCATCGGCCGGGACC
The DNA here is from genome assembly GCF_044455765.1 of Micromonospora sp. NPDC051141. NCBI lineage: Bacteria > Bacillati > Actinomycetota > Actinomycetes > Micromonosporales > Micromonosporaceae > Micromonospora > Micromonospora sp. NPDC051141. Next base: position 152,327 of record NZ_JBITFD010000001.1, read on the forward strand.
GGTCGCTGCTCGGCCTGCTGGCGTTGAGCTGCGGGTTCTTCTTCCTGTTCGGGCCGTTCTACGTGGCCATGCCGGTGCACGTGACCGAGGACCTGCACGCGTCCGCCGCGACGCTGGGCGGCTACTACACCGCGTTCGGCGTCGGGTCGCTGGCCGGTGGGCTGCTCACCGGTCACCTGCGGGACCGGCCGCTGCGGCCCACGCTGCTCGGCATCGTGGTGGCGTTCGGGGCGGCGCTGCTGCCGTTGGGTCTGGGCGCGCCGGTCGTCGTGTCGTTGCCGGCGTTCGCGGTGGCCGGTCTGGTCTGGGCGCCCTACCTGCCGACCGCGACCGCGTTGTTCCAGCGCCGGGCCGCCGTGGCGGAGCTGCCCCGCGTGCTGGCCGCCAACGGCGCGGTGACGGTGCTGGCGGTGCCGCTGGGCACGATGCTGGGCGGCCCGGCGACGGCAGCGCTGGGCGCACGGCCGACGCTGCTGGTGTGCGCGGTCGGGACCGTCGCGCTGGGTCTGGTGGCGGCCGGGGTGGGCGCGCTGCGCAGGCCCGGTGCCGGTCCACCGGCCGAGCTGGAGCCGCCGCCCGGACCGCGGCTACCCGACCGGACGGCGACGGACGCGAACCCCTTGGTCGACTCGGGTGGGTCAGACCATGCCAGAGAGCATCCAACGCAGGCCCGTGGCGCACCCGCCGCGGCACCGGCGGCGTCCAGTGTGGGTGCACTTGTGGTCGCCTGAGCAACAACAAGTGCACCCACACCGCCGCGGGAGCCCGCTCGCGGCGCGAGGGCACGGCGCAAGGGAACGGCAGGAAGGGCTCAGGCGGCGAGGGACTGCTCGGCGCGGACCGCGGACGCCTCGGCGCGGGCGATCGGGCCGGTGGGCAGCGCGGCGACCACCGCCCCGACGGCGACGGCCGCACCGGCGAAGAGGAACGCCCACGGCACGCCGCCGGCGTGGTCGACGATCAGGCCGGCGACCGCGCCGCCGGCCGCGCTCGCCGCGACCGACATGGTCACCACCCAGGTGTACGCCTCGTTGAGCATGCCGGCCGGGGCGATCCGCCCGACGAGCGTGTTCTCCAGCGTGAGCGCGGGCGCGATGGCGGCGCCGCCGAGCACCAGCGCGACGCCGAGCGCGGCAGGACCGGGCATCACCGCGAAGACGGCGAAGCTGGCCGCCACCGCGCCGAGCAGCCAGGCGAACTGGCGGGTCATGTTGGCGGCCGGCTTGCGTACCCCGAAGGTGAAGCCACCGGCGGCGCTGCCGATGCCCCAGACGGCGAGCAGCACGCCGGCCAGGCTCTCCGGGTCGGCGGCGCCGCTGTTGCCGGCGAAGGCCGGGACGATCACGCCGGACGCGCCGAACGCGATGCCGAGGCTGGCCACGCAGAGCAGCAGCGCGGGGAAGCCACCGACCCGCAGCGGGCCGAGCCCCCGGGCGTGGTGTTCGCGCGGGTGCGGGCGCCAGGCGCGCATCACCCGGCCGAGCGCGACCGATCCGGTGCCGACCAGGGTGACCACGGCGGCGCCGAGCAGCGCGGTGGACGCGTCGGCGAACAGCACGAAGCCGGCCACCAGCAGCGGGCCGAGCACGAAGACGACCTCGAACAGGGAGGTCTCGGCCGCGAGCGCGGTGTTGCGCAGGTGCCCGCGCCCGCTGGCCGGCGTGGTCAGGTCGTTCCAGGCGCCCCGGATGGCAGCGGTCAGCGGCGGGTACGTGCCGCCGGCGACGCCCGCCGCGAGGTAGATCAGGGCGAGGTTGCCGGCGTCGGAGCGGCTGGCGCCGAGCAGCCCGAGCAGCGCCAGCGGGTGGGCCAGCGCGGTGGCCAGCAACACCGGGGTGGGGCCGACCCGGTCGGCGATCCGGCCGGCGATCGGGCTGAGCGCGGCGCCGGAGAGCGCGTAGATGCCACCGGCGACGGCGGCGAGCGAGTAGCGGCCGGTGACCTGCTCGACCACCAGCAGCAGCGCCAGCGGGGTCATGCCGATCCCGAGCCGCCCGATGATGCCGAGGATCAACAGCATCGGCGCGCCGGGGATCCGCCAGACGCCGAGGTACTGGCGCAGCGCGGCCACTGTCGACCTCCAGGGATGTAACGAGTCAGAAGCCCTTCGACCCTAACGCCGACCGAGGGCGGGTGGAACGGTCGACTGCCTCACAGTGGCCCGGCCCACCCGGATCGCGCCAGCGATTTCCGGCATTCCGTCCCGTCCGGCCACCCCGCGTCGGAGAGTCGGTGAGGGAGACCGGGCGAGGAGGAGCGGTGAGCAAGGCGAGGGGCAGGCTGCTCGGGCTCGTCGCGCTGGCCGCGGCCGTCCCGGTGCTCCAGAACGTGCTGTTCCTGGCGCTTGACTTCCGCAGCGCGGAGGGCCTCTCGCCGCAGGGCTCGGCGGTCTGGCCGTACGACTCGTACACCGACATGCGGTGGCTGCTGGTCTACCACGACTCCTGGCAGGAGTACGCGCTCGGCCTGGTGGTCGCCATCGGGCTGCGCGGGCTGCTCTCCGCCGGCCTGGTGAGCCTCGCCTGGCCGGCCGAGGCGCCCCGGCCGGACCGGCGGCGGATCCTGCGGCGCAACCTCGGAATCGCGGCGTTGACCGCGGTGATCGTCACCCCGTTCGCCGCGCTCGCCGTCGCCGCCGGCGTGGTGTCGCTCTCCTGGTTCGTGTTCGCCGCGGTGGGGCCGATGCTGCTGCTCGCGCCGTTCCTGCAACGGGCGGCGGTCAACACCCACGGGTGGCGTGGGCTGCCGTCGGCGGCGCTGGTCGGCTGGTCGCTGCTCGACTTCGTGCTGATCACCGTGGCCGGGGCGGTCGTCTGGCGGGTGCCCGGCTGGTGGACGCTGCTGGTGGCGGCGCTCGCCGGGGCCGCGAACGGGCTGCTGTGGAACCGGTCGGTACGCGCCGCGCTGCTGCCGTCCCGGGTCCACTGGCCCCGGGTCCCGGTGGCCCCGGTCGTGGTCGTGCTCGCGCTGGCCATCCCGCTGGCGGCCCAGGTGGTGACGTCGCGTCCGGCCCACCAGGTCAGGACGTTCCGGCCGCCGCTGCTCGACCGGCCGCTGCCCGCCTCGGTCCGGTACGCGGTGATCGTGATCGGAACGCACGACTCGCGGTACGACGGGCGGCCCGCCGTCGACCCGGCGGCGGAGACGTTCTCCTACGTCGGTGCGGACGCCGCCGGTCGGCCGCTGCCGTACACCCCGCAGGACACGCACCGCTCGCTGGATTCGAGCGCGGCCCTGCTCGCCCGGCAGGTGCACGCGTTGCACGCCCGGACCGGCCGGCCGGTGGCGCTGCTCGGCGAGAGCGAGGGCGCGATGGTGGGGCGGACCTACCTGCGCGACCACCCGGACTCGCCGGTGAAGGCGCTGCTGATGTTCAGCCCGCTGGTGCGCGCCGCCCGCGTCTACTATCCGCCGGAGGACGCGGCGGCGGGCTGGGGGATCGCCCCCGGCTGGCAGTTGCGCGGGATCTTCGCGCTGGTGGCCCGCGCCAGCGGGGGCGGGGACAGCCCGGACGAGCCGTTCATCCGCTCACTGCTGGCGAACGCCCCGTTCTACCGGTTCCAGACCATGTGCCCGGTCCCCGGCGTCCGGATGGTCGCCTTCCTGCCGACGGTCAGCGCGACCGAACTCCCGCCCGGTCAGTTCACCCAGATCCCGGTCTACGAGGTGCCCGCCCTGCACGGCGGGCTGCTGGGCCAGCCGGACGTCACCGACCGGGCGATCGACTTCCTGGAGGGCCGGGACGTCCAGCAGCGGCGGTCCGAGTACCCCACGCTGCAACTGCTCGGCGCGGCCTGGCAGATTCCGGCGCTGGCGGTCACCATCAACCCGGTCTGGCGGGGTCAGCTGACGCCGGGCCCGCCGTTCTCCACCGCGCGGCTCTGCGGGCAGTAGCGCTGACACCCGGGCCGGACCCGCCGCCGCACATTCCGCCGGGGACAGGGGCTGCCGTACCGATCGGTACGGGGTAGGTTCCTCATCGAATCGAGTCCATGCCAACGGCGGCAGGGTCGCCGCCGGCGTCTACGGAGGTCGGATGAGCGGCACGGCGGGTGCGCCGTCGCGGGTCGAGACAGCGGACCCGTCAGCCCGATGACCGACCCCGCGACGCCCGGCTACCGGGCGCTCTTCCGGCATCCGGTGGCGTCCCGGCTGCTGATCGCCCGGGGCATCTCCGAGCTGGGGGACTTCGTCGGGCTCGCCGCCCTGCTGCTGCTCGCCTACGACCAGACCGACTCGGTGCTCGGGCCGGCCGCCGTCTACGCCGCCCGGACGCTGCCCGCGTTGCTGGTCGCGACCGTGTTCAGCGGCTGGCTGGACGTGCCGGCCCGGCGCACCATGCTGGTCGGGCTGTCGCTGGCCGGCGCGGCGCTCATCGCCGTACCGGTGGTGGTGCCCGAGCCGTTGCCGGCGATCGTGGCCGCCGGGCTGCTCGGCGCGGTCCGGGCCGGGTATTCGAGCGTGCACGTGGCGGTCACCGCCGAGGCGGTGGCCGCGCCGCTGCGGTTGCCGCTGTTCGGGCTCTCCGCGTTCGCGAACCAGAGCGGCCAGGTGGTCGGCCTGGTCGCCGGCGCGAGCATGACGGTGGCGCTCGGCCCCCGGACCGCCCTGGTGATCGACCTGGTGTCGTTCCTGCTCGCGGCCGGGGTGCTCGCCGGCCTGCCGGTCGGTCGGCAGGAGCACCGGGGTCCCCGGCCACCCGCCACCGCCGGCCTGCGGATCATCGCCGGCCATCCGGTCCTGCGCGGCGTCGCGCTGCTCACCGTGACCACCGCGCTGTCCGGGGCGCTGCCGGAGACGCTCGCCCCGGACCTGACCGGCGGGGGCTGGCGACCGGTGCTGCTGGCCGCCTCGTCGTTCGGTGGGGCCGTGTTCGTGCTGGTGGTCGGGCGTCGGAGCTGGCTGGCCCGGGTCGCCGGTCAGGTCCTGGCCACCCGCGCGCTGGGCACCGCGTTCCTGCTGGCCGGCCTACTTGTGGTGATCGGCGCCCCGCTCTGGGCGCTGGCCGTGGCGAACGCGTTGATCGGCGCCGGTGGCGGCTGGCTGATCGGCGCGCAGGCGACGTTCGCGCGGTTGGCGCCCCGGGAGCGGATGGGGCAGGTGGAGGCGACCATGGTGGCCGGCAACATCATGCTCTCCGGCGTCGGGATCTTCCTGCTCGGCGGCACCGCCGCGCTGTTCGGTCCGGCCGCGGCCTACCTGGTGGCGGGGCTGCTGCTGCTCGTCGTGGGACTGTTCACCCGGCTTGACCGGATTCCCGAACCGGCCTGAGGCCGGCTCCCGTCGGAAGGCTGCCGGAACGCGACTCCGCCCGCGTCCGGGCCGGACGCGGGCGGAGGATGACGGACGGACGGGTCAGCGCTGGAACTGCACCGGCCCGGAGTTGCGGGCCATCTGCTCCAGCCGGGCCACCCGCTGCTCCATCGGCGGGTGGGTGGCGAACATCGCGGCGATGCCGCCGCCCCGCTTGAACGGGTTGTCGATCATCAGGTGCGCGGTGCTGGTGAGCTGGCCCTGCGGCGCGAGCGGGCGGGCCTGCGTGCCCAGGTGGATCTTCTTGAGCGCACTGGCCAGGGCCAGCGGATCGCGGCTCAGCTCCGCGCCGGACTGGTCGGCCTGGTACTCCCGGCTGCGGCTGATCGCCAACTGGATCACCGTGGCCGCGATCGGGCCGAGAATCAGGGTGAGCAGCAGCACCGCCGGGTTCGGGCCGTCCTCGTCGTCCGAGGAGCCCAACGGGATGAACCAGGCGATGTTCGCCAGCATGGTGATGATGCCGGCCAGACCGGCCGCCACGCTGGAGATCAGGATGTCCCGGTTGTAGACGTGGGACAGCTCGTGCCCGATCACGCCGCGCAGCTCCCGGTAGTCCAGGATCTCCACGATGCCCTGCGTGACGCAGACCGCCGCGTGCTCCGGGTTACGCCCGGTGGCGAACGCGTTCGGCTGCGACGTCGGGCTCACGTAGAGCCGGGGCATCGGCTTGCCGGCCTGCGTGGACAACTCCCGCACCATGCGGTACAGCTCGGGGAACTGGGCCTCGCTGACCGGCTGCGCCTTCATCGAACGCAGGGCCAGCTTGTCGGAGTAGAAGTAGGTCACGCCGTTCATCACCAACGAGACGAGCACGGCGATGACGAGACCGCCGCTACCGCCGAACCAGTAGCCGACCGCGAGGATCAGCGAGGTCAACAGGCCGAGCAGCGCTGCGGTCTTGAGACGGTTGTGATGCACGATCGCTCCTTCGGTGCCGCGGGACCACACGGGAACCCGCTGACCGGTTCAACACACCGGTACCCGTCAACCATCCGGCTCATGGCTGAAAGTTGACTGGGGATTCCTGTGCGCCCGCTGAACCGACCGCCCACCCGGGCAGGAACCGGTCAGCGGGCCGCCACGTCCAGCACGAGCTGCGGTGCGACCCCGATCACCACGGCCGCCACGGTGGCCACCCCGAGCGCGACCGCCACCGCGCGGGCCGGTCGGGCCGCGGCGACGCCACTCGGCACCGCGTAGAGCGACGCCGTCACCCGCAGGTAGTACGCCAGGCCCAGCACCGCGTTCAACGCCACCACCAGGGCCAGCCAGCCGGCGTGCCCGGCCAGCAGCGACCGCACCACGGTCACCTTGGCGAACAGCCCGGCCAGGCCCGGCGGCAGCCCGGCCAGCCCGATCAGCGCCAACGCGAACGCGCCACCCACCCACGGGTGCCGCCGCGCCGCGCCGCGCAGGTCGGCGAGCGTGCCGCCGTCACCGTCCGCCGGCCGCAACGCCACCACCGCGGCGAACGCGGCCAACTCCAGCAGCACGAAGAACACGGCGTACGCGACCGCTGCCGCGTACGCCCCGGCGCGGGCGTCCGGGGTGCGCCCGGCGGCCAGCGCCAACGCGCCCAGCGGGGCCAGAATGTAGCCCGCCTGGGCCACCGACGACCAGGCCAACAACCGCACGGTACGCCGCTGACGCAGCGCCACCAGGTTGCCCACGGTCATAGTCAGCACCGCCAGCAACGCCAGCACCGGACCGGTCACGCCACCCGGCAGCGCCCGCTGCACCACCGCCAGCAACGCCACCACACCGCCCAGCTTCGACGCGGTCGACAGGTACGCGGCCACCGGCAGCGGCGCCCCGTCGTAGGTGGCCGGCGCCCAGGCATGGAACGGCACCGCGGCGACCTTGAACGCCAGCCCGGCCACCACCAGCGCCACCGCGACAGTGGTCAGCGGCAGGTCGGTCAGGTCGTCCCGGGCGGCCAGGGTGACGCCGAGCCGGTCCAGGTGCAGGCTGCCGGTGACCGCGTAGAGCAACGCCGCGCCGAGCAGCGTGATTGTGGTGGCGACCACGCTGACCACGAAGAACGTCACCGCCGCCTCGGCCCCGGCAAGGCTCGCCCGGCGCAGCCCGACCAGCACGTACAACGGCAGCGTCAACGTCTCCAACGCCACGATCAACGTGATCAGGTCACCGGCCGCGCCGAGCACCACGCCGCCGGTCATCGCGCAGGCGAGCAGGAAGCAGTATTCCCCGGCCGGCGTGCGCCCGGCGCGCAGCAGCGGACCGGAGATCGCCAGCACGCCGAGCGTGAGCAGCGCGATCACCACCGCCGCCAACGCGGCCCGACCGTTCCACACCCAGGAGCAGTCCGCGTCGACGCAGAACGTGCGCCGGGTGCCGGCCGCGCCGACCAGCGCCGCACCGACCGCGGTGCCGGCCGCGCCGAGCGCCGCCACCGTCACCGTCACCGCCCGACGGGCCACCAGCAGGTCCACCAGGAGCACCAGGATCGCGGTGCCGGCGGCCAGGTAGCCCGGCAGCAACGCCACGTTGTCGACGCTCTGCACCAGACTCATGGCACGACCCCCAGCAGCGCCTCCACCGGGCCGGAGGCGTAGGACAGGACCAACGCCGGGGCCAGGCCGACCGCCAGCGCCAGCAGCACCAGCGGCGCCCAGGCGGTCAACTCCGCGCCGGCCAGCCCCGGCCCGAGCGGGGCCACCGCCGGGGAGGGCCGGCCGTGGGTGACCCGGCGCAACAACCGCAACAGGTACGCGGCGGCCAGCGCGCCGCCCAGCGCGGCCAGCACCGCCAGCGTCAACCACAGCGGGCCGCCCCGCCGCACGGCCGCCACCACCGCGAACGCCTCCCCCCAGAAGCCGGCCAGGCCCGGCAGCCCCAGCGAGGCGACCGCCGCGAAGCCCAGCAGCCCGGCCAGCCGGGGCGCGGTCTCCCGCAACCCGGACAGCTCGGCCAACGAACCGGTGTGCGTCCGGTCCTTGACGGCTCCGGCCAGGAAGAACAGCAGCCCGGTGAGCACCCCGTGGGCGATGTTGCCGATCAGCGCCGCCTGGAGGCCGGTGGCGGTGAGCGTGGCCACCCCGAGCAGCACGAAACCCATGTGCCCCACGCTCGAATACGCGATCAGCCGCTTCAGCTCGTCCTGCGCCAGGCAGACCAGGCCACCGACCAGAATGGCCGCGACGGCGAGCGCGCCGAGCACCGGCGACGCCCAGCGGGCCCCCTCCGGGGCCACCCCCACCGCCACCCGGATCAGCCCGTACGTGCCCATCTTCAGCAGCACGCCGGCCAGGATCACGCTGCCCACGGTCGGCGCCTGGGTGTGCGCGTCGGGCAGCCACGAGTGCAGCGGCCAGAGCGGGCTCTTCACCGCGAACGCCAACGCCAACAGCGTGAACGCGGCGAGCTGGGTGCTCCGCGACAGGCCGGCGCCGCCGGTCAACGTGACCAGGTCGGCGGTGCCCGCGGCGGCCACCACGACGTAGACGCCGACAAGCAGCAGCACCGAACCGAACAGCGTGTAGAGCGCGAACTTGCGGGCCGCCCGCCGCCGGTCCTCGCCGCCCCAGCCGGCGATGATCGCGTACATCGGCAGCAGGACGACCTCGAAGAAGAGGAAGAACAGCACCAGGTCCAGCGCCAGGAACGTGCCGAGGATGCCCACCTCGACCACCAGCAGCAACGCCACCAGCGCCCGCCCGCTGCCGCCGCCGGCCGGCACCCGCCACACCGTGTAGCCGCAGCAGAGCAACGTGAGCAACGCGGTCAGCACCACCAGCGGCCAGGAGATGCCGTCCACGCCCAGGTGGAAGCGCAGGTCGAGGCCGGGCACCCAGGGCACGTCGAGCCGGTGCCACGGCTGCACCGCCGGGCGTGGGCCGTACCCGAACCAGCCGTGCCCGCCGCCGACCAGCGGCAGCGTCGCCAGCAGCGTCAACGCGGCGGCGGCGGTACCGACCAGCCGGCCGGCCCGGTCACCCGGCATGGCGGCGGTCGCCACCGCGCCCAGCGCCGGGACCGCGAGCACGGCCACCAGCAGAAGCTGCCCGAACGTCATGAGGTGACTCCGATCAGGGCGACCGCCAGGCCGATCAGCAACGCGCCGGCCAGCACGCCGGCCGCCGCGCGGGGCAGCGCCGCCCGGTGCAGCGCGGCCAGCCCGCCGCCCGCCTCCACCGCCGCCCGGCCGGCACCCTCGACCAGGCCGTCCACGCCCAGCTCGTCGCCGGCCCGCACGGCCCGCGCCAACGCGCCGGTCGGGCGTACGACCAGGGCGTGCTGGACGTCGTCGAGCCGGAACGCCCGGGCGAACACCGGCCGCAGCGGACCCAGGAAGCGGGCCGGGTCGGCGGCCGGGTCCCGACGCCAGCCGGCCCAGGCCCCGCCCGCGCCGACCACCAGCAGCAGGAACGGCAGGATCAGGTTCGGCGCCAGGTGCACCAGCTCGACCGCCTCGCCGGAGGCGTCACCCGGCACCCGCAGCCGGTCGGCGAACCAGGGCGCGAACGCGGCCAGCCCGAGCAGCGCCGCCGGCACCGCCAGCAACAGCACCGGCAGGCGCAGCGACGCCGGCGGATCGTGCGGCCGGAGCAGCGGCGTACGGGTCGCGCCGAAGAACACGCGCAGCAGCAGGCGGGTCGCGTACCAGGCGGTGACCGCCACCCCCAGCAGCCCGGCCAGCCAGACCAGCCAGCCCACCCACGGCGCGGTCGGGCCGGCGTCGTCGAGCGCGGCGGCCTCGGCGGCGGCCAGCACGCCGTCCTTGCTCCAGAAACCGGACAGCGGCGGCACCCCGGCCAGCGCGCCGAGCCCGACCAGCATGCACCAGAACGTGACCGGCATGGCGGCGCGCAGGCCACCCATCCGGGACATCAGCGTGGTGCCCACCGCGTGGATCACCGCACCGGCGGCGAGGAACAGCAGCGCCTTGAACGCGGCTTGGGTGAGCTGGTGGAACCGCGCGGCGGCCGGCGCGCCGACCGCCAGCGCGCCGGTCATGTACCCGATCTGGGAGACCGTCGACCAGGCCAGCACCCGCTTGAGGTCGTCCTGGGCGGTGGCCGCGAACGCGCCCAGCAGCATCGTGACCGCCGCCATCACGCCCAGCACGGCGAGCGCGGCCGGGGCCCGTTCGAACAGCGGGAACAGCCGGGCCACCGCGTAGACCCCGGCGGCCACCATGGTCGCGGCGTGGATCAGCGCGGAGACCGGCGTCGGGCCGGCCATCGCGTCCGGCAGCCAGGTGTGCAGCGGGAACTGGGCGCTCTTGCCGGCCACGCCGGCCAGCAGCAGCAGACAGGCCGCGGTCAGCGTGCCGGTGCCGTAGTCGTGCGCCAGCACGTCGGCGATCCGGAAACTGCCCGCGCCCACGCCGAGCAGCGCGATGCCGAGCAGGAAGCCCACATCACCCACGCGGGTGACCAGGAACGCCTTCACCGCCGCGCCGGGCGCCTCCGGCAGCCGCCGGTCGTGGGCGATGAGCAGGTACGAGCAGATGCCCATCACCTCCCAACCGACCAGCAGCATGATCAGGTCACCGGAGACCACCACGGTCAGCATGGCGGCGGTGAAGAGGCTGAGCTGCGCCGCGTACGGCGGGTAGCGGTGGTCCACGTCGGCGTCGTCGTGCGGCCCGCGACGCAGGTAACCGGTCGAGTAGACCTGCACGGCCAACGCCACCACGGTGACCGCGGTGGCGACCAGCACGGCCACGCCGTCCAGCCGCAGGCCCAGCGTGACCCGCAGCCCGCCCACCTCGACCCAGGTGGTGGCCGCCTCGACCGGCCCGTCCACGCGGACCAGCAACGCCAGCGCGGCCAGCAACGCCACCGCCGCGCCGGTCACCCCCAGCCCGACCGCCAGCTTCCGGGCCGGCGCCCGGTCCCCGTGCGACGCGGGCGGCAACAGCAGCCCGAGCAGGCCGGCGACCAGCGGCGCGGCCGGCAGCACCGCCGCCAGCCAGAGCGTCGGCGCGCTCATCGCGCCGCGCCTTCCGGGGACCGCTCGGCCAGCGGGACGTCGTCGACCGTGACGCTGGCCCGCAGCCGGTAGAGCTGGAGCACGATGGCCAGCCCGACGCCGATCTCGGCGGCGGCCAGCACGATCACGAACAGCGCGAACACCTGCCCGGAGTGCGGCAACGCGGCCCGGACCGTGGTGTCCGCGGTGACCAGCACCAGGTTGACCGCGTTCAGCATCAGCTCCACCGCCATCAGCACCAGCACCGCGTTGCGGCGACGCAGGACGCCGTACACGCCGAGGCCGAACAGCAGCGCGGCGGTGACGTACGGGATGACCGGCCTCACCGGCGTCCGCCCTCGTCGGCGGCTGCGGCGGCCGGTTCCAGGCCGGCAGCCGGACCGGCCCTGCCGGCCGGCTCGGAACTGCCGGCCGGACCGGTGCCCGCAGTCGGGCCGGTGCCCGCAGTCGGCCCGGTGCCCGCAGTCGGCCCGGTGGCCACAGTCGGGCCGGTGGCCACAGTCGGCCCGGTGCCCGCAGTCGGCCCGGTGCCCACGGTCCGGTCGGCGGCGTCGACGGGCCCGGGCGGGCGGCCGATGTCCGGGCGGGAGAGCACGATCGCGCCGACCAGCGCGGCCAGCAGCAGCACCGAGAGCACCTCGAACGGCAGCACCCAGGACCGGAACACCTGCTCGCCGAGGCGCTCGGCGGTCCCCGCCGCCGGCAGTTCCACCCGCGACCAGCGGAACGCGTCGACAAGCAGCACGGCCAGGCCGAGGCCGCTGCCGGCGCCGACCAGCGCGGCCGGCCAGCCGGGCCGGTCCAGGTCGTCCGAGGGGCCGATCGGGGCCCGGGTCAGCATCACCGCGAACAACAGCAGCACCACCACCGCGCCCACGTAGATCAGCACCTGCACCCAGGCCACCAGCTCGGCGGTGAGCACCAGGTAGTCGCCGGCCAGCGCGCCCAGGCACACCACCAGCCACAGCCCGGCCCGGACCAGGTGGCGGGTGCCCACCACCAGCGCGCCCGCGCCCACCGCCACCGCGCCGAGCGCGAGCAGCAGCACGTCCGCACCGGTCATGAGGCCGCGCCTCCGCCCGGGGAGTCGGCGTCGTCGGAGCGTACCCGGGTCGGGGCCGGACGGGCGGCGGGCGCGGCGGCCTTGCGGGCGGCGGTGGTCTCCTCCTTCGAGGGGTCGCCGAGCGGGTCGTGGGCCGGCGGCGGCGGTACGGTGCCCATCCACTCGCCCAGGTGGTCCTTGTCGTGCAACAGGTCCTTGATGTCGTACTCGGCGTACTCGAACTCGGGCGACCAGTAGAGCGCGTCGAACGGGCAGACCTCGATGCAGATGCCGCAGTACATGCAGAGCGAGAAGTCGATGTCGAACTTGTCGAGCACGTTGCGCTGCCGGGGGCGGGCGGCGCCGGGCACCGCCACCTCCTCCTTGTGCGAGTCGATGTAGATGCACCAGTCCGGACACTCCCGGGCGCACAGCATGCAGACCGTGCAGTTCTCCTCCAGCAGCGCGATCACGCCACGGGAGCGGGGCGGCAGCTCGGGCGCCACGTCCGGGTACTGCTGGGTGGTCGACCGGCGGGTCATCGTCTTCAACGTGACCGCCAGGCCCTTCACCAGCCCGCCGCCGGGCACTCCACCGTGCTCGCTCATGCCGCCCATCCTGCCCTGTGCCCCCGGCGCGCGCGACCACCACCCGACTCTTGGCGGCGCTATCGTGAGCGCGGGGAGAACGACACACCGGGAAGGGCCTACCGATGACCGCCGCGCTGGAGAGCGACCACCCGCCGGAGCGCGAGTGGACGACCGACGATCTGGACGCGCTGCCGGATGACGGTCGCCGCCGTGAACTGCTCGATGGAGTGCTGCTCATGTCCCCCTCCCCCACCCGGGTGCACCAGAGCATCGCGATGTTGCTCGGCGTCGCGCTCGACGAGGACTGCCCCGACGGGTACGACGTGACCCAGGCGGTCGGCGTGCGGATCAACCGCACCCGCTCCTTCATCCCGGACGTGCTGGTCACCACCGCAGCAGCCGCCGCCCGCGAGCCGTCCCGGTACGAGCCGCACGAGGTGGTGCTCGCCGTGGAGATCGTCTCGCCCAGCACGCGGTCCATCGACCGGGTGCTCAAGCCAGCGCTCTACGCGCAGGCCGGCATTCCGTTCTACTGGCGGATCGAGATCGAGGAGGAGGGCCTCGTCGTCCACACCTACAGGATCGATCCGGTGCACGAGGTCTACACGGAGACCGGTCGGTGGACCAAGTTCGTCGACACCGGCGAGCCGTTCCCGGTGAACCTGCCGATCAGCCGGATCACGCCCCGCCGGGTGTGAGCGGCGGCAACATCTCCACACCAAGCTGCTGGAGCACCTGGAACAGCTCGTTGACGCTCCACACGTCCACGATCCGCCCGGCGTCGTCGAAGCGCAGGAACGAGGCCCCGGAGTAGCTGACCACCCGCCCGGTCGGCGGCACCGGGCCGAACTGCCCGGCCTGGGTGCCGGCCGCCCGCCAGTGCACCGCGACCCGCCCGTCGCCGGCCACCAGCTCGACGATCTTGTAGCGCAGGTCCGGGAAGGACGCCCGCCGGTCCCGGTGCCCGGCCAGCACCGCCGCCGGCCCGGCGCCGCCCAGTCCGGGGCACTCCGGGGCCACCAGCTCGTACGCGCTCTCCTCGCGGCCGGCGTTCCACACGTCGGCGATGAAACGTCGGGCCGCCGCCTCCAGATCGGTCACGGCCGGCAGCCTATGCCGGCTCGGCGGCGCCCGGCCCGCCGGGACGGGCCGGCGCGACGGCCTCCGCCGCCCGACCGGTCGTGGCGACCGTCCCCGCCGCTCGACCGGTCGGGGCGACCGTCCCCACCGCCCGACCGGTCATGGCGACCGTCCCCGCCGGTCGAACGTTCGTGGCGACCGTCTCCGCCGCTCGAACTGCCGGGGCCGGTCCGAGCGACCATGATGGGAGGCGACGACAACCTGGGAGGTGGGCGTGGGCGGCAGCGACGACGAGATCCTCGACCGGACCGGCGGCAAGTACGTGGAACCGGGCGGCGAGTTCACCCGCGACCAGCGATACATCGCCACCCGGATCACCGCCGACGGGCGGGACGGCTGGCCGGTGGAACCGGGCCGCTACCGGCTGGCGGTCAGCCGGGCCTGCCCGTGGGCGAACCGACTGATCATCGTGCGCCGGCTGCTCGGGCTGGAGGACGCCATCTCGCAGGCCGTGGCCGGCCCCACGCACGACAAGCGGAGCTGGACGTTCGACCTCGACCCCGACGGCAAGGACCCGGTGCTCGGCATCGAGCGGCTCGCCGACGCCTACTTCGCCCGCTTCCCCGGCTACGAGCGGGGCATCACCGTGCCGGCGCTTGTCGACGTGCCCACCGGCCAGGTGGTGACCAACGACTACGCGCAGATGAGCCTGGACCTGTCCACCGAGTGGACCGCGTACCACCGGCCGGGCGCGCCGGAGCTGTACCCGGAGCCGCTGCGTGCCGAGATCGACGAGGTCAACAAGGTCGTCTTCGCCGACGTCAACAACGGTGTCTACCGGTGCGGCTTCGCCGGCAGCCAGGAGGCGTACGACAAGGCGTACCACCGACTCTTCGACCGGCTGGACTGGCTGAGCGAGCGGCTCACCGGCCAGCGTTACCTGGTCGGCGACACGATCACCGAGGCGGACGTGCGGCTGTTCACCACGCTGGCCCGCTTCGACCCGGTCTACCACGGGCACTTCAAGTGCAACCGGCAGAAGCTGAGCGAGATGCCGGTGCTCTGGGCGTACGCCCGGGACCTGTTCCAGACACCGGGCTTCGGCGACACGATCGATTTCGACCACATCAAGCGGCACTACTACGAGGTCCACCGGGACATCAACCCGACCGGCATCGTGCCGCTCGGCCCGGACCTGTCGAACTGGCTGACCCCACACGGCCGCGAGGACCTGGGCGGCCGTCCCTTCGGCGACGGCACCCCACCCCCACCTCCGCCCCCCGCCGAGCGCGTGGACCCCGCCCACACCCCCCTCCACTGACCCACCTCACCCACCTCACCCGCCTCGCCCCGCCCCGCCCCGCCCCGCCCCGCGATCTTGCACTTTCACGGAAAGAGTGGCTATTCGGGCCCCGTTAGCCACTCTTTCCGTGAAAGTGCGCGGCGGGCACGGGCGCGGGGCGCACGGGCGCGGGGCGAGGCGGGCACGGGGCGCACGGGCGCGGGGCGGCCCGAACGGGCGCTGGCGTGGGGCTACAGCGCCAGGCGGACGGCGACGGTGAGGACGAGCTGGGCCAGCGCGAGGGGGACCAGGACCAGCCAGCAGAGGCGTTGAAGCTGGTCCTCGCGGAGCCGGGGGTAGCTCACCCGCAGCCAGATGATCACGAACGCCACGGCGAACACCTTGAGCAGCGTCCACAGCCAGCCGAGCTGCGCGTCGGCGAACGGGCCCTGCCAGCCGCCGAGGAAGAGCACCGTGGTCAGCGCCGCGATCACCACGATGCCGACGTACTCGGCGAGCAGGAAGAACGCGAAGCGCAGGCCGGTGTACTCGGTCATGTAGCCGAAGACCAGCTCGGAGTCGGCCACCGGCATGTCGAACGGTGGGCGACGGATCTCGGCCAGCCCGGCCACGAAGAAGATCACCATGGCCGGCGCCTGCCAGAGCAGCCACCACGGCCGCCACGCCTCGACGATGCCGCTCAGACTCAGGGTGCCGGCCGCCATCGCCACCGAGGCGGCGGCCAACACCAGCGGCAGCTCGTAACCGAGCAACTGGGCCGCGCCGCGCAGCCCACCGAGCAGGCTGTACTTGTTGGCCGATGCCCAGGCCGACATGAGCACCGCCAGCACCCCGATGCCCACCACGGCGAGCACGAAGAACAGGCCGATGTCCAGCGGCTGGGCGACCAGGCCCGCGGGGCCGAGCGGGATGACCAGCAGCACCAGCAGGTACGGCACCAGCGCCACCGCCGGCGCCAGCCGGAACACCTGCCGGTCCGCCTCGCGCGGGGTGACATCCTCCTTCTGCACGAACTTGATGCCGTCCGCGACAAGCTGCGCCCAGCCGTGGAAGCCACCCGCGTACATCGGGCCGAGCCGGCCCTGCATGTGCGCCATCACCTTGTGTTCGGCCTGGCCGACGATCAGCGGCAGAGTGAGGAACGCGACCAGCACGCCGACCACCCGCAGGACCAGCTCCAACCAGTCCGGCATCAGTCCTCCCCCGCCTCGACGCCGGAGCCCGCGTCGGGCCGGGCCGGGCCGGCGGGCCGGTCGTCCGCCGGTTCCTGCCGTGCCGGGCCGGTCGGTCGCTCCCCCGGGAGCGGGCGCCCGAGCGGACCGGGCTCCGCAGGCGGCGGGGCGGGTTCCCGCCGGGCCGGGCCGGTCGGCCGGGACGCGCCCGGGACGGGACGGGCCTCGGGGCCCGACCGCGTCCCACGCCCAGCAGAGGCCGGAGGCGCGGGACGCTCGTCGGAGGCCGGAGGGACAGGTCGCCCGCCGGAGGCCGGAGGGACAGGTCGCCCGCCTGAGGCCGGAGGGACAGGGCGCTCGTCGGAGGCCGGAGGGACATGGCGCCCGTCGGGCCCCGGGCGCTCATCCGGGCCCGGACGCGACGGACGCTCACCAGAGGCCGGGGGCGCGGGACGCACGCCG
>NZ_JBITFD010000001.1:169347-630362 GCF_044455765.1 Micromonospora sp. NPDC051141
CGGACGCGGGGCGCGCCGGACGCTCACCCGGGGCCGGGCGGGACGGACGCTCGCCGGACGCGGGGCGCGCCGGACGCTCACCCGGGGCCGGGCGGGACGGACGCTCGCCGGACGCGGGGCGCGCCGGACGCTCACCCGGGGCCGGGCGGGGCGGGCGCTCGCGGGCCGGGCGGGCCGGCGTACCGCCGCGGGGGCCCTCGCCGACGCCGGCCGCGCCGGCCGGCGTGGGCGTCGTCCCCCACTCCCCCGGCGCGGGCACGCCCGGCGGCCGGATCGGCCGGCGACCGCCGCCCGCCTCCGACTCGCCCGGCTCCTTCGCGCCCGGCCACGGCTTCGCCACCCGGGAGGCCAGCACGAACTCCTTGCGCAGCGGATGCCCCTCGAACTCCGGCGGCAGCAGCAGTGGCCGCAGCTCGCCGTGCCCGGCGAAGTCGATGCCGAACATCTCGTGGGTCTCCCGCTCGTGCCAGGCCGCGCCGGGGAAGACGTCGACCACCGAGGCCACGACCGGTGTGTCCCGGGAGACCCGGGTGCGCAGCAGCAGCCCGTGCCGGTGCCGCACCGACCAGAGGTGCGCCACCACGTCGAAGCCGTCGGCCAGCTCGTCCACCGCCGACAGCCAGTCGAGGAAGTCACAGCCCAGCTCGGCGTCGTCGCGTGCCGCGCGCACCGCGTCCGCCCAGGTCGCCGGCGGTACGTCGACGGTGGCGCGGGCGTACCCCTGACCGCCGGAGACCGACGCGGCGGCCTCGACGGGCGCGAGCAGCGCGACCACGCGGCGGCCGACCTCTTCCGGAGTCATGCGCTGATCCTATGGCCGGCAGCTCCCGGCCGGGTCGGGCCGTCCGGGCCCGGTTCGCCGCTTTGCCGAGCGGGCGGTCGGCCGGCGGGGAAAGATGAGGCCGTGCGCGCTGTGACTGTGACCCCCGGTGTCCCGGACTCGCTGCGGCTCACCGAGGACTGGCCCGAGCCGGCGCCCGAGGAGGGCGCGATCCTGGTCGAGGCGCTGGCGGTGGGCGTCTGCGGGACCGACCAGGAGATCATCGCCGGGGAGTACGGCGAGGCGCCGCCGGGTCAGGAGCGCCTGGTGCTCGGGCACGAGTCGCTGGGCCGGGTGCTGGAGGACCCGACCGGCACGTTGCACCCCGGTGACCTGGTGGCCGGCGTGGTCCGCCGCCCCGACCCGGTGCCCTGCGCGAACTGCGCGGTGGACGAGTGGGACATGTGCCGCAACGGGCGGTACACCGAGCACGGCATCAAGGGGTTGCCCGGCTTCGCCCGGGACCGCTGGCGGCTGCCGCCCAAGTTCGCCGTCGGGCTGGACCCGGCGCTGGAGTCGGTGGGCATGCTGCTGGAGCCGACGAGCGTGGTGGCGAAGGCGTGGGACCACATCGAGCGGATCGGCCGCCGGGCCGAGTGGAAGCCGAAGACCGCGCTGATCACCGGCGCCGGGCCGATCGGTCTGCTGGCCGCGCTGCTGGCCAGCCAGCGTGAGCTGTCCGTGCACGTGCTGGACCGCAACACCACCGGCCCGAAGCCGGACCTGGTCCGCGCGCTCGGCGCGACGTACCACACGTCGACGGTGGCCGAACTCGACCTCGCACCGGACGTGGTGGTCGAGTGCACCGGCGCGCCGCCGGTGGTGCTGGACGCGATGTGCAAGGCCGCGCCGAACGGCATCGTCTGTCTGACCGGGGTGTCCAGCGGCGGCCGGACCATCGACTTCGACGCCGGCGCGCTCAACCGGGAGCTGGTACTGGAGAACAACGTGGTGTTCGGTTCGGTCAACGCGGGCCGCCGGCACTGGGAGCTGGCCGCCGAGGCGCTCGCCCGCGCCGACCGGTCCTGGCTGACCTCGCTGGTCACCCGCCGGGTGCCGGTCTCCGCGTACCGGGAGGCGTACGCGTCGACCGGCGACGACATCAAGGTGGTGCTGGACTTCGCGCAGTGAGCCGGGCGGCGGCTCAGATGCCGGGCAGCCGGCCGTTGCGGAACAGGTCCACGAAGAGCTGGTGGTCCTCGCGGGCCCGGATGCCGTACCGGTGGGCGAAGTCGACCAGGTAGTCGACGAAGCCGTCGGCGTCGGCGTCCACGGCCGCGACGATCGACTCCTCGGTGGAGTAGTCGACCAGGTCGTGGCTGGACTCGTCGTCGGCCACCGAGTGCATCCGGGCCACCGCCCGGCCCAGGTCGGTGAGCACCCCGGCCAGGTCCTCGGGCTCGTTCACGTCGGCCCAGTCGAGGTCCGCCGCGTACGGGGAGACCTCGGCGACGAGCTGGCCGACGCCGTCCAGCTCGGTGAAGCCCAGCCACGGGTCGGCATGCGCCTGCAACGCCCGCTGCGACTCGGCGGTGCGGTGCCCCTGGTGCCGGAAGTACGACCGGACCCGCTCGTCGTCGATGTGCCGCGCCACGGCCGGCACCTGGGCCTGCTTCATGTAGATGACGACGTCGTTCTCCAGCGCCTCGGTGTGCCCCTCCAGCAACAGGTTGTACGACGGTAGCCCGGCCGAGCCGATGCCGACGCCCTTGCGCAGCACCACGTCCTTGATGGTGGTCGCCACCGGGCGCAGCCGGGCGCTCGACTCAGGAAGGGTGTGCAGGTAGTCGCCGAACGCGGCGCAGACCCGTTCCCGGGTGGCGGCGTCGATCTCGTGCACGCCGTCGCCGAGGGAGAACCGCCGCTCGTAGTTGTCGACGGTGGTCTGCGCGGCGAGCAGGTCCACCCGGGTGCTCAGTCGGGCCTGCTGGAGCACCCGACGCAGCACGCCGTCGGCGTTCTCCAACGTGATCGAGCCGATCGCGTCGTCCCCACCGGTGGCGATCGCCCGCAGCTCGGTCAGGTACGACCGGGCGAAGCTGGTCACCAGCTCGCCGATCACCCGGTCGGAGAGCGCCTTGGCGTAGCCGAGCAGGGCCACGCTGGCGGCCAGCCGCTTCAGGTCCCAGGTGAACGGTCCGACGTACGCCTCGTCGAAGTCGTTGACGTTGAACACGAGCCGGCCGGAGGCGTTCATGTAGGTGCCGAAGTTCTCGGCGTGCAGGTCGCCGTGGATCCAGACCCGGCTGGTCCGGTCGTCGAGAAAGCGGTCGCTGGCGAATTCGCCGCGCTGGTCGGCGTAGAACAGCGAGGCGCTGCCGCGGTAGAACGCGAACGGCGAGGCGGCCATCTTGCGGAACTTCCGGCGGAACGCCGCCGGGTCGATCGCCATGGACGCGCCGAACTCCTCGGTCAGCACGTCGACGATGTAGGCGGAACGCTTCTCCGCGGAGTCGGTCATGGTCCGCAGGCTAGCCCCGCCGCGCCACCGGCGCGGGTCAGCCGATCGGGGGACGCACCGGGGGCGCGGTCAGCGCCTCGACCGGGCGCGGGACCACGTCCGCCGGGGAGGCGAGCCGGTCCGGGCGGGGTACGCCGCCGAGGCCGGACTGCTCGGCGGCGATCTTCTCCTGAAGGCGGAGGATGCCGTGCAGCAGCGCCTCCGGGCGGGGCGGGCAGCCGGGCACGTAGACGTCGACCGGGATGAGCTGGTCGACGCCCTTGGTCACCGAGTAGGAGTCCCAGTACGGGCCGCCGCAGTTGGAGCAGGCACCGAACGAGATCACGTACTTCGGCTCGGGCATCTGGTCGTAGAGCCGCTTGACCGCCGGGGCCATCTTGTCGGTGACCGTGCCGCTGACCACCATGAGGTCGGCCTGCCGGGGGCCGTGGGCGAACGGGATCACGCCGAGGCGCATGAAGTCGTGCCGGCCCATGCTGGTCGCGATGAACTCGATGGCGCAGCAGGCCAGGCCGAAGTTGAATACCCAGAGCGAGTAGCGACGGCCCCAGTTCAGCACGAACCGGATCGGCTCACCGAGCACGGCCGGCAACTGCACCTGACTCTCCCTCCACGCTCCCCGAACCGACAGTCAACCACAGCGTCCGGGGCCCGGACCGGCCGCCGGCCACCGCCGCTGTCCCCGACCGGACAGTCGGGCGCCCGCCGGTACGGCAACGGCCGCAACCCGTACCGGCGTCCGGACGTGTGACCGGTGTGACCGCGCCGGCGGCATGCCCACGGGGAGGACCGGATGACAGTGACGAGGGAGCCGCGGCTCGACGAGCCGCCGCCCGAGGAGACCACGAGGCGCCCGGCCGGAGCGGCGCCGGTCGACTTCGACGGTCTCTACCATGCGCATTTCCGGTCGCTGACCGTTCAGCTCACCGCCTACTGCGGCGACCTGGCCCAGGCGCAGGACATGGTGCAGGAGGCGTTCTGCCGGGCGTTCGCGCGCTGGTCCCGGGTGTCCCGCTACGACGATCCGGTGGCCTGGATCCGTCGGGTGGCATGGAACCTGGCGACCAGCCGGTGGCGGCGGGTGCGGACGGCCCAGGCATGGCTGCACCGGCAGCGTGAGGAGCACGTGCCGGGGCCCGGGCCGGACCGCGTCGCGTTGACCGCGGCGCTGGCCGACCTGCCCGCCAACCAGCGTCGCGCGGTGGTTCTGCACTACCTGGCCGATCTCAGCGTCGCGCAGATCGCGGCCCAGGAGGACGTGCCGGAGGGCACCGTCAAGTCCTGGCTGCACCGGGGGCGGGCCGCGCTGGCGGCGAAACTCACCACCACGAATGAGGTGAACCACCATGACTGAGCCCGACGACATCCTGGTCGGCGGCGAGTTCGCCGAGTTCCGCGCGGCGTACGTGCCGGTGGTGCGCCCGGCCGGGACGGCGGCGGTCCGGCGGACCGTGCGCCGGCGTCGCCGGCGGACCACGGTGGTGACCGCTGCGGCGGTGGTGCTCGCCGTGGTGATTCCGGTGGGTGCGAACGCCGCGCTGGACCGGCGGACCGGACCGCCCCCGACGCCGGCCCAGACCGTCACCCCGAGCCCGTCCGAGACCACGTCGCCACCACCACCGCCGACGACGCCGGCGCCGAGCACCGCCAGCCCGAGCCGGGTCGCACCGGACGGACGGATCAGCCGGTCCCAACTGCTGGCTGCCCGGGTCGACCTGCCGGCGTGGACGCCCGACCCGGTCTGCCCGGCGGGTCCGACCCGGATCGCCGCCACCTACCGCAAGGAGGGCGACGTGCTGCTGGAGGAGATCGCCCACGGCGACGTGGACGGTGACGGCACGGTGGAGACGGTCGCCCTGCTCCGCTGCCAGATCTTCCAGCACGGCCCGTCCCAGGTGGTGGCGCTCGACCGGGACGCCGCCGGCCGGATCGTCGTGCTCGGCCAGGTCGCCCGGTCCGCGAAGACGGCTCCCGAGTGGTTGCTGGACACGCAGGTCACCGACCGCGGCACGGTCCGGGTGGAGATGGCGGACATCGCGCCCGGCGGCGGCTGGTCGCTGGACTGGTCGCAACGCCAGTGGCGCGGGTACCGGTGGACCGGGAAGCGCTTCGACCAGGTGGACGGGCCCACCTCGTTCGGCCCGAACCCGCACCTGGCCGACCTGACGGTCTCCGCCGGTGACGTGGCGTGGAGCGCGCCGGACGCGGACGGCGCACGTACCGGGACGATCTCGGTCACGGTCCGGAACCTCAGCGCGGTCCCGGCCGACCTGGTCGAACTGCACCTGCGGATGCAGGTGGGGACCGTCGCGGACGGTGACGCCTGGGCGGCCTGCCGGGACGGGGCACCGCCGAAGGGACCGATCATCTGCCGCTTCGGTCCGCTCGGAGCCGGCGCGGAGCGGACCTTCCGGTTCGGCCTGCGCAACACGAACAGCGCCAGCGGTACCGGCATCGCCGAGGTGACGCCGGTCGGCAGCGGCGCCGAACCGCTGCTGGACCCGAACCACGAGAACAACGAGGACCGCTACACGTACCGCTGAACCGCTGTCGGATTCCACACAGAAAAGATCGCAACCGGATCGACGCGCGTCGCGTGCTACCGGTGACGCCGCGCGGACCAGCCGTGCGGTGACGGGGACCTTGGGAGGACCTTCCAGATGAGGACACGTATCGGAGGCCGGCTCGCCGGCGTCCTGCTCGGCTCGGCCGCCGCGTTGCTGGCACTCACCGCTCCGGCCGCCGCCGCGCCCACCGCCGACCCGGCCGCCGACATCTCGGTGGGTCGGCTGGTGCTCGAACCGGGCGCACGCGGCTACCACGGCAGCCTGCCGGTCACGGTGACCAACAACGGCCCGGTCGCCACCTACTTCAGCGTCTTCCTGCTGGAGCCGGTGGCCGGTTCGTTCCGCGGCGTGAGCCCGGAGGAGGCGTGCGGCTTCGGGGGGTTGCAGGACAACCGGCGGACCGCCACCTGCGGCGTGCCCGGCGGCGACATCGAGCCGGGCGAGAGCCGGCAGTTCAACGTCACGTTCGAGGTGCTCACGGCGACCCGCGACGTCGCGATGATCGCGAAGGGCGGCAAGATCTCGGTGAACGTCGGCGACGGCCGGAACGAGGTCGCCGACCGGGCCAGCTACGCGGCGCGGTTCCGCTCCACCACGGGGTCGCTGCGCGACCCGGTGCCCTACGTGCAGGACACCCAGGCCCGCGCCTCGCTCACCACGGCCGGGGCGGCGACGCTGACCCGCCAGGAGGACGGCAGCTACCGGGGCCGGCTGCCGGTGACGGTCGGGTGGGCCGGTGACGCCGCGCACGACCAGCTCTGGGCCGAGGCGACCGGGCTGCCGGCGGGCGTGCAGATCTGGGGCACCGACCCGCAGGACGCCCCGAGCTTCTTCACCAGCTTCACCGTGCCGGGCGGGCGTTTCATGGCCGGCGAGCAGCGGAGCTTCGACGTCCTGCTCTACGCCGAGCCGGGCACCGCGCCGGGTGACTTCGGGGCTGCCACGCTCCAGCTCAACACCCAGTGGGACGCCGTCACGGTGCCCGACGCCACCCCGGCGGACAACACCGCCTCGTTCACCGTGACGGTGGCCGACGCGGGCTGACATCCCCTTCGCCCGGCCGGCGCCCACGCGCCGGCCGGGCTGCTCCGGCGACCGGCCGGGCTGCTCCGGCGACCGGCCGGGCTGCTCCGGCGACCGGCCGGGCTGCTCCGGCGACCGGCCGGGCTCACCAGGCGGGTCGCTGGAGCAGCCCGACGAACTCCGCCAGCAGGCGTTCCCGCACCGCCGCCGGGGCGGCGTCGAGCAGCGTGTTGACCACCGCCATCCGGTCCGGGACGCCGCCGGCCAGGCCGAGCCCCTCGGCCAGCCCGGCCACCAGCTCCGGGGTGAGCGCCTCCGGGGCGAGGCCGACGGCCAGCGCCCGCAACTCCGGCGGCAGCACGACCGGGCCGGCGGCCCGCGCCGCGGCGACCGCGTCGGCCAGCGCCGGTGCGAACTCGGCCACCCGGGACGCCACCGCGGCGGTCACCGTGAGATGCACACTGGCCGGCAGGTCGGCGTACCGGAGCTGGGGCTGGGTGTGCCAGCCACGCGCGGTCAGCTCGTCGACCAGCACGAACAGGTCCAGCTTCGGGTCGTCGGCGGTGAAGCACACCACGGTCGACTCCGGCTCGGCCATCAGCCGCAGCCCGTCCGACGCCCGCACCGCGTCGGCCAGCCCGGCGACCGCGTCCCGGGTGGACGCGGCCAGCCGCAGGTAGCCGTCCTCGCCGAGGTGCCGCAGCGTGGCGTACGCGGCGGCGATCGGCCCGCCGGACCGGGTGGAGGCGATCACCGGGTTGACCATCGTGTAGCCGGGCCAGTCCGCGTACGCGAAGAACTGCGGGGCGCGCAGTGCCGGGTCGCGGTGCAACAGCACCGACACGCCCTTCGGCGCGTACGCGTACTTGTGCAGGTCGACCGAGACCGAGGTGACGCCGGGCACGGCGAAGTCGAACGGCGGCACCGGCGCGCCGAGCCGACGCAGCCAGGGCAGCGCCCAGCCGCCGAAGCAGGCGTCCACGTGGCAGCGCACCCCGGCCCCGGCCGCCACCTCGGCGATCCCGGCCACCGGGTCGACCACGCCGTGCGCGTACGACGGGGCGGACGCGACCACCAGCACGGTCTCCGGCCGGATCGCGGCGGCCACGTCGGCCACCGCCGGACGCAACGTCACCGGGTCGACCGGCACCGTGTCCAGCTCGACCCGCAGGTAGTGGGCGGCCTTGGCGAACGCGGCGTGCGCGCTGGCCGGCACCACGAGCCGCGGTGCGGTCAGCTCGGGGCGGGCGTCCCGGGCGGCCTTGACGGCGAGCAGGAGCGACTCGGTGCCGCCACCGGTGACGCTGCCCACCACGTCCGGCGCGGCGGTGCCGGGGCCGCCGCCGAGCAGCCGGGCGGCGGCGGCGACAAGCGCGTTCTCCATCGCCAGCAGCGACGGGAAGGCGGTCGGGTCGAGGCCGTTGACGTGCGCGCTCTCCGCGTACGCGGCCTGGGCCAGCTCGTCCAGGCCGGCCACGCCCGGGTCGTAGACGTAGGCGAACAGCCGGCCGCCGTGCGTCGGGCGGTCGGCCGACCGCAGCGCCCGGATCTCGTCGAGCACCCGCGCCGCCGGCACCCCTCGTGCGGGCAGCGCGCCCGTCCCCGCCGTGTCGCTCATCAGGTGTTCCTCTCGTGACGGTCCGCGTCGACCTGCGGACGGGTGCGGTGCCTCACGCCCGAGCCACCGGCGCGGCAGCGGTGTCGCCGGACCCGGACACGGTGCCGTCGGACGCGGTGGTCAGGTCGGCCGGGGTGAGCGTGTAGCCGCGCAGCAGCGCCACCGGGGCGGCCACCAGCAGGGCGGGCAGCACGGTGAACCCGAGCAGCACCCCGAGCCGGGCGGAGTCCGGCTGGACGGCGGCGGCGCCGGTCGACGAGGAGACGTACCCGGAGAGCTGGAGCACCAGGCCGTAGATGCCGGGCCCGAGCGCCAGGCCGAACGTCTCGCCGGCGGTCCACAACCCGGTGAACACGCCGGCCTGCCGACGGCCGGTGCGCGCGGTGTCGTACGCGATGCAGTCCGGCAGCATGGCCAGCGCGAACACCTGCTGGCCGGCGTAGCCGACGCCGATCAGCGCGACCACCGCGTACACCCCGGCGGCCGGCAGCGCGGGCGCGGCGACCAGGGCCAGCGCGCCGGCCGCGAAGAGCAGCGACGCGGCGACCAGCGAGGTGCGCTTGCCGAGCCGGTCGCCGGCCCGGCGCCAGAGCGGCATGACCAGCAGCGCGGGCGCGACGAAGCAGGCGAAGAGCAGGGTGGGCCCGCTGTCCGGCGCGCGCAGCACCTGGTCGGCGAAGTACTTCACGCCGGCCAGCACGGTCGCCACCCCGGCGGACTGGAGCACGAAACAGACCAGCAGCGCCCGGAACGGCCGGTTGCGGCCGGCGACCGCGAGCTGGGCGCGCAGGCTCGGCTCGCTCTCCCCGACCGTCCCGGCCGGCGCGGACCGGGTGCCGAGGAACGCGCCGACCGCGCCCACCACGATCAGCCCGGCGACGAACAGGCCCATCCAGCGGTGACCGGGCACGCCGTCGCCGCCGGCGGTCACCACCGCCGGGGCCACCGCGCCGGAGACCAGGATGGCCAGCGCCAGCACCGCGATCCGCCAGGTCATCAGCCGGGTACGCTCCGCCGGGTCGGCGGTCAGCTCGGCCGGCATGGCCACGTAGGGCACCTGGAAGAACGCGAACGCGGTCGCGGTGGCCAGGAACGCCAGCGCCACGTATCCGGCGGCGGCCGGGCCGCGCCCGAACGGGGCGGCGAAGATCGCGGCGAACAGCACGGCCAACGCCAGCCCGCCGGCGAGCAGGTAGGGCCGGCGGGCGCCCCAGCGCGAACGGGTCCGGTCCGAGACGCGGCCGGCGACCGGGTTAACCAGCACGTCCCACGCCTTCGGCAGGAGCACCAGCAGCGCGGCGAGCCCGGCCGCGACGCCCAGCGTGTCGGTCAGGTACGGCAGCAGGAGCAGCCCGGGCACGGTCCCGAACGCGCCGGTGACGAGCGAACCCGACGCGTACCCGAGGTGCACCCGGCGGGGCAGGCCCGAAGCTGTCATGGAGCCGAATGCTACTCACGTTATGGTCGCGGTCACATCCCCTCCTCCGGCGACCAGGCGGCCACCGCCAGGTCGACCCGGTCCCCGCGCAGCGGGCAGCCCTCGGCGCGCAGCCGGGCCCGCGCCTGAAGCTCGTGCCCCGGCGGCAGCCGGCCGGCCGCGTTCACCACCCGGTGCCACGGCACCCCGCCCCCGTGCCGCGCCATGATCGAGCCGACCAGCCGCGCCGACGCCCGCCCCGACCGCTCGGCCAGCGCGTCGGCCACCGCCCCGTACGACATCGCCCGCCCGGGCGGGATGCGCTCGACCAGCGTCAGCACCGCCTCGACATACTCGTCAGGTGTCACGAGCTGCCACGATATGGGAACGCGCCACGATCGCGCGGACCGCGACCCGCAGAATGGTCGGGTGCGTGAAGCAGTCGCCTCGGCCCGCCGGATCGTGGTCAAGATCGGATCGTCCTCGTTGACCACCGCGACGGGCGGCCTCGACGACGCCCGGGTCGACGCGCTCGTCGACACGCTCGCCGCCCTGATCGGCGCGGGACGCGAGGTGGTGCTGGTCTCCTCCGGTGCGATCGCGGCCGGTCTCGCCCCGCTCGGGCTGCCCCGACGCCCGCGCGGCCTGGCCACCCAGCAGGCCGCCGCCAGCGTCGGCCAGGGGCTGCTCATCGGCCGGTACGCCGCCGCGTTCGCCCGGCACGGTCACCCCGTCGGGCAGGTGCTGCTCACGGTCGACGACGTGACCCGGCGGGCGCACTACCGCAACGCGTACCGCACCCTGCGCAAGCTGCTCGACCTGCGGGCCGTGCCGATCGTCAACGAGAACGACACGGTGGCCACCGACGAGATCCGCTTCGGCGACAACGACCGGCTCGCCGCGCTCGTCGCCGCGCTCGTCGACGCCGACCTGCTGGTGCTGCTCTCCGACGTGGACGCGCTCTGGACCGGCGACCCGACCCGTCCGGGCAGCACCCGGGTCACCGAGGTGCACGGCGAGGGCGACCTGGCCGGCATCGACGTCGGCGGGGCCGGCCAGGCCGGGGTGGGCACCGGCGGCATGGTCACCAAGGTGGAGGCGGCGCGCATCGCCACCGGCTTCGGCATCCCGGTGGTGCTCACCGCCGCGCCGCTGGCCGGCCCGGCGTTGGCCGGCGAGCCGGTCGGCACGTTCTTCCACGCCAGCAGCCGACGCCCGGCCGCCCGGCTGTTCTGGCTGGCGCACGCCACCGCGCCACGCGGCCGGCTGCACCTCGACCCGGGCGCGGTGCAGGCCGTGGTGGGTCGGCGCAAGTCGCTGCTGCCGGCCGGCATCACGGCGGTGGACGGCGCGTTCACCGCCGGGGACCCGGTGGACCTGGTCGACACCGCCGGCGCGCCGGTGGCCCGTGGCCTGGTCAACTACGACGCGGTGGAGCTGCCCGGCCTGCTCGGCCGCTCCACCTCGGAACTCGCCGCGGCGCTCGGCCCGGCCTACGAACGTGAGGTCGTCCACCGGGACGACCTCGTCCTGTTGTAAGCAGGGGCCCCCTGTTAACGCATTCTGCATAACCGGGGGCCCCTCCTAACGCCTGAGGAGCGGATCATGAGCGTCGTCGAGCAGGCCCGCCGGGCCCGGGACGCGGCGGAGTCCCTGGCGGCGGCCACCCGTACCGCCAAGGACGCCGCGCTGCACGCGATGGCCGACGCGCTGGTGGCGCGTACGCGTGAGATCCTGACCGCGAACGCGACGGACCTGGCGGCCGGGCGCGACGCCGGACTGAGCGCGGCCGTGCTGGACCGGCTCGCGCTCGACGAGGGCCGGGTCGCCGCCATCGCGGACGCGCTGCGCGAGATGGCCGCGCTGCCCGACCCGGTCGGCGAGGTGGTCCGCGGGTCCACGCTGCCGAACGGGCTGGAGCTGCACCAGGTGCGGGTGCCGTTCGGGGTGGTCGGCATCGTCTACGAGGGCCGGCCCAACGTGACTGTCGACGCGGCCGGCATCTGCCTGAAGTCGGGCAACGCGGCGCTGCTGCGCGGCTCCTCGTCGGCGGCGCACTCCAACGCCGCCCTGGTCGCGGTGCTGCGCGACGCGGTCGCCGGCGCCGGCCTGCCGGCGGACGCGGTGCAACTGCTCGACGCCAGCACCCGTGACTCGGTCAAGGAGCTGATGCGCGCCCGGGGCCTGGTCGACGTGCTGATCCCGCGCGGCGGCGCGTCGCTGATCCGCGCCGTGGTCGAGGAGTCGACCGTGCCGGTGATCGAGACCGGGGTGGGCAACTGCCACGTGTACGTGGACGCCGCCGCCGACCTCGACAAGGCGGTGGCGATCACGCTGAACGCCAAGACGCAGCGCTTGTCGACCTGCAACACCGCCGAGTCGCTGCTGGTCCACCGGGCCGTCGCGGACGCGTTCCTGCCGGCCGTGCTGGCCGCGTTCGCCGAGGCCGGAGTGACCGTGCACGGCAGCCCGGAGGTGGCCGCCCACTCCGACGCGGTGGTCGCGGCGACCGAGGAGGACTTCGCCACCGAATATCTCTCCGCCGACATCTCGGTCGCCGTGGTCGACTCGCTCGACGCGGCGGTCGCGCACATCCGGCGCTTCGGCACCGGCCACACCGAGGCGATCGTCACCGACTCGCAGCGGGCGGCGCGGGAGTTCGTGGCCCGGGTGGACGCCGCCGCCGTGATGGTGAACGCGTCCACCCGGTTCACCGACGGCGGCGAGTTCGGGTTCGGTGCCGAGATCGGCATCTCCACCCAGAAGCTGCACGCCCGCGGCCCGATGGGACTGCCGGAGCTGACCAGCACGAAGTACGTGGTCACCGGCGACGGCCACCTGCGCTGAGCCGCCCCCGGCCCCGGCTCGCGCCCGTGGCGGCGGGCTACGCCACCCGGAGCGGATTCGGGGCCGGAGCCGGACCCGGACCCGGGATCCCGGCCGGGACCACACTCGAAGCCGGGACCACACT
This sequence comes from Micromonospora sp. NPDC051141, assembly GCF_044455765.1. Classification (NCBI taxonomy): domain Bacteria; kingdom Bacillati; phylum Actinomycetota; class Actinomycetes; order Micromonosporales; family Micromonosporaceae; genus Micromonospora; species Micromonospora sp. NPDC051141. The sequence goes on from NZ_JBITFD010000001.1 coordinate 182,225, forward strand.
CGAAGCCGGGACCACACTCGAAGCCGGGACCACGCCCGGAGGCGGAACCACGCCCGGAAGCCGGGTCGGAGCCGGGAAGGCCGCCGGAAGCCGGGTCGGGGGTGCGGCCGGGGCCGGGAGGAGCGCCGGGGCCGGGGGCGCGGCCGGGTCGGGAACGGCCGGCGCGGGCGGCACGGACGGATCGCGAACGGCCGGCGCGGGCGGCACGGCCGGATCACGAACGGCCGGCGCGGGCGGCACAGCCAGATCGCGAACGGCCGGCGCGGCCGGCGCGGGCGCGCGGCGGCGGGACGGCGGCTCGGGCAGCGCGGCGGCGCGCGGCGCCACGAACGGGCCCCCGGCCGCCGCGACCTCGGGCTCGGTCGGCCGGCAGGCCCGGATCGCGCGCAGCGTGGTGTGCACGTCGAACTGGTGACCGTCGTCGCTGTCCCAGCCGCCGTCGCTGCGTTGCGTCCCGGCCAGCCGACGCCGCGCCGAGACCAGCAGCCACTGCTCCTCGCCCACCTCCACCCGGCGCAGCGTGGCGGCGAGCCACGCCACGTCGGACGGGGACATCTCCGGGATCCGGTCGGCGAGCACCGCCTGGATCCGGGCCGACTCGTGGTACATCCGCTGGCGGTGCAGCACCGCCGCGGCGAGCCAGCCGGCGGGCAGAAACGACGGCCAGCTCCCGTCCGGGGCGAGCTGCGCGGCGAGCGTGTGGGCCGCCGCCTGCACCACCCCGGCGTACGCCCCGCCGACGCGGTGGTCGAGCGGGCCGGCGGCACGGGCGTCCAACCCGGCCACGGTGAGCCAGAACCCGGCGTCGGCGGTCAGGTAGAACCGTGCCTCCGGGTCGCCGGGGGTGGCCCACTCCGGCGCGAACCCGGCCAGCGACAGGTGCTCGTCCCAGCCACCGTCGGCGAGCTGGCCGGCGGCGAGCCAGTCCAGCGCGTGCCGGGCGGCGGGGCGGCTCAGCGCGCCGAGGTCGTCCAGCTCGGCGAGGCGGAAGCAGGTCGCGTCGACCGAGGCGACGTCGCCGCCGAGCACGGCGGGCCAGCCACCCCCGGGAGCCTGACCGGACTCCGCCGCGTCGAGCACCGCCGGCGGCACCGGCGTGCCGGAACGCAGTCGGGACAGGCGGGCGCGGTCCACCGCGTCCCCGTGTGCCACGACGAACCCGATCGCCGCTTCCAGATCGACCACGGTCGTGACGCTACCTGCGCGGACGCGGTCACGCCTCGGTAGCTCGGCCAGAAAGCGGCAGACGCCGAGGGCCCTCCCGGCGCACCGGAAGGGCCCTCACCACATCGACGTCAGTACGCGGGCAGCGACGGGTCGACCTGCTTGACCCAGGAGAGCACGCCACCCTGCACGTGGACGGAGTCCTTGAACCCGGCCGCCTTGAGCGCGGCCAGCGCCTCGGCGGACCGGACGCCGGACTTGCAGTGCAGCACGATCTGCCGGTCCTGCGGGAACTTCGCCAGCGCCTCGCCGGAGAGGATCTCCCCCTTCGGGATCAGCGTGGAGCCGGGGATGCGGACGATCTCGTACTCGGCGGGCTCGCGCACGTCGACCAGGAAGATGTCCTTGCCGGCGTCCTGCCACTCCTTCAGCTCCCGCGCGGTGATGGTCGAGTCGACCACCGCCTCCTGCGCCTCCTCGGAGACCGCGCCGCAGAAGTCCTCGTAGTCCTCCAGCAGGTCGGTGACCGTGGGGTTCTCGCCGCAGAGCGCGCAGTCCGGGTCCTTGCGCACCTTGATCTTGCGGTAGCTCATCTCCAGGGCGTCGTAGACCATCAGCCGGCCGACGAGCGGCTCGCCGATGCCGGCGAGCAGCTTGATCGCCTCGTTGACCTGGATCGACCCGATGGACGCGCAGAGCACGCCGAGCACGCCGCCCTCGGCGCAGGAGGGGACCATGCCGGGCGGCGGGGGCTCCGGGTAGAGGCAGCGGTAGCACGGGCCGTGCTCGGCCCAGAACACCGACGCCTGGCCGTCGAAGCGGTAGATCGAACCCCAGACGTACGGCTTGCCGAGCAGCACAGCCGCGTCGTTGACCATGTAACGGGTGGCGAAGTTGTCGGTGCCGTCGACGATCAGGTCGTACCGGGAGAAGATGTCGCGGACGTTCTCCCGGTCCAGCGCGGTGTCGTGGATCTCCACGTGGACCAGCGGGTTGATCTCGCGGATCGAGGCGGCGGCGGACTCGGCCTTGGACCGGCCGACGTCGGAGACGCCGTGGATGATCTGCCGCTGGAGGTTCGACTCGTCGACGGTGTCGAAGTCGATGATGCCGAGCGTGCCGACGCCGGCGGCGGCGAGGTACAGCAGGGCCGGCGAGCCGAGACCACCGGCGCCCACGCAGAGCACCCGGGCGTTCTTCAGCCGCTTCTGCCCCTCGACCCCGACGTCCGGAATGATCAGGTGGCGCGAGTAGCGACGGATCTCGTCAACGGTCAGCTCGGCGGCGGGCTCGACGAGCGGGGGCAACGACACGGTGGACTCCCCGGAATCGGCGGTGGGACCGCGCCATTGTCGCTCGCCGGAGTGCGGATCGGCCATGACGAGGGACACCCGGCCCGAACTGCGGGACCGGGAATATCTCAGACGCCGTCGGTGGGCTCACCGGAGTACCGCGCCCCGTCGACGTACGGCCACGCGTTCGGCAGGCAGCCGTCCAGCCCGTACGTCTGCTGCTGCATGACCGGGGCCGGGGCGCCGGGGCGCGGGCACGCCTGGTGCAGCTCGCCGAACTCGTGCCCGACCTCGTGGTTGATGACGTACGTCCGGTAGACGTCGAGCGGGGCGCCGTAGTCGGGCACGGCGGTCATCCAGCGCGCCAGGTTGAGCACCACGCGGCCGGGCAGCCGGCAGGACGTGTACCGCTCGGTGTGCAGGCCGCCCTCGGCGCACATCCGCTCGGAGGTGACCGGCGTGGCCAGGTAGACGGTGAAGTCGGCGGCGGCGGCCTCGGGCACCCGCTGCACCCGCAGTTCCCCGGAGGCGATCCAGCTACGCGGGTCGCCGAGCACCGCGTCCACGGTCGCGGCGAACGCGTCGGCGTCCTGCCCCGTACCGTGCTCGACCTCGATCCGGTAGCGACGCAGCGGGCCGGCGTGGCCGCGTACCGGTGAACGCCCGTCGGCCACCGCGAACGTGCCGGGGCCGGCGGTCGGGTAGCCGGTCGGCGACGCCGACGCGGCGGTGTCGGTGTCGGCGTCCGGCATCAGCGTCGGCTCGGCGGCGAGCGGGACCCGTACGGGACGCGGCGGCTCGCTCAGCCGGGTGATGCCCGCCGCGCCGCCGACGGCCGCGAGCAGCATCGTCAGCAGCAGCACCGCGCGTCGGCGTCGGCGGCGCATCCGGCGCAGCCCGGGGCGTTCGGGCGGGTACGACGTCATGCGGACAGCGTGCCACGCAATTCGGGCATTTAGCTGCTTTTACGGCGCAAGTCCTGAGAATTGCTCACAACTCAATCACAATGCCGGCCCGGTGTACCGCTTCCCGCCCAGGTACGGCCACGGGTTCGGCCGGCAACCGTCGAGGAAGAGCGTCTGCTGCTGCATCACCGGCGCGGCCCGCCCGGCGCCCGGACACGCCTCGTGGTGGTGCCCGAGCTGGTGCCCCACCTCGTGGTTGACCACGTAGAGCCGGTACGTCTCCAGCGGCATGCCGGCGGCCACCAGGTGCGGCGCGGACGTCCGCCACCGGTCCAGGTTGAGCACGACCCGGCCCGGGACCCGGCAGGACGTGTACGGCACGCCGCCCTTACGGATGTCGATCCCGCCCGCCCCGCACAGCCGTCCGGCGGTGTCCCGGCTCGCCAGATAGATCGTGAAGTCGTACCGGCTGCCCGGCGTGACCCGCTGCAACCGCAGCCGGCCGCTGTCCACCCAGCTCCCCGGCCCGGCCAGGGCCCGCTGCACCGCGTCCCCGAACGCCCGGACGTCCTCACCGACGCCCCGCTCCACCGCCACCCGGAAGCGACGCAGCTCACCGCCCCGGCCCAGCACGCCGCCGGCCCGGTCGTCGTACCCGAAACCGCCGGTGCCCCGCGCGGGCACCGGACCGGGCAGACTCAGCACGGGCGCCGGCGAGCGGGGCGGCGCGGGCAACGACGGCGACGGGACGCTCGGAGTCACCGGCGCCGGCGGCTGGGCCACGAACCCGTCGGTGACCACCTCCCGCGCGCCGGCCGGCGGCAGTCGCAGCGCCACGCCCACGCCGGCCCCGGCGGTCGCCATGAACGCGCAGACCACGACGGCGGAACGCCAACGACGGGCAGCGGACAGGGACCGGGGCACACGCGGACGGCGGGAGCTGGGCATCCGGCTCAGCCTGCCATGTCGCGGACGCCGCCGCTCTCCCCCATTCCGGTCATCAGCGCCGTGACCTGCGCCTTCCGGCCGTCCGACCCCGGCGTGGCGGCCTCCGGCGACCCGGCCGGCGCCGCCTCGTCGAGCAGTGCCAGCACCGCCCGGGCCACCGTCCGGGGCACCTCCAACTGGGCCACGTGCCCGACGCCGTCAAGCATCAGCAGCCGGCTGTCCGGAATCACCCGGGCGGCCTGCGGAGCGACCCGCACGTCGACCAGCCGGTCCTGCCGTCCACCCACCACCAGCGTCGGCACCCGCACCGCCGCGGCCTGCCGCCAGAGCGCGCCCTCCCCCGGCAGGTACGACCGCAGGAAACTGCCGACCAGGCCCCGGAACGTCCGGACGTACGCGGCGGCGTAGTGCGCCGCCTCGTACCGGATCCGGATCTCCTCGATCGCCTCCTGCCGGCGCTGCTCACTGATCCGGGTCAGGTCCGCCACGCACGACTCCATCACCTGCTGCGCCATCGCCTCCGGAGCGAGCTGGGCCAGCCGCCAGGCGGCCAGCCGCTCGCCCCGGGGGATCACCAGCACCGGCAGCATCCGCCCCTGCAACGAGCGCCGGAAGTCCAGGAACGGCAGGGCCGGCGAGATCAGCGTGAGCGTGCGGACCAGATCCGGGCGCAGCACCGCCACCCGGACCGCGACCGCCCCGCCCAGCGAGTTGCCGAACAGGTGCACCGGGCCCCGGTCGCTGTGCTCGATCCAGCGGACCACCCGGTCCGCGAACGCCGGGATCGTGTACCGCCGGCCGGGCTCGCTGCGCCCGAAGCCGGGCAGGTCGATCGCCTGGCCGTCGAGCCGGGGCGCCAGCAGGCCGGCCAGGTCGGTCCAGTTCTGCGCGGAGCCGCCGAGCCCGTGCACGTACAGCGCCGGCTCGGCGTCGGGCCCGGTGGCCGGCGTGTCCCGGACGTGCACGAGCGTGCCGTCGAGCCGCACGTGCCGGCCCGGCCAGGGCGGCGGGAGATGATGCGCGGGAAGGAGATGCTCGGGCCCGAGCGCGGCACGCTTCATGCGTCCAGTCTTCCCCGCGCCGGCCCCGTCCGCACACTCCCCTAGGCGAGCAGCGCCTCCAGACGCCGGTTCACCGCGGCCAGCGTGGCCCGCACCACGGCCTGCCGCGGATCGCCCGCGACCAGGGCGGAACCGGCCAACTGCTCCACCCACCCGTCGCAGACCAGCAGCACCACCACGGTCGCCACCTCGCAGTTGCCGAACGGCACCACGGCGGCGTGCTCGACGAAGCACCGGCCCCGCTCGCCGGCCGGCAGCGCCGGGCCGAGCAGCTCGTCCACCGCGGCGGCTGCGGCCACCGCGCAGAGCCGCAGCACGTACCCGTCGACGGCCGGCCCGGTCGCGTGCCCCTCGGCCGTCCGGTCCCCGGCGAGCAGGCGGACCTCGGTGGTGGCGTCCAGCCCCAACGTGCTCACCAGGACGTGGTCGATCACCACCCGGGGCCCGGGCACGCCGCCCGGATCCAGCGGTCGCGACGGCGCGGTCTCCGTCGTGGTCACCTGCCCACCGGAGTACGAGGTGCCGAGCGTGACCGGACTGCCGGTGGACATGCCGGTGGGTGCGGCGGCCAGCGACGTCTCGTCGACGGTGGCCCGGCCCCGGTGGGTGGCCTGCCGGCGGCGGCGCGGCGGCTCGTCGGCGTCCTCCCCCGGCGCGTCGACCAGCCGGCCGGCGCGCGACTCCACGCCGCCGAACCGGCCCTCGCCGGAGCGGTTCTCGGCCGGCCGGTTCGACGCCGACCGCACCACACCGGCCCGCGCCGGCACGTCCGCCTCGGCCGGACCGGACGAGGCCCCGCCCCGCGCCGGAGCGCCCGGCTCGTCGTCGGCGCGCGGCGTACCGGATCGGGGTTCGGCCGACGTGGTCTCGGCCCGGCGGTAGGCGGCACGGCCCGGCGGGATCTCCGCGACCGGCGGGGCCTCGGCGAGGCGGTCGGCGCGAGCCGGTGGCACCTCCACCGGACGGTCGCGGACGGCCGCGTCCTCGGCCAGGCGGTCCGCGCGCGCGGTGGCGGACCGGCGGCGGACCGGCGGCGGCGGTACGGCCGGCGCGCCGGGCAGGTTCTGCGGGGCGGCGGCCAGACCCATCCGATCCTGGAGCAGCCGGGCCACCAGCCGGCTCACCTCGGCCGGGTCCGCGCCGTCGGCCAGGTCCAGCCGGAGGCTGTGCGCACCGGCCGGGGTGCGGCGGAGCGCGGCGTCCCGGACGCCGGCCACCTCGCGCACGGCGTCCAGGATCGCGTTGACGTCGAAGCCCTCCGGCCGCTCGCGCAGCGGCGCCGGTTCGTCGTCCCGGCGCAGGTGGGTGGCGATGCGGGCCAACTCCGGGGTCTCGGCGGACGGTTCCACGGCCGGCGGCTCCGGCACGACCGGCACATCCGGCTCGGCGGGGACGCGCTGCGGCAGCACCGCCGGGGCCGACTCGGTCGACTCCGGCGACTCCGGCGCGGGAGCCGCCTCGGCGGCCGGCGTCGGCTCCGGGGCGGACCGGCGGGCCGCGTAGGGCGGGGCGCTCGTCGGGCGGGGCGCGGGCGGCGGGTCGAAGCGCGCGGCCGGGCCGCTGCGGGTGGTCGCCGCGCTGGTGCTGCCCGGCATCGTCCCGCCCGGCGCGGGAAGGCCGGCCGGCTCGCCGTGCGACGGGTCCGGTGCGGGGTACGCGGCGGCCGGCTCACCGACGGGCCGGGAGGCCGGCCCCGCGGCATATGCCGCCGGCGGTGGACCGGCCGGCGCCTCGCGCTCACGGGCGACCGGCGGCGCGCCGGCCGGCTCGGGACGCGCGCCGAACGGGGTCACCGGCACCGGCGGACCCGCCCAGGAGGGCCGCTCGGCGGGCGGCTCGTGACCCGAGCGGGGCTCGGCGTCCTCGCGGGGCAGCCGGAACGGCCGGGTCGCCTCGGGACGCGGCGGCTCGGGCGCGGTCGACGACTCGGCCCGCACCGCCTCGTACGGTCGGACCGGCTCGGGCCGCGGCTCGTAACCGCCGGCCGGATCGACGCGGGTCGGCTGGTAGCCCGGGGGCGGATCGACGCGGGTCGGCTCGTACGGTCGCACCGGCTCGGGCGCCCACTCGGACGCGCGGTCCTCGCGGGCGGCGCGGCGGCCGGTCGGCTCGTCGTCCCCGGTCCGTCGCTCGGCCGGCGCGTCGTCGCGGGCCGACCGGCGCCCGACCGGCTCGTCGGCGCGGGCCCACGGCGGGGCCCAGCCGTCGCCCCAACTCGGGCGGTTCCAGGACGGCCCGGACCACTCCGGCTCACCCGCCGGCCCCGCACCCGGGTCGTTCGGCGCGGCGGCGTGGGGATCGGCGGCGGTCCGCTGCCCCTCTGCGGGGTGGGCGTCGCCCGGGTGGTGCTCCGCCGCCGGCGGCTCGCCCCGGCCGGCAACCGCCGCCGGCGGCTCGGCCGGGCCCCGGTGGGGCCAGCCCTGGTGCAGCGCCGGGGCCGGGTCGACGGTCGGGGCGTGGAAGCCCGGCGGCACCTCGAAGCCGGAGGCGGCGGCGCCGACCGGCGGCACCTGGAGCGCCGGGGGCGCGGAGGCCGGACCACTCTCGGCCCAGCGGGGCGACCGCCCGGCGGACGTGTCGTCCGAGGCGTGCCGGGAGCCGGTGGCGTCGGCCGGGCCGGGACGCTGCTCGACGGCGGGCGCGGGACGGGGGGCGGGCACGGCCAGCCGGTCGCCGTCGGTCTCCCGCGGCGGCTCGCCCAGGGGCGGGGCACTCACCGGCGCCTGGCGGGTCACGGGTGACTCCTCCCCGGCGTGGTGCACGCCGTTGACGTGGCGGCCGTTGACCCGCGCCGGCAACTGCTCGGCCGGGTGGCCGGGCAGCGGGGCCGGCAGGTCGCCGTGTCGGGGCGAGGACGTCGCCCACCCGCCACCGAGGTCGCCGTAGGGCCAGCCACCGGGCGCCGGGGCGCCGCGGGACCAGCCGTCCGCCGGGGGCGCCCATCCGCCGCCGGTGCGGGCCGGGTCGTCGTGCTGGCCCGTCCCGTCGCCGTGCTCTCCCGGGGTGGCGGCTCCGGGTTGCCCTGTTTCACTCACCGCGCGCTCCTTGGTCGCCCCCGCTGAGGCTACCGTGTGGTGACAGTGGCGATAAGTTACAGCGGCGGGCCAATTCCGCGACGGGTTCACGAACCCGGACCGGTTCGGGCGATACGTGCCGGCTCGACGCAGATACTCGGAGGTTCCCATGACGGCAGTGGGGAACGGTGCACACACGGCCGGCCGGCCCACCCGCCTGCCCCGCTCGGCGCGCCGCAAGCAGCTGCTCGCCGCGGCCCAGGAGGTGTTCGTCGCACACGGCTACCACGCCGCCGCGATGGACGACATCGCCGAGCGGGCCGGCGTCTCCAAGCCCGTTCTCTACCAGCACTTCCCCGGGAAGATGGAGCTCTACCTGGCGCTGCTGGACACACACTGCGACGCCATCGTGGCGAAGGTGCACGACGCCATGCGTGGCACCAACGACAACAAGGAGCGGGTCGGGGCCGCCGTGCGGGCCTACTTCGACTTCGTCGACCACGAGAGCGAGGCGTTCCGCCTGGTCTTCGAATCCGACCTGCGCAACGACCCGGCCGTGCGGCAGCGGGTGGAGCGGGTCGAGCAGGGCTGCATCGCGGCGATCACCGACACCATCATCTCGGACACCGGGGTGAGCCGGGCGCACGCCGAGCTGCTCGCGTCCGGCCTGGTCGGCGCCGCGGAGACGGCCGCGCAGTTCTGGCTGGCGGGCGGCCGGCAGGTGGCCAAGCCGGAGGCGGAGGCGCTGGTCGCGGCGCTGTCCTGGCGTGGCATCGCCAGCTTCCCGCTGCAAGGTGAGTCAGCCTGACCATCGCGCGGCCCGATCGGATAGCCTTCCCACGGTGGCTTTTTCGCCCCAGTTGAGGAGGCACAGTGGAGGTCAAGATCGGCGTGCAGTACGCGCCGCGGGAGCTGGTCCTGGAGAGCGCGCAGTCGCCGGCCGAGATCGAGCAGATCGTGACCGACGCCTTCGCCGGGAGCGAGGGCACGCTCTCCCTGACCGACGAGAAGGGCCGGCGGGTCATCGTGCCGGTCGGCAAGGTCGCCTACGTCGAGATCGCGGAGGCCTCGCCCCGCGCGGTCGGGTTCACCGTCCGCTGATCCACGTCGCACCGGTCGCCGTGGCGGGGAGACCCGCCGCGGCGGCTCAGTTGCTCGGCCTGACGGTCAGTCGTGCGGCCTGACGGTCAGTCGTGCGGCCTGACGGCTCAGTTGTTCAGCCCGACCGCCGACATCCGCGTGGCGTGCGCCTCGGTCAGCCGACGCAGCACCGCCGGCACGTCGTCGCCGGCCCTGCCGAGCAACGCCGCGAGCGCGCCCCGGTCGGCGGCGGCGACGCGTCCGGCCTGCGAGAGCGCCTCGCCGAGCAGTCGACGCGCCCACATCGAGAGCCGTCCGGCCGCCCTCGGGTCCGCCGCGATGGCGGCCCGGATCTCGGTGGCGGCGAACTCGGCGTACCGGGAGTCGTGCAGGATGTCGAGCAGCAGCGCGCGGTCCGGCCCGGCGAGGCCGTCAGCGATCCCGCGCAGGAAGTCGTCGGTGATCGCGTCGCCCACGTACGCCTTGGTCACCGCCTCCGCCCAGTCCCGCGGCTCGGTCGAGTCGTGGTACGCCCGCAACGCCTCGACGTAGGGGGCCATCGCGTCCTCGGGGGTCACGCCCAGCGTGGCGAGGCGGTCGGTGAGCCACCGGTAGTGCGTCATCTCGCCCGCGGCCAGCTCGCTGAGCGCGGCGCGGCGGCGCAGGTCGGGGGCGAGCCGGGCGTCGGCGGCGAGCCGGTCGAAGGCGAGCAGTTCGCCGTACGCGACGAGGCCGAACAGACCGACGGCGGCGGAATCGGGGGCGGACACGAGCGCAGGCTACCGCCCCCTTGCTGTGATGCAGGTCACAGTAAGTGGCCCCGGCTGCCCGGCCGACACCTGGAATCGGGACGGCTCGCAGGCCGTTCAGGTAAGATGAAGCAGTTGCCGTGGGCACCGACCTGGCCAGCATCGCTGATCAGCACCGGTCCCCGGCGCGCGTGCGGCCCGGTCCGGCTCGGCGAAACCGCCCCCGACCGCGTGGCCCGCGCCAAACCGTCCGCGCCCTGAGGACATGAGGGGCGCACCACGAGAGGGCACCCCCACATCCACATGAGTGAGCAGAGCACAGGCCAGCCACTGGCCCCCACCGCTCCGGTCCCCCCGGAGGCACCCACATTCGCCGCGCTCGGCGCCCGCCAGGAGACCGTCGAGGCGCTCGCCGCCGCGGGCATCACCCGCGCCTTCGCCATCCAGGAGTACGCGCTGCCGATCGGGCTGCGCGGCGTCGACCTGATCGGGCAGGCCCCGACCGGCACCGGCAAGACGCTCGGCTTCGGCATCCCGCTGCTGGAGCGGGTCTTCGCCCCGTCCGAGGGCAGCGACGGCGTGCCCCAGGCACTCGTCGTCGTCCCCACCCGCGAGCTGGGCATCCAGGTCGCCAAGGACCTCGACGCCGCCGGTCGCACCCGGGGCGTCCGGGTGCTGCCGATCTACGGCGGCGTGGCGTACGAGCCGCAGATCGAGGCGCTGCGCAAGGGCGTCGAGATCCTGGTCGGCACGCCCGGCCGCCTGCTCGACCTGCAGAAGCAGAAGCACCTGCGCCTCGACCGGGTCCGCGCGCTCGTCCTCGACGAGGCCGACCGGATGCTCGACCTGGGCTTCCTGGACGACGTCGAGAAGATCCTGGCGATGCTGCCGGAGGACCGGCAGACCATGCTGTTCTCGGCCACCATGCCGGACCCGATCGTGGCGCTGTCCCGGCGGTTCCTCCGCCGGCCGGTCACCATCCACGCCGGGCACACCGCCGAGACCGGCCCGTCGCCGCAGACCCAGCAGCTCGCCTACCGCACCCACTCGATGAACAAGGTCGAGATCGTGGCGCGGATCCTCCAGGCCGAGGGGCGCGGGCTCACCATGATCTTCTGCCGCACCAAGCGGGCCGCCGACCGGGTCGCCGAGGATCTCGACTTCCGCGGCTTCGCCGTGGCGGCCGTGCACGGTGACCTGGGCCAGGGTGCTCGGGAGCGGGCGCTGCGGGCGTTCCGCGCCGGCAAGATCGACACGCTCGTCGCCACCGACGTGGCGGCCCGGGGCATCGACGTCACCGGCGTCACCCACGTGATCAACTACGACTGCCCCGAGGACCAGGACACCTACACCCACCGGATCGGCCGCACCGGCCGGGCCGGGGCGACAGGTGTCGCGGTGACGTTCGTCGACTGGGACGACATGCCCCGCTGGCGCATCATCGACAAGACGCTCGGGCTGGACATGCCCGAGCCCCCGGAGACCTACCACACCTCCAAGCACCTCTACACCGACCTGGACATCTCCCCGGACGTCAGCGACACCCTGCCGACCGCGGCGCGTACCCGCGCCGGCCTGTCGGCCGAGGTCGAGGAGGACCTGGGCGGCGGCCGGTCCCGGCGGGACGGCCGGCGCGGCGACAACCGCGGCGACAGCCGCGGGCGCGGCGGGGACCGCCGACGTGGGCGTGGTGGCGAGACCGGCGGCACGCCCGCCGAAGGCGGAGCGACAGCGGTCGCGACGGACGAGGGCACCCGCACCCCGCGTCGGCGGCGTCGCCGCCGGGCCGGCGAGACGGTGGCCGGCGAGCAGCCGACCGCGGTGGTCGCCACCGAAGGCGCGACGGAGCAGCCCGCCACCACCGCCGCTGACGGCGGCGACGAGACCGCGACCAAGCCGCGCCGTCGCCGGCGTCGCCGCAGCGGTGCCGGCGCCGCCACCGCCGAGTCCCCCACCACGGACTGACCGAGCACCCACACACGACGGCCCTCGGACCCGCTCCGGGGGCCGCTCCCTGTCCCCACCCGGCACTCTCCTCGTCGATCATGAGGTTGGCGTCCGCCTGCCCGGCGTGTCACGTCGCCAACCTCATGATCGACCGGGCGCGAGCGGGAGACGGCGGGCGGGAGGCTTGCCGGACGGGAGGAACAGGATGCCGGAACCGTTGGACGCGGCGCTGCGGGAGGTGCGGGCACTGCTGCTCGACCCCGGTCTGACCCGGGCGGTCGCCGCCGGCCGCCAGCGAGGACAGCGGCCCTCGATGGTCCGCGCGGAACTGCGCCCGGTCACGCTGAAGGCCGGCGCGCGGTTGCAGATCGCCACCTCCGACGGCGCCCGGCCGCACACCCGCAATGTCACCCCCGGTACGGAGGAGGCCGACTCGGCCGTCGACGCGTTGCTCGCCGAGCCGTTCGGCAACTGGCACGTGGAGACCACCGGCACCACGCTCCAACTCCGGGTGACCAAGTCCGGTGAGGCGCAGGTGCACCGCGCCAAGGCCAGCCGGCCGGTCGCCGAGCCGGACGGACACGACCGGGCCAAGGACTGGCTGCTCGACCCGGGCGACCCGCTGTTCGCCGCGATCGGCGGCTCGGCGGCCAAGCGCCGCCAGGTCGACGCGTTCCTCCGCGCGCTGGCCGCGACGCTGCCGGACGACCTCACCGGCCCGCTGCGCGTGGTGGACCTGGGCTGCGGAAACGCCTACCTGACCTTCGCCGCCCACCGCTACCTGACCCGGCGCGGCCTGGACGTGACGTTGATCGGCGTCGACGTCCGGGAGGACCAGCGCCGTCGCAACACGGAACTGGCCGAACGGCTGGGCTGGGCCGACCGGGTCAGCTTCGTGGCCGGCACCATCGCGCAGGCCCCTGTCGAACCGGCCCCCGACCTGGTGCTGGCGCTGCACGCCTGCGACACGGCGACCGACGAGGCGTTGGCCCGGGCGGTGCACTGGGACGCCCGCTGGGTGCTCGCCGCCCCGTGCTGCCACCACGACCTGGCCGCCCAGCTCCGGGCCCGGCCCGCGCCCGGGCCGGACGGACTGCTCACCCGCCAGGGCATCCTGCGCGAACGGTTCGCCGACGTGCTCACCGACGCGCTGCGGGCCGGCCTGCTCCGGCTGCACGGCTACCGTGCCGAGGTGGTGGAGTTCGTCGACTCCCAGCACACCCCACGCAACCTGCTCATCCGGGCACGACGGACGGCCGGCTCGCCGACCGACGGCCAGCGGGCCGAATACCGCGAGCTGGTGGACCGGTGGGGCGTCACGCCCCGGCTGGAGACACTGCTCGCCGCGCCGGACCCGAACCCGAACCCGGCCTAGCGGCGCCGCTCGCCGCGGTTGCGGTCGCTGCGGTCCAGCGCCGACACCCGCTCGCCGGGGCCACGGTTGGTGGCCCGATCGCTGTCCGGCGGCACGGTCGGGAACGGGACCACCTTCGCCTGCTGCTGGTCGGAGTTGCCGACCGCGGCGAACGCGTTCCAGGAGATGTCGACAAGCAACCGCTTCAGCTCGGCGTGCCGAGCCGCGGCGTTGCGCTGGAGCGCCATCCGCGCCCCCAGCACCACACCGACCAGGGTGGTGCAGACCGCGCCGGTCGCGGCGACCAGGTGCACGCCCTCCGCCGGGTCGCCCCGCACCGCCAGCACCAGCAGCCAGATCCAGAAACCCAGCGCGAACACGCCGGCCTTCGCCACGAAAAAGAGGCTCACCGCGCCAGGACGGTGCGGAACGGGACGGTCTGGTTCGGCCATGCTGCTCCTCTGAAGTCGCTGCCGGGGAGGGATTCATCCAGCTTAGTTGACAGTCCGCAACTGTTCACGCTGCGTCGGTCCCGCCCACGAGACCTTCCGACCGATCAGTCAGTTACTTCTTCCCCCGGGCGTACTAGGCTCGGGGCGCAGAGCCGGGCGCACCGGCGGAAGGGGACAGCCGAGGAGGGATGGGCTCCGCAGAGGTTTCGCCGCAGATGGCCTTCGCACGATTCGTGCGACGGGCCATCGACGACGCCCGTGAGGAGCGCGGCTGGACGGTGACCGACCTCGCCACCCACACCGGTGTTGGCCGCTCCACGGTGTTCCGCTGGCTGGCCGGCGACTGGCAGGACTATCCCGAGCTCGCCAAGGTGCGCGGCTTCTGCGCCGCCCTCGATCTGCCGGTGGCCGCCGCGTTCCGGGCCCTGGGCCTGCCCGACGCCGGGGCGGTGCCCCGCCGACGCGCCGCCGAGGACGGTCCGGTCGAGGCAGACGTACGGGTCATCCTGGAACGGCTGGCCGACCCGAACGTCCCCGTCGAGGAGAAGCACCACATCCGTGACCTGCTGCGCTACCTGGCCCGCCGACCGGTCCGCCGCGCCGGCTGACCGTACGGGCCGGCCGGTCGGGCGTGCCGCCGGAGCCGGCTGACCCCTGGCCGGCCGGTCAGGCGACGGTCAGCGTGAACTCGGCGGTCCGCACCACGCCCCCGACCTGGAAGTCCAGGAACATCCGGTAACGGCCCGGCCCCGGGGCGGTCAACCAGAACGTCACCGCGTCGCCGTCCCGCACCGGCTCCGGGTGCACGTGCAGGTAGCCGAGATCGCCTTCACGCAGCGCCACCAGGTGACCGAACGCGCCCAGGTAGGGCTCCAGCGCAGCGACCGCGCCGCCGGCGTCGGTGACCCGGAACCGCAACGGCACCGACCGTCCCACGTCGGGCGTGCCGGTGAACCCGACGGTGAACCCGTCGACCGTGGCCGACGTCTCCGGGGCGGGCAGCGGCCGGGGCAGGTAGTCGCCCGGTACGGCCAGGTCGGCACCGAGCACGGCGGCGACCTGCCGGCCGTCGTCGGCGACCACGGTGAAGTCCGCGTACATCCGCCAGGCGCCCGGCGCGGTGGGCGTCAACGGCACGGACCAGGTGCCGTCGGCGGCCATCGTCGGGTGCAGGTGCCGGTAGCCGGTGAGGTCGCGGCGGACCACGATCACGTGCATCGGCTTGTCGTGCACGACCGCGAAGCGGGTCACCGCCCGACGCTTGTCGTCGCGGACCTGGAACCGCAGCTCACCGACGCGGCCGGCGGTCAGGTTCCCGGTCGACGGAACGAGCGTGTAACCGGCCGAGCTGATCGACAGCCCGGTCGCGCCGTCGCCACCGCCCTGGGTGACCGTGGCTCCGTCGTGCGAGTGCGCGCCGGTGCCGGGCACGTGGGAGTGGACGCCACCGCCCGGGGCGGCGTCGCCCGCCGGGACCGTGCCGGCCGGAGCCGTGCCGCCGCCCGGGTTCGCCTGCGGGTTCAACCGGCCGAGCCCGAAACCGAGCAGCACGGCCAGCACCAGGCCGCCCACCACCAGGGCGAGCCGTACCGTGCCCCGGTCCACCACCGCCGGACCCGTCGCCACACCCGCGCCGCCGGAACCCGACGCGGGACCGTCGGAGCCCGACAAGGGACCGCCAGGCCCCGGGCCGACGACGTCGGGCGCGGACTCGGCGAGGGACGGCGACTCAGGCAACGCCGCCGGCCAACTCGTAACCCGCCTCGTCGACGGCGGCGCGGACGGACTCCACCGGCAGCGGAGCCGCGCTGGTGACGGTGGCCGTGCCCCCGACCAGGTCGATCCGGACCTCCTCGACGCCCGGCAGCGCGGACAGCTCCCCGGTCACCGCCCGGACGCAGTGTTCGCAGGTCATCCCGGTCACGGTGTACGTCTGGACGACGGGTCGCTGCTCGGTCATGGCCCCACGGTACCGCCGGCCGGGTCGCCCGCGGACGACGCCCGCGCGAACGGTGGCGTCGCTCGCACCCACCCCCTACACGTCAGCCGGCCAGGGCGAGGGCGAGCGGCAGCACGTCCGGTGCGCCGGCCCGGCGCAGCAGGCGTGCCACCATGGCCATCGTCCAGCCGGAGTCGACCAGGTCGTCGACGAGCAGCACCGGCCCGTCCAGCGCGGGCAGCGCGCCGGCCAACTCGTCCGGCAGGTGGAACGCGTCGTGCAGCGCGCGTACCCGCTGGGCGCTGTTACCGCGCGGCCCGCCGGCGCCGGCCGGGCCGGTCGGGGCCACCATGCCGAGCAACGGCAGCCGGCCGACCTGGGCGATCCGCTCGGCCAGCGAGCCGACAAGCGTCGGCCGGGCCCGGGAGCCGACCGCGACCACGCCGGCCGGGCGGCGGGGCCACGGGTCGTCGCCGTGCGCCCACGCCTTCAGCA
Organism: Micromonospora sp. NPDC051141; assembly: GCF_044455765.1. Lineage (NCBI taxonomy): Bacteria > Bacillati > Actinomycetota > Actinomycetes > Micromonosporales > Micromonosporaceae > Micromonospora > Micromonospora sp. NPDC051141. The sequence goes on from NZ_JBITFD010000001.1 coordinate 198,625, forward strand.
CCTCGACCACGGCCGCCGCCACGTCGTCGGGCACCGGGCCGTCCGGCGCGTCCGGGCCGACCAGCCCTCGCAACCGCCCGCCCCACCCCAGGTCGGACAGGCGTCCCACGGCCCGCCCGGGCAGCGCCTGCTCCGCCGGAGGGATGCGGCCCTTCAGGGGTACGCCGACCGCGTCCAACCCGGTCGGCCAGAGCTTCTTCGGCGCGATCTGGACGCCGGGGCGGCCGAGGAACGTCTGCGCGGCGGTGAGCGCCTCCGGTGAGACGTCCGCGTCGAACAGCGGGCCGGCGCAGTTGTCGCACCGGCCGCAGTCCTCCGCCCCGGTGTCGTCGAGCCCTTCCCGCAGGTAGCGCATCCGGCAGCGGGACGTGTCCGCGTACTCCCGCATGGCCCGCTGCTCGGCGGTGCGCGCGTCGGCGACGCGCCGCAACCGGGCCTCGTCGTAGGTCCAGGGTTCGCCGGTGGCGAGCCAGCCACCGCGCACCCGGCGGACCGCGCCGTCCACGTCGAGCACCTTGAGCATCAACTCCAGCCGGGCCCGGCGCAGGTCGACGACCGGTTCGAGGGCCTGGGTGGAGATCGGCCGGTCGGTGTCGAGCGCGGCGAGCACGGCGCGGACCTGCTCCTCCGGCGGGAACGCGAGCGAGGCGAAGTACCGCCAGATGGCCGCGTCCTCGACACCGGGCAGGAGCAGCACCTCGGCCTGCTCGACGGCGCGGCCGGCGCGACCGACCTGCTGGTAGTAGGCGATCGGCGACGGCGGCGCGCCGAGGTGCACCACGAAGCCCAGGTCGGGCTTGTCGAAGCCCATGCCGAGCGCGCTGGTGGCGACCAACGCCTTGATCTTGTTGTCGAGCAGGTCCTGCTCGGCGGCGCGGCGGTCGGCGTCCTCGGCCTGCCCGGTGTAGGACGCCACCGACCAGCCCCGGCCGCGGAGGAACTCGGCCGTCTCGGTGGCCGCGGCCACGGTGAGCGTGTAGACGATCCCCGAGCCGGGCAGCCGGTCCAGGTGGTCGGCCAGCCAGGCCAGGCGGTGGGCCGGGCTCGGCAGATCGAGTACGCCGAGGCGCAGCGACTCCCGGTCCAGCGTGCCGCGCAGCACCAACGCGTCGCCGAGTTGCTCGGCCACGTCGCGGGTGACCCGGGCGTTGGCGGTGGCCGTGGTGGCGAGCACCGGCGTGCGCTCGGGCAGGTTCGCCAGGAACGTGCGCAGCCGGCGGTAGTCGGGGCGGAAGTCGTGCCCCCAGTCGGAGACGCAGTGCGCCTCGTCCACCACCAGCAGCCCGGTGGTGGCGGCCAGCTTCGGCAGCACACCGTCCCGGAAGTCCGGGTTGTTGAGGCGTTCCGGGCTGATCAGCAGCACGTCGACCGCCCCGGCGTGGATCTCGGCGGTGATCTCGTCCCACTCGTCCAGGTTGGCGGAGTTGATGGTGCGGGCCCGGATGCCGGCGCGGGCGGCGGCGTCGACCTGGTTACGCATCAACGCCAGCAACGGCGACACGATCACCGTCGGCCCGTGCCCGCCTCCGGACCGCAGCAGCGCGGTGGCCACGAAGTAGACGGCCGACTTGCCCCAGCCGGTGCGCTGCACGCAGAGCACCCGCCGCCGGTCGACCACCAGCGCCTCGATGGCGCGCCACTGGTCCTCGCGCAGCCGGGCGTGGTCACCCGCCAACCGCCGCAGGACCGCCTCGGCGCGTTCCCGGACGGCGTTCCGATCCTGGCTCATCCGGCATTTCTACCAGGGGCGGCGTACGCCCCTCCCCGCGCTTCTCCCGACCCCCCCGTTGATCAAGGAGTTTGCGTCATCCGGAGCCGGAGGCCCGACGCGAACTCCTTGATCAACGAGGCGGAGGACGCCGGCGGTCAGCGGCGCGGGCGCAGCGCGGTCAGCAGGGGGGCCAGTCGGGTGCGCAGGCTGGCCAGGCCGCCGGGGAAGAAGTACACCGCCAGGATGAAGACCGTGCCCAGGACGAACAGCGGCTGGCTCAGCGGGTGACTGAGGAACGCCGGCAGGCTGTTCACCGCGTCGCTGCTGCCGAACGCGGTGAGCCGGTGGTCCAGGTACATGTAGAGGACGCCGCCCAGCACCGGCCCCCACCTGGTGCCCGGGCCACCGAGCACCACCATCACCAGCAGCGACAGCGTCAGCTCGGACGACGTGATGTGCGGGCTGGCGCCGCCCACGATCAGCACGTAGACCACCCCGCCGGCGCTGGCCAGGCCGCCGGCCAGGGTGAACGCGACAAGCTTGAACCGGTACGGGTCGAGCCCGAGCACCCCGATCCGCCGCTCGTCGTCGCGCAGCCCGGCCAGTACCCGCCCGGTCGGCGAGCCGCTGACCCGGTGCACCACCAGCACCACCAGCGCCAGATACGCCAGCGCCAACCAGTAGAGATTGACCGTGTTGGTGACGCCGACGAGCGCCGACGGCAGCCCGGACACGTCCAGCGGCAGCCCCTCCTCGCCGCCGGTCAGCCCGCCGAAGTCGCGGGCCACCAGGATCGCCCCGACCTGCGCGAACGCCAACGTCACCATGGCGAACGCGATGCCCACGGTGCGCAGCGCCACCGCGCCGAGCAGCGCGGCCAGCGTGGTGCCGCCGGCCACGGTGAGCAGAGCGGCCTGCCACAGCGGCAGCCCGGCCTTGGTGACCAGGATGTCGGTGCCGTAGACGCCGGCGGCGAAGTAGAGCGCGTGCCCGAAGGAGAGCATGCCGGTGCGCCCGAACAGCAGGTCGTAGCCGGCCGCGAGCCCGCCGAAGACCAGGCAGATGGCGAGCAGTTGCAGCGTGCCCGGCGAGTTCAGCGGCCCCTCGAAGACGCCGGGCAGGTTCACCGTCGAGTACGGCAGGACCGCGGCCACCGCCAACGCGACAAGCGGCAGGTACGGGCGGAGGCCGTGCCAGCGGGAACGCTCCGGGGTCAGTTCGTCAGGCACCTGCGCCGGGGGCGCGTCGACCACCGAGTTGGTCATGCGTGAGCCACCTTTCCGGCCAGGCCCTGCGGACGCAGCAGCAGCACCACGGCGAGCAGGCCGACCACACACAGGTCGCCCAGCCCGGACGTGCCGTAGTAGTTGACGAACTGTTGCAGCAGCCCCACCGCGACCGCCGCGTACGCGGACCCGACGACCGAGCCCATTCCGCCGATCACCACCACGATGAACGCGAAGATCAGCAGTGAACCGCCCTGTCCGGGTGAGACGGTGCCGAAGTAGACGCCGCCGAGCGCGCCGGCCAGCGCGGCGGCGGCCCCGCCGATCGCGAAGACCAGCGTGAACGCCTTGCGCACGTCGATGCCGAGCGCGGTCACCATCTCCCGGTTTTCCACGCCGGCCCGGATGATCAGGCCGTACCGGGTCCAGCGCAGGAACGCCAGCAGCGCGCCGAGCACCACCACCGCGGCGACGATCAGCAGCAGCCCGGCGTTCGGCACCTGCGCGCCGAGCACCGCTGTCACGTTCCGGCTCCAGTCGGGGCGCGGGAACGTGCGCGGGTCCGCACCCCAGGTGGCCTGGAGCAGCGCCACGCCGGCCAGCGACAGACCGACCGTGACCAGCACCTGTTCGATGGTGCGGGAGTAGAGCGGCCGGATCAGCACCAGCTCGACGAGCACCGCGACCAGCGAGCCGGCCAGCACGCCGAACAGCACCGCGACCACGAACCCGAGGCCGTCCGGCCCGGCGCCGGGCAGGTTGCCGGCCGCCCACCAGGTCGCGTACGCGCCGACGCCGAGGAACAGGCCGTGCGCGAAGTTGAGCACGTCGGCGAGGCCGAAGACCAGGGACAGGCCGGACGCGACGAGGAAGTAGAGCGCCGCCAGGCCGAGCCCGGTCAGCGTCAACAGGACCACGGTGTCCATCAGGCGTGCACCTCCCCGGAACCGGCGCCCACGCCGAGCAGCGACTTCGTCAGCGCGGTCTCCAGCAGCAGCTCGCGGGCGTCGCCGGTCCAGGCGACCCGGCCGGCGGAGAGCACCACCGCGTCGGACGCCAGCCGTCGCACCACCGCCAGGTTCTGCTCGACCAGCAGCACCGGCACGGATTCCGCGACCCGTTCCAGCACCTCGGCCACCTCGGTCACCACCTTCGGCGCCAACCCCTTGGTCGGCTCGTCGACCAGCAGCAGCCGGTTGTCGTTGAGCAGCACCCGACCGATGGCGAGCATCTGCTGCTGCCCGCCGGAGAGCGAACCGGCCCGTTGCCGTCCGCGCCGGTCCAGCTCCGGAAAGAGCGCGAAGACCTTGTCGTACGCCGGGGCGGTGCCCCGCCGCTCGGCCAGCCGCAGGTTCTCCGCGACGGTGAGCCCGGCGAAGACGCACCGGTCCTCCGGCACGTAGCCGAGCCCGTCGCGGACCAGCCGGTGGGTGGGGCGGGCGAGCAGGCTCCGCGCGCCCATCCGCACCGTGCCGCGCACCTCGCCGCCCCGGGGGGTGAGCCCGACGATCGCGCGCAGCGTGGTGGTCTTGCCGACGCCGTTGCGCCCGAGCAGCACGGTGACGCCGGTCGGGGCCACCTCGAACGACACGCCCTGGAGGATGTGCAGTCCGGCGATCCGCACCGACAGGTCCTCGACGCTGAGAACGGGTTCACTCATAGTGACTCCCCCAGATACGCCTCCTGCACGGTGGCGTTCGCCATCACCGTGTCCGGGGTGTCGCAGGCCAGCAGCGCGCCGTGGTGCATCACGGCGATCCGGTCGGCCAGTTCCAGGATCACGTCCATGTGGTGCTCCACCATGAGCACCGCCCGGCCGCTGTCCCCGGTCAGCGACTTGATCACGCGGACCAGCTCCGGCACGTCCTCGGCGCTCACCCCGGCCATCGGCTCGTCCAGCAGCATCACCCGGGGCTCCCCGGCGAGCAGCAGCGCGATCTCCAGCTTGCGTTTCTCGCCGTGGGCGAGCGTGCCGGCCAGCGCCGTACCCCGGTGGCGCAGGCCGACCCGGTCGAGCGCCGCGTCGGCGGCGGCGGCCACGTCCCGGTCGGCCGCCGCCCGCCGCCACAGCTTCATCGAGCCACCCCGGTGCGCCTGTACGGCGAGCCGGACGTTCTCCCGGACCGTCAGCGAACCGAAGACCGAGGACGCCTGGAAGGTACGCCCCAGACCGAGCCGGGCCCGCCGGTGCGGCGGGAGCGTGGTGACGTCCGCGCCGTCCAGCAGGACCTTCCCTTCGGTGGGCCGGCGCAGGCCGGTGATCAGGTTGAACAGCGAGGTCTTGCCGGCGCCGTTGGGCCCGATCACGCCGAGGAACTCCCCCGGCGCCAGATCGAGGTAGACGGAGTCGACGATGGCGACCTCACCGATCCGCCAGGTCAGACCGCGGGTGGCGAGCATCGGTCAGCCCTTCATCTGCGCGACCGGCGGCGCGCTCTCGTCACCGGTGAGCGTCTTCTGCGCGGTGGCCGTGAACGCGGTGCCGCTGCCGGTGAGCTTGGCCTGGTACATCGGCTGGAGCAGCGCGTGGTCCTCGGCGCGGATCTTCATGGTGCCCTTGACGCCCTCGAACTCCCAGCCCTCCAGCGCGGTGACCATCTTCTCCACGTCGTCGCCGCCCTCCTGCACCGCGCGCACGACCATCTGCGCCGCGGCGAACCCGTCCGGGTGGAACAGGTCGAGCGTGCCGCCGGGGATCTTCGCCTTGGCGGCCTTGGCGGCCTCGGTGTCGCTGGCCCCGTCGAAGTAGTGCGACAGGAACGAGATCTTGCTGCCGGCCGCGCCGAACGTCGGCCAGGAGGCGCGGATGTCCAGCCCGGTGACGACCGTGGTGGCGGCGAGCACGCCCTGCTGGTCGAGCGTCTGCCACATGGCGCCGGCGGTGGTGCCGGCCCAGGCGACGAAGAGCAGGTCCGGCTTGGCGGCCTTGATCTGGCTGGCGAACGGCGTGAACTCGGTCGCGCTGGCCGGCGCGCGGACGCTGCTCACGGTCGCGCCGGCGCCGCCGATCACGGCCTTCACGGCGGCCTCGTTGGCGTCGCCGAACGCGCCGTCCTGCGCGAACACCACGACCTTCTTGCCGGCCGCGTCGCCGATGAACGACTTGGCGGTCACCACGTCCTGCCAGGACTGCCGGCCGGAGCGGAACGTGTACTTGTTCGCGCCGGTGACCGCGTCGGTGGCGGCCGGGCCGGAGATGAACAGCACCTTGTTCTGCGCCGCGATCGGGGCCACCTGGAGCGCCACCCCGGAGGAGGTGGACCCGGCGATGATCTTCGTGCCCTTGCCGATCAGGTCCTTGGCGGCGGAGACGGCCTTGGCCGGGTCGCCCGCGTCGTCGGCCTCGCTCAGCTCGATCTTCCGGTCGCCGACCTTGCCGGTGCCCTTGGTGGCGAAGTCGAGGCCGGCCTTGAACCCCTCGATGTACTGCTTGCCGTAGCTGGCCAGCGGCCCGGACTGGGAGTAGACCAGGCCGACCTTGACCGGCGCGGCGTCGCCGCCGCCGGAGGCGGTGTCCTGCGGGCTGCCACACGCCGTGGCGGCCAGCGCGGCCGCCATCATCGTGGCGGCGGAAAGGAACACCCGTCGCGTGTGCCGGATCGTCATTGCGACTCCAGGTGAGGACAGGAGGGTTGTCAGTTGTCGGCTCACGCTAGAAGTGACGTCACCCACGAGCTATGTGGTCGACGCACACAAGTGCCCGGGACGGGATGGCCGCACGTTACAACCCCGGACACCGGCACGTAACCCGACCGACCCAGGATGGCCCGCCCCACCACGCGGAACGCGGCCACGGTGTCGCCCCCGCCCATCGCGCCCCGCGTACGCGTCGCAGCCTCCTCCTCACCTCGTCCGGCGTCCTTGTCGCCGAACCTCCGGCGCGACAGCCTCCGGCCCTGGCAACTTGAGGGCGTAAACGACTCACGTTCACGCCGGCCAACCCGTCGGCTGGACGGGCCGTGACCGGGAAGGCGCCAGGGCGACCCGTTTCCGCCATCAAGTTGTCAGGCAGCGCACCGGCACTTCCCCTCGCCCGCCCTTGGGAGCCGACAGCGGCAACGACTCGCCCATCGACCCGCGTGGCCCGACGCCACGACCGTGGCGCACGACCGAACCACGCCGAGGAACGTCCCTGCCGCGAACCGAACGCCCGTCGGCCCGCGAGCCGAACGCCCGTCGGCCCGCGAGCCGAACGCCCGTCGGCCCGCGAGCCGAACGCCCGTCGGGGCGCCCGCGGCACGCGGGCGCCCCGACGAGGCGAGAAGCGGGCGTCAGCGGCCGGCGCGGGCGGCCACCGCCGTGTCCGGCTGGTCGGCGAACGCGCCGTCCAGGCCCAGGTCGAAGAAGAGTTCGTACTCGGACGTGATGTCACCGCGTGCGTTCGGGTCGGCGCCGAGCCGGAAGTCGGCCGGCAGGAACTGGTTCTCGGCGCGGAACGTCCAGGCGTGCACCACCAGGCGCAGCCGGTGCGCGTCCCGGATCACCGAGGTCGGCGCCGACAGCCGGCCGGCGGCGTCGCGGGGGACGATCAGGTTCTTGTTCAGGCCGACGCCGTCGGCGTACCGGGACACCCAGGCCAGGCCCGCGGGGGTGGCCAGGTCGGCGTAGGTCCGGCGGTCCCCGGCCGCGGTGAAGTCGTAGGGTGCGCCGGTCGCGTCCATGAGCTGCACCAGCCGCACGTCGGTCATCGTGTCGAGCTTGCGCAGGTTGGCGGTCTCGAAGCTCTGCACGAAGACCGGGTCGTCGCGGTGGGTCAGCTTGTTCTTCCGGAGCGTCGCGACCAGCGGCTCCTCCAACGCGCGCCCGATCGACGCGAAGTAGGTCGGGTGCTTCGTCTCCGGGTAGATGCCGATGGTCCGGCCGCGCGCCTTCGACTCGGCCCGCGCCAGGTCGATGACCTCCTGGAACGTCGGGATCTCGAACTGGCCGTCGAACGCGGTGTTGGTCACCCGCACCTGGGGCAGCCGCTCCTTGGCGCGCAGCGTCTTCAGCTCGGCGAGCGTGAAGTCCTCGGTGAACCAGCCGGTCACCGCCACCCCGTCGATGGTCTTCGTGGCCCGGCGGGCCGCAAACTCGGGGTGGGCCGCCACGTCCGTCGTACCGGAGATCTCGTTCTCGTGCCGGGCGACCAGGACGCCGTCCTTCGTCGACACCAGGTCCGGCTCGATGAAGTCGGCGCCCTGCCGGATCGCGAGCCGGTAGGACTCCAGAGTGTGCTCCGGGCGGTAGCCGCTCGCGCCGCGATGACCGATCACGATCGGCCGTTGGGTCGCGCGGGGACGCTCGGCGCGCGGGTCCGGGCCGGCCTGGGCGGCCACGGCCGGCACGACCACGGCCGCGGCCGCGAGCAGCGCGCCGGCCACGCCGAGAGCAGAAAGGGTACGTCGCAACGCCGTCTCCTGTCGTCGATGGGTACGCACAGCAGACCCGGCGTGGTTGACGTCCAGTTGGTCGGTTCCTGACCTGCCGGTGAATCTCCGGACGGAAGATGACCTGGTGCGCCGCCTGCTCCGGAAGCCGGTCCGGCTGGTGCCGCTCGGATTCCTGGCGGTGATCCTGGTCGGCACCGGGCTGCTCATGCTGCCCTGGGCCACCCGTACCCAGCACTGGACGCCGTTCGAGACGGCGCTGTTCACGTCCACCTCGGCGGTCTCGGTGACCGGCCTGGCGGTGACCGACACCCCGAACTACTGGACCGACTTCGGGCTCGTGATGATCACCGTGCTCACGCAGCTCGGCGGTCTCGGCATCCTGACCGGCGCGTCCCTGCTGATCCTGGCCGTCTCCCGTCAGCTCGGACTGCGCAACCGGTTGCTGGTGCAGGCCGAGACCGCCGAGTTCGGCCTCGGCGACGTACGCCGGCTGCTGCTCCGCATCGCGGCCACCGTCTTCGTCACCGAGGCGGTGATGACCGCCGTGGTCGGCGGGCGCTTCTGGCTGACCTACGACTACCCGCCGGGGCGGGCGCTCTGGTACGCGGTGTTCCACTCGGTCCAGGCGTTCAACAACGGCGGCTTCGCGCTCTACTCCGACGGGCTGGTCGCCTTCGCCCGGGACCCGTGGGTGGCGTTGCCGCTCAGCGCCGGCGCGATCATCGGCGGGCTCGGCTTCCCGGCGCTGTTCGAGGCGTTCCGGGAGTGGCGTCGGCCGGGCGGCTGGGCGGTCGCCACCAAGCTCACCGTCTGGGGCAGCCTGGTGCTCACCGTCGGCGGCTTCGGCTACCTGCTGCTGGCCGAGTGGACCAACCCGGACACGATCGGCCGGTTCGACGTGCCGGGCAAGGTGCTGGCGGCGTTCACCCAGATCGCGCTGAGCCGCACCGGCGGCTACGACGTGATCCACGTCGGGCACCTCACCGAGGAGAGCTACCCGATGCTCATCGGGCTGATGTTCATCGGCGGCGGCAGCGCCAGCACCGCCGGTGGCATCAAGGTCTCCACGTTCTTCCTGCTCGGTTTCGCCATCTGGGCGGAGCTGCGCGGCGAGCCGGACACCACGGTCGGGAACCGCCGGGTCTCCCCGGCCAGCCAGCGGCAGGCGCTGACGGTCGCGTTGCTCAGCGTGGCGCTGGTGGCCGCCGGCACGGTCGGCCTGATCGCGTTGACCGCGCACATCCGCTTCTACGCCGCGCTCTTCGAGGTCACCTCCGCGTTCAGCACCACCGGTCTGACCGTCGGTCTCACCCAGCGGCTGCCGGCGCCCGGCCAGTACGTGTTGACCGCGCTCATGTACATCGGTCGGATCGGCCCGCTCACGCTCGGCTCGGCGATCGCGTTGAACACCCGACGACGTCTGTACCGCTACCCGGAGGAGCAACCCATTGTCGGCTAGACACACGGACGACACCGGTGTCGTCGTGATCGGCCTGGGCCGGTTCGGCTCCCGCCTCGCCGGCTCGCTGACCCGCCTCGACCACGAGGTGCTCGCCATCGACCGGGACCCGGCCCGGGTCCAGCGGTGGTCGGCGGAGCTGGACCGGGTGGTGCAGGCGGACGCCACCGAGGAGGCGGCGTTGCGTCAGCTCGGCGTGGCCGACCTCGGCCGGGCGGTGGTGGCCATCGGCGCCTCGGTCGAGGCGAGCGTGCTCACCGTGCTGGCCCTGACCGAGCTGGGCGTGCCGCAGATCTGGGCGCGGGCCACGTCGGAGAAACACGCCAAGATCCTGCACTCGGTCGGCGCGCACCACGTGGTGTTCCCGGAGGCCGAGACCGGCGAGCGGGTCGCCCACCTGATCGTCAGCCGGATGCTCGACTTCATCGAGTTCGGCGACGACTTCGCCATCGCCAAGGTGCGGGTGCCCGCCCCGCTTGTCGGACGCGCGCTGCGCGAACTGTCCCCGCACGACAGATACGGGGTGCGGGTGGTCGGCGCGAAGCTGCCCGGCCAGCCGTTCCGTTACGCCGGGCCGGAGACGGTGCTGGCACCGGAGAGCGTGCTCATCGTGGAGGGCAGCATCACCCAGGTGCAGCGCTTCGCGGCGCTGACCTGACCGGCGCGGACTCCGACCCGACCGTCAGCCCTTCGGTCCCTTGCCCTTGCCGTGCCCACCCCCCTTCGGCTGCTTCACTTCCCTTTTCCCCCCGGCCCCTCCTTGCCCCTGGGCTTCGGCTTCGGCTCGGCCTTCGGCTTGGGCTTCGGCGCCGGCTTCGCCCTGGCCGGCCCGCTCTTCGCGGCCGGCTTGGCGGCCGGCTTGACCGGCGCCTTCGTCGTCGGCGCGGTGGTGATCGGCACCGAGCCGGCGATGCCCGACACCTGCACACCGCACGTGCTGTTGTCGAGCTTGAACTCCACCGGCAGCGTGTTGCTCCCGGTGTAGCGCCCGCTCAACGTGAGCTTCGTCGACGCGCCCGGCGCCAGCGTCGCGTCCGGTTTCGGGGCCGCCACCGACACGGTGCGCCCCACCTGCCGGACCGGCGGCTGCGCCGCGGTGACCGCCTGCTTGCCGGGGAAGCTGAAGCTCATCGTCCAGCCGCGCAGTTCCCGGGGGCCGGTGTTGGTCAGCGTCAGCTCGGCGGAGAAGTCCTTGCCGGTGTCGCGGCGCAGCGAGTAGTCGACCGCGCAGGGCACCGGCTCGGGCAGGCCCATCGACGCCTCGGTCGGCTCCACCCCGCCGCTGGCCGGGCTCCGCGACGTCAGCCCCCACATCGTCGCGGTGACCGCGAGCAGGCCGGCGGCGGCCACCCCGGCCTCCACCTTGCGCCGCCGGGCCGCCGCCCCCCGGGTCCGGGTGCGGATCGCCGAGTACGGCACCGCGTCGGTCGCCGCCGACCAGGGCAGGATGGTGGTACCGGCGTTCGCCATCAGCGCCGGGTCGATGCCGCCGAACGCCGGTGACACCGGCACGATCGAGGCGATCCCCACCGCCTCGGCGAGCGTACGGGCCACCTCGGCGGTGGGCGGGCGGTCCTCGGGGCGCTTCGCCAGGCACCGCTGGACCAGTTCCGCGACCTGGCCGGGAAGACCGGGCACCGGCGGCATCGGGTCCGGATCGTGGTACATGTGCGCGCGCAGCATCTCGGTGGTGGTGCTGGCCTGCCACGGCAGCCGACCGGTGAGCATCCGGTAGAGCAGCAGGCCGACCGCGTAGATGTCGGTGGCGGGCGAGACGTGGCCGTTGTCCAGCCGTTCCGGGGCCAGGTAGGCGGGCGTGCCGAGCAGCGCGCCGTCCGGCCCCTTGTCGCTCTCCCCCACCAGCGCCGAGATCCCGAAGTCGACGACCTTCACGCCGGTCCCGGTGAGCATCACGTTGCCGGGTGTGACGTCCCGGTGCACCACACCCCGGGCGTGCGCGGTGGCCAGCGCGGAGGCGACCTCCGCGCCGATGGTCAGCGCCTCCCGCCAGGGCAGTTGCCCGTCCCGGCCGAGCCGGCTGCTGAGCGGGCCGCCGTCGACCAGCTCCATGACCACGTACGGCACGGTCAGCCCGACCTGGACGGACTCGCCGTAGTCGTACACGTTGGTGATGTTGGGGTGGCAGAGCCGCGCGGCGGCCTGCGCCTCGACGCGGATCCGGTGCCGGAACGCCTTGTCGCTGGCGAGCCGGGAGGCGAGCACCTTCACCGCCACCTGCCGGCCGAGCACCTCGTCGTAGCCGCGCCAGACCACCGACATGCCGCCGGCGCCCAACTGCTCGACCAGGCGGTACCGCTCACCGAGCAGTTGCACGCCGTTCCTGACCGGTCCACCCATGGTCGGTGCAGTTGCCCGAAGTGGCCCCCGCTACACCTGAGCGGTCGGAATCGGTCAGAAACATCACCCGATCAGGCGGTCGCGAGGAGTTGGTCCACCGGCGCGTAGTCGTCGGTCAGCACCCGCGCGTCCCCGATCCACTCGGCGGTCGCCGCCTCGTCGAGCAGCTCGGCCGGCTCCGGAAGCGGCTTCAGGCCGGGCGGGATCGCGGCCAGCGGCAGCGGCGCGTCCGAGGCGACGATCACGAAGTTCGCGCCCTGCCGGCCGTCGACCGCGCCCGGCGGGGCGATCAGCGCGACGTGGTCGAACACGGCGGAGACGGTGGCCAGCTCGGCCCGGATGAACCGGCCCGGCGGGTAGTCGATGACGTTCTGCACGTAGATCCCGTCCGGGCGGAGCACCCGGCGGATGTCGGCGGCCATCTCCCGGGTGGCCAGGTGCCACGGCACCACCAGGTGGCCGAACGCGTCGCCGACGATGAAGTCCCGGCTGTCGGTCGGCTCGGCGCGCAGCAGCACCCGGGCGTCACCCACCCGGGCGGTCAGCTCCGGGCCGGTCCGCAGGCCCAGTTCCCGCCGGTCCAGCTCGACCAGGCCGCCGTCGACCTCGAAGACCAGGTTGTCGGTGCCCGGCCGGGTGGCGGCCAGGTAGCGCGGCACGGTGAAGCCGCCGCCGCCCAGGTGCAGCGCGTCCATCCGCTGCTCCGCCGGCCGCGCCACGTCCGCGACCAGGCCGATCCACTGGGTGTACGCGTACTGCAGGTGTCTCGGGTCGGTCAGGTCGACGTAGGAGTGCTCGGCCGAGTTCAGGTAGAGCGTGCGCCCGTCCGTCCGGTCCGGGGCCGCCTCGACCCGGGCGCAGTGGTAGGCGGTCTCCACGTCGCACGGGTTCGGCGCCGCCGCGCTGAGCCCGGCGGCGGCGAGCCCGATCAGCGCCAGCGCCGCCTTGGCCCGGCCCGGCGTGGACAACGCCGTGCCGGAGCGTCGCCGCAGCCAGAACCCGAGCGCCAGCCCGGTCACGCCGAGCACCGCGGCCAACGCCAGCACGATCACCGAACTGGGCAGCGCCGCCACCAGGATGAAGCCGGTGCCCAGCGTGGCGGTGATGCCGCCGAGCGTGCCGATGCTGGACAGCTTGCCCACCACCTGACCGGTGCGGCGCAGGTCGGCGAGCTGGAGCTTCACCACCAGCGGGGTGATCCCGGCCAGCAGCGCGGCCGGCAGCAGCACGGTCAACGCGGTCAGCAGCAGCACCGCGCTCGCCGCGCCGCCGCGCAGCGCCTCACCGGCGTACCTGACGATGGGCAGGGTGACCGCGGTGGCGATGCCGGCCAGCACCAGCGCCGGGGCGAGCAGGGCGCGCGGGTCCCGCCGGTCGGCGAGCCACCCGCCCATCCACGCCCCGTACGCGATGGCGGCCAGCGCCATGCCGATGACCGAGCTGGTCACCTGGAGCGTCACCCCGACGTACGGGCCGACCAGGCGCAGCGCGACGGTCTCCAGCACCAGCACCGCCCCGCTGGAGAGGAAGACCAGGAAGGCGGCCAACCCGTTCGGCAGGGCCCGCGGCGGGGCCGGCGCGTCGGTCGCCGGCGCGGTGACGAAATCGGACGATGTGCTGCTCACCGTGGCGAGGGTACGCGGCGTTCCGGACCGCCCGGGTCAGTACATCGAGATGTGAACATGGTTTGTGTGGTCGGCGGCCGGACTGCCGCCCCCGCTGTACGCCCGCCAACCGGTGTTCGGCATCCAGATCTGCCGGTACCAGATCACGTACATGATGCCGAGCCGGCCCGCGTTGTTCTTCGCCCAGTTGGCGAGGCTGTCGCCGTACGACTTGTCGCCGCCGGTCGCGGTCTTGTCCTCGAAGCCGCCGCTGGCGGCGGAGAAGTCGCAGGCCCGTCCCTTGGGGTGTTCGCCGCCGCCGCCGCTGCGGTGGCAGGAGGCGTACCGCTTGTAGCCGGCGGCCTGCGCCTGCTGGAGCATGTGCAGCGTGCGCGGCGTGATGCAGCCGTCGGCCGGCGTCGGGTCGTTCACCGAGCAGGACTCCGACGGCCACGACCCGTCCGAGTTGCGCGGCGCGGGCCTGGCCGACGAGGAGCTGCCGCTGAAGCCGGAGCCGGCGCCGGAGCTGACCTTGGCGAGCGCGACCTCGGCGTCCTTCTTCTTCCTGGCCAGCACGGCGAGCTGCTTCTGCTGCTCACGCACCTCGGCGTCGAGGGCCAGTTTCGACTCGGTCGCCTCGGCCTTCGCGTCGGCCAGGTCACCGAGTCGCTTGCTGTCCCGGTGGGCCATCATGTCCAGCTCGGCGGCCCGGTGCAGGAAGTCGTCCGGCCCGGAGGCGGCCAGCAGCATCGACGCCGGGGTCAGCCGGCCCTGCCGGTACGACTGCACGGCCACCTCACCGGCCTGGGCGGTCAGCCCGACCAGCCGTGCCTCGATGTCCTTGAGCTGGGCGGCCAGCGCGGCCTGCCGACGCTTGGAGTTGTCCAGCCGGTTCTTCGCCTCGATGTGGCCCTTCGCCGCGGCCTCCAGCGCGTCCCGCAGCTTCTTGCTGCCGCCCTCGTCGGGGGCGTTCGGGCTGGGCGCGGCGGCGGCCGGGCCTGCGGCGGCGAGGCCGGCGCCGAGCAGCACGGCCGTCGCGGCGAGCAGCGCGAGCAGCGACCGGCGGACGCGCCGGCCGGTGAGCCTGGTCCTGGGCACGTGATGGTCCTTCCGTCGACCGCCGGCCCCCGATTCGACCGTGCGCGGCGGCGGCTCCACCGGCGCCGGGCGGCGGCCTGCTGGCGGAGACCGCCGGTCACGATACCGGACCGGACGCGCCGCGCCAGGCCGGTGACCGCCCGGGACACGCAACGTTGACGCAGTGTGCCGCCGTCGACGCTCAGCGTGCCAGCAGCGCCGCGTACACCTCGTCCCAGATCTCCTCGCTGGCCGCGACCAGCAGGCCCCGGCCCTCGTCGGCCGGGTGGTAGTCGGTGCCGTCGAAGCGGCGGGCCACCCCGCCGGCCTCCCGCACCAGCAGCGTGCCGGGGGTGTGGTCCCACGGCAGCGTGCGCCAGAACAGCACGAACTGCTGCGCGCCGGTGAGCACGTCCAGGTATTCCCGGCCGGCGCAGTGCTGGCCGGGCAGCAGCTCGCCGATCCGGCGGCCCCCGGCCTCGACGTCGCGGCGGTAGTCGGCGGGCAGGAACTTCGTCATCGCGGTGCCGCGCAACGCGCCCACCTCGGGCACCGGCCGGTCGGGCCGGACGGGCGTGCCGTCCAGCCGGGTGCCCGCGCCGAGCCGGCCGGCCGCCATCGTGTCGTCGAGCGGGTCGTAGACCCAGGACGCCGCCGGTACGCCGTCGGTGAGCAGCGCCACCATCAGCGCGAACGGCCGCTTCCCGGCGGCGAAGTTGGCGGTGCCGTCGACCGGGTCGACCAGCCAGACGTCACCGCCGCCGCGCAGGTGCCGGAGCAGGCCCGGATCCTCGGCGACGCCCTCCTCGCCGACCACCACCGAGCCGGGACGCAGCCGCCGCAGCCCGTCGGAGATGAGCTTCTCGGCCTCGCGGTCGGCGACGGTGACCACCTCGCCGGGCGCCTTCTCGGAGATGTCGGACGGGTCGAGCCGACGGAACATCGGCACCACGACCTCGGCCGCGGCCTCCCGCAGCAGCCCGGCGACGTCGTCCAGCAGGGGGTCAGCCACGCGGCGGCAGCTTGACCACGCTGACGAAGAACTCGTCGATCTGGCGGACCACCGAGATGAAGCGCTCGAAGTCCACCGGCTTGGTCACGTAGGCGTTGGCGTGCAGCTGGTAGCTGCGCAGGATGTCCTCGTCGGCCTGCGAGGTGGTGAGCACCACGACCGGGATCCGGCGGAGGTGCTCGTCCTTCTTGATCTCCTCCAGCACCTCCCGGCCGTCCCGGCGGGGCAGGTTCAGGTCGAGCAGGATCAGGTCGGGCGCCACCGCGTCCGCGTACTGGCCCTCACGGCGCAGGTAGGCCAGCGCCTCGGCGCCGTCGGAGACGACCGTCAGGCGGTTGCGGAGCTTGTGCTCCTCGAACGCCTCCTGGGTCATCAGCACGTCGCCCGGATCGTCCTCGACGAGCAGGACCTCGATCGGGCTCTTGCCGTCCGCGGGCGCCGTCATCCCACCGTCTCCTTCATGCCACCGTTGGTGTCGTGCCGCTCCGGCGCCACGGCCGGCTCCTCGCTTGCCGCGCCGTCCGGCTGCCGGGCGACGTCCGCCGGGGCGTCCTCGGCCGACCCGGCGGCCCCGGTCTCCTCCGCCGCCGCGGTCTCGGCCGCCTGCGCCGCCTCGATGTCGGCCTCCAGCGCGGGCAGCGTGAACCGGATGGTGGTCCCCTCCTCGGCGTCGGTGTCCACCCAGACCCGGCCGCCGTGGTATTCCACGATCTTCTTGACGATCGCCAGCCCGATGCCGGTGCCCGGGTACGCGTCCTTCGAGTGCAACCGCTGGAAGATCACGAAGATCTTGTCGGCGAACTCCGGCTCGATGCCGATGCCGTTGTCCCGGCAGCTGATCTCCCACTCGCCGTCGACCAGCCGGGCCGACACGTGCACCTTCGGCGGCACGTCCGGGCGGCGGAACTTCACCGAGTTGCTCACCAGGTTGACCAGCAGGTTGGTCAACAACGGCTCCTCGCCGCGGATGGTCGGCATCTCGTCCCAGGTCAGCTCCGCGTCGGCGTACTGCCGGGCCGCCTCGGTCTGCCCGGCGACGTCGCCCATCACCCGGTTCAGGTCGACCTCGGTGAAGCCGGTGGTGAGCCGGCCGATCCGGGAGAACGCGAGCAGGTCGTTGATGAGCCGCTGCATCCGCTGCGCGCCGTCCACCGCGAACGCGATGTACTGGTCCGCCCGCTCGTCGAGCTGCCCGGCGTAGCGCCGCTGGAGGAGCTGGCAGAAGCTGGCCACCTTGCGCAGCGGCTCCTGGAGGTCGTGCGAGGCCACGTACGCGAACTGCTCCAGGTCACGGTTGGAGCGGGTCAACTCCTCGGCCTGCTTCTGGAGCTGGTCGTTCACCCACTCGATCCGCTCCCGGGCCTGGCGCACCTCGTCCAGATCCTGGGCGATCTTCTGGCGCATCTGGTCGATGTCGTCGGCGAGCCGGCGGAACTCCGGCGGGCCGGAGCCGGAGATCCGGTGCTGGTAGTCGCCCTCGGCCACCTCGCGTACCTGACCGACAAGCGCGGCCAGCGGACGGATCAGGATCCGGTCGAGCGAGACCAGCATGACCGCGCCGGCCACCGCCACCACCAGTGCCGCGATGATCAGCAGCACGACCAGTACGTTGCTGGTCGAGTTGACCCGATCGGCAGCCTGCTTCCGAACGGTGAGGATCTCGTCCTGGAGCGTGTTCACCGACGCCCGGACACCGTCGAACTGCTGCCGGGTCCGATCGGTGATCAGCGCCCGGCCGGCCGACGGGCCACTGCGTTCGGTGGTCGCTATCACCGGTTCGGCGACCTGGGCCCGCCACTGCGTCGCCTGCTGCTCGATCACGTCCAGCTCCCGGCGTACGGCCGGGTAGCCGGCGGCGAGCCCGCGGATCGACGCGACCAGGCTCTGCTCACGCTTCAGACCGTCCTGGTAGGGCGCCAGGTCCTTGCGGTCGCCGTTCACCGCGTACCCGCGGATTGCGGTCTCCTGGTCCAGCAGCGCGCTCATCAGCTCCTGCGCCTGGACCCGCAGCGGGCCGGTCTTGAGCAGCACCGCGTCGATGTTCTGCCGGTTCTTCGCGGCGACCGCCGCCTCCGCGGCGGCCAGCCCGAGCAGCAACGCGAGGACCACGCCGAGCAGCGCGGCCACCCGCCGCCGCAGCGTCCACCCCTGCTGGTACCCCTGCATCAGCGGCCACCGCCCCGGGTCACCAGCAGCATCGCCACGTCGTCGGCGAGCGGACCGCCGTTGATCTGCTCGGCGCGGCCGACCAGCCACGCGGGCAGCTCGGACAGCGGCACCGCCCGGTTCGCCGGGTCGGCGAGCAGGCCGGTCAGCCCGGGCACGTCGAGCCGTTCGTCGCCGCCGTCGACCCGACCCTCGATGAGGCCGTCGGTGTACATCAGCAGGGACCAGTCATCGGTGTCGAACTCCAGGTCGAAGGCAACGGGACGGCGGGGCCGGACGCCGAGCAGCAGCCCGCCCTTGGCCGGCACCGGGGCGACCTTACCGCCGCTGAGCAGCAGCGGCGGCGGATGGCCGGCGAGTCGCACGGTGGCTCGCGCGGACGCCAGGTCGAGGCGGGCGGTGGCCACCGTCGCGAAGATCTCCTGGAGCCGGCGCTCGCTCATCAGCACCTGCTCCAGCGCGGGCAGCACCTCGTCGTCCGGCACGCCGGCCAGCACCAGCGCCCGCCAGGCGACGCGCAGCTCGACGCCGAGCGCCGCCTCGTCCACGCCGTGGCCGCAGACGTCGCCGACGATCAGGTCGATCCGGTCCGGGCGGGTCTGCACCACGTCGTAGAAGTCGCCGCCGATCAACGCGGCGTGCCGGCCGGGCCGGTAGAACGTGTGCACCGACACCTCGTCGGTGGTCATCAGCGGCTGCGGCAGCAGACCCCGCTCCAGGCGGGCCGACTCGGCCTGGCGCAGCTCCACCTCGCGCAACCGGCGGGCGTTCTCGTCGGCGCGCTTGCGCTCCACCGCGTACCGCAGCGCCCGGGTCAGCAGCACGCCGTCGACCTGGCCCTTGACCAGGTAGTCCTGCGCGCCCTCGGCGACCGCCACGATGCCCAGGTGCTCGTCGGAGCGGCCGGTCAGCACGCAGACCGCGGCGCCGCTGGCCATCTCCAGCACCCGGCGCAGCCCGTCCAGACCCTGCGCGTCGGGCAGACCCAGGTCCAGCAGGACGCAGTCGACGCCCATCACCCGCTGGCGGGCCTCGCTGAGGCTGGTCGCGACCAGCAGGTCGATCATCGAGTTGGTCTCGGCGAGCAGCTCGCCGACCAGGAAGGCGTCACCCTCGTCGTCCTCGACCAGCAGCACCCGCAGCCGCTCGCCGGGCGGCAGGCCGCCGGACAGCCCCGCGCCGGCCCGGGGCACGACGGCAGCACCCGGAACGCCGGTCCCCCGGTGCGGCCGGGCCACCGCCGCCAGTCGCGGGAGGTCGCTGGTGATGACGTACTCCTTCCGAGCGCCGTGGGCGATCCAGGCTAAGACAAACGGCCGCACCCCATTCGACCGCCGTCGGCACCGGCGGTCGAATGAGCCCGTCCACCCGGACAGCGACGCGGCCGACCCCCGATGTTACGCGGGAGCGCGACCAGTCCGGCAGCGCACCGACCGGGGAGTGCCGCCACGACGGGCGGGGGTGCAGGATGATCCCCACCCCCGTAGATCCACCCCCGAGGAGTCCCCGTGGGCGCACCCCCCACCCGCCCCGCCGACCGGGCGTTCGCCAAGCCCCGCCGCCGGCTGCCCGCCGCCGTCGCCGCGCTGGTCGCGCTGCTCGCCGTCGGGGCGGGCGTCCTGGTCACCCTGTCCACCCCGGCGCCGCGCCCGGCCGACGCGCCGGCCGGCGAGTTCAGCGCCGCGCGGGCGTACCGGAACGTCGAGGTGATCGCCGCCCGGCCGCACGTGGCCGGCAGCGCGGCCAACGACCGGGTCCGCGAGCACCTGGTCGGCACGCTGCGCGGGCTGGGCCTTCAGACCGAGGTGCAGGACGCGGTGGCGCCCGAGGCGGGGCAACTGTCCGGCGCGGCCGGCGGCGCGACGCTGGCCCGGGTCCGCAACGTGGTGGCCCGCCTCCCCGGCACCGACCCGACCGGCAAGGTCTTCCTGGTCTCGCACTACGACTCGGTGCAGACCGGGCCGGGCGGCAACGACGACGCGGCCGGCACCGCCACCATCCTGGAGGTGGCCCGCGCGCTGACCACCGGTCCGCGCCCCCGTAACGACGTGGTCTTCGTGCTCACCGACGCGGAGGAGGCATGCCTCTGCGGCGCGGCCGGCTTCGCCGCCGACCATCCGCTCGCCGCCGACGGCGGGGTGGTGCTCAACCTGGAGGCACGCGGCTCCACCGGCCCGGTGATCATGTTCGAGACGTCCCGGAACAACGCGAAGCTGGTGGACGTGTTCGGCCGGGCCGCGCCGCACCCGGTGGGCACCTCGTTCGCGGTGGAGATCTACCGGGCGCTGCCCAACGACACCGACTTCACCGCGTTCTCCGACCGTCGCTTCGCGGGCCTGAACTCCGCCTACATCGACGGCGGCGCGATCTACCACACGCCGCTGGACGTGCCCGCCCGGATGGACCGGGGCAGCCTCCAGATGCACGGCGAAAACGCGCTCGGCCTGGCCCGCGAGTTCGGCCGCACCGACCTCGGCGATCTGCGCGCCGACCACGACGACACCTACTTCCCGGTGCCGGGCGGGCTGGTCCGCTACCCCGGCGGGCTGACCCTCCCGCTGGCGGTGGCCGCGCTGCTCGCGGTCGGCGCGCTCGGCTGGCTGCTGCGCCGCCGGGGCCGGGCCACCGTCGGCACGCTCGCCGCCGGGACCGGGCTGGCCCTGGTGCCGGTCGTCGTGGCCCCGCTGGGCGCCTGGCTGCTCTGGGCCGCGATCACCACGATCCGACCGGGGTACGCCGAGCTGCTCGACCCGTACCGCCCGGTCTGGTACCGCCTCGCGGTGGTGGCGCTCGCCGCCACGGTGCTCCTCTGCTGGTACGCGCTGCTGCGCCGCCGCGTCGGCCCGGCCGCGCTGGCGTTCGGCGGGCTGCTCTGGCTGGCCCTGTTCGGCGTGCTGCTCGCCGTGCTCGTACCCGGTGGGGCGTACCTGACGACCCTGCCGGCGCTGGCCGGCGCGGTCGCCGGCCTCGTCGCGCTGGCCACCCGCCTGGACGGCCCGTGGCCGGTGGTCGCGGTGACGCTGGCCGGCGCGGTTGCCGTCGTCATCCTGCTGCCCCCGGTGGTGCTGCTGTTCCCGGCACTCGGCATGGGCATGGGCGCGGTGGCCGCGCTGGTCGCGGTGTTGCTCGGCCTGGCCCTGCTGCCGGTGGTGGACCTGCTGCACCCGCGCGCCGGCGGCCAGCGCGGCCTGCTGGCGCTGCGGGCCCGCCGCCTCGGCGCGCTGCCGGCCGGCGCGGCGTTCGTCGCGGCGGTGACGCTCGCCGGGGTCGGCCTGGCCGTCGACCGCTTCGACGCCGACCACCCCGTGCCGACCCACCTGATGTACGCGCTGGACGCCGGCTCGAAGAAGGCGGCCTGGCTCAGTCACGAGGACCTCCCGCAGCCCTGGACCGACCGCTACGTCGACCGGACCATCTCGGTGGCCGACGACTTCCCCGGCCTGGGCGACGGCGAGCTTCGGGCCGGCCCGGCTGCCGCCGCCTCGTTGCCCGCCCCGAAGCTGGAGACGCTCGCCGACGACCGCAACGGTGACCAGCGCGTGCTGCGGGTGCGGGTCACGCCACAGCGGACGGTGCGGCTGCTCACGCTGCACGTCGACACACGCACCGCGACCGTCCGGTCCGCCTCGGTGGCCGGACGGGACGTGCCGGTGAAGGCGCGCGACGGCCGGTGGGGCTTCGGGATCGTGTTCCACGCCCCGCCGCCGGAGGGCGTCGAGGTGACGCTGACGTTGACGACCTCGGCGGACACGGTCAACCTGCGCGCCATGGACGCCAGCGACGGGCTGTCCGCGCTGCCCGGCTTCCGGCCGCGGCCGGCGACCGTGGGCGTGGTCGGCTCGCACACCTCGGAGATGCTGGCGGTGGCCCAGACGTACGCGCTCTAGCCGGCCGTGCCGGGGGCGGGAACCGCGTGCTCGGCGGCACGGCTGACCCGCTCCCAGCGCGCCCAGGTGTCCATCCGCCGGCGGGCGATGTCGAACGCCAGGTCGTACACCATGCTGCCGAGCAGCAGCCGCAGCGGCGGGTCGTCGCTGTCGACCAGTCGCAGCAGAGCCTCGGCGGCCAGCCGTGGCTCGCTGTCGACCGAGTCCTCCGCCCACTGTCGCGCCAACTCGGCGCGCAGCGGCGCGTACGCGTCGATCGGGGTGGTGGTCTGCATGCTGTCGTACAGGTCGGTCCAGTAGCCGCCCGGCTGCACGATGCTGAGCGTGACGTCGAAGGCCGCCGCCTCCATCGCCAGGGCCTCGCTCATGCCCTCCAGGGCGAACTTGCTCGCGCTGTACATACCCGTGCTCGGGAAACCACCGAGCGCGGAGATGCTGGAAACCTGCACGATGTGGCCGGACCGTTGGGCGCGCAGGTGCGGCAGCACCGCCTGGCTGACCCAGAGCGCGCCGAAGAGGTTCACCTCGAACTGGGCGCGCGCCTCCGCCTCGGTGAACTCCTCGACCATGCCCATGGACAGGGTGCCGGCGTTGTTGACGACGACGTCGAGCCGCCCGAAGTGCTCGACCGCGGTGGTCACGGCGGCGAAGACGGCCGCCCGGTCGGTCACGTCGAGGGTCAGGGCGAGCAGCCGGTCGCCGTGTCGCGCGTCGAAGTCGTCCGGGGTGACGGTCCGGGCGGCGGCCACCACCCGGTCGCCCCGGTCGAGCGCGGCCCCGGCGAACGCGCGGCCCAGGCCGCGGCTGGCGCCGGTGATGAACCAGGTCCGCATGTCGGCGGTTCCCTTCGTTCGATGAGACGAGACGGTCCGTCTCGACCCTGCCTTGTCATCCACGATCCGTCAAGACGAGACGGTTCGTCTCGCTGATATGGTGCTTCCCATGACGCCGCCGAACACGGCCCGCCGGAGTGAGACCTCCCGCCGCGCCATCCTCACCGCGGCCTTCGACCTGATGCAGGAGGTCGAGTACGCGAAGGTCACCATCGAACGCATCGCCGCCCGCGCCGGCGTCGGCAAGCAGACCATCTACCGCTGGTGGCCGTCCAAGGGTGCCGTCGTCTTCGACGCGTTCCTCATGCTCAGCGAAGGCGCCGAGGGTGAGCCGGTGCGGCTCCCGGACACCGGCGACCTGGCGGCCGACCTGACCGAGGTGCTCCGCGCCACGGTCGCGGAACTGACCGACAGTCGGTACGAGCCACCGATGCGCGCGCTGGCCACCGAGATCGCGCACGACCCCGAGCTGGCCGCCACCTACGCCGAACGCCTGGACGGACCGCTGCGGGAGGCCAAACGGCAGCGCCTGCGCAGCGCCCAACAGGCCGGACAACTCGCCGAGGACGTCGACCTCGACGTCGCGGTGGACCTGATCTGGGGCCCGCTGTTCCAGCGTTGGCTCCACCGCAGCGGGCCGCTCACGACCGCGTACACCGATCGCCTCGTCGCCGCCGCGCTGGACGGGCTGCGACCCCGCTAACTCTTTCGGCCGGGATGTCGAGGACGGGTCGGCCGGCTTCTACCCCCGGGTGAAAGCTGGTTCATGCGACCCGAGGAGCACAACCATGAGCAAGGTGACCACCGGCGCGACCATGTCCCTGGACGGCTACGTCGCCGACTCGTCGCACGGCGGCTTCGACCACCTCTTCCGGTGGTACAACAACGGTGACGTGGCCGTACCGACCGCCAACCCCGACATGACGTTCCGGACGTCGGCGGCCAGCGCCGCGCACATCCGGGCGCTGACCGAGCGCACCGGCGCGCTGGTCGTCGGCCGCACGCTGTTCGACCTGACGAACGGCTGGGGCGGCCGGCACCCGCTGGACATGCCGGTGGTCGTGGTGACCCACCGGGTGCCGGCGGGCTGGGCGCCCGAGGGCGAGTCGTTCGTGTTCGTCACCGACGGCATCGAGCGGGCTATCGAGCGCGCCCGCGCCCTGGCGGGCGGCAAGGAGGTCGGCGTGAACGCCGGGACGATCGCGCGCCAGGTGCTGGAGGCGGGACTGCTCGACGAGGTGCACGTCGACCTGGTGCCGGTGCTGCTCGGGGACGGGATTCCGTTCTTCTCCGGGCTGGGCATCGCGCCGGTGGAGTTCGACGGCCCGTTCCGGGTGGTCGAGGGCGTCGGCGTCACCCACCTGGCCTACCGGGTACGCCGACCGGCCTGATCCGCTGTCGCCCCGGCCTCCCGATCACCACGGAGGGCCGGGGCGAGGTCAGATCGAGCGGCGCGCGATGCCCGGTCGCTTGGGTGGCCGCAGATGCTTCTCCTTGTGCTGCCGGACCATCTCGTCCCACACGTCCTGAGGAAAGTCGGGGTCAGGCGGGATCCACCGGTGCAAGTTGTCGGAGTAGTGGAACTTCTCGTCACCAGGGTTGATCACGCTCACGAAAGCCACCCGAGGAACCTGCGGTGCAGAGCACCAGCGGAGGCCCAACTCAGATCCTGCATGGCGGACAGCAGATGCGAGGCCATGTAGATCGACAAAGACACCCGAGCACAGGCGAACTCGGCCAGTAGCTCGCGGCGACGTGCGGGACAGGGCCAGGGGAGGTCGCACCCGGCGCATGTCCAGAGAGGCAGAACAGGCCCGTGGTTCGTCACCGCCTCATCACATCACACGGAGTTGTCTTCGTACAACCCCTCTGGGGGTTGTCCTACCCTGTCTAACTTGATGCAATACCCTGAGGCCATACCGTCGGATCGTGGAGCTGCTCGGGTTGGATGAGATCCGCGATCTGCTGGGCGGGATCAGCAAGCAGCGGGCCACGATCATCGTCGGCCGAAAGGGATTCCCCGACCCGCTCGTCACCTTGAAGATGGGTCGCGTCTGGGACGGCAAGGCCGTTCGATCGTGGATCGCCAAGAACCGTCCCGGCCCGGCCGACGAGGACTGATCGTCCCCTCCAGCACCGGTACGGGGAGCATTGCCCGCACTCTTGGCCCGGATCAGGGCCGCCAATACCCGGTCGCCCGACCCGGGTCCGCTGGTTACGCTGCGCCGCATGCGGCTGGAGAAGATCACCCCCGACAACTACGAGGCGGCTCTCACGCTGTCGGTGCACCCCGACCAGGAGGATCTGGTGGCACCGGTGGTCAAGTCGTTGGCCGAGGCGTACGTCTTCCCCGAGCACGCCTGGCCGAGGCTGGTCTACGACGGTGATCGGCTGGTCGGTTTCCTGATGGCGTTCTTCGACATCCCGTGGGGCGACAACCCGGACGACCTGCGGGCCGGCCTCTGGCGGCTGAACATCGCGGCCGACGCGCAGGGCCACGGCTACGGCCGGTTCGCGGTCGACGCGGTGTGCGAGGAGATCCGGGCCCGGGGCGGCAACCGTGCGTACGTCACCTGGGAGCCCCGCGTCGGCGGTCCGGAACCGTTCTACCTGAAGCTGGACTTCCGCCCGACAGGCGAACAGAGCGACGGCCAAACGGTCGCCGTCCGGGACCTCTAGACCCACTCCCCTGGCTTGATCGACACCAGCTCGGGGAAGTGGCCGAATCCGAGCGACCGGTATACCGCCACCTCGGCGAAGTGGAGTGGATCAAGCGCTACTTCCAGCGAAAGTGGACGAACAGGCGGCCGAAGTTCTTCGAGTCCTTCTCGACGCGGTGGTAAAGCTGCTTCACGTCCTTCTGGTCGAGGAAGCGCAGCACCTTCTTCTTCAGCGCGCCGGAGCCCTTGCCCGGGATGATCTCCACGAGCGTGGCCTTCTTCGCCACCGCCTCCTCCATGATCCCGCGCAGCGCGCGGTCGATGTCGTGGCCCTTGTTGTAGATGTCGTGGAGATCGAGCTTCAGCTTCACGAGCCCATCCTAGGTACGCCGAAGGGCAGCCCAGCTGGGCTGCCCTTCGGGAGAACTAACGACCGACCCGGCTCTCCACCCGCTTGAGGGCGGTGGTGTAGTCGGCGTTCGTCGAGTACATCGCCGCCGCGATGCGCAGGTGCCGCAGCGCGTCGGCCGGCCGGTTCATCCGCTCCAGCGTCCGGCCCAGCACGTGGTGCGCGTAGTGGTCGCTCGGGTCCCGGTCGACCAGCTCACGCAGGTGCTCCTCGGCGCGGTTGAGCTGCGCCGACTGGAAGTACGCCCGGGCCAGCAACTGCCGCACCGAGGAGTTGTCGGGCTCCGCCTCGATGATCGGCTCCAGCAGCCGGGCCGCTCCGGTCGGGTCCCCCGAGTCGAAGAACATGGTCGCCCGCCGGTACTCCGCCAGAAGGTCCACTCGACCCACCTCCTCGTGTCGCGTCAGCCCTTTGTCCGACGCTGGCACAACACCGGCGGAAGCGCGAGTGTTCCACGGGAGTAAGGACACGGGGGTAAGGATCAGGGCGTGGGGTCGTACCTGTCGCCCACCAGGTCCCAGGCCCGGACACCACCCACGATTCCGGCCGTGTTCGGGACGACCACGACATCGTCCCCCATTCGGGCCACCTGCTCCGGCCGGATCAGCCGCGAGTTACCGCCGCCCAGGTAGAGCCGGTCCCAGTGGAACACCGGCCGCAGGCCGTCCACCACCTGCCGGATCCGCCGGGACCAGAACGCGTCACCGAGGCGCCGCCGTTCCGGCTCCCCGACGTACGTGTCGTAGGTGGTGTTCCACCGCACCGGCGCGTGCGACAACTCCAGGTGCGGCGCTATCGTCCCGCCGTCGAAGAGCGCACTGCCCAGCCCGGTGCCGAGCGTCAGCACCAGCTCGCAGCCGGTCCCGGCGACCACGCCGGCGCCGTGCACCTCAGCGTCGTTGAGCACCAGCGCGGGCATCCCGAACGCCTCGGCCAGCGCGCCGCGCGCGTCGTACCCGGACCATTCCGCGACCAGGTCGGGGTCGACGCGGGTGCGCGGCCCGGCGCGGGTCACGTAGTGCGGCGTGGCCACCACGACGCCGTGCCGGATCATGCCGGGCATGCCGACGGTGAGCCGGTCCGCCGCGGGCAGCCGGGCGCCGAGATCGAGCAGCGTCCGCACGAACACGGTCGGGGGCAGCGGGTACGGCGTGGGCACGCGCAGCGGGCGGGCCCGCATGGTGCCGGCGGCGTCCAGTACGGAGGCCTTGATCCCGCCGCCGCCGCAGTCGATCGCCAGTGTGGTCGCCACGGCTGTGAGTCTCCCTCAGCGGTGTGCCTGCCCGAGCGCGGGTCACGGTAATCCGGATGCGCCCGCCGGTAGGCTCGGTGCTCTGATGAGCGCCACGTTGATCGCCAAGGATCTCACCGCCGGCCACGGTGACCGTCTCCTCTTCGAGGACCTGAGCCTGGTCGTCGCGCCCGGCGACGTGATCGGCCTGGTCGGGGTGAACGGCGCCGGCAAGTCCACGCTGCTGCGCACGCTCGCCGGGCTCCAGCCGCGCGAGCAGGGTTCGGTGGCGTTGAGCCCGCCGGGCGCCACGGTCGGCTACCTGCCGCAGGAGCCGGAACGTCGGCCGGGTGAGACGGTCCGGGACTTCCTGGCCCGGCGTACCGGCGTGACCGCCGCGCAGGCCGCGCTGACGCCGCCACCGAGGCGCTGACCGCCGGCGCGGCCGGCGCCGACGACGCGTACGCGAATGCTCTGGAACGCTGGCTCGACCTCGGCGGCGCGGATCTGGACGAGCGGGCCGAGCAGGTCGCGGCCGAGTTGGGCCTGGACGTCGGCCTGGACCATCCGACGACCGGGCTCTCCGGCGGGCAGGCGGCCCGCGCCGGGCTGGCGTCGCTGCTGCTCAGCCGCTACGACATCTTCCTGCTC
Organism: Micromonospora sp. NPDC051141; assembly: GCF_044455765.1. Lineage (NCBI taxonomy): Bacteria > Bacillati > Actinomycetota > Actinomycetes > Micromonosporales > Micromonosporaceae > Micromonospora > Micromonospora sp. NPDC051141. The sequence continues at coordinate 226,281 of NZ_JBITFD010000001.1, forward strand.
GACGAGCCCACCAACGACCTCGACCTGGCCGGGCTGGACCGGCTGGAACGCTTCGTCACCGGGCTGCGCGCCGGCACGGTGCTGGTCAGCCACGACCGTGAGTTTCTCACCCGCACGGTCAACCGGATCGTCGAGCTGGACCTGCACCAGCGGCAGGTCAACCACTACGGCGGCGGCTACGCGGCCTATCTGGAGGAACGCGCCGTGGCGCGCCGGCACGCCCGCGAGGAGTTCGAGGAGTACGCCGACACGAAGGCCGACCTGGAGGCGCGGGCCCGCACCCAGCGCGCCTGGATGGAGAAGGGCGTGAAGAACGCCCGGCGCAAGGCCACCGACAACGACAAGATCGGCCGCAAGTTCCGGACCGAGTCGACCGAGAAGCAGGCCGCGAAGGCGAAGCAGACCGCCCGCCTGATCGAGCGGCTGGAGGTGGTCGAGGAGCCGCGCAAGGAGTGGGAGCTGCGGATGGAGATCGCCGCCGCGCCCCGGGCCGGCGCCGTCGTGGCCTCGCTCCGCGGAGCCGTGGTACGCCGGGGCGGCTTCACGCTCGGCCCGGTGGACCTCCAGATCGACTGGGCGGACCGGGTGGCGATCACCGGCGCGAACGGCTCCGGCAAGAGCACGCTGCTGGCCGCGCTGCTGGGGCGGCTGCCGCTGGACGAGGGGCACGCCGCGCTCGGCCCGGGTGTGGTGGTGGGCGAGGTGGACCAGGCACGCGGGCTGTTCCTCGGCGACCAGCCGCTGCTCGACGCGTTCGCCGCCGCCGTACCCGATCTCAACCCGGCGGACGTCCGCACGCTGCTGGCCAAGTTCGGCCTGCGCGCCGACCACGTGCTGCGCCCGGCGGCGACGCTGTCCCCCGGCGAGCGGACCAGGGCCGCGTTGGCGCTGCTCCAGGGGCGCGGCGTCAACCTGCTGGTGCTCGACGAGCCGACCAACCACCTCGACCTCGCCGCGATCGAGCAGCTCGAGTCGGCGCTGGCCACCTATCCCGGCACGCTGCTGCTGGTGACCCACGACCGGCGGATGCTGGACGCAGTGAGCGTGAACCGGCGGCTGCGGGTGAGCGACGGACGGATCGCCGAGGACTGATCCGTGCCGACCGACCGACCCGGGGCCACAATGACCCCATGCTCAAGTGGGAGTACGCGCTGCTGGTCCGCCGCCGCCAGGCGGCCGCCACCGACGCCGGGTGGGAGATCGTGTTCATCTGGTACGGCCCGGACGGCTCCATGATCGACGTCACGCCGTACGGCGACACCGCGCTGGCCCACCTGAACCGGGCCGGTGACCAGGGCTGGGAGTTGGTCTCGATGAGCGAGGACCCGTCCCTGCCCGGCAACGCCGAGCTGCATCGCTACCACCTCAAACGCCCGAAGCCGGCCTCCCCCCAGCCCCGCCAACGCATGCGCCCGACCCGCCGCACCCTCTCCACCTGACCCCTCGCGCTCCCCGCCCAGCGTTGATCATGAAGTTGACGGCAGCGTGTGCCCGTCTCGTCGCCGCCAACTCCATGATCAACGACTCCACGAGTGACAGCCGGCTGCTGTGGGTGCACCTGTTGTCGCCCGGGCAACAACAGGTGCACCCACACCGGACGTCATGCGAGGCGGCACCGGCCGATGCAGGCACGGCCCGCCCGCCCGCCCGCATGAGTTGACCAAGAGCTTCGCGTCACGCACCGGCGCGTCCACCCGACAGGACCGGAAAGCCAACGGGTGGTCGGTGTCGACCAAGGAGTTTGCGTCCCAGGAGGGGCCTCGCGGGACGCAAACTCCTTGATCACTCCGGCGGCACCCGGCTGGGCATCGGCGGACCCGGGGACCTCCGGCTGGGCCCGACTGGGTCCGGCTGAGCCTGGGCTGGAGCCGGGCTGGACCCGGCTGGGCCCGGGCTGGATCCCGCGCCGGGGCAGGGATGGGGACGGGGGGTCTGTTGACCAAGGAGTTTGCGTCTGAAGCGGCGGGCGCTGGAGACGCAAACTCCTTGATCACGGAAGTGGGGGTGAGGGGGGCGGGGGCAGGGGGCGGGGGGCGGGGCGGGGCGGTGCCGGGGCGTCCGGCTGCGGGTGGGCGTGTATCTGGGTGGAATGGGGGTAACGCGCCGCCGGAGGTGGGGCATGGTGGCGATGGGGCAGGCCGCGCTCTCGGGTGAACGGCTCCGGCAGGCCGACGGCTTCCTCGCCGAGGCGTGGGCCGACCTGGCCGGGCACGACGAGCGGTTGCGCGGGACGACGGTCGAGGTGCGGTTCGACCGGGGCGTGGCGCACCTGACCGGCGAGGTCGACGATCCGGCGCAGCTCCGGCTGGTCCGCGAACTGATCGGCCGGTTGTCCGGCGTGCTCGGGGTCTGGTGCCGGGTCGGTGTCGCCGGCCGTCCGCCGGTGGTCGTCGACCTGGGCTGTGGGGCGACCAAGCAGTGGCCGGGCAACCTGGGGCTGGACATCTATCCGGCGCCGGGGGTGGACGCGGTCGCCAACCTCTCCGGCTCGTTGCCGCTACGCGACAGCTCGGTGGACGTGTTCTTCGCGGTGCACATCGTCGAGCACCTGATCGACTTCCTGCCACTGTTCGACGAGTGCCACCGGGCGCTCCGGCCCGGCGGCGTGCTGCACGTGATGAGCCCCTGGTGGCGGCACGTCAACGCGGTGGCCGATCCGACCCACGTCCGCCTGCTCGACGTGCAGACGTTCAAGGGCATCTGCGGTCAGCGCCCGCCCGGCACCCCGCGCTGGTATCCACTGCACGTCGGCTGCGACGGCGCCTCCGTCTTCGCCGACCTGACCCCACTCCCCCCGAACGCCCCCGCCCCACCCCCCTCCCACCTGGCCCGCTTCTTCGACTGACCACCCCACCCCCACCCCGCCCCACCTCGCTGATCTTGTACTTGAGGCCCTCGCGGTGGGGCAGATGTCCCGAATGCCGGGGCACGAACTGCAAGATCCCCGGGGAGGGGACGCGGGAGAGGGCGCGGGAGGGAGAGAGGGAGGGTGGGACGGTCAGGGGGCGGATTCGCGGAGGGCCAGGCGGTGCGGGGCGACCAGTTCGCGCGGGGGGGCCTCCCGGTCGGAGCCGAGTCGGCCGACGAGCAGCTCCACGGCGAGCCGGGCGATGCGCTCCTTGTCCGGGGCGACCGTGCTCAACGTGGGGACCGAGAAGCGACCGTCCTCGATGTCGTCGAAGCCGGCGATCGCGACATCCTCCGGCGCGCGCAGGCCGGCCTCGTACAACGCGCGCAGCGCGCCGAGCGCGAGTGTGTCGTTGAAGCAGAAGACGGCGTCGGGGCGTACCTCGGCGGCGAGCAGGCGCCGCATGGCGGCGGCGCCGTCCGCGCGGTGCCAGGCCGGCGCGGGCGCCACCAGGCCGTCGTCGTACTCGATGCCGGCCTCGGCCAGCGCGGTGGCGTAGCCGGCCAGGCGCAGTCGGGCGCTGGCGCCCTCAGGGGTGCGCTGGGAGCCGATGGCGGCGATCCGGCGGCGGCCGAGCCCCACCAGGTGGGCGGTGATCTCCCGGGCGGCGGCCACATTGTCGATCATGACGTGGTCGGCGGGGCCGTGGTCGACGCGCTCGCCGAGCAGCACCATGGGCAGGCCGTCGAGGCCGGCGAGGTCGTCGGCGGTGAGCGCGAGCGGGCTGAGGATCAGCCCGTCGATCATGTGGTCGCCGATCCCGCTGGCGGCCTTGCGCTCCTGCTCCGGGCCGCCGCCGGTCTGGTCGATCAGCACCGTCCAGCCGTGCTCGGCGGCGGCGGCGACCACGTGCCGGGCCAGCTCGGCGAAGTACGGGATGTCGAGCTCCGGGACGGCCAGCGCGATCACGCCGGTGCGCCCCTTGCGCAGGTTGCGGGCCGACAGGTTGGGCCGGTAGTGCAGCTCGGCGATAGCCTCCTCGACCCGGGCCCGGGTGTCGGCGCGCACGTGCTGGTAGCCGTTGACGACGTTCGAGACGGTCTTTACCGACACGCCCGCCCGCTCCGCCACGTCCTTGAGCCTGTGTCGCACTGACATTCCTCCCCGCCGAGCACTCCGGCCGCACTCTACCGCGTCACGACGACGTAACGACCTCTTTACATGGCGGCTTACAACGTTGTAGAAACCAGGGGCACGGTGACCACGGTCACCGGGGAACAGCTCCGAGGGAAAGGTGGCATACGTGCCGAACGCGCAGCTCACTGTCGACCCGGCGTTCCGGATAGGTCCGGCCGACCGCCGGATCTTCGGCTCCTTCGTCGAGCACATGGGTCGGTGCGTCTACGGCGGCATCTACGAACCGGGGCACCCCGACGCCGACCCGCGCGGCTTCCGTCGCGACGTGCTGGACCTGACCCGGGAGATGGGCGTCTCGGCGGTCCGCTATCCGGGCGGCAACTTCGTCTCCAGCTACCGCTGGGAGGACGGCGTCGGCCCGGCCGGCGACCGGCCACGCCGCCTCGACCTGGCCTGGAAGACGATCGAGACCAACGCGTTCGGGCTGAACGAGTTCATGAGCTGGGCCGCCGAGGCCGACGTCGAGCCGATGATGGCGGTCAACCTCGGCACGCGGGGCGTCGCCGAGGCCTGCGACCTGCTGGAGTACACCAACCACCCGGGCGGCACCCAACTGTCCGACCTGCGCCGCGAGCACGGTGCCGAGCAGCCGTACGGGGTGCGGCTGTGGTGCCTCGGCAACGAGATGGACGCGCCGTGGCAGGTCGGCCACAAGACCGCCGAGGAGTACGGTCGGCTGGCCGCCGAGACCGCCCGCGCGATGAAGATGATCGACCCGTCGATCAGCCTCATCGCCTGCGGTAGCTCCAACCGGGACATGGCCACGTTCGCCGGCTGGGAGGCGACCGTGCTGGAGCACACCTACGAGCACGTCGACTACATCTCCGCGCACACCTACTACGACCCCTCCGACGGGGACCGGGCCAGCATCCTCGCCTCCGCCGTCGACATGGACGCGTTCATCACCGAGGTCGTCGCCACCGCCGACCACGTCGGCGCCAAGCTGCGGCAGAAGCGCAAGCTGAAGATCTCCTTCGACGAGTGGAACGTCTGGTACCAGTCGCGCCTCCAGGCCGACCTGGACCGGCGGGGGTGGGTGGAGGCGCCCGCGCTGATCGAGGACGACTACACCGCGGACGACGCGGTGGTGGTCGGCGACCTGCTGATCACGCTGCTGCGGCACGCCGACCGGGTCGGGGTGGCCTGCCAGGCCCAGCTCGCCAACGTGATCGCCCCGATCCGCACCCGGACCGGCGGCCCCGCCTGGCGGCAGAGCATCTTCCACCCGTTCGCGCTGACCGCCCGGTACGCACGCGGCACCGTGCTGCGCACCGAGCCGGTCGGCCCGACGTACGAGACCAAGCGGTACGGCGACGTGCCGGTGCTGGACACCGTCGCCGTGCACGACGAGGAGACCGGCGAACTGGCCGTCTTCGCGGTCAACCGGGGTCCGCACGACCTCCCGCTCGACCTGGACCTGCGCGGCCTGCCCGGGCTGCGTGGGGAGGCGCACACCACGCTCGCGGCCGGGGACGACCGGGCCGCCACGAACACCGAGGCGGACCCCGATCGGGTCACCCCCCGGCAGCTCACCACCCCCACCCTCGACGGCGGCCGCTGCACCGTGGCGCTCCCCGCCACCTCCTGGAACCTGCTGCGTTTCGTACCGCAGCCGTGACCAGGCCATACTCCAATTCCGTCCCCCAAGGAGTTCCCATGATCCAGAACGAGTTGAGCCGGCGGCGCCTGCTCGGCCTCGGTGTCGGCCTCGGCGCGGCGGCCTCGCTGACCCTGGCCGGCTGCGGTGGCGGCAGCAGCAGTCCCGACCGCGCCGGCTCGGCCGGCAACGGCGGCAAGGACTACACCGGCCCCAAGGTCGACCTGAAGCTGTGGAACGGCTTCACCGGCGGCGACGGCGAGATCTTCAAGACGCTGGTCCAGCAGTTCAACAGCGAGCACCAGAACATCGCGGTCAGCGTGGTCACCTACGAGTGGGCGGACTACTACAGCAAGCTGCCCGGCGCGGTCTCCAGCGGCAGCGGGCCGGACATCGCGGTCATGCACATGGACCAGCTCGCCACGTTCGCCGCCCGCGGCACGATCAGCGAGCTGGACGACGTGGCCAAGACGCTGGAGCTGAGCGAGGGCGACTTCGCCCCCACCGTGTGGAAGGGCGGGCTGTACAACGAGAAGCGGTACGGCATCCCGCTGGACATGCACCCGCTGGGCTTCTACTACAACAAGGCGGTCATGCAGAAGGCCGGCCTGGACCCGGAGAAGCCGCCGACCACCCGGGACGAGTACACCGCCGCGCTGACCGAGCTGAAGAAGTCGGGTGTGCAGGGCTTCTGGGTCAGCCCGTTCCAATTCACCGGCGGCATGACGTTCTACAGCCTGCTGCACCAGTGGGGCGGGACGCTCTTCGACGCCGAGGTGGCCAAGGCAACCTTCAACTCCGACCCGGCAGTCGAGGCGTGCACCTGGCTGGTCGACATGATCAAGCAGGGCCACTCGCCGGCCAACGTCGGCCAGGACGCCGACTACCTGGCGTTCAAGAGCGGCAAGAACGCGTTCAACTGGAACGGCATCTGGCAGATCAACGACCTGAAGAAGAGCCCGAACGTGCAGTGGGGCGTGGCGCCGCTGCCGCAGATCGGCAGCCAGAAGGCGGCCTGGGCGAACTCGCACAACTTCACCATCGTCAAGCAGCGCTCGGCGAACGAGAACAAGGTCTCCGGCGCGAAGGTCTTCATCAACTGGCTCAGCGAGCACTCGCTGGACTGGGCGAAGGGCGGCCAGGTGCCGGCCCGCAAGGCGGTCCGGGAGAGCGCCGAGTTCAAGGCGCTCACCGAGGTCAACGCGCTCGCGCCGGAGCTGGAGTACGCGGCGTTCCCGCCGGCGACCCCGGGCCTCGGCGAGGTCATTCTGACCTTCTACAACGCCTTCAACGAGGCGGTGCTGAACAAGAAGTCGCCGAAGCAGGCGCTCGACGACGGCGTGGCCAAGGCCAACAAGCAGCTTGAGGACAACCGCAAGAAGTACGGGAACTGATCCGTCGTGGCGGACGTGATCGAGGTCGGGGCGGCGCGGAACGGCGCGCCGCCCCCGGCGGGGCGTACCCGGCGCCGGAGCGCGACGGAACGTGGCAACCGGTCGACGCCGTACCTCTTCCTCGCGCCGTACCTGGTCCTGTTCGGTGTCTTCGGTCTGGCACCGATCCTGTTCGGCGTCTGGATCAGTCTGCACCAGTGGGACCTCCAGTTGCCCAACCGGCCGTTCATCGGGCTGGACAACTACCAGGACCTGTTCTCCAGTGACTCGGCCATCTACGGGGACTGGTGGTCGAGCGTCCGGGCGACCGGCATCTTCACGCTGTTCTCGGTGCCGTTGCTGGTGGTGATCCCGCTGGGGCTGGCGCTGCTGCTCAACCGCTCGTTCCCCGGTCGCACGTTCTTCCGGGCCGCCTTCTTCGCCCCGTACGTGCTGGGCGTGGCGGTGATCGGCCTGCTCTGGCGCTTCCTGCTGGACGCCAACCTGGGCCTGGTCAACCTGCTGCTCGGCGCGGTGGGGCTGCCCTCGGACACGCCGTGGGTCACCGACGTGCCGTGGGCCTGGGTCTCCCTGGTCGGCGTGACGGTGTGGTGGACCAGCGGCTTCAACGCGGTGATCTACCTGGCCGGGCTCCAGGACATCGCGCCGGAGCTGTACGAGGCGGCGAAGGTCGACGGCGCCGGCGGGTGGGACCGGTTCCGCCACGTGACGATTCCCGGCCTACGCCCGGTCATGCTCTTCGTTCTCACCACCACGATCCTCGCCTCGGCGAACGTCTTCGGGCAGGCCCTGCTGATCACCCAGGGCGCGCCGGGCGAGCAGACCCGGACGGTGGTCTGGCGGATCGTGGACGAGGGCCTACGTGACTACGACGCCGGTCGGGCCGCCGCGATGAGCGTGTTCTTCGCGCTGATGCTGGCGGTGGTGAGCGTCGTCAACTTCCGGCTGTTCCGCTACCGGGAAGACTGAGGGGCAGACCATGTCGAAACTAGGCACGGTGGCGCGTTACGCCGCCCTGCTCCTGATCACCGCGATCTTCGTGACCCCGCTGGTGTGGATGCTGTTGACGTCGGTGAAGACGTACGACGTCGCCCAGCAGGACCCGCCGAGCTGGCTGCCGAACCCGTTCTCCACCTACGGCTACGACCAGATCCTGAACAACACCGCCAATCCGGTGCTGCGCTGGTTCCTCAACAGCATGCTGGCGGCCACCCTGCACACGCTGCTGGTGCTGGTCACCGCGTCGATGGCCGCGTTCGCGCTGGCCCGGATGCGGTTCCGCGGTCGTGGCCTGTTGTTCGCCCTGATCGTGGGCACGCTCTTCCTGCCGCCCACCTCGCTGATCATCCCGAACTTCATCATCGCCGAGCGGATCAACTGGATCGACACGCTGACCGTGGTGGTCGTGCCCGGGGCGGCGAGCGCGTTCGGGGTGTTCTTCCTGCGTCAGTTCTTCCTCTCCATCCCGGCCGAGCTGGAGGAGGCGGCGGTGCTGGACGGGGCGAACCAGTGGCAGATCTTCCGGCAGGTGCTGCTGCCGCTGTCGAAACCGGCTCTGGCCACGCTGGCGGTGTTGTCGTTCCTGACCAACTGGAACGACTTCCTCTGGCCGGTGTACGTGTTGTTCAGCCCCGAGCGGCTGACCCTGCCGGCGGGCCTGGGCCTGCTCCAGGGCGCGTACGTGACCGACTACCCGGTGATCATGGCGGGCGCGATGCTGGCCAGCGTACCGGTGCTGATCCTGTTCGTGTTCGCCCAGCGCCACGTCATCCAGGGCGTCTCCCGCTCCGGCCTGAAGGGATGACCGGCCGACCCACCAGGCGGCGGGGGGGGGGGGGGGGGGGGGCGCCCCCCCCCCCCCCCCCCCCCCCCCCCCCCCCCACCGTGCTCAGAGGGTCAGCACCACGGTGGAGATGCTGCGGGCGCCGACGTTCACGGAGACCTGGTTCCCGTTCACGCCGGCCGGCTGGCTCGCCGCGCTCGCGTTCTGCGAGGTGGCGACGTACTCCGCCTTCGACACGTTCTGCGGCGCCTGGATGACGGCGTTGTTCACCGCGCTGGTCGAGCGGTTCAGGATGACCAGCGTGACCTTGCCGTCGCCCTGGTAGGCGGTCACCTCCAGCGGGGACGCCTTCGAACTCTTCGTCAGCGCGACCCGCTGGTAGCCGGGACGGACGTACTTGGCGAACTGGGAGAACGCGTACCCGCGCTTCAACGGTGCGCCTGCCGTCGTGCCGTACGCGGCCTCGCCGTCACCGATGAACGAGTAGTAGCGCTTGCCGTACCACCAGACGTAGGCGCTCCAGTTGGACTCCATCGACTTGTGCACGGTGCGCATGATGTCGTCCAGCGTCTCGTTCCAGACCGCCGCGTTGCTGGGGTTGCCCCAGATGTTGGAGCCGCTGCCGTCGGCCTCGTGCAGGTTCCACTCGGTCATCCACACCGGCTTGTTGTACTGCTGGGCCAGCGTGTACGGCTTCAGCCGGCCGGCCGCCTCGGTGCCGTAGAGGTGCCCGCCGATGTAACCGATGTTGTTGCGGGCCGCCGCGTCGTTCAGCGTCGGGTCGGTGTAGCCGTAGTTCAGGTTCACCGCCTCGGCGACCATCAGCTTGGTGTTCTGCACCTTCGCGCCCTGCTCGCGCACGAAGGTCTGCAACTCGGTGCCGCTCCAGTCCATCGAGTCGTAGTCCGGGTGCCAGTCCGGCTCGTTCTGCACCGAGGTGACGTCGATCGTCACGCCCTGGTTGCGCATGTACTGGACGTAACTGTTGAGGTGGTTGGCGTAGTCGTCGTAGTGGTCGGTCTTCAACTTGCCGCCGTTGGTCCGGCTGTTGTTCGTCTTCCAGGCCGCCGGCGCCGTCCAGGGCGACGCCATGATCTTCACGTTCGACCCGTACGACTTCGCCGTCTTCAGCGCGCTGACCTGCGTACCCCACTCGCTCGACACCGGCGACAGGCCGGTGCGCACGATGGACAGGCCGAGTTGGTTGGGGCCCAACCCGACGAGCGTCTGGGTCTCCGCCGTCGACCACGCGCCTCCCCAGATCGACACCGCCGCGCCGAACCCGTCCACGGTCTGGTACTTCGTGGCGGTGTTCACCGTGATGTCCGCCGGCCCGTTCGGGGGCGGCGTGGACGGCGACGACGTCGGCGTCGGTGTCGGGGTGGGCGAGCTGGTCGGCGACGTGGTCGGAGCGGTGCCGCCGGTGCAGGTGACCCCGTTCAGCGCGAAGCTGGTGGGGGCCGGGTTGCTGCTGGTCCACGCGCCGTTGAAACCGAACGACGCGGTGCCGTTGGTGGGGATGGAACCGTTGTAGTCGACGTTCTTGGCGGTGACGTTCGCGCCGCTCTGGGTGACCGTGGCGCTCCACGCCTGGGTGACGGTCTGACCGGCGCCGTAGGACCAGGTGAGCGTCCAGCCCGAGACCGGGTCGCCGAGGTTGGTGATGGTCACGTTCGCGCCGAAGCCGCCCTGCCACTGCGACGCCACCGCGTAGTTCACCGCACAACCGGCCGCGGCGGCCCCGGCCGGCATCGCCACGGCGGCCGCCGCCGAGGCGAGCAGCACCGTGCCGGCCGTCACCAGCGCGGTACGGGGCAGTCTGAGTTTCCTCATCGAATCTCTCCTCGTCCGACTAGCGCTGGAGCGTCAGCAGACCCGGGCGGTACGGCAGCAGGCCGTAGTCGCCGCCGGAGTTGGTGGCCCGACCCTGGTAGAGCAGTTGCAGGTTGCACGGGTCGACGGTGAAGGTCTGGTCGGCGGTGGTGCGGATCAGTTCGCCGTGGCTGATGTCGTTGGTCCAGGTCGCGCCGCTGTTGGCCTTGCCGGCGAACGGGTTGCTCTCGGTGGCCGCGTTCGGCGTCCACGAGCCGTTCAGGCTGGTCGCGGTGAAGGACCGGAAGTAGCGGCCCTGCGCGCCGATGGCCTCGACGATCATCAGGTAGCGGGTCTGGCCCTGGAGCTTGTAGACCTGCACGGCCTCGAACAGGTTGTTCGTGCTGTCGCTCATGATCGTGGTGTAGTTCGAGCCGAAGTTGCCGGGGAAGTTCCCGATCGGCATGCTCGCCCGGTAGATCTTGCCGTTGTCACCGGCGAAGAAGAGGTACATGTTCTGGTCGTCACCGATGATGGTCTGGTCGATCGGGCCGGTGCCGGAGCCGGAGATGCTGCCGGTGAACAGCGGCTGCGCCGAGGACCACCCGTTGGGGTTGGTCGGGTTGGTGGAGGTTTTGTAGGAGAACGCCGTGCCGCCCCACTGGTAGGTCAGCACCCAGATGTTGCGCGGGGCGAAGTAGAACAGCGTCGGCGCGACGGTGCCCTGCGACATGCCGTTCTGGCTGGCCGAGGCCATCTCCGACCAGTTCGTGAACGGGCTGAAGTTCATCGAGCCCCACGACGAGCCGAAGTCGTGCGTGGTCGCGTACACCAGGTGCTTGCCCTGATACGGGGCCACGGTGAAGTCCTTCAGCGACACCCAGCCGGACTTCGGCTGCGCCAGCGCGCCGGTCGAGGACCACCGGTAGCTCGACGGCAGCGAGCAGGTGCCGCCCGGCGGCGGCGTCGTGGTGGGCGGCGGGGTGGGGGAGTTGGTCGGCGACGTGGTGGGCGACGACGTGGGCGGCGTGGTGGGGGCGGTGCCGCCGGTGCAGGTGACGCCGTTCAACGCGAAGCTGGTGGGGGCCGGGTTGCTGCTGGTCCACGCGCCGTTGAAGCCGAACGAGGTGGTGCCGTTGGTGGGGATGGAACCGTTGTAGTCGACATTTCGGGCGGTGACGTTCGCGCCGCTCTGGGTGACGGTGGCGTTCCAGGCCTGGGTGACGGTCTGGCCGGCGCCGTAGGACCAGGTCAGCGTCCAGTTGTTGACGGGGTCGCCGAGGTTGGTGATGGCGACCTCGGCGCCGAAGCCGCCGCCCCACTGCGACGACACGGTGTACTTCACCGAACAACCGGCAGCCGCCGCGCCGGCCGGCAGCGCCGCGACGACACCGGCCGAGGCCAGCAACGCGACACCGGCCGAGACCAGGCCGACATGGGCCGCTCTGGATCTGGACATGGGGCTTCCTCCTGTGGTGGTGGCGGCTCGCGCATTCGCGGGGGCGATTGTGATGTGAGCGTTAACAGCCGCGTCAGGTATGTTACGGGAGCGCTCCCATGACCTCAACGATAGAAATATGTGAATGATCCGCAGGGGTCAGGACGTGGTGCAGGGGGTGCCGTCGGCGGCGCAGGACTCCGGGGCGTCGTGCAGCGGGTCCGGGTCCCGGACGTCGAAGCGGATGGTGGTGGAGCCCTCGGGCGGCAGCTCGGGGCCGGTGAACGTGACCACGACGCCGTCCTGCGCCGCCTCCGCACCGTTGACCGAGCCCACGGTGGCCCCGTCGCCGAGCGTCACGGTCACCGTCCACTCCGATCGGGGGGCGGGTCCGGGATTGCGGAGCACCACCTCGCCCCGGTAGCCGAAGACCCGGTCGGTGACGGTCTGGTACGTCGCGGTCAGCCCGACAGCGGCCACCGACGGCGTCGGACTCGGCGTACGGCTGGGGGAGCGCGACGGCGACGGCGAGGGGGAGGCGCTGCGGCGGCTGGCGCTCGGCGTGGGCCGGGCGGCGGTGGGCCGCGGCGACGCGGCGGGCGCGGTGGTGGGCAGGACCAGCGCCGGTGACGACGGCGACGGGGCGGCCGGCGACGGCGGGGTGTCCCGGGTCGCCCACAGCGCCGCCCCGGCCGCGCCGGCGAGCAGCGTCACCGCGCCGGCGGCCAGCAGGACCCGTCGCCGGGGGCGACCGCGCTCGTCGCCGAGCAGACGGATCACCGGCAGCTCCGCGGTCAGTCCGCCCTCGGCACGGCGCAGGTCCACCTCCTGGAACGCGAGCCAGTCGAGGATGGCCGGCAGCCGCCCGGTCAGCGCCCGCTCGTGCTGCTCGGCCCGCGCGTCGGCGTCCCAGTCGCCCTCCTCCAGCACCTCGCGGACGGAGAGCCGGGTGCCGTGCCCGCTGGGGGTGAGGTCGCAGGCCAGCCGGGTGGCCCGGCCGCCCTCCCGGCACCGCACCACCAGCCGGCGGGGCGCGCGCAGCTCGACCAACTCCACCTCGGTGTCGGCGTCGTAGCCGGGCAGCGCCGCGGTCGCCAGTGTCCAGCGGTCGTCCCGCGGTGTGCTGTCGGCGAACCACTTGGCCAGCAGCGCCCGCTCGGTCAACGCCCGCCAGATCCGGGCGGGCTGGTGGAACAGGTCGACCTCGGTGGCGATCTCGATCACCCGGAGACTCTACGGCCCGCGTCGAGCGGCGGACCGGCGCGGTCGGGTCACCCGGACTCGCCGTCGTGCCACCGGGCCCGCCAGGCGGCCTCGTTCTCCTCGGCGCTGGCCCGCTCCTGGTGAACCGCCTGGCGTAGCGCCACGCGGGCGTCCGCGAAGATCACCAGCTCGACCGCGACCAGCGCCAGGCAGATCGCGGTGAGCAGGCCGAGCGCGCCGAGCGCGGACAGGTGGCGGCCGACCGGCAGCGCGACCGCCAGCACGACAAGCGTGCCGATCCGGGTCCACGAGACCGTCCGCAGCGTGCGCCACTGGAACGCCATGTTGGCGGCCAGGTAGACCATCACGCCGCTGAAGAGCAGCGGCACCGCCGGCCCGTGGCCCCGCTCCCCCGCGCCGCCCACCGGGTCGGTGACGGTCCGGACCAGTTCCTCCGCGCCGAGCGCGAACACGATCACCCCGGCGATCATGGGCAGGTAGAGATAGGCGTACGCGTCGCGCGCCATCGCCACCCGCGGGTGGCCCCGGGCGGCGTGCAACGCGATCCGGGCGGCCGGCCCGATCATGTCGAAGTGGGCCCACCAGAGCGCGGCGGTGAACAGGATGCCGAAGATCGCCGCCGGAATGGCCGGCCAGGTCACCGGCTTGCCGAGCAGGTTGCCGCCGACGCCGACCGAGATGACCGACTCACCCAGCGCGATGATCAGGATCAGGTCGTAACGTTCGGTCCAGTGCTCCGCCGAGGTGATCTTCCAGCCGTCGGTCCCGGCCAGCAGCCCGCTGCTGTACTGGATCGCCACCACGGCGATCCACAGCGCGTCGCGCAGCCACGGCCCGGTCTCCGGGTCGACCTGCGGCGGCAGCAACGCGGCCACCAGCAGCAGGCAGGTGGAGAGCAGCACCTCGGGTAGGAACAGCCACACCTTGCGCCGGGCCGCCGGTTCGTCGCGGGTGGCGTACCAGTAGAGCGACGTGTGCACGACCCGGATGACCACGTAGCTGGCCGTGACCAGGATCGGCCCGGCGATGCCCTGGCGCAGGTCGCCGAACGTCTGCGGCAGGGCCAGCGCGAACGTGAACAACGCGACCATGCCGACCACCATGAGGATCGGCACGAAGCCCTCACCCAGCCGTAGCCGGGCGGCCACCGCGCTGTGCACCACCCAGCACCACCAGAGCACGGCGAGCACCAGCAGCGCGTGCAGCAGTTCCCGTACCGTCACGTTGGCGGCGGTGGCCCGCGTGATGATGAAGAACGACACCACGAAGACGAGGTCGAAGAAGATCTCGAACTTGTCGACCCGGGCGGCCGGGGAGACCCGCGCCGGGGCCCCGAGCCCTTTGCGCCACCGGTCGCCGCCCACCGGCCGAGTGTGTCAGCCCAGCTCGGCCGCCATGGGTGATTCGGCGGGCAGTCCCTCGGCCACGGGGGTGGCGTGGGCGAGCACGTCGCGCAGCACGTCGCGCAGCGGGGCGTCCGGGTGCTCGATCCACTGCTGGGCGGCGACCCGGAGCGAGGCCAGGAACGTGGCGGCCAGCACCCGTGCCCGCAGCGGCGCGTCGGCGCCGGTGAGCCGGCGGGTGATCTCGGCGGCCAGCTCCCGCTCGATCGCCGTGTACGCGCCGACCTGGTGGGCCGCCAGGCTGGGGTGGCCGTGCAGTCGACGGCGCCGGCTCAGCCACGGCTCGGCCGGGTCGTCGTACCCCTCGTCGGCCTGGGCCAGGGCGGCCCGGGTCAGCGCGGCCCAGGGCGGCAGCTCGGTGGGCTGCGCCGCGACCAGTTCCAGCATCCGGCGCAACCGCATCGTGTCGCCGTGGAAGAGCGCCTCCTCCTTGCCGGCGAAGTAGTTGGAGAACGTGCGCCGGGAGACGTTGGCGGCGTCGGCGATGGCCTCGACGGTGACCCGGTCCGGGCCGTGCTCGACGGCCAACCGCAGGGCCGCCTCGTGCAGTGCCAGGCGGGTGGCCGCCTTCTTCCGCTCCCGCAGGCCGGTGCACTCGTCCATGCCGGCCAGCGTACGTGATCCTTTTCTCAACGGGCAAATTTGCCTGATGGGCAACATTTGTTGATGATTGCTTGAGGCAACCAAGAGGCGACCTATCCGATACACCTGGAGGACCGCGCGATGAGCGCACCCACCGCGACGGCCGAGGCCGCGCCCATGAGCCGGCGGCAGACGCTGGAGGCACTCAGCGGGCTGCTGCTCGTGCTCTTCGTGGCCATGCTGAGCAGCACCGTGGTCTCGACGGCCCTGCCGAAGATCATCGGCGCGCTCGACGGCTCGCAGACGCAGTACACCTGGGTGGTCACCGCCACCCTGCTCACCGCCACCGCGACCACCCCGATCTGGGGCAAGCTCGCCGACCTGTTCAGCAAGAAGCTGCTGATCCAGGCCGCCATCGTGGTCTTCCTGGTCGGCTCCGTGGCGGCCGGCTTCTCGCAGAGCGCCGGCCAGCTCATCGCCGCCCGGGCCTTCCAGGGCATCGGCGTCGGTGGCCTCCAGGCGCTGGTCCAGGTGGCCATCGCGGCGATGATCCCGCCGCGCGAGCGCGGGCGGTACAACGGCTACCTGGGCGGCGTCATGGCGCTGGCCACGGTCGGCGGCCCGCTGCTCGGCGGCCTCATCGTCGACACCTCCTGGCTCGGCTGGCGCTGGTGCTTCTTCGTCGGCGTGCCGGTCGCGATCATCGCGCTGTTCCTGCTCCAGATCACGCTGAACCTGCCCACCGTGCGCCGGCAGAACGTCAAGATCGACTACCTGGGCGCCGCGCTGATCGCGGCCGGCGTCAGCGTGCTGCTGATCTGGATCTCCTTCGTCGACGACTCGTTCGCCTGGCTCTCCTGGCAGACCGCCGCCATGGTCGGCGGCGCGGTGCTGCTGCTGGCGCTCGCCGTCGGGGTCGAGGCGCGGGCCGCCGAGCCGGTGGTGCCGCTGCACATCGTCCGCGAGCGCACCACCGCGCTGGCCATCCTGGGCAGCCTCGCGGTCGGCATGGCCATGTTCGGCGGCGCGGTCTTCCTCGGCCAGTACTTCCAGATCGGCCGCGGCTACAGCCCGACCGAGGCCGGCCTGCTCACCATTCCGATGATGGCCGGCGTGCTGATCTCCTCGATCGTGGCCGGCCGGATGATCACCGCCAGCGGGAAGATCAAGCCGTACATCGTGTTCGGGGCGGTCGTGCTGGTCGCCGGGTTCGCGCTGCTCGGCACCATCGACCACGAGACCTCGCTGGTCATCGTCGGGGTGGCCATGTTCGTCGTCGGCGTCGGTGTCGGCATGACCATGCAGAACCTGGTGCTCGCGGTGCAGAACACGGTGGCGCTCAAGGACATCGGCGCGGCCAGCGCCAGCGTGGCCTTCTTCCGGTCGCTCGGCGGCACCATCGGGGTCTCGGTACTCGGCGCGGTGCTGGCCCGGCGGGTCACCGACCGGATCACCCACGACCTCGCCGCGGCCGGCATCCCCACCACCGGCGGTGGCGGCAGCACGCTCAACCTCGACGCGCTGCCCGAGCCGGTACGCCAGATCGTCCGTGCCGCGTACGGGGACGCGACCGGGCACATCTTCCTCATCTCGGCCGCGATCGCGGTGGTCGGCGTCGTGGCGGCGCTCTTGCTGCGCCCGGTTACCCTGCGCTCCAGCCTCGACCTGCCGGACCCCGGCCGTGCGGTGGCGGTGGGCGCCGACGCGGTCGACGGAGCGCCCGCGTTCGACGGGGTGGACGCCGACCCGGCCGGCCGGGAGGAACACGCCCGCCGCTGAGCCGGTCACCCCAGGGCCGTCGCCGACCCGGCGGCGGCCCTGGTCCGTGCCGCCGGCCGGGCGGACCCAGGCGAAGGAGGAGCATGGACACCAGGCGAGGCGCGTCCCGGCCCGGTGGCGTGTTGCGTCGGGCGGCCCGTGAACTGACGCTCGTCGCGGTGCTCTTCCTCGCCTACAAGGCGGGCCGGCAACTGGTCGCCGGACGGGCCGGCACGGCGCTGGCCAACGGGGAGCGGATCTGGTGGCTGGAACGGCTGCTGCACCTGCCCGACGAGGCGCTCGTGCAGGCCCCGCTGCTGGCGCACGAGCTGCCGGTACGGCTGGCCAACAGCTACTACGCGTACGTGCACTTCCCGGCCACCGTGCTCTGCCTGGTCTGGCTCTACCTGCGCCGGCCGGCCCACTACCTGCGGCTGCGGCGCGCGCTCGCGGCGCTCACCGGCGCGGCGATGGTGCTGCACGTCTGCGTCCCGCTCGCGCCGCCGCGACTGACCGCGCTCACCGGCCTGATCGACACCGGCCGCCGGTACGGCCCCAGCGTCTACGGGCCGCCCGACGCCGACCAGCTCAGCAACCAGTACGCGGCCATGCCCTCGCTGCACGTGGGTTGGGCGCTGGCGGTGGCGCTGGCCCTGGTGGCGGTCACCGCCGGGCGACGGCGCTGGCTCTGGCTGGCGCACCCGCTGGTCACCATGGTCGTGGTCGTCGGCACCGGCAACCACTACTGGCTCGACGGGATAGTCGCGGTGGGGCTGCTCGGACTGATCCTGGCCGCGCTGCCCCGGCCGGCCACGGTGGACCGCCGACCCGTCCCGCCGGTGGTGGGGCCGTCCCGCCCGCACGTGGTGCCGCCGCCGCGCCGCGCCGGCCGCCGCCGGACCACGAAGGTCCCAACGGCGGCCGACGTCCGACTCCGCCCACCCGGCCGGGGCTGACCCCCGGCTCAGGGGGCGGTCCGCCGGCTCAGGGCCGGACGGTGCAGACCG
Organism: Micromonospora sp. NPDC051141; assembly: GCF_044455765.1. Lineage (NCBI taxonomy): Bacteria > Bacillati > Actinomycetota > Actinomycetes > Micromonosporales > Micromonosporaceae > Micromonospora > Micromonospora sp. NPDC051141. The sequence goes on from NZ_JBITFD010000001.1 coordinate 244,324, forward strand.
TGCCGTTGAGCCGGAACACGCCGGGCGGCACGTTCGGCCCGCTGTACGCCCCGACGAACCCGACGCTGGTGCTCCCACCGCCGGCGGCCAGCCGGCGGTTGTCGGCGGTCGGGGTCACCTTGACCTCCGTGCCGGTCTGCGTCCAGGTGGCGTTCCAGCCGCTGCTCACCTGCTGCCAGCCGGTGGGCCAGGTCCAGGTCAGCGTCCAGCCGTCGACCGGGTCCGGACCGGTGTTGACCACCTCGACGGTCGCCACGTAGCCGTTGCCCCAGTCGGTGTCGTTGTGGAAGCGGACCGCGCAGCCACTGTCGGCCGGGCTGCCGGTGGCGAACGTCAGCGGCGGGGACGACCAGGAGACCCGGCCGGCGGTGTCCCGGGCCAGCACGTTGACCGTGTAGCGGGTGCCCGGTTCGAGGTTGCGCACCGTGAACGAGGTGCCGGCGGTCTCGCCGAGTTGCTCGCTGACGGCGCCGTACTGCCGGTACACCTCGTACTTCGCGATCGGCGCGGCACCCACGGCGGCGGCCGGCCAGGAGAGGGTCGCGGCGCGGTCGGTCACCGCGCCCGCGGTCGGCCGGCCCGGCGCGCCCGGCCGCCCGGCGGAGCTGCCGGCCGGTCGGAGCACGAGCGTGGTCAGCGAGTACGGCGGCAGCGTCCGGGTGGTGGCGCTGCCGGAGCGGTCGGTGGTCACGCCGCTCGCGCCGTTGGTCAGCGTGTGCACGGTCGGCGCCTCGTCCGCCGGGGTGAAGCCGGCGTAGTCGACCGCCACCGGGTACGCGGTGTCCGGGTCCTTGTTGAGCAGCAGCACCGCGAGGCTGCCGTCCGGCCGACGCGTCGCGTGCGCGCTGACCAGCGGCTGGTCGGTGCCGGCGCGGACGAACTGGTCACCGGGGCGGGCGAACGTGTTCATCATGGACAGCGCGTGGTACGGCGCGAACGGCGTGTTGAACGGCGGCTCGCAGACCTCGCCGTCGCCCGTGCAGCCGCCGCTGGAGAGCATCCCGAAGTCGCCGTAGTCGGTCTGGCCGGCGACCTCGGAGACGGTGCCGATGCCGTTGTGCACGTTCCACCACTGCACGGTGAAGACACCCTGCTCCAGCAGGCCGCTGTAGGCGTCGGCGAGGAACAGCGCGCCGGGCTGGGTGGTGCGGCCGGCGTCGACGTTCAGCTCGGTGAGGCTGATCCCGATCCGGTCGGCGTTCGCGCCGGCGTACCTGTCGATCTGCTGACGCAGCAGCCAGGTGGCGTCGGAGATCTGGTTGGTCCGGGTCAACGACTCGGCGGCGGTGCCGCCCGGGTACCAGTGCGCGTCCACGAAGTCGATCTTCGGGCCGGCGAGCGAGAGCACGGTCCGGTTCCACGGGCCCGGGTCGCTGCCGGCGGTGATGCCGTCCGGCCAGTTGCCGGGCATGGTGAGCACCGCGCCGACCTTGACGCTCGGGTCGACCGCCTTCATCGCGTCGGCGTACTCGATCACCAGCTTGGCGTACTGGGTGGCGCTCTTGTCGGCGTGGTCGTCGGCCTCCCAGGCCGAACCGTAGAGGCCGTTGCCGTAATTCTCGTTGCCGACGGTCCACCACTTGGCGCCGTAGCCCTTGGTCACGTTGGCGTACCGCACCCAGTCGGCCGCCTCGGCCGGCGTGCCGGTGCCGTAGTTGGCGATGATCATCGGTTGCGCGCCGACCCGACGGGCCGCCGCCATGAACGTGTCGAAGTCGGTGTCCGGTGCGACGTAGCCGCCGGGCGCGGTGTGCGTCTTCCAGTGGTAGATGTCGGCGTACGAGCCGCCGGGGTAGCGCAGCATCCGCACGCCGGCGGCCTTGAGCAGGTCGGACGTCTCGGTGCTGCCGAGCTTCGCGTCCCAGATGGCGTGGTTGACGCCGAGCGCGGTGTCCGGCACGGTGGCCAGCCCGGCGCGGGCGTTCACGGTCACCGCGACCGGGTCGGCGGCGGCCCCGGCAGCGGGTGGTCCGACGGTGGCGAGCGCGGTGGTGACGAGCAGCAGGCTCGCCGCGTACGCGGTCCACCGGCGGTGTGGGCGGGGCAGGGATCTCCTCATGCGGTGTCCTTCGAGAGGCGGGTTCTCCCGGATCGGTGCCGCCGTCCTCCCGGATGCCAGCCGGCGTCCGGGTGCCCAGGGACGACGATCGGCTCCGCGCGCTGATCAGAATTCCACGCGTGGCGCGCTCGGCTCAAGGCTTAATTTATAGATAGGAGTCTTTACTGTTAACAAGGTTTAATTTATGTTCGTGACATCTCCCGTCCCCCGAAGGAGTTGGACACGATGCGCCGAAGAGTCACCCTTCCGCTGCTCAGTGCCGGTGCCGTCACCGCCACCCTGGCGCTCGCCGCGCCCGCCCAGGCCCACGGCTACGTCTCCTCGCCGCCCAGCCGGCAGGCGCTCTGCGCCCAGAACCGGGTGCCCGACTGCGGCCAGATCCGGTACGAGCCGCAGAGCGTCGAGGGGCCCAAGGGCCTGAAGAGCTGCCACGCCGGCATCGCCCAGTTCGCGGTGCTCAACGACGACAGCCGCAACTGGCCGGCCACCACGGTCGGCAGCACCGCCACGTTCACCTGGGTCAACACCGCCCGGCACGCCACCGCCAACTGGGAGTACTGGATCGGCAACACCCGGGTCGCGGTGGTCGACGGCGGTGGCCGCCAACCCGACGCCACCGTGTCGCACAGCGTCAACCTGGGCGGCTTCTCCGGCCGGCAGAAGCTGCTCGCGGTCTGGAACATCGCCGACACCGCGAACGCGTTCTACGCCTGCGTGGACCTCCAGATCGGCGGCGGGGGCGGCAATCCGACCCCCACCCCGTCGCCGACCCCGTCGCCGACCCGGACCGCCACGCCGTCCCCGACGCCCGCCCCGACCGGCTCGCCGGTGCCGGGTGGCACCTGGACCGCCGGCCGCGCGTACCAGGTCGGCGACACGGTCACCTACGACGGCCGTAGCTACCGCTGTCGCCAGGCGCACACCGCGATCGCCGGCTGGGAACCCCCCAACGTCCCCGCCCTCTGGCAGCAGCTCTGACCCCCGCACCCCGCACCCCCACCCCACCCCGCTCCCGCTCGCACTTTCTCGGAAAGAGTGGCCATGCCTCGCGAAATGACCACTCTTTCCGTGCATCAGCGGGGTGGGGGGAGGGGGAGAGGGGGAGGGGGAGGGCGGTGGTCTCGATTGGAGGAATGGATGCGTCGGGGTGTGGTGGTGGTGCTGGTCGGGGTGCTCGGTGTGGGCGGGTGCGGTGGCGGGGCGGTGGCGCCCGTGGCGTCCCGGTCCGCGCCGGTCGTCGACGGGGCCACCAGCGGCATCGACGCGCTCTTCCTGGCCATGATGGTGGCGCACACCGGGCAGACGCTGGAGATCGTCGGCGTCGGCCTCGACCGGGCCACCGACCCGCGGGTGCGGACGTTGATCGCCGCGATCCGGGCCACCGAAACCGACGAGTTGGCCACCATGCGCCGCTGGCTGGGCGAGGCCGGCCCGTCGGCCGTGGCCGCCGCCACGCGGCACGACCACTCCGGGCACAGCGACGCCGCCGCCGGGCTGACCCGGCTGCGGGCCGCCCGGGCCGCCGAGGTCGACCGGGTGCTGCTCGACGTGCTCACCCGGCACCAGCGCACCGCCGCCGCGCTGGCCCACGCCCAGGTCACGGCCGGCACCAGTGCCCGGGTACGCGACCTCGCCGCCCGCATCGACCGCTCCCGCACGGCCGAGATCGCCCTGATGGCGGACCTGTCCCCGGCGTGACGCGGCCGTCGACAGTGGAGCGGCGGCACCGCGTACCGGCACCCGTGGGAGCGACCCGGGTGCCGGTGCCGCAGCCGGCAAGGTGGCACGCCGCTGTCCCGACGTCGGAACTCCGACACCTGATCCGAATCGACGCCGCGCCGTAAACATGACGTTCGTCACGGTGACGGGCCGGTCCCGGGCCGGTGGCAGGGCGTCGACGCGAGGGCGAATCCGGGCGTAGGGGTGGTTACGGTGCGACTTCTCGGCAGCGAGGGGGCGGAACCCGGGCGGCGTCCGGGATGACGGGCGGGTGTCCGGAAGCACGGCCGTTCGCCTCTTGGCAAAACCGGCCGCACGATGTCGCACTCCGTGACTAGGCTTCCGTGCCGGACGTCGCCCACCGCGCGTCCGCCCGCGTGCCCCACGGCACGCGGCATCGCCACCGCATCGAGCCGAACCGGAACCAGGAGACTGTCTGTGACCCAGCAATCCGTAGCGACATCGAACAAACTCGACGCCGCGGTGCTCAAGGTGGCCGGTGTCGTCGTGCTCGGCGCCGTCATGTCGATCCTCGACGTGACCGTCGTCAGCGTGGCCATCCCGACGTTCCAGCGCGAGTTCGACGCCTCCTACGCGCGCGTCGCGTGGACGATGACCGCCTACACCCTCGCCCTGGCCACGGTGATCCCGCTGAGCGGCTGGGCCGCGGACCGGTTCGGCACCAAACGGCTCTACATGGTGGCGCTGGCGCTGTTCACCATCGGCTCCGGGCTCTGCGCCACGGCCGACTCCATCGGCGAGCTGATCGCCTGGCGGGTGGTCCAGGGCCTCGGCGGCGGCATGCTCATGCCGCTCGGCATGACGATCATGACCCGGGCCGCGGGTCCGCACCGGATCGGCCGGTTGATGGCCGTGCTCGGCATCCCGATGCTGCTCGGCCCGATCGGTGGCCCGATCCTCGGCGGCTGGCTGATCGACACCGCGAGCTGGCACTGGATCTTCCTGATCAACGTGCCGATCGGCGTGGTCGCGCTCGTCTACGCCCAGCTCGCCCTGCCGAAGGACGCCCCCGAGCCCTCGGAGTCCTTCGACTTCCTCGGCATGCTGATGCTCTCGCCCGGCCTGGCCCTGTTCCTCTACGGCGTCTCCTCGCTGCCGGAGGCCGGCACGGTCACCGACCCCGAGGTCTGGCTGCCCATGGCGGCCGGCGCCGCGCTCGTGGTCGCGTTCGTCCGCTACTCGTTCCGGCCCCAGCACCCGCTGCTCGACCTGCGGCTGTTCCGCAACCGCAACCTGACCATCGCCGCGCTGACCCTGGTCGTCTTCATCATCGCGTTCATGGGCGCGGGCCTGCTGTTCCCGAGCTACTTCCTCCAGATCCGGGGCGAGACCACGCTCAACGCCGGCCTGCTGATGGCACCGCAGGGCATCGGCGCGATGCTCACCATGCCGATCGGCGGCATGCTCGCCGACCGGGTGCCGATCGGCCGGACGGCGCCCTTCTCGCTGGTGCTCATCGCGGCCGGGTTCTTCACCTTCACCCAGGTCGGCACCGACACGTCCTACCTGCTGCTCTGCGGCTCGCTGTTCGTGATGGGCCTCGGCATGGGCGGCACGATGATGCCGATCATGACCTCGGCGCTGAAGACCCTGAACGCTGCCGAGGTGGCCCGCGGCTCGACGCTCGTCAACATCCTCCAGCAGATCGCCGGGTCGGTGGGCGCCGCGACGATGTCGGTGATCCTCACCAGCGAGCTGAACGGCTCCCGGCCGATCCCCGGCGTGACCGACCCGGGCACCGGCGCGCCCGTCACCGAGGCCCAGCTCGCCATCGCGGTGCAGCAGCAGCCCGAGCTGGCGCAGCAGTTCCCGGTGCCGCCGTCGCTGATCGAGCGCGGGCTCGACTTCGCGGCCAACTCGTTCGCCACCACGTTCTGGGTCGCCTTCGGGCTGGCGGTGCTCACCTTCGTCCCGGCCGCCTTCCTGCCCCGTCGGCGGGAGCCGTCGCACCTGCTGGACGGCGAGTCGGGCGAGGAGCAGCGCCCGACGCCGGTGCCGATGCACTGATCCGCCCTGTCCCGTGGGGGCCGACCGCCGACGGCGGCCGGCCCCCACAGCGCTTCCGGCGGGCAAATTCCTATTCCGGTCGGCGGCCGGGCGGCGCGGACGGCGCTTCCGGCGGGCGAACCCCGATTCCCGTCGGCGCGGACGGCGCTTCCGGGGTCGCTGTCCGGCGGGCCGGGCGGCGCGGACGGGCGCTTCCCGGCGGGCGGTCCCGGATTCGCCACCGCCGGGCCGGGCAGCGCCTAGGCTCGAACGGGAGAGCCGGGGGAGAGGCGGGCGGGGTGAGCACAGGCGGCGGGGACCGGTCGGCGCGGCGGCGTACGCGGCTGCTGCTGGCGGGCCTGCTGGCCGTGGTCGGGTTGATCCTGCTGCTGCTCGGCCTCACCGTCGCCAACGGCACGGTCGCCGGGGTCGAGGTGGTGCTCGCGCTGGCGCTCCTGGTGGCCAGCTACGCCATCCAGCGGGTCGCCCGCCGGGAGACCCTCTACCGCGACGAGCGGCGGCGCTGACCGGCGCGCCGGTCCGACCCCGCTAGGCTGGCCGACGTGGATCAGGAAGACCGGATCGCGCTGTTCCTCGACTACGAGAACCTGGCGCTGGGCGTACGCGACCATCACGGCGGTCGGCCGTTCGACTTCCGTCCGATCGCCGACGCCCTGGCCGAACGCGGCCGGGTGGTGGTGCGCCGGGCGTACGCCGACTGGTCGTACTTCGACGAGGACCGGCGGATGCTGACCCGGTCGCACGTCGAGCTGATCGAGATCCCGCAGCGGATGGGCTTCTCCCGCAAGAACGCCGCCGACATCAAGATGGCCGTGGACGCGGTCGAGTTGGCCTTCGAACGGGGCTACATCTCGACGTTCGTGATCTGCACCGGGGACAGCGACTTCACCCCGCTCGTGCACAAGCTGCGGGAGCTGAACAAGCGGGTGATCGGCGTCGGGGTGGAGAAGTCGACCTCGGCGTTGCTGCCGCCGGCCTGCGACGAGTTCCTGTACTACGACCGCCTCGAAGGGGTGGACGTGCCTCCGCCCGCCGCCCGCCGCGTGCGCCCGAACCGGTCGGGCGGGCCGACGGTGGCGGAGCCTCCGCCCGAACCGGTGGTGGAGACCGCGCCGGGTGAGGAGGAGTCGCCGCGCGACGTCGACACGCTCGCCGTCCTGCTCGTGCAGACCGTCGCCGGCATGCAGGGCAGCGGCGGCGGCGAGGTGACCGCCTCCGGCCTGAAGCGCGCGCTGCTCCGCAAGGACCCCACGTTCAGCGAGTCCGACTACGGCTTCCGTACCTTCGGGGAGCTGCTGCGGCACCTGGCCGCGTCGAACGTGGTGGAGCTGGCCGCCGGCCCGGCCAAGGGCGACCCCGAGGTGTCGCTGCCCGAGCGGGGCGACCGGGAGGTCGCGTTCGGGCTGCTCCGGTCCGTCGTGGTGGACCTCGCCGACGAGGCCGGCGCGGTGGCGCTCTCCGGCCTGAAGGACCAGCTCCGGCGCGCCCGGCCGGACTTCAGCGAGAAGAAGCTGGGTTACCGCAGCTTCCTCCAGTTCTGCAAGGCGGCTGCCACCGGCGGGGTGGTGGAGCTGCGGTGGAGCCCGGACGACGGCGACTACCTGCTCACCCCGCAGCCCTCCTGAGCGCGGTCGTCGCCGTGCCGCACATCGTCCAGTTGCTGGCCTCGCCGGTGCACCGCTACGTGGGCCGGCCGGCGGACGGTCCGGCCCCGGCGCCTCCCGGTGAACTGGTCGACCAGGTGCGGCTCCGCGCCGGGCTGGGCATCGTCGGGGACCGCTACTTCGGTCGGCCGGCGCACCGTGCCGCCAGCGTCACGCTGATCGCGCAGGAGTCGCTGCCGGCCGGCGCCGATCTCACCCAACTCCGGCGCAACGTGCTGACCAGCGGCATCGCGGTGGACGAGCTGGTCGGGCGGGTGCTCACCCTGGACTCCGGCGACGGACCGGTCAGCCTGCGGGTGCACCGCGCCGCGCCGCCGTGCGCCTGGCTGGACGTGGTGGTCGCGCCCGGCACCTGGAAGGCGCTGCGCCGCCGGGGCGGTGTCCGCTGCGCCCCGCTCACCGACGGCGTCCTGCGGGTCGGCCCGGTCGCGGTTTCGGTCGCCGACTGACCGCCGGCGCTCGGGAACTTTTCCCGTCCCCCGGCCGACCAATATCGGGCCACCCCGATCGTCGCGGCCGGTGGCCAGGTGACGGAGAGGACGCCAGGGATGAACCGAGCGAGCCCCGCATCCGTACCGTCCGGCATGACCGGGCCGGGCCCGCGGACGGGCCCACGATGAGCCCGGACGCCGACGACGACCAGGTGACCCGGTGGGCGCACCGGGCCGGCCGGGGTGACCAGCAGGCCGCCGCCGCGTTCGTCCGCGCGCTCCAGGGACCGGTGTGGCGGTTCCTGGTCCACCTGGCCGGGCCGGCCGATGCCGAGGACCTCGCCCAGGAGACGTTCCTGCGCGCATTGCGCAGCCTGCCCGGATTCGCCGGCCGCTCCTCGGCCCGGACCTGGATCTTCACCATCGCCCGCCGGGTGGCCGTGGACCACGTACGGGCCGCGACCGCCCGCCCCCGGGTGGCCGCGCTGCCCGACTGGCAGACCGCCGCCGAGGCGGCCGGGGCGGTGACCGCCGGCGGGGACGACGGGGTGGCGCTGCGCGGACTCATCGCCGGGCTCGCCCCGGACCGCCGGGAGGCGTTCGTCGCCACCCAGGTGCTCGGCCTCTCCTACGCCGAGGCGGCCGAGGTGTGCGGCTGCCCGGTCGGCACCATCAGGTCGCGGGTCGCCCGCGCCCGCGAGGACCTGGTCGCCGCCTGGGCCGGGGACACCCGAGGCCGCCGCGCCCGCTGAGCCACCCGGGCGGGCCGCTCGCGGGTCAGGCGGCGCGGCGGTCGCGGGCCTGCGCGGCGTACGGGCCGGGCGGCACCAGCCGCAGCGGCGTCGGCGCGGCCGGCTCCTCGGCACGCAGCGTCCAGCGTGAGCCGGTCGACCGACCCCGTCCGGGCGGCGTGTCCCCGGGATGCCACCAGGGTCGGGACAGCACCAGCATCACCGCCCAGCCGACCAGCAGGAAACCGTGGCTGACCAGCCGGGTCATCGCCACCTGCCCGGTGATCAGGTCGTTCACCGACAGCAGCACCAGTGTGGCGACGAACGCGCTGAGCATCGGCAACAGGCCGGACGGGGTGGACCGGCGCACCGCCACGTAGAGGAAACCGGCGCCCACCGCCACGTTCCACGCCGCCGACTCGTGCCACAGGTGCTGGCCGGCGGCGTGCGCGTGGGCGACCACCGCCTCCCGGCCGATCTGTGCCAGGCCCAGCACCAACTGCACCGCGCCGAGCAGGCCGAGCGCCGCGCGGAGCCCGAGCGCCACCCGCCGGCGGCGGCTCGGCCGCGGCGGCGGCGCGGCGGCCAGCACGGACGCCACCAGATCGGGCACCTGTGGGGCGAGCTGGGTACGGGCCCGGCGGGTGACCGCCGCGGCGGAGTCGAACCAGCCCCGGCAGCCGGCGCAGCCGGCCAGGTGCGCCTCGGCCGCCTCGCGCTCCGACCGGGACGCCTCACCGTCCAACTGGGCCGACAGGATCTCCCGCCACTGCTCACACACCATGTAGGGATAGTCGTCCGGGCCGCCCGCCTGGTTCCCGGCGGGGTCCCGATCCGGCACACGACTACCGGGGGTGGGCGCGGGTATGCGGCCCGGAACGGCGTCGGGGAGGGAGCGAGGTGACACGCCCGTTCGTGAACTGGTCCGGGAGCCTCTCGTTCACCCCGGCGGAATGGGTCGAACCGGCCGACGAGGACGAGGTCGGCGCGCTGGTGCGCCGGGCCCGGGAGACCGGCACGACGATCCGGCCGGTCGGCTCGGGGCACTCGTCCAGCCCGTTGGTGCGTACCGACGGGATCCTGCTCGGCCTGAACCGGCTCGCCGGGGTGCTCTCCGACGACGGGCAACGCGCCACCGCCTGGGCCGGCACCACGCTCCGGGCGCTCGGCGAGGGGCTCTACGACGCCGGGCTCGCGATGGACAACCTGGGCGACGTCGACTACCAGTCGATCGCCGGGGCGACCGCCACCGGCACCCACGGCACCGGGCTGGGTTTCGGGAACCTGAGCACCCAGCTCACCGGCGTACGCCTGGTCACCGGCACCGGGGAGACGCTTGACGTCACCGCGGACCAGGACCCGGAGTTGCTGCCGGCCGTCGCGCTCTCCCTCGGCGCGCTCGGCGTGGTCACCCGGGTCACACTCGCCGTCCAGCCGCGCTACGACCTGCACCGGCGTTCCTGGTGCGCACACCTGGACTGGACGCTGGACCACCTCGCCGACCTCCAGCACACCAACCGCAACATGGACTTCTACTGGTACCCGCGCAGCGACCGGACGCAGATCCGGGTGATCAACCGGGTCGACGGGGCGCACCACCTGTCGACGTCCCGTACGCCGGGCGGCGAGCCCCGGCAGAGCCAGGTCGGGCCGACCCACCGCACCATTCCCCGACACCGGGAGCTGCGCTTCGAGGAGATCGAGTACATGCTGCCGTCGGAGGCGTTCCCGGCCTGCTTCGCGGAGGTCCGCCGCCGGATCCGTGACCGGCACCGGCGGGCGGCCGGCTGGCGGGTGCTGGTGCGTACCATCGCGCCGGACGACATCTGGCTCAGCAACGCCTACGGCCGGCCCACCACCACGATCGCCTGCCTCCAGAACACCTCGCTGCCGTACGAGGAGTATTTCCGGGACATGGAGGCCGTCTTCCGGCACCACGGCGGACGACCGCACTGGGGCAAGAAGCACTGGCTCGGCGCGCGGGAGCTGCGTCCCCTCTATCCCCGGTGGGACGACTTCCAGGCGGTGCGGCGTCGACTCGACCCGGACGGGGTGTTCCTAACCCCCGACCTGGCCCGACTGCTGGTGGAGCCGTGACCGGGCCGATCGGCGCCCGGGTCTGGGTGGTGCCCGGCGGACACGTGCCGTTTCCCGCGCACGGGCCGGAGCCGGCGTTCACCGGCTTCGACCAGCTCTGCGTGCTCAACGCCGGCGACGACGACGCCGAGCTGACGCTCGACTTCTACTACGAGGACGCCGAGCCGGTGGGACCCTACCGGCTGCCGGTCGCCGCCCGCCGGGTCCGTCACGTGCGGGTCAACGACCTGATCGACCCCGAGGCGGTACGGCTGGACCGCCCGTACGGCTGCGTGCTGCGGTCCCCGGTGCCGGTGGTGGTGCAGTTCCTGCGCCAGGACACCCGGCTGCCGGGCGTGCTGGCGCTGACCGGCACGATGGCGTACCCGGCGGGCGGTTCGACGGGGTGACGGCGGGTACCCCGGCGCATGCGGGCAGTCGGCGACCGGGTGCGCCGGGCCGGACGGGCCGGCGTGGAGCGGCTGCGCACGTACCTCATCGTGGCGGTGCAGGCCGGTCTGGCCGCGGCGCTGTCCTGGCTGGTCGCGCGCGAGGTGCTCGGCAACCCGGACCCGACGTTCGCGCCCGCCGCGGCGGTCGGTGTCATCGCCGCCGCGCTGGGCGGGCGAACCCGACGCACCGTCGAGCTGGTCGTCGGCGTGGTCCTCGGCATCGTCGTCGGGGACGTGCTGATCCACCTGCTGGGCACCGGGCCGTGGCAGACCGGTGTCATCGTGTTCCTGGCGGTCGGCGCCGCGGTGCTGGTGCGCGGCACCGGCGCGCTGGTCACCCAGGCCGGCGGTACGGCGGTGCTGGTCGCCACGCTCACCCCGGTCTCGCCCGACCTGGAGTTGCCCCGGACCGTCAACGCGCTGGTCGGCGGCGTGGTCGGCCTGCTGGTGGTGCTGGTGCTCGCGCCGCTGAACCCGCTGCGCACGGTACGCCGCGTCGCCGATTCGGCGCTCGACACGTTCGCCCGGGAGATGACCGCCTCGGCGGAGGCGCTGGCTGCCGGCGACGTGCGGGCCGCCGACGCGGTGCTGGCCCGGATGCGCGCCGCCGAGCCGGAACTGGCCCGGATCGACGAGGTGGTGGCCGCCGCCGACGAGGTGGTCCGGTTCTCCCCGGTGCGCCGGCGCCGGCGGCGGGCGCTGACCGCGTACCGGCGCGGCGCCGAACACCTGGACCGGGCGTTCCGCAACAGCCGCGCGCTGGTCCGTCGCGTCGGCACCGCGCTGCGCGACGACGAGCCGGTGCCGGCCGACCTGCCGGCCGCGCTGGAGCACTTCGGCGCGGCGATCCGGTTGCTGCACCGGGAGTTCCTGGCCGCCCGGGAGCCGGTCGCCGCCCGGGACCGGGTGTTGCGGGCGGTCCGTGACGCGGGCGCGGCGTGCCGGCAGGACATCGGCTTCTCCGGCACCATCGTGGTGTCGCAGCTCCGGACCGCTGCCAACGACGTGCTCCGCGCCACCGGCCTCCCACCGGACGAGGCGCGTCGCCTGGTCCGCCGGGCCGCGGCGGCCCGGTGACGCCGCCGGCCGCCCCACCGGGCTACCGGGCGTACGGGGTGGTGCGGCTGTCCGCAGTCGCTCACCGCAACCTCAGCGCCACGGCGCGCGGGCCTCCTCGAAGGACCCGTCCGGTCCGGTGCTCGTATTCGGCCCGACGACGTGGCGCCCGTTCGTCGCCCAGCTCCCCGAACGGCGGTAACCGGCCGTCGCACGGAGATCGTGACGCCGCGTACAGAATCTCGCCTGACACCCGCCGTGGGTGGAACACCATGGGTGTCTCCGACCCGGTTTGACACCCGTGGTGTTCCACCGGCCGCTTTACCGGTCACCGAAGGCGATGAGTTCGGCGAGGGGCACCGGTCTACCTCCCCGACCGAGATGACCAGACAACCGGAGCGCGGGCCATGGGACTGATCCACATCGAGCTGTTCGCCACCCTCGACCTGGTCGGGCAGTCGCCCGGCGGTCCGCAGGAGGACCCGGTGGGGTTCCCGTTCGGCGGCTGGCAGGCGCCGCTGCTGGACGAGACCACCGGCGCGCAGGTGACGGCCGCGTACCAGGGCACGGACGCGCTGCTGCTCGGCCGGCGGACGTACGACATCTTCGCCGCCTACTGGCCGCACCAGGAGGGCGGCGAGGACAACGAGATCGCCACGCTGTTCAACCGCGTCCCGAAGTACGTGGCCTCCCGGGGCCGGCCCGACCTGTCGTGGCGGGGGTCCAGGGTGCTCGGCCCGGACCTGGCATCGGCGGTACGCGAGGTGCGGGACCGGCACGAGCACGTGAAGGTGGTCGGCAGCCTGAACCTGGTGCAGACGCTGCTGCGCGAGAAGCTGTTCGACCGGATCGACCTCTGGGTGCACCCGATCGTGCTGGGCGTCGGCAAGAAGGTGTTCGACGGCGGTGCGGTGCCCACCAACGTCACGCTCCTCGAACCGCCGGTCGCCAACCTCAAGGGCACCGTCTACCTGCGCTACGGGCTGGCCGACGGCACGCCGGGCACCGGGGACATGACCGCGTCCGACCGCCACGGCTGAGACCGCCCCGGGTATCACCGCGCCCGGCGTCGCCCGGCCGGATCTCGTAGGCTCCCTCGGGTGGACAGCAGTCGAGAGCCGGTCATGGCGCACATGCTGGAGGCGGCCGAGAACGCCTCACCGGTCGAGGCGGTCGAGGCGGTCACCCGGGAACTCGGGGCGGCGCTGGGCGCCCGTAGCGTCACGTTCCTGATCGCGGACCTCAGCGGCCGGGCGCTGGTCCGGCTGGCGCACGTGCCGTTGGTCGGGGCCGGTGAGGAACGCCGGGACGGCCAGGAGGTCGCCACCGTGACGCCGTTCGACGGCGGGGCCGCCGAGCAGGCGCTGCGCACCCAGACGGTGCGGGTCGCCGCGCGGCCCGACGGGTGGGCGGTGCTGGCGCCGGTGACCGATCGTGGTGAGGCGATCGGGCTGCTCGAAATGGTCCTGCCGGACGAGCCGGCCCCGCCCGTCCTGGCGGAGATCGCCCGCACCGCGCACGTGTTGGCGTTCGTGGTGATCGCCAACCGCCGGTACACCGACCTGTTCGAGTGGGGGCAGCGCACCACCCCGTTCACGCTGTCCGGCGAGATCCAACGCCGCCTGCTGCCCGCCTCGTTCACCTGCGAGGCGAGCGGGTTCACGCTGTCCGGCTGGCTGGAGCCGGCGGCGAGCATCGGCGGGGACACGTTCGACTACAGCGTGGCCCGTGACGTGCTGCACTTCAGCGTCACCGACGCGATGGGCCACGGGGTGACCAGCGCGTTGACGGCCACGCTGGGCGTCGGCAGTCTGCGTAACAGTCGGCGTCGGGGGGCCGCCCTGGTGGAGCAGGCGGTCGCCGCGAACACCGACGTGGCCGACCACGCCACCGTGCGGGGCAGTTACCTCACCGCGGTCCTCGGCCGGCTCGACCTGCGGACCGGGGTGTGCGCGCTGCTGAACGCCGGGCACGTGCCGCCGTTGCTGGTGCGCGACGGGGAAACCCGGACGCTCGCGTCGCCCGCCAACTTTCCCCTCGGCATGTTCCCGGAGGCCGACTATCACGCCGGCGAGGTCGCGCTGGAGCCCGGCGACCGGCTGGTGGTGGTGACCGACGGGATGCGGGAGCGCCACGCGGCCCACCTGGACCTGCCGGCCATCCTGCGGTCGCTCGCCGAGCTGCACCCGCGCGAGGCCGTCCGCGCGTTGGCCGACGCGGTGCTCGAGGTCAGCGGCGGGACGCTCGCCGACGACGCCACCCTGTTCATCCTCGACTGGCACGGCGGGCACGACGAGGAGCGGCGGACCAGCGCCGGCGCCGACCAAGAGCGCGCCAGCGGCGGGTTGCCCGACTGACCTACCGACCCGTCGGGTCGCCCGTGGACGACAGCCCGGCCTCGGCCTCCGGCACGCTGTCGTAGACCCGGATCGCCCGGTCCACCGACGTGACCGCCAGCACATTTCGCACCGGGGGTCGCACCGCGGCCAGCACCAGCCGGCCGCCGGTCTCGCGCAGCGCCCGGAACACCACCACCAGCGCGCCCAGCCCGCTGGAGTCCATGAACCCGACCCCGGCCAGATCCACCACCACCTGACGGTCGCCGGTGTCCACCAGCCGTTGCAGCGCCTCGTGCAGCTGCGGCGACGTCGCCAGGTCCAGCTCGCCGCGCACCTCGACCACGGTGCAACCCTGACCGGGCCGGACCGACAGCAGCAACCCCACGAAACCCTCCCGTACGCCGATGGTCCCCTTCACCCTATTCCGCCGCCCGGCAACCGCACGCCCAGCCGCCGCCCCGGGGCGTTTCCACACCCACGGCCTGGGGTAGTGTCGGTCACCACCGGACATCCCGCCCGCGTGTGACGCCAGCAGTTCGGGGTCACGGCCGGTCGGGAAGGAGCCAGGCGATGCGAATACGCGTGACGCTGTCGCTCCCGCGTGTGCCGTCCTCCGTGACCCGCGCCCGTCAGGTGCTCGTCACCCTGCTGGGTCTCACCGACGCCACCGAGGACGCCCGCGGCAACCTGGCCCTGCTGATCACCGAGGCGTGCGCCAACGCGGTGATGCACGGTGACGCGCACAGCGCCGTCGACATCGCCATCCGCATCGACGACGACGTCTGCCGGCTGGAGGTCGGCAACCGTGGCAGCGCCCCCGACGGTGGCGTGCTCGTCGCCGGGCTTCCCGACCCGCTCACGGTCGGCGGTCGCGGGCTGCCCCTGATCGCCGCGCTCGCCGACGCGGTCGCCTTCGTCCCCGGGCCACCGGGCGAGGTGCTGATCCGCATCACCAAACGCCTGACCGCCGGAGCCGACGGATAACTCGGTGGCGGGCCGGGCGAGCCTCCGGCAGGCTGGCGCGCATGGCCTGCCGCATCAGTGAACTCGTGCTCGACTGCCGTGACCCGGAGGCGCTGGCGCGGTTCTGGTGCGAGGTCCTCGACTTCGTGGTGCTCGACCGCGAGGGCGACGGCAGCATCGAGATCGGGCCGCGCGACGGGTTCGGCGGCCCGCAGCCGACGATCATCCTCAGCCCCACGGCCGAGCCGGAGCGGGCGAAACCCCGCCTGCACATCGACGTCAACGCCACCGACCGCGACCAGGACGCCGAACTCGACCGCCTGCTGAGGCTCGGCGCCCGACCGGTCGACGTCGGCCAGACCGGCGAGGAGTCCTGGCACGTCCTCGCCGACCCCGAGGGCAACGAGTTCTGCCTGCTCAGGGCGCGTCTCGCGCCGTTGTGACTCAGAGGCCGAAGAAGTCGAGGTAGCCGTCGATCTGGTGGGTCAGCATGGGCTCACCGGGATGCGCGGGCAGGCCCCGGTCGCGAGCGGCGCGCAGCAGCGTCGTCTCCGCCGGGGTCATGATGATGTCCGCGACCACCGCCCGCGCCGGCAGCTCCGACACCGGGAACGGCGGCGGGTCGGTCGGGCGCAGCCCCACCGGCGTCGCGTTGACCGCGAGGTCGGCGTCGGCCAGTCGCGGCCGGGACGCCGCATCGACCCGGCCGGGGTACGCGGCCGACAGCCGCCCGCCGAGCGCGGCCAGCCGGGCCGGGTCGGTGTCGGCCAGGTGCAGGGCGGCCACCCCGGCGTCGAGCAGCGCCACCGCGATGGCGCTGCCCGCGCCGCCGGCGCCCACCACGCAGACCCGCCGGTCGCGCGGGTCGTGTCCGGCCGCGACCAGCCCGCGGACGAACCCGTCGCCGTCGAACGTGTCCGCCGACCAGGTGCCGTCCGGCTCGCGACGCAACGCGTTGACGCTGCCGGCCCGCCGGGCCCGGTCGGTGGCCCGGTCGGCGAGGTCGAGCAGGGCCGCCTTGTGCGGCACGGTCACCAGCATGCCGTGCAGGTTGGCCACCTGCCGCAGCCCGGCCACCACCTCCGGCAGCGCGGCGGCGGGCACGTGCACCGGCACCAGCACCGCGTCCGTGCCCCGCCGGGCCAGCACCGGGTTGAGCAGGCCGGGCGCGCGTACCTGTGCGATCGGGTCGCCGAGCAGCGCGTAGAGGCGGGTGGCACCGCCGATCGCGATCATCGCACCGGTTGCGGGCGGCGCAGCGTCCGCAGCGCGCCCGCCCAGGCCACCACCTCGTCGAGCATGGTGCCGACCGCCTCCCGCTGGTGCGGGCCGGGGCGGAAGTCGCGGAACGCCACGAAGTCGGTGTGCAGGGAGAGCGCCACCTGGGAGCGGACCACCGGCACCGACACCTGCCCGAGCACCAGCCGCAGGTGCTCGGCGGCCCGGGTGCCGCCGTGCGCCCCGTAGCCGACCAGCCCGGCCGGCTTGTGGTGCCACTCCTGGTAGAGCACGTCGATCGCGTCCTTGAGCACGCCCGGGATCGAGTGGTTGTACTCCGGGGTGACGAAGACGAACGCGTCCAGCGCGCCGACGACCGCGCCCCACCGGCGGATCGCCGGTCGGCTCGACGGCGCCATCGACGGGGGCAGCGGCTCGGCGAAGTGGGGCAGCGGATGGTCCGCCAGGTCGACGAGTTCCGCGTCGACGTCCGCCCGCGCGGCGGCGATGTCGCACACCCAGCGCGCCACCGCGTCGGCCTTGCGGCCCGGGCGGGTGCTGCCGGCGACGACCCCGATCCTGATCATTGGCTGTTCTCCCTTGGTCGAGCCCCGGTCCCGGGCGGGACCGGGACGCCCGCGAGGTCGCGGGCGAGGTGGAGCGCGCCGTGCAGCGAGGAGAGCCCGCCGAGCGCGGCGGCGACGACGCGGGGCGCGGGCCGCCCCGGACGGCCGACGGCGAGGTCTGCGACCAGCGGCACGAAACCGGGCAGGCCGGTGGCGAACCCGCCGCCGACGATCGCCAGGTCGGCGGCGAGCAGCTCGCCGAGGCTCACCACCGCGGCGGCCAGCGCGGCGCAGGCCGGCTCGATCGCCGCCACCGCCCACGGCCGGCCGTCGTCCAGCCCGGCGCGCAGCCGGTGGTGGTCGACCGGCCCGCCCCACAGCCGGGCGGCGCGGCGCAGCGTGGCCGGCCCCGACGCGAGCGCCTGAAGGCAGCCGGACCGTCCGCAGTCGCACTGGTCCCCACCCAGGTCGACCACCATGTGCCCGACCTCGGCGGACGCGCCGGCCGGGGCGTTGCGCCCGCCGAGCACGAGCCCGCCGCCGACACCGGTGCCGACTCCGAGATAGAGCACGTCGTCGCGGCCCGCGTGCCGGGCCTCGGCCAGCGCCGCCAGGTCGCCGTCGTCGGCGTACCCGGTCGGGGTGTCGGGGAACAGGCCACGCAGCGCGCCGGCCAGGTCCAGGCCGACCCAGCTCGGCCGGCCGGGCCAGGCCACGACCACGCCGGCCCGGTCGACGGTCGCCGGCATGGCCACGCCGACCGCGTCGACCGGGCCGAAGCCGGCGCGCAGCGCGGCCACCTCGGCGGCCAGCACGGCCAGGTCGGCGGCCGGGTCCGCGCCGGCCGGCCAGGTGACGATCCGTTCGTACGCGGGCCGGCCGGCCGCCTCGGCGCGCAGCGCGACCTTGGTGCCCCCGACGTCGACGCCCAGCAGCGCGGCGCCCGGCCCGCCCGTCACGCCGGCCTCAGTGCGCCAGCAGGTGCAGGAACGCCAGCGCGGCCGAGGCGAACGCGAAGAACAGCGGCACCATGATCACCTTGCCGTCGTCCTTGGCGCGCAGGTGGTAGGCCACGGCGGCGATCAGCAGCACGGTGATCGCCACCGCGGCGGCCACGCCGAGCTGCCAGAACTTCAGGCCCAGCAGCAGCCCGGCGACGCCGGCCAGCTCCAGCAGGCCGATGACGCGGGTCAGCCCGGCGGAGACGCCGAGGTGCGACATCCGCTCGCGCATCTGCGCGTTGCCGGTGAGCTTCTGCACGGCCAGCGGAATCAGGATGATGGCCAGCAGGATGGTGAGAACGATGATCGCGACGGTCACGGTGTTCCTCGGGGGTCGGGTCGCCGCGGCGGACGACCGGTACGGGTGCGACGGGGTGGACGGTCAGGGCACGGTCGCGACGAGCGCGCGGGCCGCCAACCGGTAGCCGAGCGCACCGAGGCCCACGATCACCCCCGAGGCCAGCGGGGCGAGCACCGAGTCGTGCCGGAAACTCTCCCGGGCCCACACGTTGGAGAGGTGGACCTCCAGCCACGGGTGGGGATAGTTGGCCAGCGCGTCGCGCAGGCTCCAACCGGCGATCATCAACGCGCCCGGGTTCACGATCGCACCCACCGTCTCATAACTGTCCTGGATGGTACGGATCATCTCGCCCTCGCAGTCGTGCTGCCTCGCGACGACCCGCCACCCCCGCCCGGCGACCTCCTCGCCGACCGCCCGCTCGATGTCCGCCACCGTGTCGGTGCCGTAGATCTCCGGTTCCCGTTTGCCGAGGATGCCCAGGTTCGGGCCGTTGAGCAGGAGCACCTCGGGCACGTTGCACCTCACCGGAATCGGACGACGACAGGTCATCGGAGTATCGACCCCGTCCCCGGTGCGGACCCCCGTCGGCAGGGGGCGGTTAGGGGCGGCTAGGGGCCGTTAGGGGAGGTCAGCGCCGTGTCGGCTCGGTTAGCGTCCTGCCGGGCCGTTCCAATCTGGATCAGGGAGTCAGACATCATGAGTGATCTGTCGGCGCCGGAGTTCCCCGAGTGGCCGCAGTTCGGCGACGAGGAACGGACCGGCCTCATCCGGGCCCTGGAGCAGGGCCAGTGGTGGCGTGTCGGAGGCAACGAGGTCGACACGTTCGAGGCCGAGTTCGCCGCGTACCACGGGTCGGCGCACGCGCTGGCCGTCACCAACGGCACGCACGCGCTGGAGGTGGCGCTTGAGGTCCTGGGCGTCGGACCGGGCACCGAGGTGATCGTCCCGGCCTTCACGTTCATCTCGTCGTCGCTGGCCGCGCAGCGCCTCGGCGCGGTGGCCGTGCCGGTCGACGTGGACCTGGACACCTACTGCGTCGACCCGGACGCGGTGGCCGCCGCCATCACCGACCGGACCCGGGTGGTGATGCCGGTGCACATGGCCGGGCAGTTCGCCGACATGGACGCGCTCGACAAGATCACCTCCGACGCCGGCGTCGCGGTGCTCCAGGACGCCGCGCACGCGCACGGCGCACAGTGGCAGGGCAAGCGGGTCGGTGAACTCGGCTCCGTCGCCGCGTTCAGTTTCCAGAACGGCAAGCTGATGACCGCCGGCGAGGGCGGCGCGGTGCTCTTCCCCGACGAGGAGAGCTACGAGAAGGCGTTCCTGGTGCACAGCTGCGGCCGGCCCCGCACCGACCGGGACTACCTGCACCGCACCACCGGCTCGAACTACCGGATGAACGAGTTCAGCGCCGCCGTGCTGCGCGCCCAACTGTCCCGCCTGGACGGCCAGATCGCGGTGCGCGAACAGCGCTGGCCGCTGCTGGCGAGCCTGCTCGCCGAGATCCCCGGCGTGGTGCCGCAGGGGCGCGACCCGCGCGGCGACCGCAACCCGCACTACATGGCCATGTTCCGGATCCCCGGCATCACGTCGGAACGCCGCCGGGTCGTGGTCGACGAGCTGATCGCCCGGGGCATCCCGGCGTTCGTCGCGTTCCGCGCCATCTATCGCTGCGACGGCTTCTGGCTGGCCGGCGCGCCGGACGAGACCGTCGAGCAGATCGCCGAGCGGTGCCCGAACGTCGAGCAGATCCACGCCGACTGCGTCTGGCTGCACCACCGCACGCTGCTCGGCACCGAAGAGCAGATGCACCAGATCGCCGCCGTGCTCGCCGACGTGCTGGCCGGATGACCGGGCCGCAGCCGGCCGCCGCGCCGGGGCGTACCGTCCGGGTCGCGGTGGCCGGTCTCGGCTGGGCCGGGCGGCAGATCTGGCTGCCCCGGCTCGCCGCGCACCAGCGGTTCACGGTGACCGCCGTGGTCGACCCGGACGCCGCCGCCCGGGACCGGGCCCGCGCCGCGCACGGCGTGCCCGACGCGTACGCCGACGTGGCCGACCTGCCCGCCGACGCCGCCGACCTGGTGGTGGTGGCGGTCCCCAACCACCTGCACGCCACCGTGGCGGCCCGGCTGCTGCGCCGGGGCGTACCGGTGTTCCTGGAGAAGCCGGTCTGCCTCACCTCCGCCGAGGCCGACGAGTTGGCCGACGCCGAACGCGCCGGTGGCGCGGTGCTGCTGGCCGGCAGCGCCGCCCGCTACCGCGCCGACGTCCGGGCCCTGCTGCGGGCCGTGGTCGACCTCGGGCCGGTCCGGCACGTCGACGTCGCCTGGGTACGCGCCCGGGGCGTGCCCGACGCCGGCGGCTGGTTCACCCGGCGGGACCTCTCCGGCGGCGGCGCGCTCGTCGACCTGGGCTGGCACCTGCTCGACACGGTGCTGCCGCTGCTCGGCCCGGCGCCGATCGCGCACGCGGTGGGCAGCGTCTCCGACGACTTCGTCAACGACGGCGCCGCGCAGGCCGCCTGGCGCGGCACTGCCGGGCCCGGTGGAC
This sequence comes from Micromonospora sp. NPDC051141, assembly GCF_044455765.1. Lineage (NCBI taxonomy): Bacteria > Bacillati > Actinomycetota > Actinomycetes > Micromonosporales > Micromonosporaceae > Micromonospora > Micromonospora sp. NPDC051141. Next base: position 265,481 of record NZ_JBITFD010000001.1, read on the forward strand.
GCGGCGACGTCGAGGACACCGCCCGCGCGTTCCTGCTCACCGCCGACGGCGCGTCCGCCGCGCTGCACGCCTGCTGGGCGTCGCACGAGGCGACGGACCGCACCACCATCTCCGTGCACGGCGCCCACGGCTCGGCGACGCTGCGCTGCACGTTCGGGTTCAGCCCGAACCGGGTCGACGCGCCGGAGCTGACCCGGACCCGTGACGGCGAGACCGTCGCGCTGCCGCTGGCCGCCGAGACCATCGGCGCCGAGTACGACCGCCAGCTCGACGCGCTGCCCGGCCTGCTCGCCGACGAGGCCAGCCGGGGCGTGGCCGCCGCCGACGCCCGCCGCACCATCGACGCCATCGAACGTGTCTACCGCTGCGCCCGGCCGACCCCGCCGGTGCCCGCGCTGGCGGGAGCGCGCGACCGGTGAGAACCACCGGGCGACCTCACCTTCGGGAGCAGCCATGAGCCAGCCGCCGTCGACCGCCGGCGCCACCGTCCTCGCCCGGCGTACGGGCCCGATCCGCGCGGTCGTGTTCGACCTCGACGGGGTCGTGGTCGACAGCTCGGCGGTGATGCGTGAGGCGTTCAGCGTCGCGTACGCCGAGGTGGTGGGCGGTGGACCGGCGCCGTTCGAGGAGTACAACAAGCACATGGGCCGGTACTTCCCGGACATCATGCGGCTGATGGGGCTGCCGCTGGAGATGGAGGCGCCGTTCGTCCGGGAGAGCTACCGGCTGGCGCACCGGGTGCCGTTGTTCCCCGGCGTCCGCGAGACGCTGGAGGCGCTGCACGAGCGCGGCGTCCGGATGGCGGTCGCCACCGGCAAGAGCGGCCCCCGTGCCCGCTCCCTGCTGGACCTGCTCGGCGTGCTCGCGCTCTTCGACCACGTGATCGGCTCGGACGAGGTGCCCCGCCCGAAGCCGGCGCCGGACATCGTGCTGCGCGCGTTGGAACTGCTCGACATGCCGCCCGGCGTGGCCATGATGGTCGGTGACGCGATCACGGACCTGACCAGCGGCCGGGACGCCGGCGTGACCACGGTGGCCACCACCTGGCACGGCGGTGACGTGACCGCGCTGCTGGCGGCCGGCCCCGACCTGGTCGCGCACAAGCCCGAAGAACTGTTGACGCACTGCCCGGCGGTGCGCTGAGGCACGACCCCGGGGCGGTGGTGAGGGTGGGCGCGGTCACCCGAGCGTCACGGTGCGTGAGGGTCACCAGGAAATGCCCGCAACGAAGCGATATACCTTCAGGTCATAATTATGCCCTGCGGTCATATTGCTCCTGAGTGATTTCCTTCCCCGACGCCGACACGCCCGAGTGCCGGGCCTCGACCCACCTACGTCGCGGATCGCCCCCGAGTCCCGTCCGCCTACATCTCGGCCAGGGCGGCGCGGACCTCGGTCTCCGGCACGTCCGCGACCAGCTCCGGGCCGGCCTGGCCGTCCAGCACGAAGGTGAGGCCGGCGGTGGACTTCTTGTCGCGACGCATGAACGCGATCAGCTCGTCCGCGTCCACCCCGGACGGCAACGCCGTGTCCAGACCGTAGCCGGCCACCACCTCGTGGTGCTCGGCAACCCGGTCGGCGTCGATCCGACCGAGCCGCCCGGCCAGCCGCCCGGCGAACACGGTGCCCACGCCGACCGCCTCGCCGTGCCGCAGCCGGAAGTCGGTGGCCCGCTCCAACGCGTGACCGAGCGTGTGACCGTAGTTGAGAATGTGCCGCAGCCCGGCGTCGCGCTCGTCGGCGGCGACCACCCGGGCCTTGAGCGCCACGCACGCGGTGATCTGCTCGGTCACCGTCCGGCCGCGCAGGTCGCCGGCGCCGATGAAGTGCGCGCGGGCGATCTCGCCGTAGCCGTTGCGCCGCTCCACCTCCGGCAGCGTGCCCAGGTAGTCGGTGTCGCAGAGCACCGCACGCGGCTGCCAGTAGACGCCGACCAGGTTCTTGCCCTCCGGCAGGTTCACCGCCGTCTTGCCGCCCACGCTGGCGTCCACCTGGGCCAGCAGCGACGTCGGCAGGTGAATGACCGCGACGCCCCGGTGGTAGAGGCCGGCGGCCAGGCCGACCACGTCGGTGGTGGTGCCGCCGCCGCAGGAGACCACCGCGTCGGCGCGGGACAACCCGAACTCGGCGAACGCCCGGCACAGCGCCTCCACGGTGGCCAGCGTCTTGTCGTGCTCGCCGTCGCGGGCCGGCACCACCCGGTGCGGCACGCCCGGGTCGGGCGTCCACTCCGGCGGCCGGGCCGAGACCACCACGACCCGGCGGGCCCCGATCCGCGCCACCTCCGCGGCCAGCCGGTGCCGCACGCCCGGGCCCACCAGCACCGGGTACGCCCGGTCGCCCAGTGCCACGTCGACCCGTTCCACGACGGTCATCCGACTCTCCCCGGTGGTGCGGCGACGATGTGCCCGGTCAGCCGCAACGCCAGCGCGGCCAGCGAGTCGACGGCCGGGTCGATGCCCCAGCGACGATGGCTGAGCTGGGCGTGCTCGGCGATCAGGAAACCGCGCGGCGCGGCCGGATGGTCCTCGGCCACCAGCTCGGTGACCCGGTCCAGGTAGCGCCGCCAGGCCGCCGAGACCGGGTCGTCGGCGAGCGGCAGGTCGGCGGCGGCCAGCACGATCTTGTCGGCGCCGGCGTGCGCCTGCGCGGCGAGGTCCCGGCGCTGCGCCCCGGTCAGCGTGCGACTGCGGTCCTGCCAGTGCAGGAACAGGAAGGCCGCCCGGTCGCCGGCCGGCAACAGCCCGCACAGGTGCCGCAGGTGCGCCACCGCGAGCGGCAGCTCCAACCCGGCCAGCCACGGTGGTTCACCGCCGAGCAGACCCAGCGCCACCTCGCTGCCGGCATGGGCGAGCGGTCCGCCCCGGGCCGGGTCGCGCACCGCGTACGCCGGTGGCACCGGCCGGGCCGACGGGCCGAGCCGGTCCCGTGCCAGGTCCAGCGCGGCGGACCCGGCGTGCAGACCCAGCCGCAGCCGGGTCGCACCGGGGGAGTCGAGCCGGTCGAAGAACCAGCATCCGTCCGGGTCGGCGGCGCGCAGCTCGGACACCAGCCCCGCCAGCACCGTGCCGACCAGCTCGGCCGCCCGCGCGTCGACGCATCCCCCGCCGGGCACGGCGAGGTCGGCGAACAACCAGGAGCGTTCCATGGCACCTCGACTGTCGGCGGTGGTACGCGGCGTCCTCGGGGCGTGCCCATCATCACCGCGCCGGCCCGCCGGAGGGCCCGCACGCGGCCGGGAACCGGGGTCCGGTTAGGGGGCGACAGGGGTAGGTCCCCGCCGGGCCGCTGGCCAGACTTGGGCCGTTACGGCGAAGGACGGATGTGCTGACATGCTTCGGAGTGACCTGGTCCAGCCGTTGCCCGAACTGCTCCGGGCCCACGCCGGCCGGCTGCCGGACCAGGTGGCGTTCCGCGACGCGGACCGGGCGGTGTCCTGGGCCGCGCTGGAGGTGGTCACCGCCCGGCTGGCCGGCCACCTGGTCGACGCGGGCGTCGGCCGGGGCGAGCGGGTCGCGTTCTGCCTGGGCAACCGGGTGGAGACGGTGGAGACCTGGCTGGCCGTGACCCGGGCCGCGGCGGTCGGCGTACCGCTGAACCCGCGCAGCACGGACGCCGAGCTGGCCCACCTGCTCGACGACTCCGGCGCGGTGCTGGTGGTCACCGACCCGCAGCACGTCGACCAGTTCCTGCGGCTGCACGCGGACCGGCCCGACCTGCGGATCTGGGTGACCGGCGACGGGCCGTACCCGGAACCGGTGACGGCCTGGCCGGCGCTCGTCGACGCGCCGCCGGCCGCCGACGCCCGCGACGACCTCGGGCTGGACGAGGTCGCCTGGATGCTCTACACCTCCGGCACCACCGGCCAACCCAAGGGCGTGCTCTCCACCCAGCGGACCTGCCTCTGGTCGGTGGCCGCCTGCTACGTGCCGGTGCCCGACCTGACCGCCGCCGACCGGGTGGTCTGGCCGCTGCCGCTGTTCCACAGCCTCTCCCACATCGGCTGCGTGCTGAGCGTGACCGCGGTCGGCGCGAGCGCCCGCCTGGTCGACGGCTTCGCCGCCGCCGACGTGCTGCGCGCGGTCGCCGAGGACGAGGCGACCGTGCTGGCCGGCGTGCCCGCCATGTACCACCACCTGGTCGACGCGGCCCGCGCCGACGGGTTCCGCGCGCCCGCGCTGCGGGTCTGCCTGGTCGGCGGCGCGATCACCACCGGGGAGCTGCGCCGCGCGTTCGAGGAGGTCTTCGACGCGCCGCTGCTCGACGCGTACGGCAGCACCGAGACGTGCGGCTCGATCGCGGTGACCCGCCCGGACGAGCCCCGGGCCGAGGGCTCCTGCGGCCGGGCCGTGGACGGCGTGCAGGTGCGCCTGGTCAGCCCGGACACCGGCCGCGACGTGCCGACCGGTGACGAGGGCGAGGTGTGGGTCCGCGGCCCGGGCGTCATGCTCGGCTACCACGGGCTGCCCGAGGCCACCGCGGCGGCGCTGCGCGACGGCTGGTACCGCACCGGGGACCTGGCCCGCCGCGACGCCGACGGGAACCTCTTCGTCACCGGCCGGCACCGGGAACTGATCATCCGGGGCGGCGAGAAGGTGCACCCGGTCGAGGTGGAGGACGTGCTGCGCGCGGTGCCCGGCGTGGCCGACGTGGCGGTCACCGGCCGCCCGCACGAGGTGCTCGGCGAGGTGCCGGTCGCGTACGTGGTGCCCGCGCCGGAGGGCTTCGCGCCGGCCGCCGCGTACGCCGCCTGCCGCGAGCGGCTCGCGTACCACAAGGTGCCGCAGGAGCTGTACGAGATCGACGCGGTGCCGCGGACCGCCTCCGGGAAGGTCACCCGGCGGCTGCTGGCGGAGACACCGGCCCGGCTGCGCGCGGTCAACGGCACCCACCACGAGGCGCTGACCCGGCTCACCTGGCGTCCGCTGGCGCCTGTCGACCGGGTACCCGGCCGGCGCTGGGCGGTCGTCGGACCGCACGCCGGGGCGGTCGCCGACGCGCTGACCGCCGAGGGCGAGGACGTCCACACCGGCGCGCACTCCACCGACACCGACGCGGACGTGTTGGTGCTGGCCGGCGTCGACCCGGCGGCGCTGCCCGGCTGGCTCGACGACGCGCGCTACGCGACCGCCCGGGTGGTGGTGCTGACCAGCGGCGCGGTGGACGCGTCCACCGCGGACACGCCCGACGACCCCGACCTGGTCCCGGCCGCCGCCGTCGCCTGGGCGCAGGCGCGCTGCCGGCAGGCGGCCCGGCCGGACCGGATCGTGCTCGTCGACGCCGATCCCGCCTCGGCGGCGTTGCTGCCGTCCGTGCTGGACGCCGGCGCCGCCCAGGTCGCGCTGCGCGCCGGCACCGCCCGGTACGCGGCCCCCGCGCCGGCCGCCGCGCCGGCCCCGGAACACGCCGCCCCGGTGCTCGACCCGGCCGCGCCGACGGTGCTGGCCGGCGCGGACACCGCCGAGCGGGCGGTGCTGGCCCGGCACCTGACCGGCGCGTACGGTGCCCGGTCGCTGCGGCTGCTGCCGGTCGACGGCCCCACCACCGACCTCTCCACCCTCGACGCCGAACCGGTCGGGGCGGTCGTGCTGCGGGTCCACGACGCCGACCTGACCGACCACGACCGGAGCGCCCGGCTGCTCGACCTGGCCGGCCGGCTGGACCGGGACACCCGGCACGCCGCCGCCACCGCGTACACCGTGCTGGTCCCCGCCGACGTGCTGCTCGGCGCGGCCGGCCGGGAACCGGCGGCGGGCGCGGTCGCCGCGCTGCACGCGCTCGTCGCCCGGCGGCACGCGGCCGGGCTGCCGGCCCGGCTGATCGGGGTGACCGGGCCGGCGTGGGCCGAGACCGCCGCGTTCGACGTCGCGCACGACGGCGACGACCTGGTGCTGGTGGCCGGCCCGGCCGAGCGGGTGGCCGCCCACCCGGCCTGGCGCGGCCCGACCCGGCCCGACGACGACGCGGACACGCTGCGCCGCCGGCTCGCGGCGCTCACCACCGCCGACGGCGACCGCCTCCTGGCCGACCTGGTCCGGGCCGCCACCGCCGAGGTCGCCGGGCTGCCCGGCGCGGGCGCGGTCCGGCCCGGCCGGGCGTTCACCGAACTCGGGTTCACCTCGGTCCGCGCGGTCGCGCTGCGCGACCGGCTGAACCGGGCCACCGGCGCGCGGCTCTCCGCCACCGCCGCGTTCGACCACCCGACACCCGCCGCGCTCACCCGGCACCTGGCCACGCTGCTGCGCGGCGCCGGCCCGACCGACACCGGCACCGGCCCCACGGCCGCCGCCGCCCGGACCGGCCCGGTCGCCGCCGACGACCCGGTGGCGATCGTCGCCATGGCCTGCCGGCTGCCCGGCGGCGTCACCGGCCCGGACGAGTTGTGGGACCTGCTCGAAGCCGGCGGCGAGGGGCTCACCGGGTTCCCCACCGACCGGGGCTGGGACCTGGCGCACCTGTTCGCCGACGACCCCGACCGGGCCGGCACCTCGTACGTGCGGGTGGGCGGGTTCCTGGCCGGCGCCGGGGACTTCGACGCCACCCTGTTCGCGATCAGCCCGCGCGAGGCGCTGGCCATGGACCCGCAGCAGCGACTGCTGCTGGAGACGTCCTGGGAGTTGTTCGAGCGCGCCGGGATCGACCCGACCGGGCTGCGCGGCAGCGCCACCGGCGTGTTCACCGGCGTGATGCACCACGACTACGCGGCCAGCGTCGGCCAGGCGCCGCCCGGCACCGAGGGCTACCTCGGCGTCGGCACCGCCGGCAGCGTGGTCTCCGGGCGGGTCGCGTACGCGCTGGGTCTGGAGGGGCCCGCGGTGACCGTGGACACCGCCTGCTCGTCGTCGCTCGTCGCGCTGCACCTGGCCGCGCAGGCGCTGCGCGCCGGGGACTGCGCGCTCGCGGTGGCCGGCGGCGTCGCGGTGATGGGCACCCCGCAGGCGTTCGTCGAGTTCAGCCGCCAACGCGGACTCGCGCCGGACGGCCGGTGCAAGGCGTTCGCCGAGGCCGCCGACGGCACCGGCTGGTCCGAGGGCGTCGCCGTGCTGCTGCTGGAGCGGCTCAGCGACGCCCGCCGCCACGGTCACCCGGTGCTGGCGCTGCTGCGCGCCAGCGCGGTCAACTCCGACGGCGCGTCGAACGGGCTCACCGCGCCGAACGGGCCGGCCCAGGAACGGGTCATCCGGCGGGCGCTGGCCACCGCCGGCCTCGAACCGGGCGACGTGGACGCGGTCGAGGCGCACGGCACCGGCACCCGGCTCGGCGACCCGATCGAGGCGCAGGCGCTGCTCGCCACGTACGGGCAGGGCCGGCCGGCGGACCGGCCGCTGCTGCTCGGCTCGCTCAAGTCGAACCTCGGGCACACCCAGGCGGCGGCCGGCGCGGCCGGCGTGATGAAGATGGTGCTCGCGCTGCGCCACGGCACGCTGCCGCGCACGCTGCACGTCGACGCGCCGACCGGCGAGGTCGACTGGTCGGCCGGCGCGGTCGAGCTGCTCACCGACGCCCGGCCGTGGCCCGACGTGGACCGACCCCGCCGCGCCGGCATCTCCTCGTTCGGCATCAGCGGCACCAACGCCCACGTCATCGTCGAGGCGGCCCCCGCCATGCCCACCCCGCCGCCGGTCACCCGGCAGCACCCGGCCGGCGTCGTGCCGTGGCTGCTCTCCGCGGCCAGCCGGGAGGGCCTGCGGGACCAGGCGGCCCGGCTGTCGACCTGGCTCGACCGCACCGAGGCCGCGCCCGCCGATCCGGCCGACGTGGCGTACGCGCTGGCCACCACGCGGGCGGCGCTGGACCACCGGGCGGCGCTGCTGGTCGGCGACCCGGCCGACGCCCGTGCCGCGCTGACGGCGCTGAGCCGCGGCGACACCGACCCGGCCGGCGTGCTCACCGGCCGCGTCTCCGACGGCCGGCTCGCCGTCCTCTTCGGCGGGCAGGGCGGGCAACGCGCCGGCATGGGCCGGGAGCTGCGCGCGGCGTACCCGGTCTACGCGGAGGCGTTCGACGCCGCCTGCGCCGAACTGGACCGGCACGTCACCGGGCAGTCGGTCGCCGACGTGGTCCTCGCCCCGGACGGCGACACGCGGGCCGCGCTGCTGCACGAGACCCGCTACACCCAGCCGGCGCTGTTCGCCGTCGAGGTGGCGCTGCACCGGCTGCTCGAATCCTGGGGCGTCCGCCCGGACCTGCTGCTCGGCCACTCGATCGGCGAGATCGCCGCCGCGCACGTGGCCGGCGTGCTCACCCTCGCCGACGCCGCCGCGCTGGTCGCCGCGCGGGGCCGGCTCATGCAGGCGTTGCCGGCCGGCGGCGCGATGGTCGCGGTGGAGGCCGACGAGACCGAGGTGCTGCCGCACCTGACCGACCGGGTCGGACTGGCCGCCGTGAACGGGCCGACCGCCGTGGTGCTCTCCGGCGACGCCGACGCGGTCGAGGCGGTCGCCGCGACGCTGCGCGCCGCCGGCCGCCGCACCAGCCGGCTGCGGGTGTCGCACGCGTTCCACTCGCCGCGCATGACGCCGATGCTGGACGCGTTCCGGGAGGTCGCCGCCGGGCTGACCTACCGCGCGCCGCAACTGCCGGTGGTGTCCACGGTGACCGGCGTGCCGGTCGACGCGGCCCGGCTCACCTCGCCCGAGCACTGGGTGGCGCACGTCCGCGACACCGTGCGCTTCGCCGACGGCGTCCGCGCCCTGCACACCGAGGGAGCCACCACGTTCCTGGAGATCGGCCCCGGCGGCGTGCTCACCGCGCTGGCCGCCGAGTGCCTCGCCGACGCCGGCGACGACCTGGCGTTCGTGCCCACGCTGCGGGCCGGCACGCCCGAACCGGCGGCGCTGCTCACCGCCGCCGCCCGGCTGCACGTGCGCGGTGTGCCGGTGGACCGGGCCGCGCTGGCCGGCCCCGGCCCGCACGCGCCCGTCGCGCTGCCCACCTACGCGTTCCGGCACCGGCACTACTGGCTGCCCGCCACCCCCGGCGCACCGACCGGCGACGCCGGGCACCCGCTGCTCGCCGCCGTGCTGCCGGTCGCCGGCACCGGCCAGGTGCTCGCCACCGGACGGTTCACCGCCACCCGGCCGGCCACCCCGGACGGCGCCGCGCCGCTGCTGCCCGCCACCGTGCTGCTCGACGCGCTCGGCCACCTCGGCGAACGACTCGACACCCCGGTCCTGGCCGAGCTGCGGATGCCGGAGCCGGCACCGCTGCCCGCCGGCCTCGCGGTCGACCTCCAGTTCGACGTCGCCGGCCCGGACGCCGCCGGCCGGCGCGCCGCCCGCTGCCACGTCCGCGCCGGCGAGCACGAGCCGTGGCGGGCGGTCGCCGACGCGGTGCTCGCCCCGGCCGACCCGCTCGCCGCGCCCGGCGTACCGGCCCCGGTCTGGCCGCCGGCCGGCGCCCGCCCGGTCGAGGCGGCGCATCCGCTGCTGCGGGCCGCCTGGACCGCCGGGGACCGGCTGCACCTCGACGTACGGCTGCCCGACGACACCGCCGACCCGGACGCCGAACGGTACGGCGTGCACCCGGACGTGCTCGACGCCGCGCTGGACCTGCTTCCGCTGGCCGGGTTCGCCCCGCCGGCCGGGCCGGGGGAGCGGATCGTGCCCACCGACTGGACCGGCGTACGCCGGCACGCCACCGGCGCGTACGCGCTGCGGGTCAGTCTCGCCCCGGCCGGCGCGGACGCGGTCACGCTCACCGCCGTCGACGACGCCGGCCGGCCGGTGCTCGACGTCGACCGGATCGCGCTGCGCGCGGTGACGCTGCCGTCCGCCGCCGCCCCGGCGCCGGAGACCGGCCCGGCCGGGCTGTACACGGTGGACTGGCTGCCCGCCCCGACCGGCCCGGTGCCCACCTGGACGCTCGCCGACGCGGTCCCGGCGACCGGGCCGCTGCCGCCGGTGCTGGTGCTGCGCCTGCCCGACGGCGACCCGGCCAGCACCGTCGCGCAGCGCGCCGACGCGATCGGCCTGGCGCTGCTCGGCGTGCTGCACCGCTGGCTGGACGACCCGCGCGCCGTCGACACCCGGCTCGCGGTGGCGGTGCGCGACGGCGACCCGGCGCACGCCCCGGCCGCCGGCCTGCTCCGGGTGGCCCGCGCCGAGCACCCCGACCGGTTCCTGCTGCTGCACCTGGACACCGTCGACGACACCACGGTCCGCGCCGCGCTGGCCGCCGCCGACGACGAACCCGAGGTCGCGGTCCGCGACGGCCGCGCGGTGCTGCCCCGGCTCCGCCCGGCCACCGAGCCCGACACCGCCGCGCGACCCGCCCTGGCCGGCGGCGCGGTGCTGCTCACCGGCGGCACCGGCGGCCTCGGCCGGCACGTCGCGGTGCACCTCGCGCAGACGTACGACGTGCGGGAGCTGGTGCTGCTCAGCCGCGCCGGCCGGCCCGCCCCCTGGACCGACGAGCTGGCGGCGACCGGCGTCGACGTCCGGGTGGTCGCCGCCGACGTGGCCGACCGGGACGCGCTCGCCGCCGTGCTGGCCCCGCTCGCCGACCGGCTGGTGGCCGTCGTGCACGCCGCCGGCGCCACCGACGACGCGCTGCTCACCGACCTCGACCCGGACCGCTGGGCCGGCGCGCTGCGGGCCAAGGTGCACGGCGCGTGGCACCTGCACGAGCTGACCGCCGGCCTCGACCTGGCCGCGTTCGTGCTGTTCTCCTCCGCCTCCGCCACGTTCGGCAGCCCCGGCCAGGGCAACTACGCCGCCGGCAACGCGTTCCTCGACGCGCTCGCCGCGCACCGCCGCGCCCACGGGCTGCCCGGCACCGCGCTCGCCTGGGGCCTGTGGGCCGAGACCGACGGGATGGCCGGCCGACTCACCGCCGCCGACCTGGCCCGGCTCGCCCGCACCGGCACCCGTCCGCTGGACGCCGCCGCCGGGCTGGCGCTGTTCGACGCCGCGCTGCGCGCCGAGCCGGCGACGCTGGTGCCGATCGGACTGGACCTGGCCGCGGTCCGCGCCACCGGGGAGGTGCCGGCGCTGCTGCGGGCGCTGCTGCCGCCGGCCCCGCGCCGGGCCGTCGTCGCCGAGCCCGGCACCGGCACCGGAACCGGCTTCGCCGACCGCCTGGCCGGCCTCGGCGAGCCGGACCGGGCCGCGCTCCTGCTCGACCTGGTCCGCGCCCGCTGCGCCACGGTCGTCGGGCATGCCGGGCCGGACCAGGTCGAGCCGCGCCGGCCGTTCAAGGAACTCGGCTTCGACTCGCTGATGGCGGTGGAGCTGAGCAACCGGCTCTCCGCCGCCACCGGCGTCCGGCTCGCCCCGCACGCCGTGTTCAACCATCCCACCCCGGAACTGCTCGCCGCGCACCTGCACGCCCGGCTGCTCGGCACCGCCGCCACCGAGGTCGCCGACGCCACCACCGTCGCGCTGGACGAGCCGGTCGCGGTCGTCGCGATGGCCTGCCGGTTCCCCGGCGGCATCGGCTCCCCGGAGGAGCTGTGGCGGCTGCTCGACGCCGGCGGCGAGGTGATCGGCGACCTGCCCACCGACCGGGGCTGGCCGCTCGCCGACCTGTACGACCCGGAGCCCGGCACGCCCGGCCGCACCTACACCCGGGCCGGTGGCTTCCTCACCGGGCTCGCCGACTTCGACGCCGCGTTCTTCGGCATCAGCCCCCGCGAGGCGCTCGCCATGGACCCGCAGCACCGGCTGCTGCTGGAGACCTCCTGGGAGGCCCTGGAACGGGCCGGCATCGACCCGGACACGCTGCGCGGCAGCCGTACCGGCGTGTTCGCCGGCACCCACGGCCAGGACTACGCCGACCGGATCACCCCCGGCGCCACCGCCGACGACGGCGAGACCGTCGCCGACGAGGGACACCTGCTCACCGGCACCGCCGCCAGCGTGCTCTCCGGGCGGGTCGCGTACGCGCTGGGGCTGGAGGGGCCGGCGGTCACCGTGGACACCGCCTGCTCCGCCTCACTGGTGGCGCTGCACCTGGCCGCGCAGGCGCTGCGGCAGGGCGACTGCGACCTGGCGCTCGCCGGAGGCGTGTCGGTGCTGTCCAGTCCGGCCGGGCTGACCGGGTTCAGCCGCCAGCGCGGCCTCGCCCCGGACGGCCGGTGCAAGGCGTTCGCCGAGGACGCCGACGGGTTCGGCATGTCCGAGGGCGTCGGCGTGCTGGTGGTGGAACGGCTCTCCGACGCCCGCCGACGCGGCCACCCGGTGCTCGCCGTGGTGCGCGGCTCGGCGGTCAACTCCGACGGCGCGTCCAACGGCCTCACCGCCCCCAACGGGCCGTCCCAGGAACGCGTGATCCGGGCCGCGCTGGCCGCCGCCGGGCTCGACCCGGCCGACGTGGACGCGGTCGAGGCGCACGGCACCGGCACGCCGCTCGGCGACCCGATCGAGGCCGAGGCGATCCTCGCCACCTACGGCCGCCGGCCCGACGGCGTCGCGCCGCTGCTGCTCGGCTCCGTGAAGTCCAACCTCGGCCACACCCAGGCCGCGGCCGGCGTCGCCGGGATGCTCAAGGTCGTCCTCGCCATGCGGCACGGCCGGTTGCCCCGCACGCTGCACGCCGAGCACCGCACCAGCCGCGTCGACTGGGCGGCCGGCGCGGTCGACCTGCTCACCGAGGCCCGGCCGTGGCCGCGTACCGACCGGCCAGCCCGCGCCGGCGTCTCATCCTTCGGCATCAGCGGCACCAACGCCCACGTGGTCATCGAGGCCGTGCCGGACGAGCCGGCCGTCGACGCCGAGCCGCCGGCCGGGCCGGCGGCGTTGCCGTGGCTGCTCTCCGCGCGTACCCCGGAGGCGCTGGCCGGGCAGGCCCGCCGAATGCGCGACCACCTCGCCGACCGACCCGACCAGCGACCGCTGGACGTGGCCTGGTCGCTGGCCACCACCCGGGCCGGCTTCGACCACCGGGCCGTGCTGGTCGGCGGCCCGGCGGAGACCACCGCCGGCCTGGACGCGCTCGCCGTCGGCGAGCCCGCCACCGACCTGGTACGCGGCGACGTCACCGCCACCGGCAAGCTGGTGTTCGTCTTCCCCGGCCAGGGCTCCCAGTGGGCCGGCATGGCGCTGGACCTGCTCGACGAGGCGCCCGTGTTCGCCGAGCGGATGGCCGCCTGCGACGCCGCGCTGCGGCCCTGGCTGGGCCACCCGCTGCGGGACCTGCTGCGCCAGGCGCCCGGCACCCCGGACTTCGAACGGGCGGACGTGGTGCAGCCGCTGCTGTTCGCGGTGATGGTGTCGTTGGCCGAGCTGTGGCGCTCGTACGGCGTGCAGCCCGCCGCCGTGGTCGGCCACTCGCAGGGCGAGATCGCCGCCGCCTGCGTGGCCGGCGTGCTGTCGCTCACCGACGCCGCCCGGCTGGTGGCGCTGCGCGCCCGCGCACTGCGCAAACTGGCCGGCGCCGGGGTGATGGCCGCCGTGCCGCTCCCGGTCGAGGTGGTCCGCGAGCGGGTCGCCCGGTACGGCGACCGGCTGGCCGTGGGCGCGGTCAACGGGCCGGCGAACGTGGTGGTCTCCGGCGAACCGGACGCGGTGGACGCGTTCGCCGCCGAGCTGGACGCCGACCGCATCCGGCTGCGCCGCCTCGCGATCGACTACGCCTCCCACTCCCCGCAGGTGGAGCGGATCCGGGCCGAGCTGGCCGAGGCGGTCGCCGGCGTCACGCCCGGACCGGCGGCGGTGCCGATCTACTCCACCACCGACCTGTGCTGGCTCGGCGGCGAGGAGATGGACGCCGACTACTGGTACCGCAACCTGCGCCAGCCGGTCGAACTGGCCGACGCGGTACGCGCGCTGACCGCCGAGGGCCACCACACGTACGTCGAGTGCAGCCCGCACCCGGTGCTCACGCCGGGCATCGAGCAGACGGTCCAGGAGCACGAGCACCCGGCGGTGGTGGTCGGCTCGGTGCAGCGCGGCCGGGGCGACCGGGCCCGGTTCCTGCTCTCCGTGGCCGCGCTGCACGTGCGCGGCGTACCCGTCGACTGGCAGCCGGTGCTGGCCGGCGGACGCCGGGTCGACCTGCCCACGTACGCGTTCGCGCACCGCCGCTACTGGCCCCGCCCGGTCACCGGCGCCGCCGACGTCGGCGCGGCCGGGCTGGCCGCCGCCGGGCATCCGCTGCTCGGCGCGTCGGTGCCAATGGCCGACGGGCGGGGGCACCTGTTCACCGGCCGGCTCGCGGTCGCCGAGCAGCCCTGGCTGGCCGACCACCGGGTCGCCGGCCGGGTGCTGGTGCCCGGCACCGGGCTGGTCGAGCTGTGCCTGCGGGCCGGCGACGAGGTCGGCTGCCCCGCCCTCGACGAGCTGGTCATCGAGGCGCCGCTGACGTTGCCCGAGGACGCGGCCACCCAGGTGCAGGTCGCGGTCGGCCCGCCCGCCGACGACGGCCGCCGCCCGGTCAGCGTGCACTCCCGGCCCGCCGCCGGCCCGCCCGACGCGCCGTGGACCCGGCACGGCAGCGGCACGCTCTCCGCCGCCGAAGCCACCCCGGCGACGCCGGCCGGGCCGCCGCCGGACGCCGACGCCGTCGACCTGACCGGCTTCTACGACCGCCTGGTCGACGAGGGATACGGCTACGGCCCGGCGTTCCAGGGCCTGCGCGCGGTCCGGACCGCCGACGACGAGGTGTACGCCGAGGTGGAGCTGCCGGCCGGCCCGCGCGCCGACGCCGACCGCTACGCGCTGCACCCGGCGCTGCTCGACGCCGCGCTGCACGCCGCGCACTTCGGTGGTCTCGCCGACGCCGGCGGCGACAAGATCCTGCTGCCGTTCGCCTGGAACGGGCTCAGCGTGCACGCCACCGGCGCCACCACGCTGCGGGTCCGGCTGCGGCGGGTCGGCCCGCACGCGTTCGCGCTGTCCGCCACCGACCCGGCCGGCGCGCCGGTCGTCGAGGCGGCGTCGCTGGCCATGCGCCCGATCTCCCGCGCCGAGCTGGGCGCCCGCGACGACGCGGTCACCGACGCGCTGTTCCACCTCACCTGGCAGCCGCTGCCGACGCCCCCCGCGCCGGCCCCGGCCCGGATCGCCGTGCTCGCCGCCCCGGACGCCGCCCCCGGCGATCCGGCCGCGCCCGTGTCGACCGTCGCCCCGGCCGGCCCGGCCGCCGGCACCGACCTGGCCGACCCGATCGGCCCGGCCGCCGGCACCGACCTGCCCGACCCGGTCGCCGTGACCGACCCGGCCGGCCCGGTCGACGTGTCCCGCCACGCCGACCTGTCCGCGCTGGCCGCCGCGATCGACGCCGGTGCCACGCCGCCGGAGGCGGTGCTCGCGCCGCTCACCGCCGGGACCGGTGCGCGCCGGGGGTCGACCGACCCGGCCGCCCCGGACCGGGCGCGACGGCTCGCCGGGGACGCGCTCGCGCTGGTGCAGCGCTGGCTGGCCGAGCCGCGCTGGGCCGAGACCCGGCTGGTGCTGCTCACCCGTGGCGCGGTCGGCGTGCACGGGCCCGGTGAGGTCGGCGACCCGGCCGCCGCCGCCGCGTGGGGCCTGGTCCGTTCCGCCCAGTCCGAGAATCCGGACCGGTTCGTGCTGCTCGACGCCGACACCGAGCCCGACGCGGCCACCCTGACCGCCGTGCTCGCCGCCGACGAGCCGCAGGTGGCGCTGCGCGACGGCGGCGCGTACGCGCCCCGGCTGGCCCGCCGCGCCGACGCGCCGACGCTCACCCCGCCCGCCGACGCGACCGCCTGGCGGCTGGACGTGCCCCGTCGGGGCAGCCTCGACCATCTCGCGCTGGTGCCCACCGACGCGGCCGACACGCCGCTCGGCGCGTACGACGTGCGGGTCCGGGTTCGTGCCGCCGGCCTGAACTTCCGCGACGTGCTCAACGCGCTCGGCCTCTACCCGGGCGATCCCGGCCCGCCCGGTGGGGAGGCCGCCGGCGTCGTCGCCGAGGTCGGCGCGGCGGTCACCGACCTGCGCCCCGGCGACCGGGTGCTCGGCGTGTTCACCGGCTGCTTCGGCCCGGTCGCGGTCACCGACCGGCGGCTGCTCGCGCCGGTGCCGGACGGCTGGACGTTCGCGCAGGCCGCGACCGTGCCGGTGGTGTTCCTCACCGCCTGGCGCGGGCTGGTCGGGCTGGGCCGGCTGCGGGCCGGGGAGTCCGTGCTGGTGCACGCCGGCGCCGGTGGCGTCGGCATGGCGGCGGTGCAGATCGCCCGCCACCTCGGCGCGGACGTCTTCGCCACCGCCAGCGAGGGCAAGTGGCCCGCGTTGCGGGAGCTGGGCGTGCCCGCCGACCACCTGGCGTCGTCCCGGACGCTCGACTTCGAGACGCGCTTCCTCGCCGCCACCGGCGGCCGGGGCGTGGACGTGGTGCTCGACTCGCTGGCCCGCGAGTTCGTCGACGCGTCGCTGCGGCTGCTGCCGCGCGGCGGCCGGTTCCTGGAGATGGGCAAGACCGACCTGCGCGACCCGGCCCGGGTCGCCGCCGACCACCCCGGCGTCGACTACCAGGCGTACGACCTGACGCGGGTCGAGCCGGACGAGATCCAGCGGATGCTCACCGAGCTGCTGGCGTTGTTCGCCACCGGCGCGTTGCGCCCGCTGCCGGTGCGCGCCTGGGACGTCCGGCAGGCCCCGGACGCGTTCCGTTACGTCAGCCAGGCCCGGCACGTCGGCAAGGTGGTGCTCACCATGCCCGAGACGTGGGACCCGGACGGCACGGTGCTGCTCGCCGGCGGCACCGGCCTGCTGGGCGGCCTGGTGGCCCGCCGCCTCGTCACCGGGCACGGCGTACGGCACCTGTTGCTGGCCAGCCGGGGCGGCCCGGACGCGCCCGGCGCGGCCGAGCTGACCGCCGAGTTGACCGTGCTCGGCGCCACCGTCACCGTGGCCGCCGCCGACGTCGCCGACCGGGACGCGGTCGCGGGCCTGCTCACCGCCGTGCCGGCGGCGCATCCGCTCACCGCCGTGGTGCACCTGGCCGGCGTGCTCGACGACGGCGTGGTCACCGCGCTCACCCCGGACCGCCTCGACACCGTGTTCCGCCCCAAGGTGGACGCCGCCCACCACCTCGACGAGCTGACCCGCGACCTCGACCTCGCCGGGTTCGTGCTGTTCTCCTCCGGGGCCGGCGTGTTCGGCGTGCCCGGCCAGGGCAACTACGCCGCCGCCAACGCCTGGCTGGACGCGCTGGCCCGGCGGCGACGCGGCGCCGGACTGCCCGCCCGCGCGTACGCCTGGGGGCTGTGGGCGCAGGCCAGCACGCTGACCGCCGGCGTGGACCGGGCCGGCACCACCCGCGACGGGCAGCTCGCGATCCCGTCCGACCTGGGCATGGCGCTGTTCGACGCCGGCCTCGCCGCGCCGGAGGAACACCTGGTGCCGACCCGCGTCGACCGGGCCGCGCTGGCCGGCCGACCGCACGTGCCGGCGCTGATGCGCGGCCTGGTCCGGGTCGACCGGCCGAAGGCCCGCGCCGCCACCACCGGCGGCGCCGACCTGGCCGGGCGGCTGCGCGCGCTCACCGGCGCGGAACAGTCCGCGCTCCTGCTCGACCTGGTCCGGGCCACCGCCGCGGCGGTGCTCGGCCACGGCAGCCCGGACGCCATCCGGGAGGGCCAGGCGTTCCACGAACTGGGCTTCGACTCGCTGACCGCGGTCGAGCTGCGCAACCGGCTCACCGAGGCGACCGGGGAACGGCTGCCGGCCACCGCCGTCTTCGACTACCCGGACCCGGCGGCGCTGGCCGGTTACCTGCGCTCCCGGCTGGTGCCCGACGGCGCGCAGGCCGCCCCGGCGGTGCTGGCCGAGCTGGAACGCCTGGAACGGGCGCTCGCCGAGACCACCGTCGAGGCGGACCTGCACACCCAGGTGGCGGCGCGGCTGGAGGTGCTGGTCGCCAAGTGGCGGACCATGCGCGGCGCCTCCGCCACCGACGACGACCTGGACCTCGACCGGGCCAGCGACGACGAGATCTTCAGCCTGATCGACACGGAACTCGGGCTGTGACGGCCCAGGCGGACGAACGAGGGACGGCGATGACCGACGTACTGATCGTGGGCTACGGCCCGGTGGGCCAGGTGGCCGCGATCCTGCTGGCGCAGCGCGGCTTCACCGTGCGGGTGCTGGAGAAGTGGACCACCCCGTACAGCATGCCGCGCGCCGTCTCCTACGACGGCGAGGCCAGCCGGATCCTCGCCGCCTGCGGTGTGGCCGACCGGCTCGGCGACGTGACCGAGCTGTCCGGCGAGTACACCTGGAAGAACGGCTTCGGCCGGACGCTGCTGCACGTGCGCGCCGCGCCGGACGGCCCGTCCGGGTGGCCCGACTCCACGTCGTTCTACCAGCCCGGCGTGGAGGAACGACTCGCCGAACGCGGCGCGGAACTGCCCGGCGTGCAGGTGCGGCGGGGCGTCGAGGTGACCGGCCTGACCGATCACGGCGACCGGGTCGAGGTGACCGCCGTGGACGGCGACGGCGGCCCGCACACCTACACCGCGTCCTGGGTGCTCGGCTGCGACGGCGCGAACAGCTTCGTCCGGGGCTGGCTCGGCGCGACCGTCACCGACCTGGACTTCACCCACGACTGGCTGGTCTGCGACGTGGTGCTGCACACGCCGCGCGAGTTCACCCCGAACAACCTCCAGATCTGCGATCCGGCACGCCCCCGTACCGCCGTCTCCGCCGGACCGAACCACCGGCGGTGGGAGTTCATGCGGGTGCCGGGGGAGACGCTGGCGGAGTTCCGCACCGAGGCCAGCGCGTGGCGGCTGCTCGGCCTGTTCGACATCACCCCGGACAACGCCCGGCTGGACCGGTACGGCGTCTACACCACCCAGGCCTGCTCCGCCGACGTGTGGCGGCGCGGCCGGGTGTTCCTGGCCGGCGACGCCGCGCACGTCATGCCGCCGTTCCTCGGGCAGGGCATGAGTTCCGGCTTCCGCGACGTGGTCAACCTGGCGTGGAAACTCGACCTGGTGCGCCGCGGCCGGGCCGGGGAGGCGCTGCTCGACACGTACCAGGTGGAACGACGCGCGCACGTGCAGCACGCGATCCGGATGTCGATGGACTCCGGGGCGGTGATCTGCGAGACCGACCCCAAGAAGGCCGCCGGGCGGGACTCGGTGATGCTGGCCGCGCTGCGCCGGCGTACCCAGCAGCGGCACGTCCGCTCGCTGCGCGAGGCGATCGTCGACGGGGTGCTGCACCGCGCCGACGACGGCACGCCCACCCCGCGCGCCGGTGAACCCGCGCCGCAGGGCCGGGTGACCGTCGACGGGCGCACCGGCGGCTTCGACGACGTGGTGGGCGTCGGCTTCACGCTGCTCACCCGGGAACCCGCCACGCTGGACGACGACGCGGTCGCGTTCCTCGACGACCTCGGCGCGTACCGGCTGGTGGTGCGGCCGGCCGACGACGACGCGGCGGCCGGCGACCTGGCCGACCTCGACGGCGTCTACTCGACCTGGCTGGGCGGCGCGGACGCCGCGCTGATCCGGCCGGACTTCTATCTCTTCGGCGTGGCCGCCGGCCCCGACGCCGCCGCCACCCTGGTGGCCGACCTGCGCCGCCAGGTCGCCGCGCCCGCCCTGCAGCCCTGACCAACCCCCGCACAGCCCTGAGGAGCTGACATGCTGGAGAACCTCCGCACCCTCGGCCGGGTCATCCGGACCCTGGCCACCAAGGACCCGGTGACCCGGGTCCGCCGGTTCTACGAGATCCAGTCGCCGGACGTCGAGTTCGCGGCCCGCACCTCCCGCTACATGAACGTCGGCTACTGGGAGGAGGGCGTCACCAGTATCGACGTGGCCGGCCAGGCGCTTGCCGACAAGCTCGCCGACGCGGCCGGGTTCAAGCCCGACGACACCGTGGTCGACGTCGGCTTCGGCTACGGCGACCAGGACTTCGCCTGGCTGCGGGACCGCCGGGTGGCGAAGGTGCACGGCATCAACGTGACCCCCCGGCACGTCGAGCACGCCCAGGAACGGGCCCGCCGCGAGGGCCTCGCCGATCGGGCCGACTTCCAGCTCGGCACCGCCACCGCGCTGCCGTTCCCGGACGCCAGCGTGGACCGCGTGGTGGCGCTGGAGTCGGCGTTCCACTTCCACCCGCGCAGCGCGTTCTTCGCCGAGGCGTTCCGGGTGCTGCGGCCGGGCGGCACCATCGCCACCGCCGACATCATCCCGCTGAGCAACGACACGGCGCGCATGTCGATCAGCTCGGGCCCGCTCAGCTTCGTGAAGTTCAGCCTGCCGGACGAGAACTGGCACGACCGCAAGACCTACGGCGAGCAGCTCGCCGCCGCCGGCTTCGGCGCCGTGGAGGTGCACTCCATCGCGGACCGCACCTGGGAGGGCTGGCGCCGGTTCCAGTCCGCCCGCCCGTCCGACCCGGCGTTCCGGGCCGCCGCCGACGGCAGCGCGGTCAAGGGGATGGCCAACCACTGGCGCGACACCGAGCTGATCAAGAAGGAGCTGGGTCTGCTCGACTACGTCATCGCGGTGGCGCAGAAGCCGTGAACCGCCACGGTCCCCGCCGCCCGGACCGGGCGGCGGGGACCGGCGTGTGTGGAATCAGCGGACCGCCGCGCCGGTCAACGCCGCCGAGAGGGTACGCAGGATCGCCGGCTGGTGGGACGCCAGGAAGAAGTGCCCGCCCGGGAAGACGTGCAGGTCGAACGCGCCGGTGGTGTGCGCCGACCACGCCCTCGCCTCGTCCACCGTGGTCTTCGGGTCGGCGTCCCCGGTGAACACCGTGACCGGGCAGCTCAGCTTCGGCCCCGGCGCGTACGTGTAGGTCTCCGCCGCCCGGTAGTCGCTGCGGATCGCCGGCAACGCGGCACGCAGCATGTCCGGGTCGCCGAGCACCGCCGAATTGGGACCGCTGAGCTTCTTCACGTCGGCCAGCAGCCCCTCGTCGTCGAGCAGGTGCACCGTCTCGTGCCGGTGACACGACGGCGCCCGACGGCCGGACGGGAACAGGTGCGCCACCGCCCCACCCTCGGCCTCGATCAGCCGCGCCACCTCGAAGCCCAGCGTCGCGCCCATGCTGTGCCCGAAGAACGCCAACGGCCGGTCCCGCCAGGGCCGCAGCACGTCGGCCACCTGCCGGGCCAGCTCACCGATGCTCGGCACGCACGGCTCGTGCCGGCGGTCCTGCCGGCCCGGGTACTGGACGCTGAGCACCTCCACGGCCGGCGACAGCGCCCGGGACACCGGGAAGAAGAAGCTCGCGGAGCCCCCGGCGTGCGGCAGGCACACCAGCCGCGGGGCGTTGTCCGGGGCCGGATGGAACCGGCGAACCCAGAGGCCGTTGTCGTGGTCGGTCATCGTCACGCGGTCCTTCCGGCGGTGGCGCCCGCGACCCGGGCGCCAGGGCGGTCCACCGGACGCTAACCGGGCCGCCGCCGGTCCGGCCACCCCCCTAGCCCGCCGGGCGTACGGGTTAGGGGTTGTCGCAGCTCAGCGCGACGCCATAGCTTCCCCGCAAAGGGGACCCGTGGCTCCCGGATGACGCGTGCGCGCCGGACGACGGCAGGGTCCCCGCCGACCGAGGGTCAGGTTGATGGACACCGAAGAGAAGCTCCGGGAGTACCTGAAGAGGGTCACCACCGACCTGCGGCGGACCCGGCAACGGCTCCGCGACGTGGAGGACTCCGCCCGCCAGCCGATCGCCGTGGTCGGCATGGCGTGCCGCTTCCCCGGCGGAATCGCCTCGCCGGACGCGCTGTGGGACCTGGTGTCGGCCGGTGGGGACGCGATCGGCCCGTTCCCCGACGACCGGGGCTGGGACCTCGCCACGCTCTACGACCCGGAGCGGGAACGCCCCGGCACGTCCTGCGTGCGCGACGGCGGCTTCCTGACCGACGCCGCCGGCTTCGACCCGGCGTTCTTCGGCGTCTCGCCCCGCGAGGCGCTCGCCATGGACCCGCAGCAGCGGCTGCTGCTGGAGGTGTCCTGGGAGGCGTTCGAAGCCGCCGGTGTCGACCCGACCGGGCTGCGCGGCGCACGCGTCGGCGTGTTCGCCGGGCTGACCCACGCCGACTACGCGGCCGGCGCCGCCGACGTGCCCGACGGGGTCGCCGACTACCTGGGGCTGGGCAGCGCCGGCAGCGTCAGCTCCGGCCGGGTGTCGTACGCGTTCGGGTTCGAGGGGCCGGCCGTCACCGTCGACACCGCCTGCTCGTCGTCGCTCGTCGCGCTGCACCTGGCCGTGCAGTCGCTGCGCGCCGGCGAATCCGACCTGGCCCTGGCCGGCGGCGTGACGGTGCTGCCGACCCCGTCGATCTTCGTGGACTTCACCCGGCAGAACAACCTGTCCCGGGGCGCCCGCTGCCGGGCGTTCGCCGACGCCGCCGACGGCACCGCGCTCGGCGAGGGCATCGGCGTGCTCCTGGTCGAGCGTCTCGCCGACGCCCAGCGGCTCGGCCACCGGGTCCTCGCCGTGGTGCGTGGCTCGGCGGTTAACCAGGACGGCGCGTCGAACGGGCTGACCGCGCCGAACGGTCCGTCGCAGCAGCGGGTGATCCGGGCCGCGCTCGCCGATGCCCGGGTGTCCGCCGCCGAGGTGGACGTGGTGGAGGCGCACGGCACCGGCACCACGCTGGGTGACCCGATCGAGGCGCAGGCGCTGCTCGCCACGTACGGGCAGGAGCGGGAGACGCCGCTGCTGCTCGGCTCGATCAAGTCCAACATCGGCCACACCCAGACCGCGGCCGGCGTGGCCGGCGTGATCAAGATGGTGCAGGCGATGCGGCACGGCACGGTACCGGCCACGCTGCACGTCGACGCGCCGTCGACCAAGGTGGACTGGACGGCCGGCGCGGTCGAGCTGGCCACGTCCGCGCGCCCCTGGCCGGCCGCCGACCGGCCCCGCCGCGCCGCGGTGTCGTCGTTCAGCATCTCCGGCACCAACGCCCACGTGATCCTGGAAGCGCCCACCCCGGCCGAGGACGAGCCACCGGCCACGCTCGACGCGGCGGCGCTGCCGGTGCTGCCGTGGCTGGTGTCGGGGCGGTCGTCGGACGCGCTGGCGGCTCAGGCGGCGCGGCTGCGCGACCACCTGCGCGCGAACACCGACCTGTCGCCGGCCGACGTCGGCTTCTCGTCGGCGACCACGAGGGCCGCGTTGGCGCACCGGGCGGTGGTGGTCGGCGCCGACCGCGACACGCTGCTGGCCGGCCTGGCCGCGCTGGCCGAGGGCGGTGCGGCTCCCGGACTGGTGACCGGCGAGGCGTCGCCGGGTCGGCGGGCGGTGTTGTTCACCGGTCAGGGTGCGCAGCGCGCCGGCATGGGTCGGGAGTTGTATGCGGCGTTTCCGGTGTTCGCGGAAGCGTTCGATCGGGTGTGTGCGTCGTTCGAGGGTCGGCTGGAGCGGCCGGTGCGGGAGGTGGTGTTCGACGGGGGTGGCCTGCTGGACCAGACGGTCTACGCGCAGGCGGGGTTGTTCGCGGTGGAGGTGGCCCTGTGGGAGTTGCTGTCGTCGTGGGGCGTGACGGCCGACTATCTGGCGGGGCATTCGATCGGTGAGGTGACGGCCGCTCATGTGGCGGGTGTGTTGTCCCTGTCGGACGCGTGTGTGCTGGTGGCGGCGCGTGGGTCGTTGATGCAGGCGTTGCCGGCCGGTGGCGGGATGCTGGCGGTGGGCGCGTCGGAGGCGCGGGTCCGGGCGTTGGCGTCCGGGGTGGACGTGGCGGCGGTGAACGGTCCGTCGTCGGTGGTGCTCTCCGGTGCGATCGAGGATCTGGACCGGCTCGCGGGGGAGTGCATCGCCGAGGGTTGGCGGGTGAAGCGGCTCACCGTCAGTCACGCGTTCCATTCGCGGTTGATGGAGCCGATGCTGGCCGGGTTCCGGGCCGCGATCAGTGGTCTGGACTGGCACAGCCCGCGTGTGCCGATCGTGTCGAACCTGACGGGTCGGCTCGTCGATCCGGTGGAGATCGCCGGTCCGGAGTACTGGGTGCGGCACGTGCGCGAGGCGGTGCGGTTCGCCGACGGGGTGGCCACGTTGCACGAGTTGGGGGTGAGCACGTTCCTGGAGGTGGGTCCGGACGCGACGTTGACGGCGATGGCCGCCGACATCCCGGTCGACCGGCCGGTGCAGGACGTTCCGGCGTTGCGGCGCGACCAGGACGAGGTGACCGCGCTGACCACGGCGCTGGCCCGGTTGCACGTGGCCGGCACGCCGGTGGACTGGGCGGCCTGGTTCACCCGCGACGGGCGGCGGCCGGCCACCGTCGACCTGCCCACCTACGCGTTCCAGCACCAGCGCTACTGGATCGACGCCCGCGCCGCCGGCCACGACGCCGCCGGCCTGGGCGCCCGCGCCGCCGGTCACCCGCTGCTCGACACCGCGCTCGCCACCGCCGCCGGTGACGTCCGCGTCCACGGTGGCCGGCTGTCCGCGCGTGCCCAGCCGTGGCTCGCCGACCACGTCGTGCGCGGCCGGATCGTCGTCCCCGGCACCGCGCTGGTCGAGCTGGCGCTGCACGCCGGCGCGCAGGCCGGCTGCGACACCGTCGAGGAACTGACGCTCGCCGCGCCGCTCGTCCTGCCCGACGACGGCGCCCGCACGCTCCAACTCCAGCTCGCCGCGCCCGACGAGGACGGCCGACGCCGGATCACCGTCCACTCCCGGCCCGCCGACGATTCGCACGCCGACTGGACCGCCCACGCCGACGGCGTCCTCGCCCCCGGCGCGGGCGAGCCCGCCGAGCCGCTGACCGCCTGGCCACCGCCCGGTGGCGTGGCCGTGCCGGTCGAGCCGATCTACACCCGGCTCCGCGAACTCGGCGTCGTCCACGGGCCCACGTTCCGCGGGCTGCGCGCCGCCTGGCGTACGCCCGACGGGGTCTTCGCGGAGGTGGAACTGCCCGACGGCGCCGCCACCACCGGCTATGCGCTGCACCCGGCGCTGCTCGACGCCGCGCTGCACGTCGTCGGCCTCGCCGACGACCCGGCCGCCGACGAGACCGGCGCCCGGCTGCCCTGGGCCTGGAGCGGCGTCACGCTCACCGCCGAGGGCGCCACCCACCTGCGGGTACGGCTGACCCGCAGCGGCCCGGCCAGCACGCTCACGCTCGCCGACGCGGCCGGCGCACCGGTGGCCCGCATCGACGCCCTGGTGTCCCGGCCGCTCGCCGTCGACCAACTCGAGCCCGGCGCCGCCGACCTGCCCCTCTACGACCTGCGCTGGAACCCGGTGCCGCTGCCGACCCGACCGGCCACCGGAATCGTGCCGCTTGACCCGGGGACCCGCCTCGCCGGGACCGCCGACGACGCCCGGCTGGTGCTCGCCCCCGCCCGCGACCCCGCGCCCGACGACCCGCTCGCCGACACCCGCGCCCGGCTCGCCGACACGCTCACGCTGATCCAGGACTGGCTGGCCGACGACCGGCCCGCCGACCGGCGGCTCGTCGTGCTCACCCGCGGCGCGGTACCCGCCGACGGTGACGTCACCGACCTGGCCGGCGCCGCCGTCTGGGGGCTGGTCCGCGCGGCGCAACTCGAACACCCCGGCCGGTTCGTCCTCGCCGACCTGGCCGGTGACGACGACGCCGACCTGCTCGCCCGCGCGCTCGCCGCCGACGAACCCCAGTTCGCGCTCCGCGACGGCCGGCTGCTCGTGCCGCGCCTCGCCCCGGCCGAACCCGACCCGACCGGCGCCGTGGACCTCGTTCCCGACGGCACCGTGCTGATCACCGGCGCGACCGGCGCGCTCGGCGACGTCGTCGCCCGGCACCTCGTCAGCCACCACAAGATCCGGCACCTGCTGCTGGTCAGCCGGCACGGCGCCGACGCCCCCGGCGCGGCCGACCTGCTCGCCGACCTCACCCGCCTCGGCGCGCGGGTCAGCCTCGTCGCCGCCGACGTGGCCGACCGCGACCAACTCGCCGGCCTGCTCGCCGCCGTGCCCGCCGAACATCCGCTCGCCGGTGTGGTGCACGCCGCCGGCGCGCTCGACGACGCCGTGGTCACCGCGCTCACCCCGGACCGCACCGAGACGGTGCTGCGCCCCAAGGCCGACGCCGCCTGGCACCTGCACGACCTCACCCGCCACCTCGACCTGCCCATGTTCGTGTTGTTCTCCTCGATCGCCGGGCCGCTCGGCGCACCCGGGCAGGGCAACTACGCGGCGGCGAACGCGTTCCTCGACGGCCTCGCCCACCACCGCCGCGCCGCCGGGCTCGCCGCCACGTCACTGGCCTGGGGGCCCTGGGCGGAAACCGGCGGCATGACCCGGGACCTGGGTGTCGCCGGCCGGGACCGTCTCGCCCGCCAGGGCATCGTCCCGCTCCCCACCGACCGGGCGCTGGCGCTGTTCGACGCCAGCCGACGCGGCCGGCAGCCGCTGCTGCTCCCGGTCCACCTCGACCTGGCGGCGCTGCGGACCCGCACCGGCCGCGACGAGCTGCCGGCGCCGCTGCACGGCCTCGCCGGTGGGCCCGCGCGCCGCGCCGCCGCGACGACAACGGGCGGCCTCGCCGACCGGCTCGCCGGGGCGTCCGCCGAGGACCGGGCCCGCCTGGTCGCCGAGCTGGTCGCCGGCCAGGTCGCCGACGTGCTCGGGTACGCGTCACCGGCCGCCGTCGGACCCGACCGCTCCTTCACCGAACTCGGCTTCGACTCGCTCACCGCCGTCGACCTGCGCAACCGGCTCACCGCCCGGACCGGGCTCACCCTGCCGGCGACGATGGTCTTCGACCATCCCACCCCGGCGGCGCTGACCGGGCACCTGCTGGGCCGGCTCGGACCGGCCGCGACCGCGCCCACCGTCCTGGACGAGCTGGACCGCCTCGAAGCCGCGTTCGCCGCCACCGGATCCGACGCGCTCGCCGAGCTGACCGCCGACGACGAGACCCGTACCGCCGTCGCGGCCCGGCTCCGCACCCTGCTCGCCCGCTGGGACGGCGACGGCGGCGAGGTGGCCGCCAGCCTCGACGACGCCAGTGACGACGAACTGTTCGACTTCATCGACAGCCGCTTCGGCCGGTCCTGACCCGCGACAGGTGAATACCCGATGGCGAACGAAGCCAAGCTCCGTGAGTACCTCAAGCGCGTCACCGCCGACCTGCACGAGACCAGCGAACGGCTGAGGGCGGCCGACGCCAAGGACCACGAACCGATCGCCATCATCGGGATGAGCTGCCGCTACCCGGGCGGCGTCCGCTCACCCGAGCAGTTGTGGGAGCTGGTCGCCGCCGGCGGCGACGGCATCACCGGCTTCCCCACCGACCGGGGCTGGGACACCGAGCGGGCGTACGACCCGACCGGGGAACGGCGGGGCAGCACGTACGCCCGGGAAGGCGGCTTCCTGCACGACGCCGGGAACTTCGACCCGGAGCTGTTCACCATCTCCCCGTACGAGGCGCTGGCCATGGACCCGCAGCAGCGGCTCATGCTGGAGGCGTCCTGGACGGCGATCGAGGACGCCCGGATCGACCCGCTGTCGCTGCGCGGCAACCGGGTCGGCGTGTTCGCCGGCATGATGTACCACAACTACGCGGCCGGGCTCGACGAGGTGCCGGACACGGTCGACGGGTTCATCGGCGGCGGCACGGCCAGCAGCGTGCTCTCCGGCCGCGTCGCCTACACGCTCGGCCTGGAGGGCCCGGCGCTCACCGTCGACACCGCCTGCTCGTCGTCGCTCGTCGCGCTGCACCTGGCCGTGCAGTCACTGCGCTCCGGCGAATCCGCGCTGGCCCTCGCGGGCGGCGTCACCGTGATGACCACGCTGGAGACGTTCGTCGACTTCAGCCGGCAACGCGGCCTCGCCCCGGACGGCCGGTGCAAGTCGTTCGCCGACAGCGCCGACGGTACCGGCTGGTCCGAGGGCGTCGGTGTGCTGCTGCTGGAACGCCTCTCCGACGCCCGCCGCCACGGCCACCGGGTCCTCGCCGTGGTACGCGGGTCGGCGGTGAACTCCGACGGCGCGTCGAACGGGTTGACCGCGCCGAACGGGCCCGCCCAGCAGCGGGTCATCCGGGCGGCCCTCGCCTCGGCGCGACTGTCACCGGTCGAGGTGGACGTGGTGGAGGCGCACGGCACCGGCACCAGACTGGGTGACCCGATCGAGGCGCAGGCGCTGCTGGCCACGTACGGGCAGGAGCGGGCCGAGCCGTTGCTGCTCGGGTCGGTGAAGTCGAACCTGGGCCACACCCAGGCCGCCGCCGGGGTCGCCGGGATCATCAAGATGGTCCTCGCCATGCGGCACGGACTCGTGCCGCAGACCATCCACGTCGACGCCCCCTCCTCCCACGTCGACTGGTCGGCCGGCGCGGTGGACCTCGTCACGTCGGCGCGTCCCTGGCCGGCGGTGGACCGGCCGCGCCGGGCGGCGGTGTCGTCGTTCGGCATCTCCGGCACCAACGCCCACGTCATCATCGAGGCCCCGGAACCCGAGCCGTCGCCGGAGACGCCGCCGGCCGGGTTGCCGCCGACCACCCCGTGGGTGCTGTCGGCGCGGTCGGCGGCGGCCCTCGCCGGCCAGGCCGCACGGCTGGCCGACCACCTGCGGGCGCACGCCGAGCTGCCCCCGGCCGAGGTGGGCTGGTCGCTCGCGACGACCCGCGCCGCGCTGGAACACCGCGCGGTGGTGCTCGGCCCGGACCGGGAGTCGCTGCTCACCGGCCTGTCCGCGCTCGCCGACGGTGCGTCGGCGGCGGGCGTGGTGACCGGCGAGGCGTCGCCGGGCCGGCGGGCCGTGCTGTTCACCGGTCAGGGCGCGCAGCGCGCCGGCATGGGCCGGGAGTTGTACGCGGCGTTTCCGGTGTTCGCGGACGCGTTCGACCGGGTGTGCGCGTCGTTCGCGGGCCGGCTGGAGCGGCCGGTGCGGGACGTGGTGTTCGACGGCGGTGACCTGCTGGATCGGACCGTCTACACGCAGGCCGGGTTGTTCGCGGTCGAGGTGGCGTTGTGGGAGCTGCTGTCGTCGTGGGGGGTGACCGCGGACTTCCTGGGCGGGCATTCGATCGGTGAGGTGACCGCCGCGTATGTGGCGGGGGTGTTGTCGCTTGAGGACGCGTGTGCCCTGGTGGCGGCGCGGGGTGCGTTGATGCAGGCGTTGCCGGCCGGTGGCGGGATGCTGGCGGTGGGGGCGTCGGAGGCCCAGGTCCGGGAGCTGTTGGTGTCCGCCGTCAGTGGTGGCGGCTCGGAGCAGGGAGCCGGCCGGGGGGCGGTTTCGGGCTCCGGCGGTGGTGTGGATGTGGCGGCGGTGAACGGACCGTCGTCGGTGGTGCTCTCGGGCGCGGTCGAGGAGCTAGACCAACTGGCGGGGGAGTGCGGGCAGCGGGGTTGGCGGGTGAAGCGGTTGAAGGTCAGTCACGCGTTCCACTCCCGGCTGATGGAGCCGATGCTGGCCGACTTCCGGGCCGCGATCGCCGGCTTGGACTGGCGGGCCCCCCGTGTGCCGGTGGTGTCGAATCTGACCGGTCGGCTCGCTGATCCCACCGAGATTGCCGGTCCGGACTACTGGGTGCGGCACGTGCGCGAGGCGGTGCGATTCGCCGACGGGGTCGCCACGCTGCACGAGCTGGGTGTGAGCACGTTCCTGGAAGTCGGCCCGGACGCCACCCTGACCGCGATGGCCGCCGACACGCCGGTCGACCGGCCGGTGCAGCACATTCCGGCGTTGCGGCGCGACCAGGACGAGGTCACCGCGCTCACCACGGCGGTGGCCCGGTTGCACGTGACCGGCACACCGGTGGACTGGGCAGCCTGGTTCACCCGCGACGGGCGGCGTCCGGCCACCGTCGATCTGCCCACCTACGCGTTCCAGCACCAGCGCTACTGGCTCGACGCCCGCACCCGCCACCACGGCGACGACCCCGACGACGACACGGCGTTCTGGCAGGTGATCGAGAACGAGGACGTGGACGGCCTCGCCGCCGCGCTCGCCGTCGACCCCGACACGCCGCTCGCCGACGTGCTGCCCGCGCTCTCCGCGTGGCGACGCCGCCGGGAGAGCGAAGCCACGCTCGACTCCTGGCACTACCGGGTCACCTGGCGGCCACTGCCGGACCCCACCGGGCCCGACGCCGGTGACCTGCTTCTCGTCGTACCGGCCGAGGTGGACGAGGTGGGCCGGCGGTGGGTCGACGCGCTGACCGGGCCCGGCGTCCGGGTCCTGACCGTGCCGGCCGGTCACGGTCGCGCCGACCTGGCCCGGGAACTCACCGCCTCGCCGCCGGCCGGGACCGTGCTGTCGCTGCTCGGCCTGGCCACCGGCGCCCACCCGGACAGCGTCTCCGTGCCCGCCGGGCTCGCCGGCACGGTCACGCTCGCGCAGGCGCTCGGCGACGCCGGCAGCACCGCCCGGCTCTGGGTCGCCACCCGCGACGCCGTCGCCGTCGACCCCACCGACCCGGCCGTCGACCCCGACCAGGCGCTGCTCTGGGGACTCGGCGGCGCGCTGCGCGCCGAACACCCGTACCGCTGGGGTGGCCTCGTCGACCTGCCGCCGACGCCCGACCCGCGCGCCGTACCCCGGTTGCGCCGGCTGATCGGCGGCGAGCCGGCCGAGGACCAGGTGGCGGTACGCGCGGCCGGCGCGTACACCCGACGGCTGGTCCGGGACACCCGAACCGCCGCCGCGCCGCGGGGCTGGACCCCGCGCGGCACCGCGCTCGTCACCGGCGGTACCGGCGCGCTCGGCGCGCACGTCGCCCGGGCCCTCGCCGCCGCCGGCGTCGCGCACCTGCTGCTGATCAGCCGGCGCGGCCCCGACGCGCCCGGCGCGGCCGAGCTGCGCGACGAACTGACCGCCCAGGGCGCCCGCGTCACGATCGCGGCCTGCGACGCCGCCGACCGGGACGCGTTGCGCGACCTCCTCGCCGCCGTCCCCGCCGACGCGCCGCTGCGCACCGTCGTGCACACCGCCGCCGCCCTCGACGACACCGTCACCGACGCGCTCACCGTCGACCGGATGGCCACCGCGCTGCGCGCCAAGGTCGACGCGGCCCGCCACCTCGACGAGCTGACCCGCGACCACGACGTCACCGCGTTCGTGCTCTTCTCCTCCCTCGCCGGCACCATGGCCGGCCCCGGCCAGGGCAACTACGCGCCCGGAAACGCCTGGCTCGACGCGCTCGCCCACCGCCGCCGCGCCGAGGGGCTGCCCGCCACCGCCGTCGCCTGGGGGCTCTGGGCCGACGGCGGCGTCAGCGCCGGCGAGTTCGAACGCCGGATGGCCCGGGGCGGCGTCCGCGCCATGGACCTCGAGCGCGCGATCCGCGCGTTCCACCGGGCGCTCGACCGCGACGAGACCCACCTCGTCGTCGCCGACGTCGACTGGGACCGGATCGCCGCCGCCCCCGGCCAGCGACCCGACCCGCTGCTCCGCGACCTGCTCACCACCACCCCCGTCGCCGCCGAGGAGGACCGTTCCGCCGCGCTGCGGCGTCGGCTCGCCGGCCGTACCCCGGCCGAACAGCAGGACGCCCTCGGCGAGCTGGTCCGGAGCGAGATCGCCGCCGTCCTCGGACACGGCGGCGCCGACCGGGTGCCGCACCGACGCGCGTTCCGGGACCTCGGCTTCACCTCCCTCACCGCCGTCGAGCTGCGCAACCGGCTCGACGCCGCGACCGGACTCACGCTGCCCGCCACGCTGGCGTTCGACCATCCCAACCCCGAGGCCCTCGCCGCCCACCTGCGCGCCGAGCTGGCCGGCGGGCCCGCCGGGACCACCACCACGGCGGTACGCCCGGTCGACGACGACCCGATCGTCATCGTCGGCATGGGCTGCCGCTTCCCCGCCGGGGCCGCCTCCCCGACGGAGTTCTGGCGGATGCTCACCGACGGCGTCGACGCCATGACCGACCTGCCGCGCGACCGGCACTGGGACCTGACCGCGCTGCCGCCGGACGTCACCCGGGGCGCGTTCCTGGACGACGCCGGCGCGTTCGACGCCCAGTTCTTCGGCATCTCGCCCCGCGAGGCGGTCGCCATGGACCCGCAGCAGCGGCTGCTGCTGGAAACGTCCTGGGCGGCGATCGAGGACGCCCGGATCGACCCGTCCTCGTTGCGCGGCAGCCGGGTCGGCGTCTTCGCCGGCACCAACGGACAGGACTTCGACCACCTCATCCGGTACGGCGGCGAACACCTCGCCGGTTACGGCGCGACCGGCGCCTCCGCCAGCGTGCTCTCCGGCCGCGTGTCGTACGCGCTCGGCCTCGAAGGGCCGGCGCTGACCGTGGACACCGCCTGCTCGTCGTCGCTGGTGGCGCTGCACCTGGCCGCCCAGTCGCTGCGCGCCGGCGAATGCGACCTCGCGCTCGCCGGTGGGGTGACCGTGATGGCCACCCCCGGCGCGTTCGTCGAGTTCTCCCGACAGGGCGGGCTCGCCGCCGACGGGCGGTGCCGGTCGTTCGCCGAGGGCGCGGACGGCACCGGCTGGGGTGAGGGCGTCGGTGTGCTGCTGGTGCAACGACTCTCCGACGCCCAGCGCGACGGCCGGCGGGTCCTCGCCGTGCTGCGGGGTTCGGCGGTGAACTCCGACGGCGCGTCGAACGGGTTGACCGCCCCCAACGGGCCCGCCCAGCAGCGGGTCATCCGGGCCGCGCTCGCCGACGCCCGACTGTCCGGCGCCGACGTGGACGTGGTGGAGGCGCACGGCACCGGCACCAAACTGGGTGACCCGATCGAGGCGCAGGCGTTGCTGGCCACGTACGGGCAGGAGCGGGCCGAGCCGTTGCTGCTCGGGTCGGTGAAGTCGAACCTGGGACACACCCAGGCGGCTGCCGGCGTCGCTGGGATCATCAAGGCGGTCCTGGCCATGCGACACGGCGTGGTGCCGGCCACGCTGCACGTGGACGCCCCCTCGTCCAAGGTGGACTGGTCGGCCGGGGCGGTGGACCTCGTCACCTCGGCGCGTCAGTGGCCGGCGGTGGACCGGCCGCGTCGGGCGGCGGTGTCGTCGTTCGGCATCTCCGGCACCAACGCCCACGTGATCCTGGAAGCGCCCACGCCGGTCGACGACGCGCCCACACCGGTTGACGACGTACCCACGCCGGACGCGGTCGCCCCGCTGCCGGTCACGCCGTGGCTGCTGTCGGCCCGCTCGGCCCCGGCCCTCGCCGGGCAGGCGGCCCGGCTGCTCGACCACCTGCGCGAGCACGCCGAGGTCACACCGGCCGAGGTCGGCTGGTCGCTGGCCGCCACGCGCGCCGCGCTGGAGCATCGGGCGGCCGTCGTCGCTCCGGACCGGGAGTCGCTGCTCACCGGCCTGTCCGCGCTGGCCGACGGGCATGCCGCCCCGGGTGTGGTGACCGGGGCGGAGCGGTCGGGTCGGCGGGCGGTGTTGTTCACCGGTCAGGGTGCGCAGCGCGCCGGCATGGGTCGGGAGTTGTATGCGGCGTTTCCGGTGTTCGCGGATGCGTTCGATCGGGTGTGTGCGTCGTTCGAGGGTCGGCTGGAGCGGCCGGTGCGGGAGGTGGTGTTCGACGGCGGTGACCTGCTGGACCAGACGGTCTACACGCAGGCGGGGTTGTTCGCGGTGGAGGTGGCCTTGTGGGAGTTGCTGTCGTCGTGGGGTGTGACGGCCGATTATCTGGCGGGGCATTCGATCGGTGAGGTGACGGCCGCGCATGTGGCGGGTGTGTTGTCCCTGTCGGACGCGTGTGTGCTGGTGGCGGCGCGTGGGTCGTTGATGCAGGCGTTGCCGGTCGGTGGCGGGATGCTGGCGGTGGGTGCGTCGGAGGCGCAGGTTCGGGAGTTGCTTTCGTCCGGCGTCGGTGGTGGTGCGGAGTCGGGAGTCGGCCTGGGGGCGGTTCCTGGTTTCGGGGTGGATGTGGCGGCGGTGAACGGTCCGTCGTCGGTGGTGCTGTCCGGGCCGGTCGAGGATCTGGATCGGGTCGCGGGGGAGTGCGCCGCCGAGGGTTGGCGGGTGAAGCGGTTGACGGTCAGTCACGCGTTCCATTCGCGGTTGGTGGAGCCGATGCTGGACGGGTTCCGGGCCGCGATCAGTGGTCTGGACTGGCAGAGCCCGCGTGTGCCGATCGTGTCGAACCTGACCGGTCGGCTCGTCGATCCGGTGGAGATTGCCGGGCCGGACTACTGGGTGCGGCACGTGCGCGAGGCGGTGCGGTTCGCCGACGGGGTGGCCACGTTGCACGAGTTGGGCGTGAGCACGTTCCTGGAGGTGGGTCCGGACGCGACGTTGACGGCGATGGCCGCCGACACCCCGGTCGACCGGCCGGTGCAGCACATTCCGGCGTTGCGGCGCGACCAGGACGAGGTGACCGCGCTGACCACGGCGGTGGCCCGGTTGCACGTGACCGGCACACCGGTGGACTGGGCGGCCTGGTTCACCCGCGACGGACGCCGACCGACCACCGTCGACCTGCCCACCTACGCGTTCCAGCGCACCCGGTACTGGCCGGAGACCGCGCCCGTCACGCGGACCGGCGGTGGCGACCTCGACGACCGGTTCTGGGCGGCGGTGGAACGGGAGGACCTCACCGGCCTCGGCGACGAGCTACGACTCACCGCCGACCAGCCGCTGCGGGACCTGCTGCCGGCGTTGGCCCGTTGGCGGCGGGCAGGACGGGACCGCGTCACCGTCGACTCCTGGCGCTACCGGGTGGAGTGGCGGCCACTGGCCTCCGTACCCCCGACCGGCCTGACCGGGACGTGGCTGGTGGTGACCACGGCCGACCAGGTCGAGCACCCGCTGGTCGCCGGCCTGGCCACGCACGGCGCCCACGTCGTGCCGGTGGTGCTCGACGCGCCCACCGATCGGCGGGAGACGGCCGACCGGCTCCGCGCCGCCGCCACCGGCGGCGACGTCGCCGGGGTGCTGACGCTGCTCGACCCGCAGCCCGGGGCGGCACTGGCCACGGTGCAGGCGTTCGCCGACAGCGACCTCACCGGCCGGCTGTGGTGGGTGACCCGGGGCGCGGTCGCGGTAAGCGCCACGGACACCGAAACCGATCCGGTCGCGGCGGGGACCTGGGGGCTCGGCCGGGTGGCGGGGTTGGAGGAGCCGGCCCGTTGGGGTGGTCTGGTGGATCTGCCGGTCGTGTTGGACGACCGGGTGGTGCGTCGGGTGTGTGGCGTGTTGGCCGGCAATGAGGATCAGGTGGCGGTGCGGTTGTCGGGGGTGTTCGCCCGGCGGTTGGTGCGGGCCGGGAACGATGCGGTGCGGCGGGAGTTCCGGTTTTCCGGGACGGTGTTGGTGACCGGTGGTACGGGGGCGTTGGGTGCGCGGGTCGCGCGGTGGGCGGCTGACAGTGGTGCCGAGCATGTGGTGTTGACGAGCCGGCGTGGGCCGGACGCGCCGGGTGCGGGGGAGTTGGTCGAGCGTCTGGGTGCCGGCGGTGTCCGGGTGACGGTGGCGGCGTGTGACGTGGCCGACCGGACCGCGCTGGCCGGGCTACTCGACGGGCTGGCCGCCGAACCGGTCCGCGCTGTCGTGCACGCCGCGGGCGCGCCGCAGTTCACCCCGCTTGCCGACGTCACCGCCGACGAGCTGCGCGACGTGCTGCGTGCCAAGGTCGACGGCGCGGCGAACCTGGACGCGTTGCTGCCGGAGGTGGACGCGTTCGTGGTGTTCTCCTCCATCGCGGGCGTGTGGGGCTCCGCCGGGCAGGCCGGTTACGCCGCCGCGAACGCGTACCTCGACGGGCTCGTCGCCCGGCGGCGTGCCCGTGGCGCGGCCGGCACCGCCGTGGCCTGGGGACCGTGGGCCGGTGGCGGCATGGCGGAAGGCGGCGAGGCGCGGGAGCACCTGGCCCGACGTGGCCTGCCCGCCATGGACCCGGATCTGGCGGTGGCCGCCCTCCAGGGTGCGCTCGACCGGGACGACACCGCCGTGGTCGTCGCCGACGTCGACTGGGAACGGTTCGCCGCCTCCTTCACCGCGCTCCGCTCCAGCCCGCTGCTCGACGAACTCCCCGACGCCCGGCCCGCCCTGACCACGCCCGCCGAGGGCCCGTCACCCCTCGCTCGCCGGCTCGCCACGCTGACCCCCGCCGAACGCGCCGGCCACCTGCTCGACCTGGTCCGGACCCAGGCCGCGGCGGTGCTCGGCCATCCGGCCGCCGACGCGGTGGCCGCGGACCGGGCGTTCCAGCAGCAGGGCTTCGACTCGCTCACCGCCGTCGAGCTGCGGAACCGGCTGACCGCCGAGACCGGCCTGACGCTGCCGAGCACGCTCGTCTTCGACCAGCCGACCCCGGCGGCTCTGGCCGCGTACCTGGCCGCCACCCTGACCGGGGAGCCGGCGGACACCGAGACCCCCGGCGCCGCCGTCGCGGTCGACGGTGACCCGATCGTCGTCGTCGGCATGGCATGCCGCCTTCCCGGCGGCGTGACCGGCCCGGACGAACTGTGGGAGCTGCTCGCCGCCGGACGGGACGGCATCGCCGACTTCCCGCTCGACCGGGGCTGGGACCGGTTCCTCGCCGGCCGTCTCTCCGACACCTCGTTCCCCCGGCAGGGCGGATTCGTCTACGACGCGGCGGCGTTCGACGCCGACTTCTTCGGCATCTCCCCCCGCGAGGCCCTCGCGATGGACCCCCAGCAGCGCCTGCTGCTGGAGACGTCCTGGGAGGCGGTCGAGTCGGCCGGCATCGACCCGGGTCGGCTGCGCGGGGAACGCGTCGGCGTCTTCGCCGGCGCCAGCTTCCAGGGGTACGCCTCGACCGCGATGGGCCGCGACCAGGACGTCGGCGGGCACCTGCTCACCGGTACCGCCACCAGCGTGCTGTCCGGCCGGGTGACGTACGCGCTCGGCCTCGAAGGGCCGGCGGTGACCGTGGACTCGGCCTGCTCGTCGTCGCTTGTCGCGCTGCACCTGGCCGCCCAGTCGCTGCGCAGCGGGGAGTGCACGCTGGCGCTGGCCGGTGGCGTGACCGTGATGGCCTCGCCGGCCACGTTCGTCGAGTTCTCCCGGCAGGGCGGCCTGGCCCCGGACGGGCGGTGCCGGTCGTTCGCCGAGGGCGCCGACGGCACCGGCTGGGGTGAGGGCGTCGGTGTGCTGCTGGTGCAACGACTCTCCGACGCCCAGCGCGACGGCCGGCGGATCCTCGCCGTGCTGCGCGGCTCGGCGGTCAACTCCGACGGCGCCTCGAACGGACTGACCGCGCCGAACGGGCCCGCCCAGCAGCGCGTCATCCGGGCCGCGCTCGCCTCGGCGCGCCTCACCACCGCCGACGTGGACATGGTGGAGGCGCACGGCACCGGCACCACGCTCGGTGACCCGATCGAGGCGCAGGCGTTGCTCGCCACGTACGGGCAGGACCGCGCCGAACCGCTGCTGTTGGGCTCGATCAAGTCCAACATCGGGCACATCCAGGCGGCGGCCGGCGCGGCAAGCGTCATCAAGGCGGTGCTGGCGTTGCGGCACGGCGTGGTGCCGGCCACGCTGCACGTCGACCGACCGTCGTCCAAGGTCGACTGGTCGGCCGGCGCGGTGGACCTCGTCACGTCGGCGCGTCAGTGGCCGGCGGTGGACCGGCCGCGCCGCGCGGCGGTGTCGTCGTTCGGCATCTCCGGCACCAACGCCCACGTCATCCTTGAGGAGCCACCGGCGGTCGAGGCCGAGCAGTCTCGGGCCAGCGTCGCGCTGCCGGTCGTGCCGTGGCTGGTGTCGGGCCGCTCGGCGGAGGCCCTGGCGGGCCAGGCGGTCCGGTTGCGCGACCACCTGCGGCGGCACCCCGAGATGTCGCCGGTCGAGGTCGGCTTCTCGCTGGCGACCGCACGGGCCGGGTTGACGCACCGGGCGGCGGTGATCGGTACGGATCGGGACGCGCTGCTCGCCGGCCTGGCGGCCGTCGCCGAGGATGCGTCCGCGCCCGGTGTGGTGACCGGCGAGACGTCCTCGGGTCGGCGGGCGGTGTTGTTCACCGGTCAGGGTGCGCAGCGGGCCGGTATGGGTCGGGAGTTGTATGAGGCGTTTCCGGTGTTCGCGGATGCGTTCGACCGGGTGTGTGCCGGGTTCGAGGGTCGCGTGGACCGTTCGGTGCGGGAGGTGGTGTTCGACGGGGGTGACCTGCTGGACCAGACCGCCTACGCGCAGGCGGGGTTGTTCGCGGTGGAGGTGGCCCTGTGGGAGTTGCTGTCGTCGTGGGGTGTGACGGCCGATTATCTGGCGGGGCATTCGATCGGTGAGGTGACGGCCGCTCATGTGGCGGGTGTGCTGTCCCTGTCGGACGCGTGTGCTCTGGTGGCGGCGCGTGGGTCGTTGATGCAGGCGTTGCCGGCCGGTGGGGGAATGCTGGCGGTGGGGGCGTCGGAGGCGCAGGTCCGGGAGTTGCTGTCGTCCGGTGGTGGTGCGGAGTCGGGAGTCGGCCTGGGGGCGGTTCCTGGTTTCGGGGTGGATGTGGCGGCGGTGAACGGTCCGTCGTCGGTGGTGCTGTCCGGGTTGGTCGAGGATCTGGACCGGGTCGCCGACGAGTGCATTGCCAGGGGTTGGCGGGTGAAGCGGTTGACGGTCAGTCACGCGTTCCACTCGCGGTTGATGGAGCCGATGCTGGCCGGGTTCCGGGCCGCGATCAGTGGTGTGGACTGGCAGAGCCCGCGTCTGCCGATCGTGTCGAACCTGACCGGCCGGCTCGCCGACCCCGCCGAGATCGCCGGTCCGGACTACTGGGTGCGGCACGTGCGGGAGGCGGTCCGGTTCGCCGACGGTGTCGCCACGCTCCACGAACTGGGCGTGAGCACGTTCCTGGAGGTGGGTCCGGACGCGACGTTGACGGCGATGGCCGCCGACATCCCGGTCGACCGGCCGGTGCAGCACGTTCCGGCGTTGCGGCGCGACCAGGACGAGGTGACCGCGCTGACCACGGCGCTGGCCCGGTTGCACGTGGCCGGCACGCCGGTGGACTGGGCGGCCTGGTTCACCCGCGACGGACGCCGACCGGTAATCGTCGACCTGCCCACCTACGCCTTCCAACGCACCCGGTACTGGCTGTCCGAGGAGGACACCCCGCAGCCGGCGCCGGGCGGAGGCGGCGAGGCGGACGCCGAGTTCTGGGCCGCCGTCGAACAGGCCGACCTCACCACCCTCGACCCGGAGTTCCGCACCGAGCGGCCGGTCGCCGAACTGCTGCCGGCGCTCGCCCGGTGGCGGACCGCCGGCCGGCGACGCGCCACCGCCGACTCGTGGCGCTACCGGGTCGACTGGTCGGGCGTACCCGAGCCGACCGCGACGCTGACCGGGACCTGGCTGCTGCTGATGCCGTACGCCGGCATCGACGACACGCTTGTCGCGGCCCTGACCGACGGGATGACCTCGGCCGGCGCGAGCGTGCGGCCGGTCCGGCTGGACGGGCCGGACGACGACCGGGAACTGCTCGCCAAGGCGCTGCGCGACGCCGACCCGGCCGCCGGCGTGGTGTCGCTGCTCGCGCTCGGCGGCGCCGGTGCCGGCGCGGCGCTGGCCACCGTGCAGGCCGCCGCGGAGGCGGGCCTCTCCGGTCCGGTGTGGTGGGTGACGCGGGGTGCGGTGGCGGTGGGTGCCACCGACGGGCCGGTGGATCCGGTCGCGGCGGGGACCTGGGGGCTCGGCCGGGTGGCGGGGTTGGAGGAGTCGGGCCGTTGGGGTGGTCTGGTGGATCTGCCGGTTGTGTTGGACGACCGGGTGGTGCGTCGGGTGTGTGGGGTGCTGGGCGGCAACGAGGATCAGGTGGCGGTGCGGTTGTCGGGGGTGTTCGCCCGGCGGTTGGTGCGGGCCGGGAACGATGCGGTGCGGCGGGAGTTCCGGTTTTCCGGGACGGTGTTGGTGACCGGTGGTACGGGGGCGTTGGGTGCGCGGGTCGCGCGGTGGGCGGCTGACAGTGGTGCCGAGCATGTGGTGTTGACGAGCCGGCGTGGGCCGGACGCGCCGGGTGCGGGGGAGTTGGTCGAGCGTCTGGGTGCCGGCGGTGTCCGGGTGACGGTGGCGGCGTGTGACGTGGCCGACCGGACCGCGTTGGCCGGGCTGCTGGCGAACATAGCCGAACCGGTCCGCGCTGTCGTGCACGCCGCCGGTGCCGCCCAGGCCACCCCGCTCGCCGCGATGACCGGCGCGGAACTGGCCGATGTGCTGCGCGCCAAGGTCGACGGCGCGGCGAACCTGGACGCGTTGCTGCCGGAGGTGGACGCGTTCGTGGTGTTCTCCTCCATCGCGGGCGTGTGGGGCTCCGCCGGGCAGGCCGGTTACGCCGCCGCGAACGCGTACCTCGACGGGCTCGTCGCCCGGCGGCGTGCCCGTGGCGCGGCCGGCACCGCCGTGGCCTGGGGACCGTGGGCCGGCGCCGGCATGGCCCAGGGCGAACAGCGGGACCAGCTCGCCCGACGCGGCCTGCCCGCGCTCGACCCCGACCTCGCGGTGACCGCCCTCCAGGGCGCGCTCGACCGGGACGACACCGCCGTGGTCGTCGCCGACGTCGACTGGGAGCGGTTCGCCGCCTCGTTCACCGCCCGCCGGCCCAGCCCGCTGCTCACCGGCATCCCGGAGGCCACCGCCGACCCCGCCGGCACCCCGGCGGCCGACACGGACGCCCCGGCGGCGCTGCGCGACCGCCTCGCCGCCGCCGGCCCGACGGAACGGGACCGGATCCTGCTCGACCTGGTACGCGCCGAAGCCGCCACCGTGCTCGGGCACCGCACCCCGGCCACGGTCCGGGCCGGACGCGGTTTCCTGGACCTCGGCTTCGACTCGCTCACCGCGGTCGAGCTGCGCAACCGGCTCACCGCCGCAACCGGCCTGGCGCTGCCCACCACGCTGGTCTTCGACCACCCCACCCCGGCCGCGCTCGCCGAGCACCTGGGTCGGGAACTGCGGCCCGGGGCGGACGGCGTCACCGCCGAGATCGACCGCCTGGCGCGGCTGCTCGACGCGGTGCCCGACGAGCGGCGTGACGCGCAGGTCACCCAACGGCTGGAGGAGTTGCTGTCCCGCTGGCGGGGCGATGCCGCGCCGCCGGCCGCCGCGCCGGTCGCCGACGACCTGGCCGACGCCGGTGAGGACGACATCTTCGCCATCATCCAGCGAGAGTTCGGCAAGTCGTGACCGGTGCCGGAGCTAGGGGTGCGGACGGGGCTAGGGGTGGTCGGCTGCTCGCCATCAGCGACCTGCACGTCGGGTACGCCGAGAACCGTGAGCTGGTCGAACGGCTGCGCCCCGAGGGCGACGACGACTGGCTGATCGTCGCCGGGGACGTCGGCGAGTACCTGCACGACGTCGAATGGGCGCTCGGGCTGCTCGCCCGGCGCTTCGCCCGGGTGGTGTGGGCGCCCGGCAACCACGAGCTGTGGACGCCCCGCGACGACCCGGTGCAGTTGCGCGGCGAGGCCCGCTACCGGCACCTGGTGGCGCTGTGCCGGCGGCTCGGCGTGCTCACGCCCGAGGATCCCTACCCGGTGTGGGACGCCGACGGCGACCCGGTGCTGGTGGTGCCGCTGTTCGTCGGGTACGACCACTCGTGGCGGCCACCGGGCACCTACAACCGGGCCCAGGCGCTGGCGCTGGCGTACGAGACGGGGGTGGTGTGCACGGACGAGATCCTGCTGCACCCGGACCCGTACCCGAGCCGGGACGCGTGGTGCCGGGCCCGGGTGATCCGCACCGAACGGCGGTTGGACGCCGAGCGCAACGGCCTGCCCACCGTGCTGGTCAACCACTACCCGCTGGTCCGCGAGCCGACCCGGATCCTGCGTCACCCCGAGTTCGCCCAGTGGTGCGGCACCGACCTCACCGCCGACTGGCACCTGCACTACGACGCCCGCGTCGCCGTCTACGGCCACCTGCACATCCCGCGCAGCACCCGCTACGACGGCGTCCGCTTCGAGGAGGTGTCCGTCGGCTATCCCCGCGAGTGGCGTCGCCGCGCCGCCCCGGCGGGCCGGCCCCGGGCCATCCTCCCGGCGCTCGCCGGGCAGCTCCGCTGACGGTCCACCGGCCCGGCTCGGACACCTGCCGGGGCCGGTGAATGAGGGGTCCGTAGGGGTTGGGTCGCAGGTCAGCGCTCAGTAGCGTCCACTCACGGTGACGGGCCGGGTGCCGGCGTACCCCCGTGTGCCGCACCGGCGGCTACCTCGGTGTTCGACGGAATCGATCGGCAGCAACTGCGGGCGGGTGGATCATGGCGGACGAAGAGAAGCTTCTCGAACACCTCAAGTGGGTGACCACCGAGCTCCGTCAGGCGCACCGGCGCCTGCGGGAGCTGGAGGAACCCGAGCCGATCGCCGTGGTGGCCATGGCCTGCCGGTTCCCCGGCGGCGTGAGTACCCCGGAACAGCTCTGGGACCTGGTCGCCGCCGGCACCGACGCGACCGGGCCGTTCCCCACCGACCGCGGCTGGGACCTGGCGGACCTGTACGACCCGGACCCGGACCACCAGGGCACCTCGTACAGCGACCGGGGCGGCTTCCTCACCGACGCCGGGCACTTCGACCCCACCCCGTTCGGCATCAGCCCGCGCGAGGCGCTCGCCATGGACCCGCAGCAGCGGCTGCTGCTGGAGACCGCCTGGGAGGTGTTCGAACGGGCCGGCATCGACGCCGGCACGCTGCGCGGCAGCCGCACCGGCGTGTTCGTGGGCACCGCCGGGCAGGACTACGCGTCCGTGCTGCGCCGGCTGCCCGCCGGCGTCGAGGGGTACGTGCTGACCGGCACCGCCGCCAGCGTCATCTCCGGCCGCCTCGCCTACACGTTCGGCCTGGAAGGGCCGGCCGTCACCATCGACACCGCCTGCTCGTCGTCGCTCGTCGCGCTGCACCTGGCCGCGCAGGCGCTGCGCGACGGCGAGTGCACCCTGGCGGTCGCCGGTGGCGCCAGCGTGATGGCCACCCCGGGCGGCTTCGTCGAGTTCTCCCGCCAGCGCGGCCTGGCCGCCGACGGCCGGTGCAAGGCGTTCTCCGCCGCCGCCGACGGCACCGGCTGGGCCGAGGGCGCCGGCCTGGTGCTCGTCGAACGGCTCAGCGACGCCCGCCGGCTCGGTCACCCGGTGCTGGCCGTGATCCGCGGCAGCGCGGTCAACTCCGACGGCGCCAGCAGCGGGCTCACCGCCCCCAACGGGCCCGCCCAGCAGCGCGTCATCCGGGAGGCCCTGGACAACGCCGGACTCGCCCCGGCCGACGTCGACGTGGTCGAGGCGCACGGCACCGGCACCACGCTCGGCGACCCGATCGAGGCGCAGGCGCTGCTTGCCACGTACGGCCGGGACCGGCCCGCCGACCGGCCGCTGCGGCTCGGCTCGCTGAAATCGAACCTCGGCCACACGCAGGCCGCCGCCGGCGTCGCCGGCGTGATGAAGATGGTGCTGGCGCTGCGCCACGGCCTGCTCCCCGCCACGCTGCACGCCGACGAGCCCACCCCGCACGTCGACTGGTCGGCCGGCGCGGTCGCGCTGCTCACCGAGGCCCGACCCTGGCCGGCCGACCCGGAGCGGGTCCGCCGGGCCGCCGTCTCCTCGTTCGGCATGAGCGGCACCAACGCCCACCTGGTCATCGAGGAGGCCCCGGCGGTCGAGCCGGCACCCGAACCGACGGCCACCGTGGACCGGCCGGTCGTGCCGGTGCTGCTCTCCGCCGCCGACCCGGCCGCGCTCGCCGCGCAGGCCGGCCGCTGGGCGGCCCGGCTGGATGCCGACGCCGCGCCCCGGCCGGTGGACGTCGCGTACGCGTCGGTCACCACCCGGACCACGCTGGACCGGCGGGCCGTGCTCGCCGCCGCCGACCCGGACGGCCTGCGGGCCGCGCTGCGGGCACTGGCCGCCGGTGAACCGGCCGGCGCGCTTGTCACCGGCGAGGCGACCGACCGCGGCCCCACCGCGGTGCTCTTCTCCGGGCAGGGCGCGCAACGCGCCGGCATGGGCCGCGAGCTGTACGCGCAGTTCCCGGTGTTCGCCGCCGCACTGGACGCGGTGTGCGCGCACCTGGACCGGGCGTTGCCCCGGCCGCTGAAAGAGGTGCTGTTCGCGGCCGAGGGCACGCCCGAGGCGACGCTGCTGGACGAGACCGCGTTCACCCAGGCCGGTCTGTTCGCGGTCGAGGTGGCGCTGTTCCGCCTCGTCGAGTCGTTCGGCGTCACCCCGGACCTGCTGGCCGGCCACTCGATCGGCGAGGTCACCGCCGCGTACCTGGCCGGGGTGCTGTCGCTGAGGGACGCGTGCCTGCTGGTGGCGGCCCGGGGCGCGCTGATGCAGGCGCTGCCCACCGGGGGCGGCATGCTCGCCGTCGCCGCCACCGAGGAGCAGGTCCGCGCCGACCTGGCCGGACACGCCGACCGGGTCGGGATCGCCGCGGTCAACGGCCCGTCGTCGGTGGTGGTCTCCGGCGCGGTCGACGCGCTTGACGAACTGGCCGCCCGCTGGACCGGGCAGGGCGTCCGGG
Organism: Micromonospora sp. NPDC051141; assembly: GCF_044455765.1. Classification (NCBI taxonomy): domain Bacteria; kingdom Bacillati; phylum Actinomycetota; class Actinomycetes; order Micromonosporales; family Micromonosporaceae; genus Micromonospora; species Micromonospora sp. NPDC051141. The sequence continues at coordinate 309,717 of NZ_JBITFD010000001.1, forward strand.
TGCGGCGGCTCGCCGTGTCACACGCGTTCCACAGCCCGCTGATGACGCCGATGCTGGACCGGTTCCGCGCGGTGCTGGCCCGGCTGGACTTCGCCGCCCCGACCGTGCCGGTGGTGTCCAACCTGACCGGCGCGCTCGCCGAGGGCGACGACCTGTGCACCCCCGACTACTGGGTGCGGCACGTCCGCGAGGCGGTCCGGTACGCCGACGGCGTGGCCGCGCTGCACGCCGCCGGCGCGGACACCTTCTTGGAGATCGGCCCGCGCAGCGTGCTCACCGCGTTGACCGCCGAGGCGCTGCCCGACGCCGACGACGTGCTCACCGTCGCCGCCCAGCGACGCGACCGGCCGGAGACCGAGGCGCTGCTCGCGGCGCTCGCCGAACTGCACGTGCACGGCGTGCCCGTCGACTGGACGCCCTGGTTCGCCGACACCGGCGCCCGCCCGGCCGACCTGCCCACGTACGCGTTCCAGCGGGAGCGGTTCTGGCCGGACGCGCCGGCCTGGCAGGCCGGGGACGTGTCCGGGGCCGGGCTCGGCGTGGCCGGGCACCCGCTGCTCGGCGCCGCCGTCCGGCTCGCCGGTGACGACGAGGTGGTGCTCACCGGGCGGCTGTCCGTGTCCACCCACCCGTGGCTGGCCGACCACGTGGTCGCCGGCGCGGTGGTGGTGCCCGGCACCGCGCTGCTGGAGCTGGTGGTGCGTGCCGGCGACGAGGCCGACGCCGGCCGGATCCGCGAGCTGACCGTGGCCACCCCGCTCACCCTGCCGGCCGCCGGCGCGGTCCGGGTGCAGGTGCGGGTCGGCGCCGCCGACGACACCGGCGGCCGACCGGTGACCGTGCACGCCCAGCCGGACGACGACCCGGACGCCGAGTGGGTGCGGCACGCCGAGGGCCTGCTGGAACCGGCCGCCGCCGGGGAACCCACGGTCGGCGCGTGGCCGCCCGCCGGGGCGTCCGAGGTGGACGTCACCGACTGGTACGACGCGTTCGCCGCGCACGGCCTGGCGTACGGGCCGGTGTTCCGGGGCGTCCGCCGGGTCTTCTCCGGCCCGGACGAGGCGTACGCCGAGGTGACGCTCCCCGACGGGGCCGACCCGACCGGATTCGGCGTGCACCCGGCGCTGCTCGACGCGGCGCTGCACCCGATCAGCCTGCTCGACGCCGGCTCCGGCGACGGTCCCCGGGTCCCGTTCGCGTTCGAGGGCGTGCAGGTGCACGCGGCCGGCGCCCGGGCGCTGCGGGTGCGGCTGACCCGCGCCGGCTCGTCGGTGCGGCTGGTCGCGGTGGACGCCACCGGCGCGCCGGTGGTCTCGGTGGACGCGCTCACCCTGCGGGAGCTGGGCGGGTCCGCGCCGGCCACCGCCGCCGACCGGTCCCTGTACGCGCTGACCTGGCCGGTCGAGCCGGTCACCGCGCCGGCCACCGCGCCGGTGTGGGCGGCGCTGCGGACGACCGACGGGAACCCGGCCGGCCCGTCCACGTCCGACAACGGTGACGTGGCGGAGTATCCGGACGTGGCGGCGCTCGTCGCCGCGGTGGCGGCCGGTGGCCCGGCCCCGGCGGCGGTGCTGGTGCGCCTGCCCGCCGGTCCGGCCGGCGACCGGCGCACCGACGACGGGTCCGCCGAGGGCCCGGCCGACGACCAGCCCGCCGACGCCGGGGGCACGACGGCAGCCGCGACCGGTGCCGGCGTCGGCCTGCCGGACCGGGTCCGGTCCGTGACCACCGCCGTGCTGGCGACGCTCCAGGAGTGGCTGGCCGCCGACGCGCTCGCCGACTCGCGCCTGGTGGTGCTCACCCGGGGCGCGGTCACGGCCACCGACGACGACCGGATCACCGACCTGGCCGGCGCGGCGGTGTGGGGGCTGCTGCGCTCGGCGCAGTCCGAGCACCCGGGCCGCATCGTGCTTGTCGACCTGGACCGGGAGCCCGACGCCGAGGCGCTGTCGGCGCTGGCCGGAGTGGTCGCCGACCCGACGGCGACCGGCGGTCAGGTGGCGCTGCGCGGCGACGCGGTGCGCGTACCCCGGTTGGCGCGCCCGGCCGACGACGAGCTGAACCCGCCGGACGGCCGGTGGCATCTCGCGGCGGTCGCGCCCGGCACGCTGGACGGCGTCGCGCCGGTGCCGGCGCCGGTCGCCGAGCCGGGACCCGGCCAGGTCCGCATCGCGGTGCGGGCCACCGGCGTGAACTTCCGCGACGTGCTCATCGCGCTCGGCATGTACCCCGATCCGGCCGCCCGGATGGGCAGCGAGGGCGCCGGCGTGGTCCTGGCCGTCGGCCCGGACGTCACCGACCTGACCCCCGGCGACCGGGTGCTGGGCATGTTCGAGCCCGGGTTCGGGCCGGAGGTCCTCGCCGCCCGTGAGCGGGTGGCCCGCATCCCGGCCGGCTGGACGTTCACCGAGGCGGCGTCCGTGCCGCTGGTGTTCCTGACCGCCTGGTACGCGTTGCGGGACCTGGCCGACCTGCGGTCCGGTGAGTCGGTGCTGATCCACTCCGGTGCCGGCGGCGTGGGCATGGCGGCGATCCAGATCGCCCACCACCTCGGCGCGACGGTGTACGCGACGGCCAGCCCCGGTAAGTGGGGGACCCTGCGAGGGCTGGGTGTCGCGGACGAGCGGATCGCGTCGTCGCGGACCACCGACTTCGAGCCGGCGTTCGCGGCGGCGTCCGGTGGCGCCGGTGTGGACGTGGTGCTGGACGCGCTGGCCGGTGAGTTCGTGGACGCGTCGCTGCGGTTGCTGCCGCGCGGCGGCCGGTTCGTCGAGATGGGCAAGACGGACCTGCGGGACCCGGCGGTGGTGGCACGGGAACATCCGGGCGTCGGCTACCGGTCGTTCGACCTGAACGACGCGGGTGGGGCGCGGATCGGGGAGATGCTGGCCGAGCTGCTGGCGCTGTTCGAGCGCGGTGTGCTGTCGCCGCTGCCGGTGCGGGCCTGGGATGTGCGGCAGGCGCGGACCGCGTTGCGGCACCTCAGTCAGGCCCGGCACGTCGGCAAGGTGGTGCTCACCGTGCCGGCGTCGGTCGACCCGGACCGGGTCACGCTGGTGACCGGCGCGTCCGGCGCGCTCGCGGGCATCGTCGCCCGGCACCTCGTCGCTTCCGGCCGGTCCCGCAACCTGCTCCTCGCGGCCCGCCGCGCGCCGGCCGACGACCCGGCGTACGCGGCGCTCGTCGACGAGTTGACCGGGGCCGGTGCGAGCGTCCGGGCCGTCGCGGTGGACCTCGGCGACCCGCCGCGGGTGACCGCGCTGCTGGCCGGTGTGGACCTGACCGCCGTGTACCACTGCGCGGGTGTGGTCGCCGACGCGACGATCGCGTCGCTGGACGCCGACGCCGTCGACCGGGTGCTGCGGCCCAAGGTGGACGCCGCCTGGGCGCTGCACCGGGCCACCGCCGGTCACGACCTGGCCGAGTTCGTGCTGTTCTCCTCGTTCGCCGCGACGCTCGGCTCACCCGGGCAGGGCAACTACGCCGCCGCGAACGCGTTCCTCGACGCGCTCGCCACCCACCGCCACGCGACCGGACTGCCCACCACCAGCATCGGCTGGGGCATGTGGGCCACCAGCAGCGCCATGACCGCCCACCTCGACCGGGACGACGCGCGTCGGCTGCGCCGCCTCGGCATGACCCCGCTCACCGCCACCGAGGGCGCCGCGCTGCTCGACGCCGCCACCCGCCGCGCCCGGCCCGCCGTCGCGGCGGCCCGGCTGCGGCTCACCGGCGACGCCGACCGCTACCCGGCGATCCTGCGCGGGCTGGCCCGCACCGGCGTCCGCCGCGCCGCCGCACAGGCCACCGGCGGCGGCGAGAACGGCTGGGCCGAGCGGCTCGCCGGCCTGGCCCCGGACGAGGCGACCGCGGTGCTCGTCGAGTTGGTCCGGGCGCAGGCGGCGGCGGTGCTCGGGCACCCGTCGGCGCAGGCGGTGCCCGGCACGCGGGCGTTCAAGGACCTCGGGTTCGACTCGCTGACCTCGGTGGAGCTGCGTAACCGGCTCGCGTCGGCGACCGGGCTGCGGCTGCCCGCCACGCTGGTCTTCGACCACCCCACCCCGGAACGCGTCGCCGGCCTGCTGCGTGGGCAGCTCGCCGCCGCCGCGCCCGCCGCGCCGGCCACCCGTGCCGCCGGGCCCGCCCGCGCCGACGAACCGCTCGCCATCATCGGCATGGCCTGCCGCTACCCGGGCGGCATCGCCACCCCCGAGCAGCTCTGGGACCTGGTCGCCGCCGGCGGGGACGCGATCGGCGGGTTCCCCGCCGACCGGGGCTGGGACCTCGACGCGCTCTACGACCCGGACGCCGACCGGGCCGGCACGTCCACCACCCGCCACGGCGGCTTCCTCGCCGACGCCGGCGACTTCGACCCGGCGTTCTTCGGCATCAGCCCGCGCGAGGCCCTGGCCATGGACCCGCAGCAACGGCTGCTGCTGGAAACCGCGTGGGAGGCGTTCGAGTCCGCCGGCCTCGACCCGGCCACCCGCGCCGGCACCGCCACCGGCGTCTTCGTCGGCGCCGCCTCCTCCGGCTACGCCGCCGACGGCGCCGAAGGGCTCGAAGGCCACCTGCTCACCGGCACCGCCGGCAGCGTCGCCTCCGGCCGGCTCGCCTACACGTTCGGCCTGGAAGGGCCGGCCGTCACCGTCGACACCGCCTGCTCGTCGTCGCTCGTCGCCCTGCACCTGGCCGCGCAGGCGCTGCGCTCCGGCGAGTGCGACCTGGCGCTCGCCGGCGGTGTGGCGCTGATGGCCACGCCCGGCATGTTCTCCGAGTTCTCCCGGCAGGGCGGCCTGGCCCCGGACGGCCGGTGCAAGGCGTTCGCCGCCGGCGCGGACGGCACCGGCTGGGGTGAGGGCGTCGGCATCCTGCTGGTGCAGCGCCTCGCCGACGCGCGCCGCGACGGACGCCACGTCCTCGCCGTGGTACGCGGCACCGCCGTCAACTCCGACGGCGCGTCAAACGGCCTGACCGCGCCGAACGGCCCGTCGCAGCAACGCGTCATCCGCGCCGCGCTGGCCAACGCGCGGCTGTCCCCGGCCGACGTGGACGTGGTCGAGGCGCACGGCACCGGCACCACGTTGGGTGACCCGATCGAGGCGCAGGCGCTGCTCGCCACGTACGGGCAGGACCGCGAGACGCCGCTGCTGCTCGGCTCGATCAAGTCGAACATCGGCCACACCCAGGCCGCCGCCGGCGTCGCCGGGATCATCAAGATGGTCCTCGCGATGCGGCACGGCGTGGTGCCGCCGACGCTGCACGTGGACGCGCCCTCGTCGCACATCGACTGGAGCGCCGGCGCGGTCACCCTGGTCACGGACGCCGCGCCCTGGCCGGCCGTCGACCGGCCCCGCCGCGCCGCCGTCTCCTCGTTCGGCATCTCCGGCACCAACGCGCACGCCGTCATCGAGGCGGCCCCCGTCGCGCCGCCGCCCGGCCCCGCGCCCACCGCCGGCCCCGGCCTGGTCGCCGCCGACGCCGTGCCGCTGCTGCTGTCCGCCCGCAGCGCCCGCGCGCTGCCCGCCCAGGCCACCCGGCTGCGCGACCACCTCGACGCCCACCCCGACCTGGACCTCGCCGACGTCGGCTGGTCGCTGGCCACCGGCCGCGCCCACCACCCGTACCGGCAGGTCACCGTCGCCGCCGGCCGGGACGACGCGCTCACCGCGCTCACCGCCGCCGCGCCGCCGACCGCCCCCGCCGACGGTCCGCCGAAGGTCGTCTTCGTCTTCCCCGGCCAGGGCTCCCAGTGGCCCGGCATGGCGCTCGACCTGCTCGACAGCTCCCCGGCCTTCCGGGACCGGATGCGCGAGTGCGCCGCCGAGCTGGCCGGGCTCGTCGACTGGACACCCGAGGACGTGCTGCGCGGCGCACCCGACGCCCCGCCGCTGGACCGGGTCGACGTGGTCCAGCCGCTGCTGTTCGCCGTGATGGTGTCCCTCGCGGAGGTGTGGCGCTCCTGCGGCGTACGCCCCGACGCGGTGATCGGCCACTCGCAGGGCGAGATCGCCGCCGCCTGCGTGGCCGGCGCGCTCACCCTGCCCGACGCGATGCGGCTCGTGGTGGCCCGCAGCCGGGCGCTGCTCGCCCTCTCCGGCCGCGGCGGGATGGTCTCCGTGCCGCTGTCCGCCGCCGACACCGCCGACCTCGTCGCGCCCTGGGGCGACCGGCTCGGCGTCGCCGCGCTCAACGGCGCCACCGTCACCGTCGTCTCCGGCGACGCCGACGCCGTCGACGAGCTGCTCGCCGTCGCCGCCGACCGTGACCTGCGGGCCCGGCGGATCGCCGTCGACTACGCCTCGCACTGCGCGCACGTCGACGCGGTCCGCGACGACCTGGCCGCCGCGCTCGGCACGCTCACGCCGCGCCCGAGCCGGGTGGTGTTCCACTCCACCGTCACCGGCGAGCCGATCGACACCACCGACCTGGACGCCGACTACTGGTTCCGCAACCTGCGCGAACCGGTCCGCCTCGCGCCGGTCGTGGACGCGCTGATCGACACCGGACACCGGGCGTTCGTCGAGATCAGCCCGCACCCGGTGCTCAAGGTCGTGGTGCAGGACGCGCTCGACCGGACGCCCGCCGGGACGCCCGGCGTCGTCGTCGGCTCGCTGCGCCGCGACGAGCACGGCCCCCGCCAGCTCCTCACCGCGCTCGGCGGCCTGCACACCGCCGGCGTACCGGTCGACTGGGCGGCCGTCTTCGCCGGCTCCGGAGCCACCCGGGTCGACCTGCCTCCGTACGCGTTCCAGCGGGAACGGTTCTGGCCCGAACCGGGCACCACGCACGGCGGCGACGTCACCGGCGCCGGTCTCGGCGCCGCCGGGCACCCGCTGCTCGGCGCCGCGGTTCGGCTGGCCGACGCGGACGAGGTGGTGCTGACCGGACGGCTCTCGCTCGCGGCGCAGCCGTGGCTGGCCGACCACGCGGTCGCCGGCACCGTGCTGTTGCCCGGCACCGCGCTCGTCGAGTTGGCGGTCCGGGCCGGCGACGAGGTCGGCGCCGCCCGGGTCCGTGACCTGACGCTCGTCGCCCCGCTGGCCCTGCCGGACACCGGCGGCGTCCGGGTGCAGGTACGCGTCGGCGCGCCCGACGACGCCGGCACCCGCCCGGTGACCGTGCACGCCCAACCCGACGGGAGCACCGACGACGGGTGGACCCGGCACGCCGAGGGTGTGCTGGAACCGGCCACCGCCGACGAGTCGACGCTCGACGCCTGGCCCCCCGCCGACGCCGCCGAGGTGGACCTCACCGGCTGGTACGACACGCTCGCCGGGCACGGCCTGGCGTACGGGCCGGCGTTCCGGGGCCTGCGCCGGGCCTGGACCGTCGACGGCACGGTCTGCGCCGAGGTCGCCCTGCCGGACGGGCCGGCCGACCGCGCCGGCCGGTTCGAGGTGCACCCGGCGCTGCTCGACGCCGCGCTGCACGCGATCGGCCTGCTGCCCGGCGCCGACGCGACGCCCGGACCGCGGGTGCCGTTCACGTTCGGTGGCGTGCAGGTGCACGCGGCCGGCGCGGCGGTGCTGCGGGTGCGGCTGTCCCGCGCCGGTGACGCGGTGCGGCTGGTCGCCGCCGACGAGACCGGCGCGCCTGTGGTGTCGGTGGACGAGTTGGTGCTCAAGGAACTGGGCGCGTCCGTCGTGCCGGCCGCCGCCGACCGGTCCGTCCTCGAGGTGACCTGGACGGAGCGGGACGTCACGCCGGCGGACCGGCCGACGGCCTGGGCGACGCTGACCGGCGTCGACGGCGCGGCGTACCCCGACATGGACGCGCTGGTGGCCACCGTCGCGGCCGGCGCGCCGGCCCCCGAGGCGGTGCTGCTGCCGGTCGGGGACGGCGGAGAGGCCGCCGAGGGCGCGGCCGGTGACGGCCGGACCGACACGGCCGGCGGGGACCTGCCGGACCGGGTGCGGTCGGTGACGCTGGCGGTGCTGGCGGCGGTGCGGAGCTGGCTGGCCGCCGACGACCTGGCCGACTCGCGACTGGTGGTGACCACCCGGGGCGCGGTGGCGGCCCGGGACGGCGACCGGATCACCGACCTGGCCGGCGCGGCGGCGTGGGGGCTGCTGCGGTCCGCGCAGTCCGAGCACCCGGGTCGGATCGTGCTGGCCGACCTCGACCGGACGCCCGACGCCGACGTGCTGGCGCTGCTCGCCGCCGCGCCGGCCGGCGGACAGGTCGCGCTGCGCGACAGCGACGTGCTCGTCCCGCGCGTGGTTCGGCCGGCCGGTGACCGGCTCGTCCCGTCGACCGAACGCTGGCACGTGGCGGCCGTCGAGCCCGGCACCATCGACGGCGTCGCCCTGCGGCCGACCGACACGCCGCCGCTCGCGGCCGGTGAGGTGCGGGTGGCGGTGCGGGCGGCCGGGGTGAACTTCCGGGACGTGTTGATCGCGTTGGGGATGTATCCGGACGCGTCGGCGGTGATGGGTAGTGAGGGCGCGGGCGTGGTGGTGGAGGTCGGTCCGGGGGTGTCCGGGTTGGCCGTGGGTGATCGGGTGTTCGGGTTGTTCGAGCCGGGTTTCGGTCCGGTGGTGGTGGCGCGGGGGGATCGGATCGCGCGGGTGCCGGATGGGTGGTCGTTCGTCGAGGCGGCGTCGGTGCCGGTGGTGTTCCTGACCGCGTGGTACGCGTTGCGGGATCTGGCGGACCTGCGTTCCGGTGAGTCGGTGTTGATCCACTCGGGGACGGGTGGGGTGGGGATGGCGGCGATCCAGATCGCCCGGCATCTGGGTGCGACGGTGTACGCCACGGCGAGTCCTGCGAAGTGGGGCACGTTGCGGGGTTTGGGGGTGGCGGCGGAGCGGATCGCGTCGTCGCGGACCACGGAGTTCGAGCGGTCGTTCCTGGCCGCCAGTGGTGGCGCCGGTGTGGACGTGGTGCTGGACGCCCTGGCGGGGGAGTTCGTGGACGCGTCGTTGCGGTTGCTGCCGCGCGGCGGCCGGTTCGTGGAGATGGGCAAGACCGACCTCCGCGACCCGGACCAGGTCGCCGCCCAGCACCCCGGCGTCACGTACCGGGCGTTCGAACTCAACGGGGCCGGCGGCGAACGCCTCGGCCAGATGCTCACCGAACTGCTCGACCTGTTCGAGACGGGCGCGTTGCGGCCCCTGCCGGTCCGGACCTGGGACGTGCGGCAGGCGCGGACCGCGCTGCGGCACCTCAGCCAGGCCCGGCACGTCGGCAAGGTCGTGCTCACCGTGCCGGCGCCCGCCGAGCCGGACCGCGTCACGCTCGTCACCGGCGCGTCCGGCACCCTCGCCGGCCTGGTCGCCCGCCACCTCGTCGCCACCGGTCGGACCCGCAACCTGCTCCTCGCGGCCCGCCGGTCCCCGGCCGACGACCCGGCGTACGCGGCGCTCGTCGACGCGCTGACCGACGCCGGGGCCACGGTCCGCGCCGTCCCGGTCGACCTGACCGAACCCGGTCGGGCCGCCGAGCTGGTGGCCGGCGTGGACCTGACCGCCGTGTACCACTGCGCCGGCGCCATCGCCGACGCGACGATCGCGTCGCTGGACGCCGACGCCGTCGACCGGGTGCTGCGGCCCAAGGTGGACGCCGCCTGGGCGCTGCACGAGGCCACCGCCGGCCGGGACCTGACCGCGTTCGTGCTGTTCTCGTCCATCGCCGCCACGCTCGGCTCACCCGGGCAGGGCAACTACGCCGCCGCGAACGCGTTCCTCGACGCGCTCGCCACCCACCGCCGGGCGAACGGACTGCCGGCGGCCAGCCTCGCCTGGGGACTCTGGGCCACCACCAGCACCATGACCGCCCACCTCGACGACGGCGAGCACCGCCGCGCCATCCGCGCCGGCAGCGCCCCGCTCACCGACGCCGAAGGGCTCGCGCTGCTCGACGCCGCCCAGCGGCACGGCGGCGCGCACACCGTGCTCCTGAACGTCCCGACCAGCCCCGACCCGGCCCGCGTGCCGGAGCTGCTGCGCGACCTGATCCGACCGGCCCGGCGGCGGGCCGCCGCGCGTACCGGAGGGGAGCTGTCGCTGGCCGACCGGCTCGCGGCGCTCCACCCCACCGCCCGGCACAACCAGCTCCTCGACCTGGTCGCCGGCAGCGTCGCCGCGGTGCTCGGCCACCGGTCCGCCGACGGCGTCGACCCGCAACGCCCGTTCAAGGAACTCGGCTTCGACTCGCTGACCTCGGTGGAGCTGCGCAACCGGCTCGCCGCCGCCACCGGGCTGCGACTGCCCGCCACCGTGGCGTTCGACCACCCCACCCCGGTCGTGCTCGCCGAGCACCTCGACCGGGAAATCGGCGGCCGGGCCGCGCCGGCCGTCGCGCCGGCCGGCGCCGCGACCACCGCCGTCGACGAGCCGATCGCCGTCGTCGGCATGGCCTGCCGGTTCCCCGGCGAGGTCCGCAGCCCCGAGGACCTGTGGGACCTGGTCACCGCCGGCGCGGACGTCATCGCGCCGTTCCCCACCGACCGGGGCTGGGACCTGGCCGGCCTGCTGAACGACGGCGACGACCGGCCCGCGCCCCGGCACGGCGGCTTCCTGTACGACGCCGCCGACTTCGACGCCGCGTTCTTCGGCATCAACCCGCGCGAGGCGCTCGCCATGGACCCGCAGCAGCGGCTGCTGCTGGAGACGTCGTGGGAGGCGCTGGAACGTGCCGGCGTCGACCCGTCCACCGTGCGCGGCAGCAGCACCGGCGTCTACGTCGGCCTGATCTACCACGACTACGCCGGCACCGCCGTCGGCGCCGACGACGAACTCGACGGGTACGTGGGCAACGGCAGCGCCGGCAGCGTCGCCTCCGGCCGCATCTCCTACCTGCTCGGCCTGGAAGGCCCGGCGGTCACCGTCGACACCGCCTGCTCGTCGTCGCTCGTCGCGCTGCACCTGGCCGCCCAGGCGCTGCGCCAGCAGGAGTGCGGCCTGGCGCTGGCCGGCGGCGTCACGGTCATGTCCAGCCCCGGCATGCTCGCCGAGTTCTCCCGCCAGCGCGGCCTGTCCCCGGACGGGCGGTGCAAGGCGTTCGGCGCCGACGCCGACGGCACCGGCTTCGCCGAGGGCGTCGGCATGCTGCTGCTGGAACGCCTCTCCGACGCCCGCCGCAACAACCGCCGGATCCTCGCCGTGCTGCGCGGCAGCGCGGTCAACCAGGACGGCGCCAGCAGCGGCCTCACCGCCCCCAACGGCCCCTCCCAGCAGCGGGTCATCCGGCAGGCGCTGGCCAACGCCCGGCTGTCCCCGGCCGACGTGGACGTGGTCGAGGCGCACGGCACCGGCACCGCGCTCGGCGATCCGATCGAGGCGCAGGCGCTGCTCGCCACGTACGGGCAGGACCGGGAAACGCCGCTGCTGCTCGGCTCCGTCAAGTCGAACATCGGGCACACCCAGGCCGCCGCCGGCGTCGCCGGCATCATCAAGATGGTCCTGGCGATGCGGCACGGCGTGGTGCCGCCGACGCTGCACGCCGACGAGCTGTCGCCGCACGTCGACTGGACCGCCGGCGCGGTCACGCTCGCCACCGCGGCCACGCCCTGGCCGGCCGTCGACCGGCCCCGCCGCGCCGCCGTCTCCTCGTTCGGCATCTCCGGCACCAACGTGCACGCCATCCTGGAACAGGCCCCCGAACCGGCAGCCGCCCCCACCACGCCACCGGCCGTCACCGGCGACCTCGGCACCCCGTGCGTGCTCTCCGCCCGCACCCCGGACGCGCTGCGCGCCCAGGCCGACCGGCTGGCCGCCTGGATCGAGACGAACCCGGCGGTGCCGCTGACCGACCTGGCACACGCGCTCGCCACCGGACGGTCCGCGTTCGAACACCGGGCCGTGCTGCTGCCCCGCGACCGGTCCGACCTGCTCGCCGGCCTGGCCGCCGTCGCCGCCGACGAACCGTCGTCCACTGTGGTACGCGGCACCGCCGGCACCGGCCGGCTCGCCGTGCTCTTCTCCGGTCAGGGCGCCCAACGCCCCGGCATGGGTCGTGAGGCGTACCGGGCGTTCCCGGTCTTCGCCGCCGCGCTGGACGAGGTGTGCCGGCACCTCGACCCGTTGCTGCCGCAGCCGCTGCGCCCGGTGCTCTTCGCGCCCGAAGGGGCGCCGGAAGCGGCGCTGCTGGACCGCACCGAGTTCACCCAGCCGGCGCTGTTCGCCGTCGAGGTGGCGCTGTTCCGCCTGGTCGAGTCGTTCGGCATCACCCCCGACGTGGTCGGCGGGCACTCCGTCGGCGAGATCACCGCCGCGTACGTGGCCGGGGTGCTCTCCCTGCCCGACGCCGCCACGCTGGTCGCCGCTCGCGGCCGGCTCATGCAGGCGCTGCCCGACGGCGGCGGCATGCTCGCGGTCGCCGCGCCCGAGGACGAGGTGACCGCCGCGCTCGCCGGGTACGCCGACCGGGTCGGCGTCGCCGCCGTCAACGGCCCGTCGGCAGTGGTCGTCTCCGGCGCCCTCGACGCCCTCGACGAACTCGAACGCGCCTGGCGGGAGCGCGGGTTGCGGACCCGCCGGCTGCGCGTCAGCCACGCGTTCCACAGCCCGCTGATGACGCCGATGCTTGACGGGTTCCGGGCCGTCGTCGACGGGCTCACCCTCGACCCGCCGCGCCTGCCGGTGCTGTCGAACCTGACTGGCGGCGTCGCCGAGCCGGACGCGCTGCGCGATCCCGACTACTGGGTGCGGCACGTCCGCGACGCGGTCCGCTTCGCCGACGGCATCGCCGACCTGCGGCAGCGCCACGTCGGCACGTACCTGGAGGTCGGGCCGGACGGGGTGCTCGCCGGCATGATCCGCGACTGCCTCGGCGACGACGCGACGCCGGTGGTGGTGCCGACGCTGCGCGCCGGGCGAACCGAGGGGGCCGCGCTGCTCACCGCGCTCGCCGAGGCGTACGCCGGTGGCGTGCCGGTGGACTGGACGCCGCTGACCGGCGGCGGGGCGCCGCTCGACCTGCCCACGTACCCGTTCCAGCGGCGGCGCTTCTGGCCCGACGCCACCGGCTGGCGGGCCGGTGACCTGACCGGCGCCGGGCTGGCCGCGCCCGGCCACCCGCTGCTCGGCGCCGCGGTGCGGCTGGCCGGCGCGGACGAGACGGTGCTGACCGGCCGGCTCGCGGTGTGCGCGCAGCCCTGGCTGGCCGAGCACGTCGTGGCCGGCGCGGTGCTGCTGCCCGGCACCGCGCTGGTGGAGCTGGTGGTGCGCGCCGGCGACGAGGTCGGCACGCCCCGGGTACGCGACCTCACCGTTACCGCGCCGCTGGTGCTGCCCGCCACCGGCGGGGTCCGGGTGCAGGTGCGGGTCGGCGCCGCCGACGACACCGGCGGCCGGGACGCCGCCGTGTACGCCCAGCCGGACGACGACCCGGACGCGGAGTGGACCCGGCACGCCGAGGCGGTGCTGGAGCCGGCCGCCGCTGCCGAGCCCGACCTCGCCGCCTGGCCGCCGCCCGGCGTCACCGAGACGGACCTGACCGGCTGGTACGAGACGCTCGTCGGCCACGGCCTGACCTACGGGCCGACGTTCCAGGGCCTGCGCCGGGCCTGGACCGGCCGCGACGAGGTGTACGCCGAGGTGGCGCTCCCGGACACCACGGTGGCCGGGTTCGCGGTGCACCCGGCGCTGCTGGACGCCGCCCTGCACCCGATCGGCCTGCTGCCGGGCGGAACCGGGACGACCGGGCCGCGCGTGCCGTTCGCGTTCGAGGGCGTCCAGGTGCACGCCGCCGGCGCCCGGCTGCTGCGCGTCCGGCTGACCCGCGCCGGTGCCGGGGTGCGCGTGGTGGCGGTCGACGAGACCGGCGCGCCGGTGGTGTCGGTCGACTCGCTGGTGCTGCGCGAACTGGCCGGCGCTCCGGCCCCCGGCGCGGGCTCCCGCTCGCTGTACGCGGTGACCTGGCCGGTCGAGGAGATCCCGCCGGCCGAGGCGGACCCGACCTGGGCGGCGCTCGCCCCGGCCCGGCCGGACGACACCGACGCGGACCGCCCGGCCCGGGGCCGGAAGACGACCCGGCGCGGCGCCGGCCGGCCGAACACCGGATCCCCGACCGCCGGCTGGATCGACCCGACCGGGGCGGTGCCGGCGTTCCCGGACGTCGCGGCGCTGGTGGCAGCCGTCGAGGCCGGCACGCCCACCCCCGACGCGATCCTGCTGCCGGTCGGTCTCCCGGCGCGCACCGCCGACGCCCTGACCGGCACGGCGGGCAGCGGCGTGGTCGATGCGGTGGCCGACGGCGTGGCGGGCATGGACGGTGCGGTCGATCGGGCGGGCGTCCACGGGGACGTGCCGGCCCGGGTGCGGTCGCTGACGGCGGCGGTGCTGGCGGCCGTGCAGGCGTGGCTGGCCGCCGACGTGCTCGCCGACTCGCGGCTGGTGGTGGTGACCCGGAACGCGGTGACCACCGGCGACGACCGGGCCGTCGACCCGGCCGCCGCGGCGGTGTGGGGACTGCTGCGCTCGGCGCAGTCCGAACACCCGGACCGGATCGTGCTCGTGGACGCCGACGCCGCCCTCGACCGACACGCGTTCGGCGTGCTGGCCGCCGTGGTGGCCGACCCCGCCACCGTGGGCGGTCAGCTCGCGTTGCGCGGCGACCGGGTGTGCGTACCCCGGTTGACGCGACCGGCGGGTGCGGAGTTGGCGCCGCCGGCGGCGGGTGCCTGGCACGTCGCCGCCGCCCGGCCCGGCACGCTCGACGGCGTCGAGATCGTCCCGGCCACGCCGGCCCCGCTCGCGGCCGGTGAGGTGCGGGTGGCGGTGCGGGCGGCCGGGGTGAACTTCCGGGACGTGTTGATCGCGTTGGGGATGTATCCGGACGCGTCGGCGGTGATGGGTAGTGAGGGCGCGGGCGTGGTGGTGGAGGTCGGTCCGGGGGTGTCCGGGTTGGCCGTGGGTGATCGGGTGTTCGGGTTGTTCGAGCCGGGTTTCGGTCCGGTGGTGGTGGCGCGGGGGGATCGGATCGCGCGGGTGCCGGATGGGTGGTCGTTCGTCGAGGCGGCGTCGGTGCCGGTGGTGTTCCTGACCGCGTGGTACGCGTTGCGGGATCTGGCGGACCTGCGTTCCGGTGAGTCGGTGTTGATCCACTCGGGGACGGGTGGGGTGGGGATGGCGGCGATCCAGATCGCCCGGCATCTGGGTGCGACGGTGTACGCCACGGCGAGTCCTGCGAAGTGGGGCACGTTGCGGGGTTTGGGGGTGGCGGCGGAGCGGATCGCGTCGTCGCGGACCACGGAGTTCGAGCGGTCGTTCCTGGCCGCCAGTGGTGGCGCCGGTGTGGACGTGGTGCTGGACGCCCTGGCGGGGGAGTTCGTGGACGCGTCGTTGCGGTTGCTGCCGCGCGGCGGCCGGTTCGTGGAGATGGGCAAGACGGACCTGCGGGACCCGGCGGTGGTGGTGCGGGAACACCCGGGCGTCGCGTACCGGTCGTTCGACCTGAACGAGGCCGGTGGCGAGCGCATCGGCCAGATGCTGGGCGAACTGCTCGCGCTCTTCACCAGCGGCGCGTTGCGGCCCCTGCCGGTCCGGACCTGGGACGTGCGGCAGGCGCGGACCGCGTTGCGGCACCTCAGTCAGGCCCGGCACGTCGGCAAGGTGGTGCTCACCGTGCCGGCGTCGGTCGACCCGGACCGGGTCACGTTGGTGACCGGCGCGTCCGGCGCGCTCGCGGGCATCGTCGCCCGGCACCTCGTCGCTTCCGGCCGGTCCCGCAACCTGCTCCTCGCGGCCCGCCGCGTGCCGGGCGACGACCCGACCTACGCCGCCCTCGTCGACGAGCTGGAGACGGCCGGCGCGACCGTCCGGGCCGCCACCGTCGACGTGGCGGACGACACCCAGGTCGCCGCGCTGCTGGCCGGTGTGGACCTGACCGCCGTGTACCACTGCGCGGGCGCCATCGCCGACGCGACGATCGCGTCGCTGGCTGCCGACGCCGTCGACCGGGTGCTGCGGCCCAAGGTGGACGCCGCCTGGGCGCTGCACCGGGCCACCGCCGGTCACGACCTGGCCGAGTTCGTGCTGTTTTCGTCCATCGCCGCCACGCTCGGCTCACCCGGGCAGGGCAACTACGCCGCCGCGAACGCGTTCCTCGACGCGCTCGCCACCCACCGCCACGCGACCGGACTGCCCGCCACCAGCATCGGCTGGGGCGCGTGGGCCACCGGCGGCATGGCCGGGCGGCTCGACGCCGGTGACCGGCAGCGACTCGGGCGGATCGGCATGACCGGGCTCAGCGCCGCTGAGGGAGCGGCCCTGCTCGACGCCGCCGCCGCGCAACCGCTGCCCGCGGTGGTCGCCGCCCGGCTGCGCGTCACCGGCGACCGGACGCAGCTCCCGCCGCTGCTGCGGCTGCTGGCCCCCACCGGCGTACGCCGGCAGGCCCGCACCGCGGACACGAACACCACCGGCTGGGCCGAGCGGCTCGCCGGCCTGGCCCCGGACGAGGCGACCGCGGTGCTCGTCGAGTTGGTCCGGGCGCAGGCGGCGGCGGTGCTCGGGCACCCGTCGGCGCAGGCGGTGCCCGGCACGCGGGCGTTCAAGGACCTCGGGTTCGACTCGCTGACCTCGGTGGAGCTGCGTAACCGGCTCGCGTCGGCGACCGGGCTGCGGCTGCCCGCCACGCTGGTCTTCGACCACCCCACCCCGGAACGCCTCGCCGAACACCTGCACGAGCGACTCGGCCACCGGCCGGCCGCCGTCGCCGCCGCGACCCGGGCCACCGCCGCCGAGGACGACGACCCCATCGCCATCATCGGCATGGCCTGCCGGCTCCCCGGCGGCGTCACCAACCCGGACCAACTGTGGGACCTGGTCTCCACCGGCGGCGACGGGATCGCCGCATTCCCCGCCGACCGGGGCTGGGACCTTGACGCGCTCTACGACCCGGACGCCGACCGCGCCGGCACCTCCACCACCCGGTACGGCGGGTTCCTCGCCGACGCGGCCGACTTCGACCCGGCGTTCTTCGGCATCAGCCCGCGCGAGGCCCTCGCCATGGACCCGCAGCAGCGGCTGCTGCTGGAAACCTCGTGGGAGGCGTTCGAGTCCGCCGGCCTCGACCCGCACGACCGCACCACGACCACCGGTGTCTTCGCCGGACTGATCCACCACGACTACGCCGGCCGGCTCGACGCCTCCGCCGAACTGGAGGGCTACCTGGTCAACGGCACCGCCGGCAGTGTCGCCTCCGGCCGCGTCGCGTACGTCTTCGGGCTGGAAGGGCCGGCCGTCACGGTGGACACCGCGTGTTCGTCGTCGCTTGTCGCGCTGCACCTGGCCGCGCAGGCGCTGCGGGCCGGGGAATGCGACCTGGCCCTCGCGGGCGGCGTGACCGTGATGGCCACGCCCAGCGCGTTCGTCGGCTTCTCCCGCCAGCGTGGGCTGGCCCCGGACGGGCGGTGCAAGTCGTTCGCCGCCGGCGCCGACGGCACGAGCTGGGGCGAGGGCGTCGGCATGCTGCTCGTCGAGCGGCTCAGCGACGCCCGCCGTCGCGGCCACCGGGTCCTCGCGGTGGTGCGGGGCACGGCGGTGAACCAGGACGGCGCGTCGAACGGGTTGACCGCGCCGAATGGTCCGTCGCAGCAGCGGGTGATCCGCCAGGCCCTGGCGAACGCGCGACTGAGCACCGCCGACGTGGACGCGGTGGAGGCGCACGGCACCGGCACCACGTTGGGTGATCCGATCGAGGCGCAGGCGTTGCTGGCCACGTACGGGCAGGACCGGGAGACGCCGCTGCTGCTCGGGTCGGTGAAGTCGAACCTGGGCCACACCCAGGCGGCGGCCGGGGTCGCCGGGATCATCAAGATGGTCCTCGCCATGCGGCACGGGATCATGCCGCCGACGCTGCACGTGGACGAGCCGTCGCCGCACATCGACTGGACGGCCGGGGCGGTGAGCCTGGCGACCGAGGCGATGCCGTGGCCGGTGGTGGACCGGCCGCGTCGGGCGGCGGTGTCGTCGTTCGGGATCTCCGGCACCAACGCGCACGTCATCCTGGAACAGGCCACTGACGTCGTCGAGCCGGCGGGCTCCGGTGAGTCGACCGGTGGGCCGGTGCCGGTGCTGCTGTCGGCGCGTACCGACGCGGCGCTCGCCGCGCAGGCCGACCGCTGGGCGCGCTGGCTCGCCGGCGACGAGACGCTCCACCCGGTCGATGTCGGATGGTCGGCGCTCACCACCCGGCCGACGCTGGAGCAGCGGGCCGTACTCGGCGTCACCGACCGGGACGACCTGCTGGCCGCGCTGCGCGCGCTGGCCGGTGGCACGTCCTCCGGCGCGGTGACCACCGGCCCGGCCGGCCCGCGTGGGCGAGTGGCGGTGCTGTTCTCCGGGCAGGGTGCGCAGCGTGCCGGCATGGGTCGGGAGTTGTCCGAGGCGTTCGGTGTGTTCGCGTCCGCGCTGGACGAGGTGTGCGCGCACCTGGACCCGTTGCTGCCGCAGCCGTTGAAGCCGGTGCTGTTCGGTGACGGCGATCTGGTGGACCAGACGCAGTTCACGCAGGCCGGGTTGTTCGCGGTCGAGGTGGCGTTGTTCCGGCTGGTGGAGTCGTTCGGGGTGATCCCGGACTTCGTGGGTGGGCACTCGATCGGTGAGGTGACCGCCGCGTACGTGGCGGGTGTGTTGTCGCTGCCGGACGCGTGTGCGCTGGTCGCGGCGCGGGGTCGGTTGATGCAGGCGTTGCCGGCCGGTGGTGGGATGCTGGCGGTCGCCGCGCCGGAGTCCGAGGTGGCCGCATCGGTCGTGGACCGCGCGGACGTGGGGATCGCGGCGGTGAACGGGCCGTCGTCAACCGTGCTGTCCGGGCCGGTCGACGCGCTTGACGAGATCGAGCGCGCCTGGCGGGATCGGGGTGTGCGGGTGCGCCGGTTGACGGTGTCGCACGCGTTCCACAGCCCGCTGATGGAGCCGATGCTGGCCGAGTTCCGGGCCGTCCTGGACGGGCTGACGTTCGCCGCCCCGGCCCTGCCGGTCGTGTCGAACGTGACCGGTGCGGTGGCCGGGGACGAGATCACCACTGCCGACTACTGGGTGCGGCACGTACGCGAGGCGGTCCGGTACGCCGACGGGGTGACCGCACTGCGGGCGGCCGGGGCGGACACGTTCCTGGAGATCGGTCCGCAGAGCGTGCTCACCGCGCTGACCGCGGAGATCCTGCCGGACGACGACACGGTGGTCGCCACCGCCGTGCAGCGCCGGGACCGGGACGAGGCGGGCGCGTTGCTGGCCGGCCTGGCGGAGCTGCACGTGCACGGCGTCCAGGTCGACTGGACGCCGTGGTTCGCCGGCACCGGCGCGACCCGCGTCGACCTGCCCACCTACGCGTTCCAGCACGAGCGGTTCTGGCCGGACACGCCGACCCGCACCGACGCCTCCGACGCCGAGTTCTGGGCCGCCGTGGAGAGCGGCGACCTCACCGCGCTCGCCGGTCACCTCGCCGACGACGCCCTCGACACGCTCGCCCCGGCGCTGCCCGCGCTCACCACGTGGCGGCGGGCCCGCACCCGGCGTACGCCGGCCGACCGGTGGGCGTACCAGGTCACCTGGAAGCGGCTCGACCCCGACGAGCGGCCCGCCACCGGCGGCGCCTGGCTGGTCGTCGCCCCGGCCGGCGAACCCGCCACCGCCGACGTCGCCGCCGCGCTGGCCGGCGCGGAGCTGCGCCCGGTCAGCGTCGACCCGGCCACCACCACCCGGATCGACCTCGCCGCCGCGCTCGGCAAGGCGCTCGCGGACGGGCCGGTCGACGGCGTGGTCTCGCTGCTCGGCCTGCACGACGCGCCGCACCCGGACCATCCGGCGCTGCCCGCCGGCACCGCCGCCACACTGCTGCTGATCCAGGCGCTGCACGACACCGGCGACACGCCGCCGCTGTGGTGCCTCACCCGGGACGCGGTCGCCACCGACGGCGGCGACCCGGTGCACGGCGTCGCCCAGGGCGGCCTGTGGGGCCTGGCCCGGGTCGCCGGGCTGGAACTGCCCCGGCTGCGCGTCAACCTGCTCGACCTGCCCGCCGGCGACACCGACCCGGCCCGGCTCGCCGCCGCGCTCACCAGCGACGGCGACGAGGACCAGGTCGCGCTGCGCGGCGGCGGCCTCTACGCGCGCCGCCTGGTCCGCGCCACCCCGGCCACGCCGGCCGCCGCCGACCGGTGGCAGCCCCGCGGCACGGTGCTGGTCACCGGCGGCACCGGCGCGCTCGGCGCGCACGTCGCCCGCTGGGCGGCCGGCGCCGGCGCGGAGCACCTGGTGCTCACCAGCCGGCGCGGCGACGCCGCCCCCGGCGCGGCCGAGCTGCGCGACGAGCTGACCGCGACCGGCGTACGCGTCACGATCGCCGCCTGCGACGTGGCCGACCGGGACGCGGTCGCCGCGCTGCTGACCCGACTCGACGCCGACCCGGCGCCGCTGACCGCCGTCGTGCACGCCGCCGGGCTCAACGACGTGGCACCGCTGCTCGACACCGACCCGGACCGGCTGGCCGGGGTGCTGACCGGCAAGACCGCCGGCGCGGTGCACCTCGACGAGCTGCTCGGCGACCGGCCGCTCGACGCGTTCGTGTTGTTCGCGTCCATCGCCGGGGTGTGGGGCAGTGGCGGGCAGGCCGGCTACGCGGCCGGCAACGCCCACCTCGACGCGCTGGCCGCCCGGCGGCACGCCCGCGGCCTCGCCGCCACCTCGGTGGCCTGGGGACCGTGGGCCGACGGCGGCATGGCCACCGACGACGCGCAGCGGGAACTGGCCCGACGCGGCCTGCGGGCGATGGCTCCGGCCGACGCGGTGCACGCCATGCGCGTCGCGGTCGGGCGCGGCGACGCCACCCTCACCGTGGTCGACGTGGACTGGGCGACGTTCGCCCCCGCGTACGCGTCGAGCCGCCCCCGGCCGTTCCTGGCCGACCTGCCCGAGGCCCGGCAGGCGATCCGCGCCGCCGCGGAGGTCCCCGCCGACGGTGGCGCGGCGCTGCGCGACCAGCTCCGCGACCTGTCCGCCGAGGACCGGGACCGGCGGCTCGTCGAGCTGGTCCGCGCCGAGGCGGCAGCCGTGCTCGGCCACGGCGGCCCGGAGCGGGTCAAGCCCCGGCGGGCGTTCAAGGACCTCGGCTTCGACTCGCTGACCGCGGTCGAGCTGCGGAACCGGCTCAACCGGGCCACCGGCCTGTCGCTGCCCACCACGCTGGTCTTCGACCACCCCGACCCGACCGCGCTCGCCGACCACCTGCGCGCCACGCTGCTGCCCGACGCGTCGACCACGCCGACGGCGGACCCGGCCGAGACCGCGGTACGCGAGGCGTTGGCCACCGTCCCGCTCGCCCGCATCCGCGAGGCCGGGCTGTTGGAGCTGCTGCTCGGCCTCGCCGACGGCGACGGCCCGCCGCCCGAGCCGGACGCCGCGGAGGTCGACCTCGACGACCTCGACACCGACACCCTGATCCGGCTGGCCCTCGACGGCTCCGAGTCCTGACGCCCACGTACGGAGTAGATGATGTCCACGTCCGCAGACAAGGTCGTCGAGGCGCTTCGGGCCTCCCTCAAGGAGACCGGCCGGCTCAAGCAGCTCAACCAGCAGCTCACCGCCGCCGCCCGGGAGCCGATCGCGATCGTCGCGATGTCCTGCCGCTACCCGGGCGGGGTGTCCACCCCGGAGCAGTTGTGGGAGCTGGTGGATGCCGGCGGCGACGCGATCGCCGGCTTCCCCACCGACCGGGGCTGGGACCTGGCCAACCTCTACGACCCGTCCGCCGACCGGGTCGGCCGCTCCACCACCCAGCAGGGCGGCTTCCTCTACGACGCGGCCGGCTTCGACGCCGAGTTCTTCGGCATCAGCCCGCGTGAGGCGCTCGCCATGGACCCCCAGCAGCGGCTGCTGCTGGAAACCTCGTGGGAGGCGTTCGAGACCGCCGGCATCGCCCCCTCGTCGGTACGCGGGCAGAAGGTCGGCGTGTTCGTCGGCACCGCCGCCAACGGCTACGGCGTCGCCGCCGACGGCGGCGCGACCGACGCCGACGAGGGCTACCTGCTCACCGGCACCGTCACCAGCGTCGTCTCCGGGCGGATCGCGTACGCGCTGGGCCTGGAAGGGCCCGCCGTCACCGTGGACACCGCCTGCTCGTCGTCGCTCGTCGCGCTGCACCTGGCCGCGCAGGCGCTACGGGCCGGCGAGTTCGACCTGGCGCTCGCCGGCGGCGTGACGGTGATGGCCAGCCCCAGCGCGTTCGTCGGCTTCTCCCGCCAGCGCGGTCTCGCCTCCGACGGACGGTGCAAGTCGTTCGCCGCCGCCGCCGACGGCACCGGCTGGGCCGAGGGTGTCGGCCTGCTGCTCGTCGAACGGCTCGCCGACGCCCGCCGCAACGGCCACCCGGTCCTGGCGGTGCTGCGCGGCAGCGCCGTCAACCAGGACGGCGCGTCCAACGGGCTCACCGCCCCCAACGGCCCCTCCCAGCAGCGGGTCATCCGGCAGGCGCTCAGCAACGCCCGGCTGGACACCGGCGACGTGGACGCGGTCGAGGCGCACGGCACCGGCACCACGCTCGGCGACCCGATCGAGGCGCAGGCGCTGCTCGCCACGTACGGGCAGGACCGCGACGGCCGGGACCCGCTCTGGCTGGGCTCGATCAAGTCGAACCTGGGCCACAGCCAGTCCGCCGCCGGCGTCGCCGGCGTGATCAAGATGGTGCAGGCCATCCGGCACGGCCGGCTGCCCGCCACGCTGCACGTCGACACGCCGTCGCCGCACATCGACTGGTCCGCCGGCGCGGTGGAGCTGCTCACCGAGGCCCGGAGCTGGCCGGCGGTGGACCGGCCGCGCCGCGCCGCGATCTCCTCGTTCGGCATCAGCGGCACCAACGCCCACGTCATCCTGGAACAGGCCGACCCGACGCCCACCCCGGCGCCCGACACCGACCGGCCGCCCCTGGTCGCCGGTGCCGCCACCGTGTGGCCGCTCTCCGCCCGGTCCGCCGACGCGCTGCGCGAGCAGGCCGCCCGACTGGCCCGCCACGTCCGCGACCACGCCGACCTCGACCCGGCGCGGCTGGCCTGGTCGCTGGTCACCACCCGGTCGGTGTTCGAGCACCGGGCCGCCGTGGTGGCCGCCGACCCCGAGCAGCTCCTCGCCGGCCTGGACGCGGTCGCCGCCGGCACCCCCGCCGCCACCGTCGTCACCGGTCAGGCCGGCGAGCCGGGGGAGGGACCGGTCTGGGTGTTCCCCGGCCAGGGCGCGCAGCACGTCGCCATGGCCGCCGAGCTGATCGGCGCCGCGCCGGTCTTCGACGAGGCGCTCGCCGAGTGCCAGGCCGAACTGGACCGCTGGCTCGACGTCGACGTGGTCGCCGTGCTCACCGGCGGTGACGACTCGTGGCTGACCCGCTCCGAGATCGCCCAGCCGGCGCTGTTCGCGGTCGGCGTGGCGCTGGCCCGGCTCTGGCGGCACGCCGGGATGAGCCCGCGCGCCGTGATCGGCCACTCCCAGGGCGAGATCGTCGCCGCCCACGTGGCCGGCGCGCTCACCCTCGCCGACGCGGCCCGGGTGCTGGCGCTGCGCCTGCGGGCGCTGGCCGACGTCGCCGGCACCGGCGCCATGGCCGCCGTCGACCTGCCCGCCGCCGAGCTGGCCGCCCGCCTGCCCGAGGGCGTCACCGTCTCGGTGGTCAACGGCCCCGCCACCACGGCCGTCGCCGGGCCGCCGCAGGCCGTCGCCGACCTGATCGCCACGCTTGTCGCCGACGGCGTACGCGCCCGGCCGGTGGCCGTCGACTACGCCTCGCACTCGCCGGCCGTGGCGCCGGTCGCCGACCGGCTCCGCACCGAACTGGCCGGCCTGACGCCACGCCCCGGCGACGTGCCGATCATCTCCACGGTCACCGGCGACCGGCTCGACGGCACCCGCTTCGACGCCGACCACTGGGCCGACAACCTGCGCCTGCCGGTGCTGTTCGATACCGCCGTGCGGACCGCGATCGACGCCGGGCACACCGACTTCGTCGAGGTGTCCCCGCACCCGGTGCTCACCATGTCGGTCGCGGCCATCCTGGACGACACCGGCACCACCGGCCGCGCGCTGTCCACGCTGCGGCGCGGCGACGACGCCCGGCTGCGGCTGCTGACCAGCATCGCCCACGCCCACGCGCACGGCCTGCCGGTGGACCTGGCCCAGGTCCTCGCTCCCGCGCCGGTGCTCACCGGCCTGCCCACGTACGCGTTCCAGCGGCGGCGCTACTGGCCGGAGCGGATGGCGGGGACCGCCGCCGGCCCGGTCGGCCCGGACGTCGTCGACGTGGAGTTCTGGTCGGCGGTGGAACGCGCCGACGTCGCCGCGCTCACCGCCGGCGACGCCGACCCGGAGGTGCTCGCCCCGGCGCTGCCGCTGCTGTCGTCCTGGCGTCGCGCCCGGCTCCAGCGGGCCGTGCTGGACGGCTGGTCGTACCGGGTGGTGTGGCAGCCGGCCACCGCCGTCGCCACCCCGGCCGTCGCCGACCTGCTGGTGGTGTCGCCGGCCGGCGACGACCGGGCGGACGCCTGGTCGGCCGCGCTCGCCGCCGCGCTGCCCGACGGGTCGACGCTGCGCACGCTGCCCGTCGACCCGGTCCACGCCACCCGCGCGGAGCTGGCCGCGTCGCTCACCGACGAACCGACCGTGATCGTGTCGCTGCTCGCGCTCGCCGACGCCGACCACCCGGGCCACCCGGGCGTCTCCACCGGCCTGGTCGCCACCACCCGGCTGGTGCAGGCCGCCCAGGACGCCGGCCGCACCGCCCCGCTGTGGTGCGTCACCCAGGGCGGCGTGGGCACCGGCCCGGCCGAGCCGGTCACCAGCGCCGCCCAGGCCGCGCTCGGGGGCCTGGCCCGGGTGATCGGCCTGGAACACCCCCGGCAGTGGGGCGGCGTGCTCGACCTGCCCGCCGCGCCCGACGCGGCGACCTGGGCCGAGGTGGCCCGCATCCTCACCGGCGGCGGTGACGAGGACCAGTACGCGGTCCGCCCGTACGGCACGTTCGTCCGCCGGCTGGCCCGCACCACCGCCCGCACCGCCGGGCAGCTCGCCGGCTGGCAGCCGCGCGGCACCGTGCTGATCACCGGCGGCACCGGCGCGATCGGCGCCCAGGCCGCCCGCTGGCTGGCCGCCAACGGCGCCGAGCACCTGGTGCTCACCAGCCGCCGGGGGCTCGACGCCGCCGGGGCCCGCGAGCTGGTCGACGAGCTGACCGCCGACGGGGTACGGGTCAGCGTGGTCGCCTGCGACCTGGCCGACCGGGAGCAGGTCGCCGCGCTGGTCGCCGGCCTGGACGACGTCGCGCCGCTGACCGCCGTGCTGCACGCCGCCGGCATCACCCGGCTCACCGCGCTCGTCGACACCGACCTGGACGTGTTCGATCACGTGATGGCCGGCAAGGTCGCCGGCGCCGCGTACCTCGACGAGCTGCTCGGTGACCGGCCGCTCGACGCGTTCGTGCTGTTCGCGTCCATCTCCGGCGTGTGGGGCAGCGGCGGCCAGGGCGCGTACGCGGCGGCGAACGCCTACCTGGACGCGCTCGCCGAGCAGCGTCGCGCCCGGGGACTGACCGCGACCTCGATCTCCTGGGGCGCCTGGGCCGAGGGCGGCATGGCCACCACCGAGGAGGCGCAGCGGCTGCTCAGCCGGCGCGGCCTCAACCCGATGCAGCCGGCCGCCGCGCTGCTGGCCCTGCGCCGGGCCGTCGAGCACGGCGAGACCACGCTGGTCGTCGCCGACGTCGACTGGGCCCAGTTCGCGCCCGCGTACGCCTCCGCCCGGCCCCGGCCGCTGCTCGCCGACATCCCGGAGGCCCGGGACGCGCTGACCGAGCGGCCCGCCACCGCCGACGTCGACGACCGGGCCGGCGGACTGCGCCGGGAACTGCTCGACCTGCCCCGCGCCGACCGGGAACGCCGCCTCACCGACCTGGTCCGCGACCACGCCGCCGCGGTCCTCGGCCACGCCGGCAGCGACGCGGTACGCCCCCGGCGCGCGTTCCGCGACCTCGGCTTCGACTCGCTGACCGCGGTGGAGCTGCGTAACCAGCTCACCGCCGCCACCGGCCTGTCGCTGCCCACCACCGTCATCTTCGACTACCCCAGCCCGGCCGTGCTGGCCGGTCAGCTCGCCACGCTGCTGCGGCTGCCCGACGCCGGCGACGCCCCCGCCGACGCCCCCGCCGGCCCGGCGACCGCCGACGAGCCGATCGCGATCGTCGGCATGAGCTGCCGCTACCCGGGCGGTGTCGCCGACCCGGACGGGCTGTGGGAGCTGGTCGCCGAGGGCCGCGACGGCATCACCGAGTTCCGCACCGACCGGGACTGGGACCTCGACCGGCTCTACGCCGACGACCCGGACGCCCCGGGCCGCTCGTTCACCCGCCACGGCGGGTTCATCGACCGGGCCACCGAGTTCGACCCGGACTTCTTCGGCATCAGCCCGCGCGAGGCGCTCGCCATGGACCCGCAGCAGCGGCTGCTGCTGGAGGCCACCTGGGCGGCGTTCGAGCAGGCCGCGCTCAACCCGGACACGCTGCACGGCACCGCCACCGGCGTGTTCGTCGGCGCGTCCCCGTCCGGCTACGGCGCCGGCGACGAGACCCGCGACCTGGACGGCTACCGGCTCACCGGGGGCGCGCACAGCGTCATCTCCGGCCGGGTCGCCTACACGTTCGGGCTGGAGGGCCCGGCCGTCACCGTGGACACCGCCTGCTCGTCGTCGCTCGTCGCGCTGCACCTGGCCGTGCAGTCGCTGCGCCAGGGCGAGTGCGACCTGGCCCTGGCCGGCGGCGTGAACGTGCTGGTGACCCCCGGCGCGTTCGTCGAGTTCACCCGTCAGGGCGGGCTGGCCGCCGACGGCCGCTGCCGGTCGTTCGCCGCCGCCGCCGACGGCACCGGCTGGTCCGAGGGCGTGGGTGTGCTGGTGGTGGAGCGGCTCTCCGACGCGCGCCGCAACGGCCACCGGGTGCTCGCCGTGGTCCGGGGCTCCGCCGTCAACCAGGACGGCGCGTCCAACGGCCTCACCGCCCCGAACGGGCCGTCCCAGCAGCGGGTCATCCGGGCCGCGCTCGCCGCCGCCGGGCTGACCACCGCCGACGTGGACGCGGTCGAGGCGCACGGCACCGCCACCACGCTCGGCGACCCGATCGAGGCGCAGGCGCTGCTGGCCACGTACGGGCAGGAGCGGGCCGGCGAGCCGCTGTGGCTGGGCTCCATCAAGTCGAACATCGGGCACAGCCAGGCCGCGGCCGGCGTCGCCGGGGTGATCAAGATGGTGCAGGCGTTGCGCCACGGCGTGCTGCCCCGCACGCTGCACGTGGACGCGCCGACCCCGCACGTCGACTGGTCGGCCGGCGCGGTGGAGCTGCTCACCGAGGCCCGGCCGTGGCCGGCGGTGGACCGGCCCCGCCGGGCCGCGGTCTCCTCGTTCGGCGTCAGCGGCACCAACGCCCACGTCATCATCGAGCAGCCGCCGGCCGTCGAGCCCGAGGTGGCCGACCGGCCCGCGCCGCCGCCGCTGGTGCCGGTGCTGGTGTCGGCGCGCGGCGACGGCGGGCTGGCCCGGCAGGCGGCCCGCTGGGCCGACGCGTTCGCCGCGCCGGACCGCCCCGACCTGGCCGCCGTGGGCCGCACGTCGCTGACCGCGCGGACCGCGCTGGAGCACCGGGCGGTGCTGCTCGCCGCCGACCACGACGAGTTGACCGCCGGGCTGCGGGCGCTCGCCGCCGGCGCGGCGGCCGACAACCTGGTCACCGGCCGCGCCACCGACCGGGGCCCGGTCGCGGTGCTGTTCTCCGGGCAGGGCGCGCAGCGTGCCGGCATGGGCCGGGAGTTGTCCGAGGCGTTCGGTGTGTTCGCCGCCGCGTTGGACGAGGTGTGCGCGCAGCTCGATCCGTTGCTGCCGCAGCCGTTGAAGCCGGTGCTGTTCGGCGACGGCGACCTGGTGGACCAGACGCAGTTCACGCAGGCCGGTCTGTTCGCGGTCGAGGTGGCGCTGTTCCGGCTCGTCGAGTCGTTCGGGGTCACCCCGGACTTCGTGGGTGGGCACTCGATCGGTGAGGTCACCGCGGCGTACGTGGCGGGCGTGTTGTCGCTGCCGGACGCGTGCGCGTTGGTCGCGGCGCGGGGTCGGTTGATGCAGGCGTTGCCGGCCGGCGGCGGGATGTTGGCGGTCGCCGCGCCGGAGGCCGAGGTGGCCGCGTCGATCGAGGCGCACCCCGCGCTGGGGATCGCCGCGGTGAACGGGCCGTCGGCAACCGTGGTCTCCGGTGACCTCGGCGCGCTGGACGAGCTGGCACACGCCTGGCGGGAGCAGGGGGTGCGGGTCCGCCGGTTGACGGTGTCGCACGCGTTCCACAGCCCGCTGATGGAGCCGATGCTCGCCGAGTTCCGCACGGTCCTCGACGGGTTGAGCTTCGCCGCGCCGCTGCTGCCGGTCGTGTCGAACCTGACCGGCGCGCTGGCCGACCCGACCGAGATCACCACCGCCGACTACTGGGTGCGGCACGTGCGGGAGGCGGTGCGGTTCGCCGACGGCGTGACCGCGCTGCGCGCCGCCGGGGTGGACACGTTCCTGGAGATCGGCCCGCGCGGCGTCCTCACCGTGCTGGTCCGCGACACCGCCGACGACCCGACCGGGCTGGCCGTCGCCACCCAGCGCGCCGACCGGCCCGAGCCCCGCGCGCTGCTCACCGCGCTGGCGGAACTCTTCACCGGCGGCGTGCCCGTCGACTGGACCCCGCTGTTCGCCGGCGCCCCGGCCACCGCCGCCGACCTGCCCACCTACGCGTTCGGCGGCGACCGCTACTGGTTGCGCCCGGCCGGGCCCGCCGCCGACGTCACCGGGGCCGGCCTCGGCGCCGCCGGCCACCCGCTGCTCACCGCCGCCGTCCGGCTGGCCGGCGAGGACGCCGCCGTGCTCACCGGCCGGCTGTCCCTGTCGACCCAACCGTGGCTCGCCGACCACGAGGTCGCCGGCGCGGTCCTCGTCCCCGGCACCGCGCTCGTCGAACTCGTGCTGCGCGCCGGCGAGGAGTTCGGCCCCTGCCGGGTCCGCGAGCTGACCGTCGCCGCGCCGCTGGTGCTCCCCGCCCGGGGCGGGGTGCGGGTGCAGGTGCGGGTCGGCCCCCGCGACCACGCCGGCTGGCGCACCGTCGCGGTGCACTCGCAGCCCGACGACGACCCCGACGGCGACTGGGTTCGGCACGCCGAGGGCCTGCTCAGCGCCGCCGCTCCCACCGAGGGGGCCGGCCTCGGCGCGTGGCCCCCGCCGCACGCGGTCGAGACCGACCTCACCGGCTGGTACGACGCGCTCGCCGGCCACGGCATGACCTACGGGCCGGCGTTCCAGGGCCTGCGACGGGCCTGGACGACAGGCGACGACACCGTCTACGCCGAGGTGACGCTGCCGTCCGCCGGCCCCGACCAGGTCGGCGGGTTCGGCGTGCACCCCGCGCTGCTCGACGCCGCGCTGCATCCCACCGCGCTGCTGCCCGGCGACGGCACCACCGGCCCGAAGGCGCCGTTCGCGTTCACCGGCGTCCAGGTGCACGCCGTCGGCGCCCAGACGCTGCGGGTCCGGCTCACCCGGACCGGCACGGCGGTACGGCTGCTCGCCGTCGACCCCACCGACCGGCCCGTCGTCACCGTCGACGCGCTGGTGCTGCGCGAGCTGACCGGCGTCACGCCGCCGGCCGCCACCCGCGCCGCCCGGTCGCTGTTCCGGGTCGCCTGGGTGGCCGAGGCGCTCACCCCGGCCACCCCGCCCGCCACGGCGGTGCTCGGCGCGCCGCTGCCCGCCCTGCCCGACGCCGCCGCACACCCGGACGTGGCCGCGCTGGTCGCCGCCGGCGGCGTACCCCCGCTGGTGGTGCTGCCGGTGCCACCGGCCGGGCCGACGCCGGCCGCGGTCCACGCCGCCACCACCGGCGTGCTCGCCACGCTGCGCGCCTGGCTGACCGCCGACGCGACCGCCGACGCGCGGCTCGTCGTGACCACCCGCGACGCGGTGCCGGCCACGCCCGACGACCGCGCCGCCGACCTGGCCGGCGCCGCCGTCTGGGGCCTGGTCCGCTCCGCCCAGTCCGAGCACCCCGGCCGGATCGTCCTGGCCGACCTGGACCGCGACCTCGACGCCGACGTGCTGGCGCTGCTCGCGACCGCCGCCGGTGACCCGGCCGCGGCGCAGCTCGCGGTCCGCGGCGACACCACCCACACCCCCCGACTGGTACGCGCCGACGCCCCACCCGCGACCACCCCGGCCACCTACGACGGCACCGTCCTGGTCACCGGCGGCACCGGCGCGCTCGGCGCGCTGCTCGCCCGCCACCTGGTCGCCGAGCGGGGCGTCGACTCGCTGGCCCTGGTCAGCCGGCGCGGACCCGACGCCGACGGCGCGGCCGACCTGGTCGACGAGCTGACCGCGCTCGGCGCCCACGTCCGCGTGCTGGCCTGCGACCTCACCGACCGCGACGCGGTCGACCGGCTGGTCGCCGACCTCACCGCCGCCGGCCGGCTCGCCGGGGTGGTGCACACCGCCGGCGTGCTCGACGACGCCGTGATCACCGGCACCGACGCCGACCGGCTGGCCCGGGTGCTCGCCCCCAAGGTGGACGCCGCCTGGCACCTGCACGAGGCCACCGCCGGCCTCGACCTCGACCTGTTCGTCACCTACTCGTCGATCGCCGGTGTGCTCGGTTCCCCCGGCCAGGGCGCGTACGCCGCCGCGAACGCCTACCTCGACGCGCTCGCGGTCCACCGCCGCGCCCAGGGCCGACCCGCGCACGCGCTGGCCTGGGGCATGTGGGACACCGACGGGATGGCCGCCGGCCTCGACAGCGCCGACCGTTCCCGGGTGGCCCGCGCCGGGCTCGGCGTGATCACCGAGGCGGTCGGCGTCGCGCTCTTCGACACCGCCGTCGCGTCCGACACCGCCGCGCTCGTGCCGGCCGTGCTGGACCTGCCGGCGCTGCGCGCCGCCGCTGGCGTACCCCCGATGTTGCGTGCCCTGGCCGGCGCGCCCGCCCGGCGACAGGCCGGCGCGGCGGCCGACGGCTGGGCCGACCGGCTCGCCCGACTCACCGACGACGAGGCCCGCGCCGAGGTGGGCCTGCTGGTCCGGGGCCTGGTCGCGCAGGTGCTCGGCCACGGTGGCGCGGACGCGGTGCCGGCCGACCGGGCGTTCCAGGAACTGGGCTTCGACTCGCTGACGGCGGTGGACCTGCGCAACCGGGTCAACGCCGCCACCGGGCTGCGGCTGGCGTCCACGCTGGTCTTCGACTACCCGACCCCGGCCGCGCTCGCCGCGCACGTGCACGAGCAACTCACCGGCGCCACCGCCGTGACCCGCGCCGACGCGGCGGCGGTCACCGGCGTGGACGAGCCGATCGCGATCGTCGGCATGGCCTGCCGCTATCCGGGCGGCATCGACAGCCCCGAGGCGCTGTGGGAGCTGCTGGCCGCCGACGGCGACGGCATCGGCGCGTTCCCCACCGACCGGGGCTGGGACCTGGACACGCTGTTCCACGACGACCCCGACCACCCGGGCACCTCGTACGCCCGGGAGGGCGGCTTCCTCGCCGGCGCCGCCGACTTCGACCCGGGCTTCTTCGGCATCAGCCCGCGGGAGGCGCTCGCCATGGACCCGCAGCAGCGGCTGCTGCTGGAGGCGTCCTGGGAGACGTTCGAGTCCGCCGGGGTCGACCCGGCCCGGCTGCGCGGCTCGCGTACCGGCGTGTTCGCCGGCCTGATGTACCACGACTACGCCGCCGGGTTGGGGGAGCTGCCGGAGGGCGTGGAGGGCTACCTCGGCACCGGCAACTCCGGCAGCGTGGTCTCCGGGCGGGTGGCGTACACGTTCGGTCTGGAGGGCCCGGCGGTCACCGTGGACACCGCCTGTTCGTCGTCGCTGGTCGCGCTGCACCTCGCGGTGCAGGCGCTGCGGTCCGGCGAGTGCGACCTGGCGCTGGCCGGCGGCGTGACCGTGATGGCCAACCCGGGCACGTTCATCGAGTTCTCCCGGCAGCGCGGTCTCGCCGCCGACGGCCGCTGCAAGTCGTTCGCCGCGTCGGCGGACGGCACCGGCTGGTCCGAGGGCGTCGGCGTGTTGCTGGTGCAGCGTCTGGCCGACGCCCGCCGCGACGGGCGGCGCATCCTCGCCGTGGTGGCCGGCACCGCGGTCAACCAGGACGGCGCGTCCAACGGCCTGACCGCGCCGAACGGCCCATCGCAGCAACGCGTCATCCGGCAGGCCCTGGCGAACGCGCGGCTGACCACCGCCGACGTGGACGCGGTCGAGGCGCACGGCACCGGCACCACGCTCGGTGACCCGATCGAGGCGCAGGCGCTGCTCGCCACGTACGGGCAGGACCGCGACGGCCGGGACCCGCTCTGGCTGGGCTCGGTCAAGTCGAACCTGGGCCACACCCAGGCCGCGGCCGGCGCGGCCGGCATCATCAAGATGATTATGGCGATGCGGCACGGCGTGCTGCCCCGCACGCTGCACGTGGACGCGCCCTCCCCGCACATCGACTGGGACGCCGGCAACGTCTCCCTGCTCACCGAGGCCCGGCCCTGGCCGCGGTCGCACCGGCCCCGCCGCGCCGCCGTCTCCTCGTTCGGGGTGAGCGGCACCAACGCGCACGTCATCATCGAGGCGCCGCCCGCCGAGCCGGCCCCCGTCCCCGCCGAGCCGCCCCGCCGACCCGCGCCGGTGCTGCTCTCCGCCCGCGACCCGGAGGCGCTCGCCGCGCAGGCCGACCGCTGGGCCCGCCGGTTGGCCGCCGACACCGCCGTCCGGCCGGTCGACGTCGGCTGGTCGTCGGTCACCGGCCGGGCCGCCCTGGACCACCGCGCCGTCGTCGTCGCCACCGACCACGACGAGCTGCTCGCCGGACTGCACGCGCTCGCCGCCGGCACGCCGGCCGGCACCGTGCACACCGGTACGGCGAGCACCCGGGGTCGGCTCGCGATCCTCTTCTCCGGGCAGGGCGCGCAGCGCGCCGGCATGGGCCGGGAGCTGTCCGACGCGTTCGGGGTGTTCGCCGCCGCGCTGGACGAGGTGTGCGCGCAGCTCGATCCGCTGCTGCCGCAGCCGCTGAAGCCGGTGCTGTTCGACGCCGGGGAGCTGCTGGACCAGACGCAGTTCACGCAGGCCGGGCTGTTCGCGGTCGAGGTGGCGTTGTTCCGGCTCGTCGAGTCGTTCGGCGTCACCCCGGACTTCGTCGGCGGGCACTCGATCGGCGAGGTCACCGCCGCGTACGTGGCCGGCGTGTTGTCGCTGCCGGACGCGTGCGCGCTCGTCGCCGCCCGGGGCCGGCTCATGCAGGCGCTGCCGGCCGGCGGTGGGATGCTGGCCGTCGCCGCGCCGGAACGGGACGTCCTGGCGTCCGTCGACGGCAGGCCCGAGCTGGGCGTCGCCGCCGTCAACGGGCCGTCGTCGGTGGTGGTGTCCGGGCCGCTCGACGCGCTGGACGAGATCGAGCGCGGCTGGCGGGAGCGGGGCGTCCGCACCCGCCGGCTGACGGTGTCGCACGCGTTCCACAGTCCGCTGATGGAACCGATGCTCGCCGAGTTCCGGGCCGTGCTCGACCGGTTGAGCTTCTCCGCGCCGCTGCTGCCGGTGGTGTCCAACCTGACCGGCGCGCTCGCCGACCCGGCCGACCTGACCCGCGCCGACTACTGGGTGCGGCACGTCCGCGAGGCGGTCCGCTACGCCGACGGGATCACCGCGCTGCGCGACGCCGGCGCGGACACATTCCTGGAGATCGGCCCGCAGAGCGTGCTCACGGCGCTGACCGGCGACATCCTGCCAGACGCGCTCGCGGTCGCCGGCCAGCGACGGGACCGCGACGAGACCGCCGCTTTGCTGGCCGCGCTTGCCGACCTGCACGTGCACGGCGTCCCGGTCTCCTTCCCGCAGTGGTTCGCCGGCACCGGCGCGACCCGGGTCGACCTGCCCACGTACGCGTTCCGGCACCAGCGTTACTGGCTGCCCACCGGCCGCCCCCGCGGCGGCGACGTCAGCGGCGCCGGGCTCGGCGACGCCGCCCACCCGCTGCTCGGCGCCGCCGTCACCGTGGCCGGCGCGGACCTGGTGGTGCTGACCGGCCGGCTGTCGCCGGCCACCCACCCGTGGCTCGCCGACCACGTGGTGGCCGGCGCCGTCCTGGTGCCCGGCACCGCGCTCACCGAACTGGCCGTCCGGGCCGGCGACGAGGCCGGCACCCCCCGGGTACGCGACCTCACGCTCACCGCGCCGCTGGTGCTGCCGGAGACCGGCGGCGTACGGGTGCAGGTGAGCGTCGGCGCCCCCGACGCCACCGGCGGCCGACCGGTCGCCATCCACTCCCAGCCCGACGGAGACGTCGAGTGGACCGCGCACGCCGACGGCGTGCTGGAACCCGCGTCCGCCGTCGAACCCACCGTCGACACCTGGCCACCCGCCGGGCTCACCGAGGTGGACCTGACCGGCTGGTACCCGGCGCTGGCCGGACACGGCCTCACCTACGGGCCGGTGTTCCAGGGCCTGCGCCGGCTCTGGACCGGCGACGGCGAGGCGTACGCCGAGGTCGCGCTCGGCGACGATGCGGCCGGCGAGGCGTCCCGGTTCGGCGTCCACCCGGCGCTGCTGGACGCCGCGCTGCACCCGGCCGGGCTGCTGCTCGCCGGCGACGGCCCGCGCGTGCCGTTCACCGTCGAGGGCCTCCAGGTGCACGCCACCGGGGCCCGTGCCCTGCGGGTGCGGCTCACCCGCACCGGCGCCGCCGTCCGCCTGGTCGCCGTGGACACCGCCGGTGGGCCCGTGGTGTCGATCGACACGCTGGCGCTGCGGGAGCTGACCGGCACGGTCGTGCCGAACGTCGCGGCCCGGTCCCTGTACGCGCTCCACTGGCAGCCCGAGGACGTCGCGCCGGTCGGCGCGCCGTCCGGCTGGGCCGTGCTCAGCACCGGCGCCGACCCGGCCGGGTCCGCCATCGGATTGCCGGCGTACCCGGGCGTCGCCGCGGCGGTCGGGGCGGACGCGCCGCCCTCGGCCCTGGTGCTGCCGCTGCCCACCACCGGCCTGCCGACTCCGGACGCGGTGCGCGCGGTCACCACCGACGTGCTCGGCACCGTGCGGTCCTGGCTGGCCGCCGACGCGCTCGCCGGCACCCCGCTCGTGGTCCTCACCCGGGGCGCGGTCTCCGTCGGCGACGACGACCCGGTGACCGATCTGGCCGGTGCCGCCGTGTGGGGTCTGCTGCGCTCCGCGCAGTCCGAACACCCCGGCCGGATCGTGCTGGCCGACCTCGACACCGAGCCGGACGACCGGACGCTCGCCGTCCTCGCGCACGTGGTCACCGACCCGACCGGCGGTCAACTCGCGGTACGAGACGGCCGGGTGTTCGTGCCCCGCCTGGTCCGTGCCGCCTCCGCGCCGGGAGTCCCGGCCCCGGCCGACTTGGCGTCGGACGGCGGCGAGCGGGTCGTGCGGGACGGCACGGTGCTGGTGACCGGTGGCACCGGCGCGTTGGGCGCGTTGGTGGCGGAGCGCCTCGTCACCGGGCACGGGGTGCGGTCGCTGGTGTTGGTGTCGCGGCAGGGTCCGGCCGCGCCGGGCGCGGACGCGCTGGTGGAGCGGTTGTCCGGGCTGGGTGCGTCGGTGTCGGTGGTGGCGTGTGACGTGACCGATCGGGATCAGGTGTTCCGGTTGGTCGCGGGGGTGCCGGGCCGGTTGGCCGGGGTGGTGCACACCGCCGGGGTGTTGGACGACGGTGTGGTGTCGTCGATCAGCGCGGAGCGGCTGGCGGCCGTGTTGGCGCCCAAGGCGACGGCGGCGTGGTGGTTGCACGAGGCGACCCGCGACCGGGAGTTGGACCTGTTCGTGTTGTTCTCGTCCGTCGCCGGGGTGCTCGGCTCGCCGGGGCAGGCGGCCTATGCGGCGGGCAACGCGTTCCTGGACGCGCTGGCGGCACGACGCCGGCAGGACGGACTGCCCGGGATCAGCCTCGCGTGGGGCATGTGGGACACCGCCGGGATGGCGGCGTCGTTGTCGGAGGGGGAACGGCAGCGGTCGGCGCGGGCCGGGTTGACGCCGATGAGCGTGGAGACCGGTCTGGACCTGTTCGACGCCGCGCTCGCCGAGGGCCGTCCGATGCTCGTGCCGGCCGTCGTCGACGTACCGGCGCTGCGGTCCGCGCTCGGCAACGGCCCGGTGCCGGCGGTGCTGCGTACCCTGGTCGGTCCGACCGCGACCCGACGGCAGGCCGGCGCGGGCGGCGACTGGGCCGACCGGCTCGCCGGCCTCGACCCGCAGGACGCCCGCGCCGAGGTGGACCTGCTGGTCCGGGGCCTGGTCGCGCAGGTGCTCGGCCACGCCGGGGCCGGCGCGGTGCCGGCCGACCGGGCGTTCCGGGAACTGGGCTTCGACTCGCTGACCGCGGTGGACCTGCGCAACCGGGTCAACGCGGCCACCGGGCTGCGACTGCCGTCCACGCTGGTCTTCGACCACCCCAGCCCGGCGGCGCTCGCCGAGCACCTCTACGAGCAGGTCTCCGGCCGGATCAGCGCCCGCCACGCGGCGGTGCGGGCGGTCGACACCGACGAGCCGATCGCCATCGTCGGCATGGCCTGCCGCTATCCCGGCGGCGTCGACAACCCGGAGCAGCTCTGGCAGCTCCTGTCCTCGGGACGGGACGGCATCGTCGAGTTCCCCGCCGACCGGGGCTGGGACCTCGACACGCTCTACGACCCGGACCCGGACCACGCCGGCACCTCGTACGCCCGGCACGGCGGCTTCCTCGCCGGCGCCGCCGACTTCGACCCCGACTTCTTCGGCATCTCGCCCCGCGAGGCGGTCGCCATGGACCCGCAGCAGCGGCTGCTGCTGGAGGCGTCCTGGGAGAGCTTCGAGTCCGCCGGGGTGGACCCGGTGGCGCTGCGCGGCTCGCGGACCGGCGTGTTCGCCGGGGTCATGTACCACGACTACGCCTCCCGGCTGGCCGACCTGCCGCCGGACGCCGAGGGCTACGTCGGCACCGGCACCTCCGGCAGCGTGCTGTCCGGCCGGGTCGCGTACACGTTCGGACTGGAGGGCCCGGCCGTCACCGTGGACACCGCGTGCTCGTCGTCGCTCGTCGCGCTGCACCTGGCCGGGCAGGCGCTGCGCTCCGGTGAGTGCGACCTGGCGCTCGCCGGTGGCGTGACGGTGATGGCGACGCCGGGCACGTTCATCGAGTTCTCCCGGCAGCGCGGTCTCGCCGCCGACGGCCGCTGCAAGTCGTTCGCCGCGTCGGCGGACGGCACCGGTTGGTCCGAGGGCGTCGGCGTGCTGCTGGTGCAGCGGCTCTCCGACGCGCGCCGTGAGGGTCGGCGGATTCTCGCGGTGGTGCGGGGCACGGCGGTGAACCAGGACGGCGCGTCGAACGGGTTGACCGCGCCGAATGGTCCGTCGCAGCAGCGGGTGATCCGCCAGGCCCTGGCGAACGCGCGACTGAGCACCGCCGACGTGGACGCGGTGGAGGCGCACGGCACCGGCACCACGTTGGGTGATCCGATCGAGGCGCAGGCGTTGCTGGCCACGTACGGGCAGGACCGGGAGACGCCGCTGCTGCTCGGTTCGGTGAAGTCGAACCTGGGTCACACGCAGGCGGCGGCCGGGGTCGCCGGGATCATCAAGATGGTCCTCGCCATGCGGCACGGGATCGTGCCGCCGACGTTGCACGTGGACGAGCCGTCGCCGCACGTCGACTGGACGGCCGGGGCGGTGAGCCTGGCGACGACGCCGACGCCGTGGCCGGCGGTGGACCGGCCGCGTCGGGCGGCGGTGTCGTCGTTCGGGATCTCCGGCACCAACGCGCACGTCATCCTGGAACAGCCCGCCGACGTCGTCGAGCCGGCGGGTGTCGGGGAGTCGACCGGTGGGCCGGTGCCGGTGCTGCTGTCGGCGCGTACCGACGCAGCGCTCGCCGCGCAGGCCGGCCGCTGGGCGGCGTGGTTGGCCGGCGACGAGACGGTTCGACCGGTGGACATGGCCTGGTCGTCGGTGGTCACCCGGGCGGCGCTGGAGCAGCGGGCCGTGGTCGCCGTCGCCGACCGGGACGGCCTGTTGGCGGGGTTGCGGGCGTTGGCGGCCGGTGAGTCGTCCGGTGCGGTGGTCGTCGGTGCTCGGGAGCGGCGGGATCGGCTGGCGGTGCTGTTCTCCGGGCAGGGTGCGCAGCGTGCCGGCATGGGCCGGGAGTTGTCCGGGGCGTTCGGTGTGTTCGCCGCCGCGTTGGACGAGGTGTGCGCGCACCTGGACCCGTTGCTGCCGCAGCCGCTGAAGCCGGTGCTGTTCGGCGACGGCGACCTGGTGGATCAGACGCAGTTCACGCAGGCCGGGTTGTTCGCGGTCGAGGTGGCGTTGTTCCGTCTGGTGGAGTCGTTCGGGGTGATCCCGGACTTCGTGGGTGGGCACTCGATCGGTGAGGTGACCGCCGCGTACGTGGCGGGTGTGTTGTCGCTGCCGGACGCGTGTGCGCTGGTCGCGGCGCGGGGTCGGTTGATGCAGGCGTTGCCGGCCGGTGGTGGGATGCTGGCGGTCGCCGCGCCGGAGGCCGAGGTGGCCGCATCGATCGAGGCGCACCCCGCGCTGGGGATCGCGGCCGTCAACGGCCTCTCGTCGACGGTGGTCTCCGGTGACCTGGACGCGCTCGACGAGGTCGACCGGGCCTGGCGGGACCGGGGGGTGCGGACGCGCCGGCTGACGGTGTCGCACGCGTTCCACAGCCCGCTGATGGAGCCGATGCTCGCCGAGTTCCGTACCGTCCTCGACGGGTTGACGTTCGCCGCGCCGCTGCTGCCGGTCGTGTCCAACGTGACCGGCGCGTTGGCGGCGGGCGACGACCTGCGCACGCCCGACTACTGGATGCGGCACGTGCGGGAGGCGGTGCGATTCGCCGACGGCGTGACCGCGCTGCGCGCCGCCGGAACGGACACGTTCCTGGAGATCGGCCCGCAGAGCGTGCTCACCGCGATGACCGCCGAGATCCTGGCCGACGACGAGACGGTGGTCGCGACCACGGTGCAGCGCCGGGACCGGGACGAGGCGGGCGCGCTGCTGGCCGGGCTGGCCGAGCTGCACGTGCACGGCGTGCGCGTCGACTGGACGCCGTGGTTCGCCGGCACCGGCGCCACCCGCGTCGACCTGCCCACCTACGCGTTCGCGCACCGGCGCTACTGGCCGACGACCGGCCGCCGCCGGGGCGACGTGTCCGGGGCCGGGCTGAGCGACGCCGGGCACCCGCTGCTCGGCGCCACCGTCGACCTGGCCGGCGACGGCGAGGTGGTCCTCACCGGCCAGCTCTCCCTCGCCACCCACCCCTGGCTGGCCGACCACGCGGTGGCCGGCACCACGCTGCTGCCCGGCGCGGCGCTCGTCGAACTCGCCGTCCGGGCCGGCGACGAGGCCGGCGTGTCGCGGCTCCGCGAACTCACCGTCGCCACGCCGCTGGTCCTGCCGGACACCGGCCGCCTGCGCATCCAGGTACGCGTCGACGGCGCCGGCACCCGTCGCGCCGTCACCGTCCACTCCCGCCCCGACGACGACCCCGAGGCGGGCTGGACCCGGCACGCCGACGGCATCCTCGAACCGCCCACCGCCGACGAACCGGCCGTCGGGGCCTGGCCGCCGGTCGACGCGACCGAGGTCGACCTGACCGGCTGGTACGACGCGCTCGCCGCGCACGGCCTGGCGTACGGGCCGGCGTTCCGGGGCCTGCGTCGCGCCTGGACCGGTGACGGCGAGGCGTACGCCGAGATCGCCCTGCCGGACGACATGACCGCCGACGCGGCCCGGTTCGGGCTCCACCCGGCGCTGCTGGACGCCGCCCTGCACCCGATCGGGCTGCTGCCGGAGGGCGGGGCCGGCGGCCCCCGGGTGCCGTTCGCGTTCGAGGGCGTCCAGGTGCACGCCACCGGCGCCACCCTGCTGCGGGTCCGTCTGTCCCGCACCGGAGACGCGGTCCGGCTGGTCGCCGCCGACGAGAGCGGCGCACCTGTCGTGTCGGTGGATTCCCTGGTCCTGCGCGAGATGACCGGCCTGCCCACGTCCGGTGCGGCGGCCCGGTCCCTGTACGAGGTGCGCTGGCAGCCTGCGGAGACGCCGGCCGGTCAGGCGACCGGCTGGGCGGTGCTCGGCGCGTCCGTCGACGGGCTGCCGTCGTTCCCGGATGTGTCGGCGGTGGTCGACGCGGGGGAGGGGGTGCCGCGCACGCTGGTGTTGCCGGTGGTCGGGTCGTTCGACGCGGAGGTGCCTGATTCGGTGCGGGTGACTGCGTCGGATGTGTTGGCGGTGGTGCAGGCGTGGTTGGCGGCCGAATCTTTGGCCGAGTCGCGGTTGGTGGTGGTGACCCGGGGCGCGGTGGTGGCGGCCGGCGACGATCGGGTGACGGATCTGGCGGGTGCGGCGGTGTGGGGGTTGGTGCGGTCGGCGCAGTCGGAGCATCCGGAGCGGATCGTGTTGGCCGATCTGGATCGGGGCGTTGACGGTGGGGTGTTGCCGGTGCTGGCCGGTGTGCTGGGTGACCTGTCGGCGACGGGTGGGCAGGTGGCGGTACGCGACGACGCGGTGCTGACGCCGCGCCTGGTCCGCGCCGCGCCCCCCAGGCATACGCCGGCGGTCGACGGCCTGGCCGCCACCGACGAAGCATCGGTGCCGGACCACGTCGGGCGTGCGATCGGCGCCGGGACGGTGCTGGTGACCGGTGGCACCGGCGCGTTGGGCGCGTTGGTGGCGGAGCGGCTCGTCACCGGGCACGGGGTGCGGTCGCTGGTGTTGGTGTCGCGGCAGGGTCCGGCCGCGCCGGGCGCGGACGCGCTGGTGGAGCGGTTGTCCGGGCTGGGTGCGTCGGTGTCGGTGGTGGCGTGTGACGTGACCGATCGGGATCAGGTCGCGGGTCTGGTGGCGGGGGTGGAGGGTCGGCTCGCCGGGGTGGTGCACACGGCCGGTGTGTTGGACGACGGCGTGGTGTCGTCGATCAGCGCGGAGCGGTTGGCGAACGTGCTCGCGCCGAAGGCGACGGCGGCGTGGTGGTTGCACGAGGCCACCCGGCATCTCGACCTGGACCTGTTCGTGTTGTTCTCGTCCGTCGCCGGGGTGCTCGGCTCACCCGGTCAGGCCGCCTACGCGGCGGGCAACGCGTTCCTGGACGGGTTGGCGGCGTGGCGTCGGCACGAGGGTCTGCCGGCGGTGTCGTTGGCGTGGGGAATGTGGGACACCGCCGGAATGGCGGCGTCGTTGTCGGAGGGGGAACGGCAGCGATCGGCGCGGGCCGGGTTGACGCCGATGAGCGTGGAGACCGGTCTGGACCTGTTCGACGCCGCGCTCGCCACCGGTCGACCGCAACTCGTACCCACCGTGATCGACGTGCCGGCGCTGCGCGCGGCGACCGCCGGCGCACCCGTACCCGCGATGCTGGCCACGCTCGTCGGCCGCCCCGCCGGCCGGCGCCTCGCCGGGGCCGGAGGCTGGGCCGACCGGCTCGCGCGTCTCACCGACGACGAGGCCCGCGCCGAGGTCGACCTGCTGGTCCGGGGCCTGGTCGCGCAGGTGCTCGGCCACGCCGGGGCCGGCGCGGTGCCGGCCGACCGGGCGTTCCAGGAACTGGGCTTCGACTCGCTGACCGCGGTGGACCTGCGCAACCGGGTCAACGCGGCCACCGGGCTGCGGCTGCCGTCCACGTTGGTGTTCGACTACCCGACGCCGGCCGCGCTCGCCGGACAGGTGTGGTCCGAGCTGGCCGGAAGCCGGCCGGCACCGGCAACCGCGCGGGCCGCCGCTCCGACCGGCCTGGACGAGCCGGTGGCGATCGTCGGCATGGCGTGCCGCTACCCCGGTGGGGTGGAGAACCCGGAGCAGCTCTGGGAACTGCTCGCCGCCGGTGGGGACGGCATCTCCGAGTTCCCGGCCGACCGCGGCTGGGACCTCGGGTCGCTGTTCGACAGCGACCCGGACCGCAGCGGCACGTCGTACGCCACGCAGGGCGGCTTCCTCTACGACGCCGCCGAC
The DNA here is from genome assembly GCF_044455765.1 of Micromonospora sp. NPDC051141. Taxonomy (NCBI): domain Bacteria; kingdom Bacillati; phylum Actinomycetota; class Actinomycetes; order Micromonosporales; family Micromonosporaceae; genus Micromonospora; species Micromonospora sp. NPDC051141. Next base: position 351,692 of record NZ_JBITFD010000001.1, read on the forward strand.
TTCGACCCCGGCTTCTTCGGCATCTCGCCGCGTGAGGCGCTGGCCATGGACCCGCAGCAGCGGCTGCTGCTGGAGACGTCGTGGGAGGCGTTCGAGTCGGCCGGGGTGGACCCGGCCGGGCTGCGCGGCTCGCGGACCGGGGTGTTCGCCGGGGTCATGTACCACGACTACGCCACCCGGCTGGTGGAACTGCCGGCCGAGGTCGAGGGCTACGTGGGCGTCGGCACGTCGGGCAGCGTGTTGTCCGGTCGGGTCGCCTACTCGTTCGGGCTGGAGGGCCCGGCGGTGACCGTGGACACCGCGTGTTCGTCGTCGCTGGTGGCGTTGCACCTGGCGGTGCAGGCGCTGCGGTCCGGGGAGTGCGACCTGGCCCTGGCCGGTGGCGTGACGGTGATGGCGACGCCGGGCACGTTCATCGAGTTCTCCCGGCAGCGGGGTCTGTCCCCGGACGGTCGCTGCAAGTCGTTCGCCGCCGCTGCCGACGGCACCGGCTGGGGCGAAGGTTCCGGCGTGCTGTTGGTGCAGCGGCTCTCCGACGCGCGCCGTGAGGGTCGGCGGATTCTCGCGGTGGTGCGGGGCACGGCGGTGAACCAGGACGGTGCGTCGAACGGGTTGACCGCGCCGAACGGTCCGTCGCAGCAGCGGGTGATCCGGCAGGCCCTGGCGAACGCGCGACTGACGACCGCCGACGTGGACGCGGTGGAGGCGCACGGCACCGGCACCACGTTGGGTGATCCGATCGAGGCGCAGGCGCTGCTGGCCACGTACGGGCAGGACCGGGAGACGCCGCTGCTGCTCGGTTCGGTGAAGTCGAACCTGGGTCACACGCAGGCGGCGGCCGGGGTCGCCGGGATCATCAAGATGGTCCTCGCCATGCGGCACGGGATCGTGCCGCCGACGTTGCACGTGGACGAGCCGTCGCCGCACGTCGACTGGACGGCCGGGGCGGTGAGCCTGGCGACGACGCCGACGCCGTGGCCGGCGGTGGACCGGCCGCGTCGGGCGGCGGTGTCGTCGTTCGGGATCTCCGGCACCAACGCGCACGTCATCCTGGAACAGGCCACTGACGTCGTCGAGCCGGCGGGCGTCGGGGAGTCGACCGGTGGGCCGGTGCCGGTGCTGCTGTCGGCGCGTACCGACGCGGCACTCGCCGCGCAGGCCGGCCGCTGGGCGGCGTGGTTGGCCGGCGACGAGACGGTTCGACCGGTCGACATGGCCTGGTCGTCGGTGGTCACCCGGGCGGCGCTGGAGCAGCGGGCCGTGGTCGCCGCCGCCGACCGGGACGGTTTGCTGGCCGGGCTGCGGGCAATGGCGGCCGGTGAGTCGTCCGGTGCGGTGGTTGTCGGTGCTCGGGAGCGGCGGGATCGGCTGGCGGTGCTGTTCTCCGGGCAGGGTGCGCAGCGTGCCGGCATGGGCCGGGAGTTGTCCGAGGCGTTCGGTGTGTTCGCGTCCGCGCTGGACGAGGTGTGCGCGCACCTGGACCCGTTGCTGCCGCAGCCGCTGAAGCCGGTGCTGTTCGGCGACGGCGACCTGCTGGACCAGACGCAGTTCACGCAGGCCGGGTTGTTCGCGGTCGAGGTGGCGTTGTTCCGGCTGGTGGAGTCGTTCGGGGTGATCCCGGACTTCGTGGGTGGGCACTCGATCGGTGAGGTGACCGCCGCGTACGTGGCGGGTGTGTTGTCGCTGCCGGACGCGTGCGCGCTGGTCGCGGCGCGGGGTCGCCTGATGCAGGCGTTGCCGGCCGGTGGTGGGATGCTGGCGGTCGCCGCCCCCGAGGTCGAGGTGGCCGCGTCGATCGCGGACCACCCGGAGGTCGGGATCGCGGCCGTCAACGGACCGACGGCGGTCGTGGTGTCCGGACCGCTCGACGCGCTCGACGCGCTCACGCGCCACTGGCAGGAGCGCGGCGCACGCACCCGGCGGCTGACCGTCAGCCACGCGTTCCACAGCCCGCTGATGGAACCCATGCTGGCCGAATTCCACTCAGTGCTGGCGGGGCTGACGTTCGCCGCGCCGCTGCTGCCGGTCGTGTCCAACGTGACCGGCGCGTTGGCGGCGGGCGACGACCTGCGCACGCCCGACTACTGGATGCGGCACGTGCGGGAGGCGGTGCGATTCGCCGACGGTGTGACCGCGCTGCGCGCCGCCGGCACGGACACATTCCTGGAGATCGGCCCGCGCAGCGTGCTCACCGCGCTGATCCCCGACCAGACCGACGGCGTACGGGCGGTCGCCGCCCAGCGCCACGACCGCGACGAGCGCCAGGCGCTGCTGGCCGCGCTGGCCGACCTGCACGTGCACGGGGTGCGCGTCGACTGGACGCCGTGGTTCGCCGGCACCGGCGCCACCCGCGTCGACCTGCCCACGTACGCGTTCCAACGGCAGCGGTTCTGGCCCGACACGCCCGCCCGGACCGACGGGCCGGACGCCGAGTTCTGGGCCGCCGTCGAGCACGGCGACCCGGCCGCGCTCGCCGCGCACCTCGGCGACGACACCGCCGCCGACGCGCTCAGCGCCGCGCTGCCGGTGCTGGCCGACTGGCGTCGGGCGCGGACCCGGGGCGCCGGCTCGGCGTACCGGATCGGGTGGGAGCCGGTGCGCCCCGCCGTCGCGTCCGGACTGACCGGCCGGTGGCTGGTCACCACCGTGGGCGGCGGCGCCGACGCGGGCGTCGCGAAGACGCTCGCCACGGCCGGCGCCGAGGTGGACACGCTCACCGTCCCCGCCGGCATCGACCGGTCCGAGCTGGGGGAGCGGCTGCGGCGGCTCGGCGACCAGGGCTGGACCGGCGTGCTCTGCGTCCTGCCCCGCCAGGACCGGCCGCTCGCCGACGCGCCCGCCGTCCCGGCCGGCGCCGCCGCGCTGCTCACGCTCGTCCAGGCGCTCACCGACACCGGCCTGCCCGGCCGGGTGTGGGCGCTCAGCCGGGCCGCGCTGCCCGTGACCTCCGGCGACCGGGGCGGCGACGTCCGCGCCGCAGCCGCCTGGGGCCTCGGCCGGGTCGTGGCGCTGGAACGGCCCGACCGGTGGGGTGGCCTGATCGACCTGCCCGGCCGCGCCGACCGCACCACCCGCGCCGCGCTCGTCGCGGTGCTCGCCGACGGCGGCCACGACCAGGTGGCCGTACGCCGCACCGGCGTCCTCGCCCGACGCCTCCTCCCGGCGACGCCACCGGCCCGCGGCGGCTGGCAGCCGCGCGGCACCGTGCTGGTCACCGGCGGCACCGGCGCGCTCGGCCGGCACGTGGCCCGGTGGCTGCTGGCCAACGGCGCCGACGAGGTGGTGCTGGCCTCCCGGCGCGGCCCGGACGCCCCGGGCGCCGCCGACCTGACCGCCACGCTCGGCGCGGTACGGGTGGTCGCCTGCGACGTCAGCGACCCGGTCGCCGTCACCGACCTGGTCGACGACCTGCCGGCGTTGACCGCGGTCGTGCACACCGCCGGCGTCGCCGGCGACCCCGCCGCCGTGACCGACCTGACCACCGACGCCCTGGCCGGCACCCTGTCCGGCAAGGTGCTCGGCGCGATCCACCTGGACGCCGCCTGCCACGGCCGCGACCTGGACGCGTTCGTGGTGTTCTCCTCCGTCGCCGGCGTGTGGGGCGGCGGCGGGCAGGCCGGCTACGCCGCCGGCAACGCCCTGCTCGACGCGCTGGTCGCGGCCCGCCGCGCCGCCGGCCAACCGGCCACCGCCCTCGCCTACGGGCCGTGGGCCGCCGACGGCATGGCCGCCGGGGAGACCGCGGACGGGCTGCGCCGGCGCGGCCTCGACCCGCTGCCGCCCGCCGCCGCCGTCGCCGCGCTGGGCCGCTGGGTCAACGCCCCCGAGCCGGCCCCGGTGATCGCCGGCGTGGACTGGTCCCGGTTCGTCGCCGCGTACACCGCGGCGCGGCCCAGCCACCTCTTCGACCGGGTCGCCCCGGCCGTCGCCGTCGACCGGACGCCGCCGGAAACCGCCGACGGCGGACTCCGCGCCCGGCTGGCCACGCTGCCGGCCGCCGGGCAGGAGACGCTCCTGCTCGACCTGGTACGCGCCGAAGCCGCCGCGGTGCTCGGGCACACCTCCACCGACCAGGTGCCCGCCGGCCGGGCGTTTCGCGAACTCGGCTTCGACTCGCTGGCCGCCGTGCAACTGCGCGACCGGCTGGGCCGGGCCACCGGCGCCACGCTGCCCTCGACAGTGGTCTTCGACCACCCGTCGGCGGCCGAGCTGGCGCGCTTCCTGCGTACCGAGCTGGTGGCCGGCGCGGACGCCCCGGCCGAGGCCGCCCGGGTGACCCGGCCGGCCGCCGACGAACCGATCGCCATCGTCTCGATGGCCTGCCGCTTCCCCGGCGGGGTGTCCTCCCCGCAGGAACTGTGGCGGCTGCTCGCCGACGGCGGGGACGCGGTCACGCCGATGCCCACCGACCGGGGCTGGGACCTCGACGGCCTGTTCGACAGCGACCCGGAACGCGTCGGCACCAGCTACACCCGCAGCGGCGGCTTCCTGGCCGACGTGGCCGGCTTCGACGCCGCGTTCTTCGGCATCAACCCGCGCGAGGCGCTCGCCATGGACCCGCAGCAGCGGCTGCTGCTGCACACCACCTGGGAGGCGTTCGAGCACGCCGGCCTGGACCCGCAGCGGGTACGTGGCTCCGCCACCGGCGTGTTCATGGGCACCAACGGGCAGGACTACGCCACGTTGCTGCTCGGCGCCCGGTCCGAGGTGGAGGGCTACCAGGCCACCGGCAACGGCGCGTCGGTGGTCTCCGGCCGGCTGGCGTACGCGTTCGGCCTGCACGGACCCGCCGTCACCGTCGACACGGCCTGCTCGTCGTCGCTTGTCGCGCTGCACCTGGCCGCGCAGGCGCTGCGCTCCGGCGAGTGCGACCTGGCCCTGGCCGGCGGCGTCACCGTGATGTCCACGCCCGGCGCGTTCCTGGAGTTCTCCCGGCAGCGCGGGCTCGCCGAGGACGGCCGGGTCAAGGCGTTCGCCGCCGCCGCGGACGGCACCGGCTGGGGCGAGGGCGTCGGCGTGCTGCTGCTGCAACGCCTCTCCGACGCGGAACGCGACGGTCGGCGGATCCTCGCCGTGGTGCGCGGCAGCGCGGTCAACCAGGACGGCGCGTCCAACGGGCTGACCGCCCCGAACGGGCCCGCCCAGCAGCGCGTCATCCGGGCCGCCCTGGCCAACGCCGGCCTGGCCCCGGCCGACATCGACGCGATCGAGGCGCACGGCACCGGCACCACGCTCGGCGACCCGATCGAGGCGCAGGCGCTCGCCGCCGCGTACGGGCCGGACCGGCCGGCCGACCGGCCGCTCTGGCTCGGCTCGGTCAAGTCGAACCTGGGCCACACCCAGGCCGCCGCCGGCGCGGCCAGCCTGATCAAGATGGTGCTGGCGCTGCGCCACGCGACGCTCCCGGCCACGCTGCACGTCGACGCGCCCACCCCGCACGTGGACTGGGCGTCCGGCCCGCTGGCGCTGCTCACCGAGGCCCGCCCGTGGACGCCCGGTGGCGCCCCGCGCCGGGCCGGCGTCTCGTCGTTCGGCATCAGCGGCACCAACGCCCACGTGATCCTGGAGGAGGCGCCGACCACCGCCGGCGATGCCGCCGGGGCGGGACGCGCCCCGGACGTGAGCGACACCGGGCAGGGACGGGCGAACACGGACCCGACCGAAGCGCCGCGCGCCGACGTGGCGCTGCCGTGGCCGGTCAGCGCCGCGACCGCGGCCGGCCTGCGGGACCAGGCCGACCGGCTGGCCCGGCGGCTCACCGACCCGGTCGCTGCCGACCCGGTCGCTGCCGACCCGGTCGCTGCCGACCCGGTCGCTGCCGACCCGGTCGGCGCCGACCCGGCGGAACCGGCCGGTCCGCCGGCTGCTGTCGACCCCGGCGCGGTCGCCTGGGCGCTGGTGGAGGGCCGGGCCCACCTGGCCCACCGGGCCGTCGTGGTCGCCGCCGACCCGGCGACCCGGCTGGCCGCGCTGACCGCGCTCGCCGCCGGCGACACCCACCCGGCGCTCGTCCCGGCCGCGCCCGCACGGACCGGCCGGACCGCGCTCCTCTTTGCCGGGCAGGGCGCGCAACGCGCCGGCACGGGCCGGGAGCTGTACGCGGCGTTCCCGGTGTTCGCCGCCGCGCTGGACGAGGTGTGCGGGCACCTCGACCCGCTGCTGCCGCAGCCGCTCAAGCCGGTGCTGTTCGACGACGGCGACCTGCTGGACCAGACCCGGTTCACGCAGGCCGGACTGTTCGCGGTCGAGGTGGCGCTGTTCCGCCTCGTCGAGTCGTTCGGGATCGTGCCGGACGCCGTCGGCGGCCACTCGGTCGGCGAGATCGTCGCCGCCCACGTGGCGGGTGTGCTGTCCCTGGCCGACGCGTGCGCGCTCGTCGCCGCGCGCGGCCGGCTCATGCAGGCGCTGCCGGCCGGCGGCGGGATGCTGGCGGTCGCTGCCCCCGAGGTCGAGGTGGCCGCGTCGGTCGCCGGGCACCCGGAGGTCGGGATCGCGGCGGTCAACGGCCCGTCGTCGGTGGTGGTGTCCGGCCCGACCGACGCGCTGGACGAGATCGAGCGCGCCTGGCGGGACCGGGGCGTGCGCACCCGCCGGCTCACCGTGAGCCACGCGTTCCACAGTCCGCTGATGGCGCCCATGCTGGCCGAGTTCCGGACCGTGCTCGACGGGTTGACCTTTGCCGCGCCGCTGCTGCCGGTGGTGTCCAACCTGACCGGCGCGCTCGCGTCCGGCGACGACCTGCGGACGCCTGACTACTGGGTGCGGCACGTGCGCGAGACGGTCCGGTACGCCGACGGGGTCGCCGCGCTGCGGGACACCGGCGTGGACACGTTCCTGGAACTCGGGCCCACCGCGGTGCTGACCCCGATGAACGCCGACCTGCTGCCCGACGACACCACCTCGGTCGCCGCGCTGCGTGCCGGCGTACCGGAGGTCACCAGCCTGCTCACCGCGGTCGCCACCGGCTACGCGGCCGGACGGGACCCGCACTGGCCGGCGCTGCTGACGCCGCTCGCCGGCCCCCGCCCCGCCGCCCGGGACCTGCCCGAGCTGCCCACGTACGCGTTCCAGCCGCAGCGGTACTGGCCCACGCTGACCACCCCGGTCGGTGGCGCGGCGGCGGACGACGGCGAGTTCTGGCGGGCGGTCGGCGACGGCGACCTCGACCGGCTCGGCATCGACACCGGACAGCCGCTGCGCGACGTGCTGCCCCAGCTCGACGCGTGGCGACGCCGACGCCGCCAGGACGGCGTGCTGGCCGGCTGGCGCTACCGGGTCACCTGGCACCGGCGCGCGTTGACCGGCGGCGAGCCGGGCCGCTGGCTGCTTGTCGCGCCGCCCCGCGAGACCGCCGACACGGTCGCCGACGCGCTGCGGGCCGGCGGCGCCGACGTACGGCTGCTCACCGTCGACCCGGCCACCGTGGACCGGGACGGCCTCGCCGACGCCCTGGCCCGGGCCGAGGCCGACCACCGGCCCACCGCGCTGCTGTCGCTGCTCGCGCTCGACGAGGCCCCGCACCCCGGGCAGGACGCCCTGCCGGCCGGGCTCGCGGCCAACCTGCTGCTGCTCCAGGCGCACGTCGCCCGCGACGGCGGCGCACCGCTGTGGCTCGCCACCGCCGGGGCCGCCGCCACCGACGACGAACCCGCCACCCGGCCGTGGCAGGCCACCAGTTGGGGTCTCGGCCTGGCCGCCGCGCTGGAACACCCCCGGCACGTCGGCGGACTCGTCGACCTGCCCGGCACGGTGACCGCCGAGGCCGCCGCCGGACTGCTGGCCGCGCTGACCAACCGGGAGGGGGAGGACCAGGTCGCGGTGCACGGGTCCGGTCCGCTCGTCCGCCGGCTGGTCCGGGCCACCGGCCCGGGCACGGGTACGGGCGGCGGCTGGACGCCGCAGGGCAGCGTCCTGCTCACCGGCGGTGCCGGACCGGTCGCCCGGCACACCACCGCCTGGCTCGACCGGGCCGGCGCGTCGGTGGTGCCGCTGGACGAGACGGCCGGCGGCAAGCTGGCCGACCGGATGGCGCAGCTCGCCGCCGACGGGCGGCCGGTGACCGGGCTGGTGCACGTGCCGGCCGACACCGGCACCGCGCCACTTGTCGACCTCACCCTGGCCGACCTCGCCGCCGACCTGACCGCCACCGTCGGTGACCTGCCCCGCTACGCCGACGAGGCGGAACAGCGCGCGCTCGGCGCGCTTGTGGTCTGCTCGTCCACCTCCGGCGTGTGGGGCTCCGGCGGGCGCTACGGGCAGGCGGCCGGCGACGCGCTGCTGCACGTCCTCGCCGCCGGTTGGCAGCACGCCGGGCTGCCGGTGACGTCGGTGGCGTTCGGACCCTGGGCGGACGGCCTCACCGACACCGACCTGGCCCAGCTCGGCCGCAGCGGCCTGCCCGGCATGGACCCGGAGCTGGCCGTCGCCGCGCTCCGGCAGGCGGTCGTCAACGGCGACCGGCTCGTCGTCGCCGACGTGCGGTGGGACCGGTTCGTGCCGGCCGTCGCGGCGGTCCGGGACCGGCCACTCTTCGCCGACCTGCCCGAGGCCGCCGAGGCGCTGCACGGCCTGCACGCCGAGCAGCCCGCGGACGACGCCGCCGCGGCGGCGCTGCGGGACCGGCTCCGCCCGCTCGGCGACGCGGAGCGCGACGCGATCCTGGTCGACCTCGTCGCCGGCCAGGCCGCGGCGGTGCTCGGTCTCCCGGACGCCGCCGACCTCGGCCCCGGCCGGGCCTTCCGCGAGGTCGGATTCGACTCGATGACCGCGGTCGAGCTGCGGAACCGGCTGCGCGCCGCGACCGGGGCCACGCTGCCGGGCAGTGTGGTCTTCGACTACCCGACCCCGCTGGCGCTCGCCCGGCACCTGCGGACGCTGCTGGCGCCCGACGGCGCCGCCGCCACCACCGGCCTGCTCACCGAACTGGAGAAGGTGGACGACCTGTTCACCGCCGGCACGCCGGACCCGCTGACCCGGCAGAAGCTGCTGGTGCAGATGCAGGCGTTCATCGCCCGCTGGGGCGACGAGCGCGCTCCCGCGCCGGAGGCGCCGGTGACCGACACGCTCGACGCCGCCAGCGACGCCGAACTGTTCGATTTCATCCACCGCGAGCTGGGCGGGCCGGGCGGCGAATTCTGAACGAATTCGCGCGCCATTGTGGGCGCCTCGGCCCCGCCGGTCGCGGGGGCTTTGCGGAGGCCGCCGCGACCGGTCCGACCGGGTCGGTCGCGGCGGCGTACCGGCCCAGCCTGCGCACCTCGCGGCGGCGTCCCTGCTAGGGGCGGCCCTAGGGGCGGGCTAGGGGTTGTGACGCGTCTGGCCAGGCAATTACCTTCCTCACCGTAAGTGAGACCTGGTGGGCGCTGGTCAACGCAATTCGTGATCGCGCCGAACGGTATTGGGTCGCCTGTTGTTCCGGCCCGAAAAGGTGGCGCTGATGGCGACTGAGGACACCCTCCGGGAATATCTGAAATGGATGACCGCCGACCTGCACCAGACCCGGCGGAAGCTCGGCGAGCTGGAGGCCGCGAACCGCGAGCCCATCGCCGTCGTCGGCATCGGCTGCCGGTTCCCCGGCGGGGTGCGCTCCCCGGAGGACCTGTGGCGGCTGGTCGACAGCGGCACCGACGCGGTCTCGGCGTTCCCCACCGACCGTGGGTGGGACCTGGAGCGGCTCATCCACCCGGACCCCGACCACCCCGGCACCTCCTACGTCGGTGAGGGCGGCTTCCTGGACTCGGCCACCGAGTTCGACGCCGGCTTCTTCGGCATCTCACCCCGCGAGGCGCTGGGCATGGACCCGCAGCAGCGGCTGCTGCTGGAGACGTCGTGGGAGGCGTTCGAGCACGCCGGCATCGACCCGGCGACGCTGCGCGGTCACCAGGTCGGCGTGTTCGCCAGCACCACCGGTCAGGACTACGCGGCGCTGCTCCAGACGCCCCCGCCGGGCGTCGAGGGGTACGTGCTCACCGGCACCGCCGCCAGCGTCGTCTCCGGCCGCATCTCGTACGTGCTGGGCATCGAGGGACCGGCCGTCTCCGTCGACACCGCGTGCTCGTCGTCGCTCGTCGCGATGCACCTCGCCGGCCAGGCACTGCGGCAGGGCGAGTGCACGCTCGCGCTCGCCGGCGGCGCCACCGTCATGTCCACCCCGGCGGCGTTCGTCGGGTTCAGCCGCCAGCGCGGGCTGGCAGCCGACGGCCGGGTCAAGGCGTTCGCCGCCGCCGCCGACGGGACCGCCTGGGGCGAGGGCGTCGGCGTGCTGCTGCTGGAGCGGCTCTCCGACGCCCGCCGCAACGGCCATCCCGTCCTCGCCGTGATCCGGGGCAGCGCGGTCAACCAGGACGGCGCGTCCAACGGGCTCACCGCCCCCAACGGCCCCTCCCAGCAGCGGGTGGTGCTCCAGGCGCTGGCCAGCGCCCGGCTCGCCCCGGAGCAGGTCGACGCCGTGGAGGCGCACGGCACCGGCACCAACCTCGGTGACCCGATCGAGGCCACCGCGCTGCTCGCCACGTACGGGCAGGGCCGGCCGGCCGACCGGCCGCTGCGACTCGGGTCGGTGAAGTCGAACATCGGCCACACCCAGGCCGCCGCCGGCGTCGCCGGTGTGATCAAGATGGTGATGGCGCTGCGGCACGACCGGCTGCCCGCCACGCTGCACGTGGACGCGCCCACCCCGCACGTCGACTGGTCCGCCGGCGCGGTGTCGCTGCTCAGCGAGCCGCTGCCCTGGCCGCCGGGGGAGCAGCCCCGCCGGGCCGGTGTCTCCTCGTTCGGGATGAGCGGCACCAACGCCCACGTGATCGTCGAGGAGGCCCCACCGCCGCCGGAGCCGGCCACCGCCGCCCCGGCGACCCCGGCCGCCGCCGCTGGCACGTCGGGCGCCGCCGTCACGTCGGGCGCCGCCGCCTCGCAGACGGCCGCTGCCACGCCGGCCGCCGCCGTCGCGTCGACGGCCGCCGCGTCGGTGGCCGGTCCGGCGCCGGTGGTGGCCGCCGGCCTGGCGCCGGTGCTGCTCTCCGCCCGCGACGCCGCCGGGCTGGCCGCCCAGGCCGCCCGCTGGGCCGACTGGCTCGCCACCGACGACGCCCCCGTCACCGACATCGGCTGGTCGTCGGTCACCACCCGGGGCGCGCTCGACCACCGGGCCGTGGTCCTCGCGCCGGACCGCGACGCGCTGCGCGCTTCCCTGCGTGCCCTGGCCGCCGGTGACACCGCGTCCGGCCTGGTCACCGGCGCCGGCCCACGCGGCGGGCAGGTGGCGTTCCTGTTCAGCGGGCAGGGCGCGCAGCGCGCCGGGATGGGTCGGGAACTGGCCGCCGCGTTCCCCGCCTACGCGGACGCGCTCACCGAGGTCTGCCGCGAACTCGACAGGCACCTGCCCCGCCCGCTCGGGCCGATCCTCGCCGCCGAACCCGGCACCGCCGACGCCGCGCTGCTCGACCGGACCGAGTACACCCAGGCCGCGCTCTTCGCCGTCGAGGTGGCGCTGTGCCGGCTGCTGGACTCGTGGGGCGTACGGCCGGACCTGCTCGCCGGCCACTCCGTCGGCGAGGTGGTCGCCGCGCACGTGGCCGGCGTGTTCAGCCTCGCCGACGCCGCCACGCTGGTGGCCGCGCGCGGCCGGCTCATGCAGGAACTGCCGGCCGGCGGCGCGATGCTCTCCGTGGCCGCCGCGCCCGCCGACGTCGAGGCGCTCCTCACCGACGTGGACGGGCCGATCGGCGTCGCCGCCGTCAACGGGCCGGCCGCCGTCGTGGTCTCCGGCGCCGCCGACGCGATCGCCGACGTCGAGCGCCGCGCCGCCACCCAGGGCGTACGCACCAAGCGCCTGACCGTCAGCCACGCGTTCCACAGCCCGCTGATGGAGCCGATGCTCGCCGCGTTCGCCGCCGTGGTCGAACGGCTGGAGCGGCACGCGCCGACGCTGCCGATCGTGTCCAACCTGACCGGCGAGCCGGTCGACCCGGACGAGATCCGCACCCCCGCGTACTGGGTGCGGCACGTCCGGGAGACGGTCCGCTTCGCCGACGGCGTGACCCGGCTGCGCGCGCTCGGCGCCGGCACCTTCCTGGAGGTCGGGCCGAGCGGCGTGCTGACCGCGCTGACCCGGGAGCTGACCGGCCCGGACGCCACCGCCGTGGCGCTGCTGCGCCGCGACCGCCCGGAACCGGAGGCGTTGCTCACCGCGCTCGCCGAACTGCACGTCGCCGGCGTCCCGGTCGGCTGGCGGGAGCTGTTCGCCGGCGCCGACCCGCACCGGGTCCGGCTGCCCGGGTACGCGTTCCACCGCCAGCGGTTCTGGCCCGAGCCGCCGGCCGCCGCGCCCGCCGTCGAGGCAAGCGGCGCGGACGCCGAGTTCTGGGCCGCCGTGGAACGCGCCGACGTCGACGCGCTGCGCGACCAGTTCGGCGCCGACGCCGGCGGTGACCCGGTGGAGACGCTGCGACCCGCGTTGCCGGTGCTCTCCGCCTGGCGTCGCGGCCGGCACGACCGGTCCCTGGTGGACGGCTGGTCGTACCAGGTGCAGTGGCAACCGGTAGCGGTCGCCGAGGGTGACCGGCCGACGGGCCGCTGGCTGGTGCTGCTGCCCGCGGACGCGCGAGAGCGCGAGGAGAGCAGCGCAGCGGAGCCCCGCAGTCGCGACCAGAAGGGCGGCACCGCTCCCGGCTGGGCCGACGACCTGCCCGCGCTCGTCGACGACGCGACAGTGCTGCGCCTCGGCGCCGACGACCTGGACCGTACGGCGCTCGCCGACCGGCTGCGCGCCGCGCTCGGTGACGCGCCGGTGGCCGGCGTGCTGCACCTGGTCGCCGGCCAGGACCGGCTGCTGCCCGAGCACCCCGGCGTCAGCGTCGCCGCCGCCACCACGCTGGTGCTGCTCCAGGCGCTGACCGACCTCGACGTTCCCGCGCCCGTCTGGTGCCTGACCAACGGCGCGGTCAAGGCCGGACCCGCCGACCGGCTCACCGACCCGGTACAGAACCTGGTCTGGGGTCTCGGCCGGGCCGCCGCCGTGGAACAGCCGCACCGGTGGGGCGGCCTGATCGACCTGCCGGCCACGCCCGACGACGCGGTCCGCCGCCGCCTCGCCGCCGTGCTCGCCGGCGGCAGCGGCGAGGACCAGGTCGCGGTCCGCGCCGGCGGCGTCTGGGGCCGGCGGCTCGTCCCCGCCCCCGCGCCGGAGCAGCCGGCCGGCGACCGCTGGACCGACGCGACCGTCCTGGTCACCGGCGGCACCGGCGCGCTCGGCGGACACGTCACCCGCTGGCTGCTGGAGCGCGGCGCCCGGCGGGTCGTGCTGGCCGGCCGGCGCGGCGCCGACACCCCCGGCCTGGCCCCGCTGCTCGCCGAGCACGGCGCCGACGGCCGGGTCACCGCCGCCGCCTGCGACATGACCGACCGTACGGCGGTCGCCGCGCTGCTCGACTCGCTGCCCGACCTGACCGCGGTGGTGCACGCCGCCGGCACCGACCAGCTCACCCCGCTGACCGGCACCACGCTCGACGAGTTCGCGCACGTCGTCGCCGGCAAGGTGCTCGGCGCGCTGCACCTCGACGAGTGCCTCGCCGACCGGCCGCTGGCCGCGTTCCTGCTCTTCTCCTCCGTCTCCGGCACCTGGGGCAGCGCCGGGCAGTGCGCGTACGGCGCGGGCAACTCGCTGCTCGACGCGCTCGCGGTGCACCGTCGCGACCGGGGCCTCACCGCCACCGCCGTCGCGTGGACCGCGTGGGGCGGCGCCGACGGCATGGCCGCGAAGAACACCGCCACCGAGCAACTGCACCGGATGGGTCTGCCCACCATCGACCCGGCGCGGGCCCTGGTGGCGCTGGACCGGGCGCTGGACCGGCCCACCGCCGGCGTCACGGTCGCCGACGTCGACTGGAGCCGCTTCCACCCGGCGTTCACGCTCACCCGGCCCAGCCCGCTGCTGTCCGACCTGCCGCAGGTCCGCGCGTTGGCCGAGGCCGAGGCGGCCCGGGACGCCGCCGCGCCGGCCGGCGTCACCGAGGCGCTGCGCCACCTGGCCGGCCGGCCCGAGGCCGAGCAGGAGCGGGAGCTGCTGCGGCTGGTCGACGAGCAGACCGCCCGGGTCCTCGGCCACGCCACCGCCGACGACCTGCGCGGCCGACCGTTCAAGGATCTCGGCTTCGACTCGCTGACCGCGGTGGACCTGCGGACCCGGCTGAACGAGGCCACCGGCCTGCGGCTGCCGTCCACCCTGGTCTTCGACCACCCCACCCCGGCCGAGCTGGCCCGGCACCTGCGGGTCACCGCGTTCGGCGCGGACACCACCGCGCCGGCCGCGCCGACCGTCACCGCCGGGACGGACGAGCCGATCGCGGTGGTCGGCATGGCCTGCCGTTACCCGGGCGGCGTGGACGGCCCGGAGGAGCTGTGGCGTCTCGTCGCCGACGGCGTCGACGCGATCGGCGGCTTCCCCACCGACCGGGGCTGGGCGGTGCCGGCGCCGGACAGCGGCTACACGCCGGCCGGCGGGTTCCTGCCCGAGGCGACCGGCTTCGACCCGGCGTTCTTCGGCATCTCCCCGCGCGAGGCGCTCGCCATGGACCCGCAGCAGCGGCTCACCCTGGAGGCCGCCTGGGAGGTCCTGGAACGGGCCGGCGTGGACCCGACCGGCCTGTCCGGCAGCCGTACCGGGGTGTTTGTCGGCGCGTCCACCTCCGGCTACGGCACCGGGCTGACCGAGGTGCCGGAGGGCACCGAGGGCTACCTGATGACCGGTGGGGCGCACAGCGTCATCTCCGGGCGGGTCGCGTACACGCTCGGGCTCGAAGGGCCGGCCGTCACCGTGGACACCGCCTGCTCGTCGTCGCTTGTCGCGCTGCACCTGGCCGGGGAGTCGCTGCGCCGGGGCGAGTGCGACCTGGCGCTGGCCGGCGGCGTCGCCGTGATGGCCACCCCGGACACGTTCGCCGAGTTCTCCCGCCAGGGCGGGCTGGCCGGCGACGGGCGGTGCAAGTCGTTCGCCGCCGCCGCCGACGGCACCGGCTGGTCCGAGGGCGTCGGCATGCTGCTCGTGGAACGGCTCTCCGACGCCCGCCGGCACGGCCACCGGGTGCTCGCGTTGGTCCGTGGCTCGGCCGTCAACTCCGACGGCGCGTCGAACGGGCTGACCGCGCCGAACGGTCCGTCGCAGCAACGGGTCATCCGGGCCGCGTTGGCGGACGCGGGGCTGTCCACGTCGGACGTGGACGTGGTGGAGGCGCACGGCACCGGCACCACGCTTGGTGACCCGATCGAGGCGCAGGCGTTGCTGGCCACGTACGGGCAGGAGCGAAAGACGCCGCTGCTGCTCGGCTCGATCAAGTCCAACATGGGCCACGCGCAGGCCGCCGCCGGCGTGGCCGGTGTGATCAAGATGATTCTCGCGATGCGCCACGCGACCGTGCCGGCCACGCTGCACGTGGACGAGCCGTCGCCGCACATCGACTGGTCGGCCGGTGCGGTGGAGTTGGTGACCGAGGCGCGGGAGTGGCCGGCGGTGGACCGGCCGCGTCGGGCGGCGGTGTCGTCGTTCGGCATCTCCGGCACCAACGCCCACGTGGTCATCGAACAGGCCGACGCGCACGTGCTCACCGGGCAGCCCGACGCGCCCGCGTCCGCGCTGGTCCGGACCGACGCGGTGCTCTGGCCGCTGTCCGCCCGCTCGACCGCCGCACTGACCAGCCAGGCGGAACGCCTCGCCCGGCACGTCCGTACGCACCCGGACCAGCCGCCCGCGGCGGTGGCCTGGTCCCTCGCCACCACCCGCGCCATGCTCGACCAGCGTGCCGCGATCGTGGGCGCCGACCGCGACGACCTGCTCGCCGGCCTGGACGCGCTGGCGTCCGGTGCGCCGGCGGCGAATGTCGTGACCGGCGCCAGCGTCGAGCACGGGCCGGGTCCGGTGTTCGTGTTTCCGGGTCAGGGTGGTCAGTCGGTGCGGATGGCGGCTGGTCTGGTGGGTCGGTGTGGGCCGTTCGACGCGCGGTTGGCGGAGTGTCAGCGGGCGTTCGCGCCGTTCCTGGACGTGGATCTGATGTCGGTGTTGACCGGTGACGACGACGCCTGGCTGGACCGGGTCGAGATCTTGCAGCCGGTGTTGTTCGCGGTCGGTGTGTGTTTGGTGGAGGTGTGGCGGGCGGCGGGGGTTGAGCCGTCGTTGGTGATCGGTCATTCGCAGGGTGAGATGGCGGCTGCGTGTGTGGCCGGGGTGCTGTCGCTCGATGATGCGGCGAAGGCGGTGATTCTGCGGGCCCGGTCGCTGGCCGCGTTGGCGGGTTCGGGCGGGATGTTGGCGGTGGATCTGCCTGCCGATGAGGTGCAGGCGCGGATCGAGGGTGTGCCCGGCACGGTGGTGGCGGTGTTCAACGGTCCGGGTCATGTGGTGGTGTCGGGTCCGCCGGACACGTTGGCGGAGTTGCGTCAGCGGTGGGAGGGCGAGGGGGTGCGGGCGAAGCCGGTGCCGTTCAACTACGCCTCGCACAACCCGGTGGTGGAGCGGATCCGGGAGCGGATGCTCGC
Organism: Micromonospora sp. NPDC051141; assembly: GCF_044455765.1. Taxonomy (NCBI): domain Bacteria; kingdom Bacillati; phylum Actinomycetota; class Actinomycetes; order Micromonosporales; family Micromonosporaceae; genus Micromonospora; species Micromonospora sp. NPDC051141. The sequence goes on from NZ_JBITFD010000001.1 coordinate 368,219, forward strand.
GGACCTGGCGGGGCTGGACCCGCAGGCGGGTCAGGTTCGGATGGTGTCGACGGTGACGGGGGACTGGGCCGACCCGCAGGGTATGGACGGCGGGTACTGGTTCACGAATCTGCGGCAGCCGGTGCGGTTCGAGCAGGCGGTGCGGACCGCCATCGGGGCCGGGCACCGCACGTTCGTGGAAGTCTCGGCGCATCCGGTACTCGCGATGCCGGTGACGGCGATCCTCGACGACACCGACACCACCGGACACACCCTGTCCACGCTGCGCCGTGGCGACGACGATCCGACCCGGCTGCTGACCAGCCTCGCGGTCGCCCACACAATCGGCCTGCCCGTCGACCTGACCCGCGTCCTCGCCCCCGCGACCACCGTCGACCTGCCCACCTACCCGTTCGCGCGGGACCGCTACTGGCTGGCGCGCGGCGGCTCCGGCCCGGTCGGGCTGCCCGCCGCCGGCCTCGACGCGGTCGACCACCCGCTGCTGCACGCCGTGGCCGACCTGCCCGGCGACGAGGGCCTGCTGTTCACCGGCCGGCTCACCCTGGCCACCCACCCCTGGCTGGCCGACCACGCCGTGCTCGGCACCGTCCTGCTCCCCGGCACCGCACTGGTGGAGCTGGCGTCCTGGAGCGGACGCGCCGTCGACACCGCCCACGTCACCGAACTGGTCCTGGAAGCGCCGCTCGTCGTCCCGCCCACCGGCGGCGTCGACCTGCGGGTCCGCGTCGGCGCCGTCGACGACGACGGCTGCCGGCCGGTCACCATCCACTCCCACCTCGACGACGGCGACACCCCGGGCGCCGGCCGCACCTGGCAGCGCCACGCCACCGGCCTACTCGCCCCCACCCGCCCGGTCACCGTGGCCGCCGGCGGGGCGTGGCCGCCCGCCGACGCCGAACCGATCCCGCTGGACGCGCTCTACCCGCACCTCACCACGCAGGGCTACGGCTACGGCCCGACGTTCCAGGCGCTGCGCGCCGCCTGGCGCAGCGGCGACGACCTCCTCGCCGAGGTGGCGCTCGACACCGACGCCCCCGCCGACCCGTTCACGCTGCACCCGGCGCTGCTCGACGCCGCGCTGCACACCATCGGCGCCGACGCGCTGCACCGCGCCACCACGACCGCGCCGGCCGCAGACGCCGCGACCACGCCGACCACGGCACCCGGGCTGCCGTTCTCCTGGACCGGGCTCGCGATCCAGCCCACCCGGGCCCGGGAACTGCGGGTCCGGCTCACCCCCACCGACGGCGCGGTCGCCGCCACCGTCACCGACACCGGCGGCGTGCCGGTCGCCTCCCTCGACGCGCTCGTGCTGCGCCCGATCAGCACCGACCAGCTCGACACCACCCGCCGCGCCGCCGCCCGGTCCCTGCACCGCCTCGACTGGATCAGCCCCGAACCGGGCGACCGCCGCCCGTCCCGCCTCGCCGTGCTCGGCGACGCCGACGAGTGGCCCGGCGTCGAGGCGTACCCGGACCTGGACGGGCTGGTCGCGGCCGTGACCGGCGGCGCGGCCCGGCCCGACGCGGTCGTCGCCACCGTCACCGGGCAGCGCGCCGACGAACCCGACCCGGCCCGCGCCGCGCACCTGCTCACCCACGAGACGCTGGCGCTGGCGCAGGACTGGCTCACCCGCGATCCGCTCGCCGACATCCCGCTGGTCGTGGTCACCCGCAACGCGGTCCGCGCCGAACCCGGCGACCGCCCCACCGACCTGCCGGCCGCCGCCGCGTGGGGCCTGATCCGCTCCGCGCAGTCGGAGAACCCGGGCCGGTTCGTGCTGCTCGACCTCGACGACGACCCCCGCTCCCCGGTGGCGCTGCCGGCCGCGCTCGGCACCGGCGAACCGCAGCTCGCGCTGCGCGCCGGCCAGCTCCGGGTACCCCGGCTGGTTCGCCTCGGCCCACCGCCGGAGCGGCCCGAACCGGAGCTGTCCGCCGGCACCGTGCTGGTCACCGGCGCCACCGGCGCGCTCGGCCGCCTCGTCGCCCGGCACCTGGTCACCCGGCACGGCGTGCCGCGCCTGCTGCTGGCCAGCCGCAGCGGCCCGGACGCGCCCGGCGCGGCCGACCTGGTCGCCGAGCTGACCGCGCTCGGCGCCGCCGCGCAGGTCGTCGCCGTCGACGTCAGCGACCGGGACGCCCTCGCCGTGCTGCTCGACGAGATTCCCGCCGACCGGCCGCTGGTCGGCGTGGTGCACGCCGCCGGCGTCCTCGACGACGGCGTGCTGCCCGCGCTCACGCCGGCCCGGTTCGACACCGTCCTCACGCCCAAGGTGGACGCCGCCTGGCACCTGCACGAGCTGACCGAGAAGCTGGACCTCGCCGCGTTCGTGCTGTTCTCCTCCTCCGCCGGCCTGTTCGGCGGGCCCGGCCAGGCCAACCACGCCGCCGCGAACGCCTTCCTCGACGGGCTCGCCCACCACCGCCGGGCGCGCGGCCTCGCCGTCACGTCCATGGCCTGGGGGCCGTGGGCCAACCCGGCGGAGCCCGGCGGGCCGCAGGGCCACGTCGACGAGCAGCGGATGAGCCGGGCCGGCTTCCGGCCGCTCGGCCCGGACGAGGGCATGACGCTGTTCAGCGAGGGACTGCGCCACGACGAACCGGCGATCGCCCCGGTCAGCCTGGACCACGCGGTGCTCGGCCGGCTCGGCCCGGCGCTGCCCCGGCTGCTGCACGGCCTGGTCCGTACCACCGCCGGCGCCGGACCGGCCGCGGCCCCGGCCGGCGACGCGGCGGCGGCGCTGCGCGACACGCTCGCCGCCACCGCCGAGGCGGACCGCGACCGGGTGCTCTCCGACCTGGTCCGCACGCACGCGGCGGCGGTGCTCGGCTACGCCTCGATCCGCGACGTGGACGAGGATAAGGGCTTCGTCGAGCTGGGCTTCGACTCGCTGACCGCGGTCGAGTTCCGCAACCGGCTCAGCGCCGCCACCGGGCTGCGCCTGCCGTCCACGCTGATCTACGACCGGCCCACCACCGCCGCGATGGTCACGCACCTGCGCGGCGCGCTGCTCGCCGAGCGGAGCACCTCCGCGCTGACCGTGCTCGGCGAGCTGAACAAGCTGGAGACCGCGATGCGCGCCATCGCCGACGACGACACCGACCGCGCCGCCGTCGCCGTCCGGCTGCGCGAACTGCTGTCGCTCTGGACGTACGCCGACGGCGGCGCCGACGACCCCGCCGCGGGTGACGGCAACCTCAGCTCCGCCAGTGCCGAGGAACTGTTCCACCTCCTCGACGACGAACTCGGAACCGCCTGAGATGCCCCGGACCTCTGATCCCGATACGGAGCGCCCCGATGCCCACTGAGGCAGAGTTCCTCGACTACCTCCGCCGCGCCACCACCGACCTGCGCGAGGCGCGGCGGCGCGTCCGCGAGGTGGAGGCCAAGGACCGCGAGCCGATGGCCATCGTGGGCATGGCGTGCCGCTACCCGGGCGGCGTGCACGGCCCGGACGAGCTGTGGCAGCTCGTCGCCGACGGTCGCGACGGGGTGGGCGACTTCCCGACCGACCGGGGCTGGGACCTGGAGCGGCTCTTCTCCGTCGACCCGGACAACCCGGGCACGTCGTACACCGACAAGGGTGGCTTCCTCTACGAGGCCACCGAGTTCGACCCGGCGTTCTTCGGCATCTCGCCGCGCGAGGCGCTCGCCATGGACCCGCAGCAGCGGCTGCTGCTGGAGAGCACCTGGGAGGCGTTCGAGTCCGCCGGGCTGGACGCGCACCGGCTGCGCGGCAGCCGGACCGGCGTGTTCGCCGGCGTGATGTACCACGACTACGCGTCCCGGGTGCTGGACCTGCCGGAGGGCGTGGAGGGCTACCTCGGCACCGGCAACTCCGGCAGCGTGGTGTCCGGGCGGGTCGCGTACACGTTCGGGCTGGAGGGCCCGGCCGTCACCATCGACACCGCGTGCTCGTCGTCGCTGGTCGCCGTGCACCTCGCCGTGCAGGCGCTGCGCCAGCGCGACTGCGACCTGGCCCTGGCCGGTGGTGTCACCGTGCTCTCCACCCCCGGCGTGTTCGCCGAGTTCTCCCGGCAGCGCGGGCTGGCCGCCGACGGGCGGTGCAAGTCGTTCGCCGCCGCCGCCGACGGCACCGGCTGGGCCGAGGGCGTCGGCATGCTGCTGCTGCAACGCCTCTCCGACGCGCAACGCGACGGCCGCCGCATCCACGGCGTCATCCGGGGCAGCGCGGTCAACCAGGACGGCGCCAGCAGCGGCCTCACCACCCCGAACGGCCCCAGCCAGGAACGCGTCATCCGGCAGGCCCTCGCCAACGCGCGGCTGTCCCCGGCCGACGTGGACGTGGTGGAGGCGCACGGCACCGGCACCACGCTGGGTGACCCGATCGAGGCGCAGGCGCTGCTCGCCACGTACGGGCAGGACCGCGACGGGCGCGACCCGCTCTGGCTGGGCTCGGTCAAGTCGAACCTGGGCCACACCCAGGCCGCGGCCGGCGCCGCCGGCATCATCAAGATGGTCCAGGCGATGCGGCATGGCGTGCTGCCCCGCACGCTGCACGTGGACGAGCCGTCCCCGCACATCGACTGGTCGGCCGGCGCGGTCACCCTGCTCACCGAGGCGCGGCCCTGGCCGGAGTCCGACCGGCCCCGGCGGGCGGCGGTGTCGTCGTTCGGCATCAGCGGCACCAACGCGCACGTCATCGTCGAGCAGCCGCCGGCCGTCGACGAGCCCGAGTCGACGCCCGGCACGCCGCCGCCGCTTTCGCCGGTGCTGCTCTCCGCCCGCGACCCCGAGGCGCTCGCCGCGCAGGCCCGCCGCTGGGCCGACCACGTGGCCGCCGACGCCCGGCCGGTCGACTGGGCCGCCGCCGCCCGCCGCCGCGCCAACCTGGACGCGCGGGCCGTGGTGCTCGCCGCCGACCGCGACGAACTGCTCGCGGGGCTGCGCGCGCTCGCCGACGGCGAACCCACCCCGACCGTGGTCACCGGCGCCGTCGGGCCGCGCGGCCGGGTCGCGTTCCTCTTCTCCGGTCAGGGCGCGCAACGCGCCGGCATGGGCCGCGACCTGTACGACGCGTTCCCGGTGTTCGCCGCCGCGCTGGACGAGGTCTGCGCGCACCTCGACCCGCTGCTGCCGCAACCGCTCAAGCCGGTGCTGTTCGAAGCCGGCGACCTGCTGGACCAGACCCGGTTCACCCAGGCCGGCCTCTTCGCCGTCGAGGTGGCGCTGCACCGGCTGGCCCGCTCGTTCGGGCTGACCCCGGACTACCTCGTCGGCCACTCGATCGGTGAGCTGGCCGCCGCGCACGTCGCCGGCGTGCTGTCGCTGGCGCACGCCGCCCGGCTGGTCGCCGCGCGGGGCCGGCTCATGCAGGCGCTGCCCGCCGGCGGCGCGATGCTCGCCGTGGCCGCCGGTGAGGCCGACGTGACCGCGTCGCTGGCCGACGTGACCGGACGAGTCGGCATCGCCGCCGTCAACGGGCCCGCCGCGGTGGTGGTCTCCGGCGACGCCGAGGCGATCGACGCGCTCGCCGCGCACTGGGCCGACCGGGGTACGCCCACCCACCGGCTGCGGGTCAGCCACGCGTTCCACAGCGCCCTGATGGAACCGATGCTCGCCGAGTTCGCCTCGGTCGCCGCCGGCCTCGACTACGCCCCGCCCACCGTGCCGATCGTGTCGAACCTGACCGGCCGCATCGCCGAAGCCGACGAGATCACCACCGCCGACTACTGGGTGCGGCACGTCCGCGAGGCGGTGCGCTTCGCCGACGCGGTCGACCGGCTCGCCGAGGCGGGCGTCGGCACGTACGTCGAACTCGGGCCCAGCGGCGTGCTCACCGCGATGGCCGAGGGCGCCCTCGCCGACCCGGCGGCCGTGCTGGTGCCGCTGGTGCGCAAGGACCGCCCCGAGCCCCGCGCCGTGCTGGAGGCGCTGGCCCGGCTGCACACCGCCGGCCTGACCGTCGACTGGGACGCCTTACTCGCCGACGCCGGCGCCCGCCCGGTCGACCTGCCCACGTACGCGTTCCACCACGAGCGGTACTGGCTGGAACCGGTCGGCCGGCTCGCCGACGTCTCCGGCGCCGGTCTCGGCGCGGCCGGGCATCCGCTGCTCGGCGCCGCCGTCTCCGTGGCCGGCGAGGACATGGTGCTGCTCACCGGCCGGCTCTCCGCCGGCACCCACCCCTGGCTGGTCGACCACCAGGTCGGCGACGTGGTGGTGCTGCCCGGGGCGGCGCTTGTCGAGTTGGTGGTCCGGGCCGGTGACGAGGTCGGTGTGTCCCGGCTGCGCGAGCTGGCCATCGCCGCGCCGCTGCTGCTGCCCGCCGCCGGTGGCGTGCGGGTGCAGGTGCGGGTCGGCCCGGCCGACGAGGCGGGCGCCCGTGCGGTGACCGTGCACGCCCAGGCCGAGGACGACCCGGAGGCCGGCTGGGTGCGGCACGCCGATGGCGTGCTCGAAGCGGCCGTCGCCGACGAGCCCGGCCTGCCGGCCTGGCCGCCGACCACCGCCACCGAGGTCGACCTGACCGGCTGGTACGACACCCTGGCCGAACACGGCCTGGCGTACGGGCCGGCGTTCCGGGGCCTGCGTCGCGCCTGGACCGGTGACGGCGAGGTGTACGCCGAGGTCGTGCTCCCCGAGGACGTCACCGGCACCGGCTTCGCGGTGCACCCGGCGCTGCTGGACGCCGCGCTGCACCCGATCGGCCTGCTGCTCGCCGCTGACGGCGGGGGTCCCCGGGTGCCGTTCGCGTTCGAGGGCGTGCAGGTGCACGCCGTCGGCGCGACCGCGCTGCGGGTGCGGCTCGCCCGCGACGGCGCTGCGGTGCGCCTGGTCGCCGCCGACGACGCCGGCGCGCCTGTCGTGTCGGTGGACTCCCTGGTCCTGCGCGAGATGACCGGCCTGACCGCGCCCGGTGCGGCGGCCCGGTCCCTGTTCGACGTGTCCTGGCAGCCGGAGCCGGTGCCGGCCGGCGACGACCTCGCCGGTTGGGCGGTGCTCGGCGCGTCCGTCGACGGGCTGCCGTCGTTCCCGGATGTGTCGGCGGTGGTCGACGCGGGGGAGGGGGTGCCGCGCACGCTGGTGTTGCCGGTGGTCGGGTCGTTCGACGTGGAGGTGCCTGACGCGGTGCGGGTGACTGCGTCGGACGTGCTGGCGGTGGTGCAGGGGTGGTTGGCGGCGGAGTCGTTGGCCGAGTCGCGGTTGGTGGTGGTGACCCGGGGTGCGGTGGCGGCGGTGGACGCGGATCGGGTGACGGATCTGGCGGGTGCGGCGGTGTGGGGGTTGGTGCGGTCGGCGCAGTCGGAGCATCCGGAGCGGATCGTGTTGGCCGATCTGGATCGGGACGTCGACGGCGAGGTGCTGTCGGTGTTGGCCGGTGTGCTGGGTGACCTGTCGGCGACGGGTGGGCAGGTGGCGGTACGCGGCGACGCGGTGCTGACGCCGCGCCTGGTCCGGGCCGCGCTCCCGGCGGCGGAGACGACATCCGCCCCGGTGGCCGACGCCGTGGCGGCCGGTGACCCCGACCGAAGCCGGGGCGTCGGTGCCGGGACGGTGTTGGTGACCGGCGGCACCGGCTCGCTCGGCGCCCTGGTGGCGGCACATCTGGTCACCGCGCACGGGGTGCGGTCGCTGGTGTTGGTGTCGCGGCAGGGTCCGGCCGCGCCGGGTGCGGACGCGCTGGTGGAGCGGTTGTCCGGGCTGGGTGCGTCGGTGTCGGTGGTGGCGTGTGACGTGACCGATCGGGATCAGGTCGCGGGTCTGGTGGCGGGGGTGGAGGGTCGGCTCGCCGGGGTGGTGCACACGGCGGGGGTGTTGGACGACGGGGTGGTGTCGTCGATCAGCGCGGAGCGGTTGGCGAACGTGCTCGCGCCGAAGGCGACGGCGGCGTGGTGGTTGCACGAGGCCACCCGGCATCTCGACCTGGACCTGTTCGTGTTGTTCTCGTCCGTCGCCGGGGTGCTCGGCTCACCCGGCCAGGCCGCGTACGCCGCCGCGAACGGTGTGCTCGACGCGCTCGCCGTCCAGCGCCGGCAGGACGGACTGCCGGCGGTCAGCCTGGCCTGGGGCATGTGGGACACCGACGGCATGGCCGCCGCCCAGTCCGACGTCGACCGGGCCCGCTCCACCCGCGCCGGCCTGGGCGCGATGAGCCCCGAGGTCGGCCTGGAACTGTTCGACACCGCACTCGCCGCCGGGCGGGCCACGCTTGTGCCGGCCGTCATCGACGTACCCGCGATGCGGGCCCAGATCGTCGGCGGCCGGGTGCCGTCGCTGCTGCGGGCGCTGCTCGGCCCGGTCACCACCCGCCGCCAGGCCGGCCGGGGCAACTGGGCCGACCGCCTCGCCGGCCTCGACCCGCAGGAGGCCCGCGACCAGATCGACGCGCTGATCCGTGGCCTGGTGGCCCAGGTGCTCGGGCACGGCGGCGCGGACGCGGTGCCGGCCGACCGGGCGTTCCGGGAACTGGGCTTCGACTCGCTGACCGCGGTGGACCTGCGCAACCGGGTCAACGCGGCCACCGGGCTGCGGCTGCCGTCCACGCTGGTGTTCGACTACCCGACGCCGCAGATCCTGGCCGGCCAGGTGTACGCCGAACTGGCCGGCGCCCGCACCGACACCACAGGCGCCCCGGAGGCGGCCACCACGACCGGGCTGGACGAGCCGGTGGCGATCGTCGGCATGGCCTGCCGCTACCCCGGCGGGGTGGAGAACCCGGAGCAACTCTGGGAACTGCTCGCCACCGGCGGGGACGGCATCTCCGAGTTCCCGGCCGACCGCGGCTGGGACCTGGAGTCGCTGTTCGACAGCGACCCGGACCACAGCGGCACCTCGTACACCCGACACGGCGGCTTCCTCTACGGCGCGCCCGAGTTCGACCCCGGCTTCTTCGGCATCTCGCCACGTGAGGCCCTGGCCATGGACCCGCAGCAGCGGCTGCTGCTGGAGACGTCGTGGGAGGCGTTCGAGTCCGCCGGCCTCGACCCGGCCGGGCTGCGCGGCTCGCGGACCGGCGTGTTCGCGGGCGTCATGTACCACGACTACGCGTCCCGCCTGATGGAGCTGCCCGCCGAGGTGGAGGGCTACATCGGCACCGGCACCTCGGCCAGCGTGCTCTCCGGCCGCGTCGCCTACTCGTTCGGCCTGGAAGGCCCGGCCGTCACCGTCGACACGGCCTGCTCGTCGTCGCTCGTCGCGTTGCACCTGGCGGTGCAGGCGCTGCGGTCCGGGGAGTGCGACCTGGCCCTGGCCGGTGGCGTGACGGTGATGGCCACGCCGGGCACGTTCATCGAGTTCTCCCGCCAGCGCGGTCTGTCCCCGGACGGTCGCTGCAAGTCGTTCGCCGCCGCTGCCGACGGCACCGGCTGGGGCGAGGGCACCGGCGTGCTGCTGGTGCAGCGACTCGCCGACGCGCAACGCGAGGGCCGCCGCGTCCTGGCCGTCGTGCGGGGCAGCGCGGTCAACCAGGACGGCGCGTCGAACGGCCTGACCGCGCCGAACGGTCCGTCGCAGCAGCGGGTGATCCGGCAGGCCCTGGCCAACGCGCGACTGACCACGTCGGACGTGGACGCGGTGGAGGCGCACGGCACCGGCACCACGCTCGGTGACCCGATCGAGGCGCAGGCGCTGCTGGCCACGTACGGGCAGGACCGGGAGACGCCGCTGCTGCTCGGGTCGGTGAAGTCGAACATCGGCCACACCCAGGCGGCGGCCGGCGTCGCCGGGATCATCAAGATGGTTCTCGCCATGCGCCACGGCATCGTTCCGCCGACGTTGCACGTGGACGAGCCGTCGCCGCACGTCGACTGGACGGCCGGGGCGATCACTCTCGCCACCGCCGCGACGCCGTGGCCCGACCGGGACCGGCCCCGCCGCGCGGCGGTGTCGTCGTTCGGGATCTCCGGCACCAACGCCCACGTCATCCTGGAACACGCCCCCGCGCCCGCCGCCCCGGCCGAGTTCCGGCCCGGCGCCGCCGTCGACGCCGGCGTGATCCCGTTCGTGCTCTCCGCCGCCGACCGGGCCGCGCTGCCCGACCAGGCGGCCCGGTTGCGCGCCCACCTCGCCGCGTACCCCGAGTTCGCGCCCGCCGAGGTGGCCCACGCGCTGACCAGCAGCCGGGCGGCCTTCCCGTACCGCGCCGTCGTGCTCGGCCGGGACGCCGACGAACTGACCCGCGGCCTCACCGCGCTGGCCGACGGCGAGACCGTGCCCACCGTGGTCACCGGCACCGCGCTGCGCAACCCGGCGCCCGTCTTCGTCTTCTCCGGCCACGGCGGCCACTGGCCCGGCATGGCCGTCGACCTGCTGGACACCTCGCCCGTCTTCGCCGCGTCCATCGCCGAGTGCGAGGCCGTCCTCACGCCCTGGGTCGACTGGTCGCTGACCGACGTGCTGCGCGGCGCCGACGGCGCGCCGCCGCTTGTCGCCTCCGGCGTCGTCCAGCCCGCGCTCTGGGCCGTCATGGTCTCACTGGCCCGGCTCTGGCGCTCCCTCGGCGTCCGGCCCGGCGCCGTGGTCGGGCACTCCCAGGGCGAGATCGCCGCCGCCTGCGTGGCCGGCGCGCTCTCCCTCGAGGACGCCGCCCGGATCGTGGCGCTGCGCAGCCAGGTGCTCGCCGACATCGCCGGCAAGGGCGGCATGGCCTCCGTCGGCCTGCCCGCCGAGCGGGTAGAACGGATGCTCGACCGCTGGCCCGGCCGGCTCTGCCTGGCGGTGGTCAACGGACCCGGCTCGGTGGTGGTCGCCGGCGACCCGGACGCGCTCGCCGAGCTGGTCGCCGCCTGCGCCGCCGACGACGTGCGGGTCCGCCCGCTCGACGTCGACTACGCCTCCCACTCGCCACACGTCGAACCGGTCGCCGACCGGCTCCTGGCCAGCCTGGCCGGGATCACCGCCCGCCCCGCCGAGGTGCCGTTCTACTCCGCGCTCACCGGCCAGCCCACCGACACCACCACGCTCGACGCCGACTACTGGTACCGCAACCTGCGCCAGACGGTGAACTTCGAGCAGGCCGTACGCACCCTGCTCGCCGACGGCCACCAGGTGTTCCTGGAGGTCGGCCCGCACCCGGTGCTCAGCTTCGGCATGCAGGAGACCATCGACGCCGCCGAACACGACGCCGCCGTGGTGAACACGCTGCGCCGCGACGCCGGCGGCTGGCCGCGCGTGCTCACCGCGCTCGCCGAGCTGCACACCCACGGAGTCGGCGTGGACTGGGCCGCGGTCTGCGGCGTCAGCGCCGCCGCGCCCGTGCCGCTGCCCACGTACGCGTTCCACCGGCAGCGCTACTGGCCCGAGTCGCCGGTCCGCACCGGCCCGGTCGCGACCGTCGAGGACCAGGCCGACAGGCAGTTCTGGGACGCCGTCGAACGCGCCGACGCGGACGCGCTCGCCGCCACGCTCGACGTCGACGGCGGCGCCGCCCGGGCGCTCGGCGAGGCGCTGCCGCTGCTCACCGAGTGGCGGCAACGCCGCCGCGACGAGTCCACCGTGGACGCCTGGCGGTACCGGGTGCGCTGGACGCCGCTCACCGCCGCGACATCCGCCCGGCTCACCGGCACCTGGCTGCTCGTCGCCCCCGCCGCGTACGCCGGTGACCCGCTCGTCGGTCAGGTCGTCGCCGCCCTCGGCGAGGCCGGTGCCGGCGTCGTGCCGGTCACCGTCGACGACCCCGACCGGGCGGCCCTCGCCGGGCAGCTCGCCGGCCTCGACACCGACGCGCTCACCGGCGTGCTGTCCCTGCTCGCGCTGGACGAGACCGGCCACCCGGACCGCCCGGTCGTGCCCGCCGGGCTCGCCGGCACGCTCGCGCTCGTCCAGGCGCTCGGCGACGTCGGCTGCGCCGTGCCGCTGTGGTGCGCCACCCGGGGCGCGGTCACCACCGGTCGGGCCGACCCGCTCGACCACCCCGCGCAGGCCCTGGTCTGGGGCCTCGGCCGGGTCGCCGCGCTGGAACACCCGGACCGCTGGGGCGGCCTGGTCGACCTGCCGGCCGTCCTGGACCGCCGCGCCCGGGGCCGGCTCGCCGTCGTGCTGGCCGGCGTCGGACACGAGGACCAGCTCGCGGTCCGCCCCTCCGGGCTGTTCGGCCGCCGGCTCGCCCGCGCCGGCGGCGACACCCCGCCCGAGACCACCGGCTGGCGACCCGCCGGCACGGTCCTGGTCACCGGCGGCCTCGGCTCGCTCGGCGCGCACGTGGCCCGCTGGCTGGCCACCGACGGCGCGGAGCATCTCGTGCTCACCGGTCGGCAGGGCCCGGCCACCCCCGGCGCGGCCGAACTGGAGGCGGAACTGACCGCGCTCGGCGCCCGTGTCACGGTGGCCGCCTGCGACGTCGCCGACCCCGACTCGCTGCGCGACCTGGTCGACCGCCTCGCCGGGCAGGACGTCCGCGTCGACGCGGTCTTCCACGCCGCCGGCGTCGCGCACGCCGGCCCGCTCGACGGCACCGACCTGGCCGCGCTCGCCGACGGCCTGCACGCCAAGGTGGCCGGCGCGGTCAACCTCGACCGGACGTTCGGCGACGACGTCGCCGCGTTCGTGCTCTTCTCCTCCGGCGCGGGCGTCTGGGGCGGCGGCCTCCAGGGCGGCTACGCCGCCGGCAACGCGTTCCTCGACGCGCTCGCCGAGGACCGCCGCCGACGCGGCCGGCCCGCCACGGCCGTCGCCTGGGGCGCCTGGGACGGCGGCGGCATGATGGACACCGAGGGCGCCGCCGACCAGATGTTCCGCTCCGGCGTCCGGCCGATGCGCCCCGACCTGGCCGTCGCCGTGCTGGCCCGGGCGCTCGCCACCGACGAGGTCACGCTCGCCGTCGCGGACATCGCCTGGGACCGGTTCCACCAGACGTACGCGCTGGCCCGCCCGCGCCCGCTGATCGAGGACCTGCCCGAGGTGGCCCGCCTGCTCGCCGCCACCCGCGGCGACGACGAACCGGCCGAGGCGTCGCCGCTGCGCGGCCGGCTCGCCGGCCTGGCCGAGCCGGACCGCCGTCGTGCCCTGCTCGAACTGGTGCGGAGCAACGCCGCCGCCGTGCTCGGCCACGCCTCCGCCGAGGCGGTCGGCGCGGACCGGCCGTTCCGCGACATCGGCTTCGACTCGCTCAGCGCGGTCGAGATGCGCAACCGGATCGCCGAGGCGGTCGGGCTGCGGCTGCCCGCCACGCTGGTCTTCGACCGGCCCACCCCGGCGCTGCTCGCCGGCTGGCTCGCCGACCGGATCCTCGGCGTCACCGACGCGGCGCCCGCGCCCACCCGGGCCGTCGCCGCACTCGACGAACCGATCGCCGTGGTGGCGATGAGCTGCCGCTACCCGGGCGGCGTGGACAGCCCCGAGGAGTTCTGGCGACTGGTCGCCGAGGGACGCGACGCGATCGGCCCGTTCCCCGCCGACCGGGGCTGGGACCTCGACGCCATCTACGACCCCGACCCGGACACGCCCGGCACCTCGTACGCCCGGGAGGGCGGCTTCGTCACCGACGTCGGCGGCTTCGACGCCGGCCTGTTCGGCATCTCGCCCCGCGAGGCGCTGGTGATGGACCCGCAGCAGCGGCTGCTGCTGGAGACCGGCTGGGAGCTGTTCGAACGCGCCGGCCTGGCCCCGGCCGACATGCGGGAGAGCAGCACCGGCGTGTTCGTCGGCACCAACGGGCAGGACTACGCCACGCTGCTGATGGCCGCCCGCGCCGACACCGAGGGCTACCAGGCCACCGGCAACGCCGCCGCCGTGGTCTCCGGCCGGCTGTCCTACACGTTCGGGTTGCAGGGCCCCGCCGTCACCGTGGACACCGCCTGCTCGTCGTCGCTGGTCGCGCTGCACCTCGCGGTGCAGGCGCTGCGCGCCGGCGAGTGCGACCTCGCGATGGCCGGCGGCGTCACCGTGATGGCCACCCCCGGGCCGTTCCTGGAGTTCGCCCGGCAACGCGGCCTCGCCGCCGACGGCCGGTGCAAGTCGTTCGCCGGCTCCGCCGACGGCACCGGCTGGGGCGAGGGCGCCGGCCTGGTGCTGCTGCAACGGCTCTCCGACGCCCGCCGCGACGGCCGCCGGGTGCTGGCCGTGGTGCGCGGCTCCGCCGTCAACCAGGACGGCGCGAGCAACGGCCTGACCGCCCCGAACGGCCCCGCCCAGCAGCGGGTCATCCGGCAGGCCCTGGCGAACGCCGGGCTCACCCCGGCCGACGTGGACGCGGTCGACGGGCACGGCACCGGCACCCGCCTCGGCGACCCGATCGAGGCGCAGGCGCTGCTCGCCACGTACGGGCAGGACCGCCCCGCGGACCGTCCGCTGCTGCTCGGCTCCGTCAAGTCGAACATCGGTCACACCCAGGCCGCCGCCGGTGTCTCCGGCGTGATCAAGATGGTGCTGGCGCTCCAGCACGGCCAGCTCCCGCCCACGCTGCACGTGGACGAGCCCACCCCGCACGTCGACTGGTCCGACGGCGGCGTGGCGCTGCTCACCGAGGCCCGGCCCTGGCCGGAGACGGACCGGCCGCGCCGCGCGGCGGTGTCCGCGTTCGGCGTCAGCGGCACCAACGCCCACGTCGTCCTGGAAGCGGCCCCGCCCGCCGACGACGCCCCGGCCGAGCCGGACCACACCGCGCCCCGAGCGGCGCTGCCGCTGCTGCCCTGGCCGCTCTCCGCCGCCGACGACGAGAGCCTGCGCGCGCAGGCCGCCCGGCTGGCCGCGACGGACCTCGACGACGAGGCCGCCGCGGTCGCGCGGACCCTCGCCACCGCCCGCTCCCACCTGCGGCACCGCGCGGTGCTGCTGGCCGCCGACCCGGACACCCGGCAGGCCGCGCTGCGCGCGCTGGCGGCGGGGGAGAGCCACCCCGCCGTGCGGCGGGGCGTGGCCACGCCCGGCACGCTCGCCATGCTCTTCTCCGGCCAGGGCGCGCAGCACACCGGCATGGGCCGCGAGCTGTACCAGGCGCTGCCCGCGTTCGCCGAGACGCTCGACGAGGTCTGTCAGCACCTCGACGCGTACCTGCCCCGCCCGCTGAAGAGCGTACTGTTCGCGCCCGACGGCAGCGCCGAGGCCGCGCTGCTCGACCAGACCGCGTTCACCCAGGCCGGGCTGTTCGCCGTCGAGGTGGCGCTGCACCGGCAACTCGCCCACTGGGGCGTCCGCCCCGACCTGGTCGCCGGGCACTCCGTCGGCGAGATCACCGCCGCGCACGTCGCCGGCGTGCTCTCGCTGCCGGACGCCTGCACGCTCGTCGGCCAGCGCGGTCGGCTCATGCAGGCGCTGCCGGCCGGCGGCGGGATGCTCGCCGTCGCCGCCGGGGAGGCCGAGGTGACCGACGCGCTCGCCGGGCACGCCGACCGGGCCGCCGTCGCCGCCGTGAACGGACCGGCCGCCGTCGTGGTCGCCGGCGCCGACGAGGCGCTGTCCGCGCTCGCCGACCACTTCACCACCCTCGGCGTACGCACCAAGCGGCTCACCGTCAGCCACGCGTTCCACAGCCCGCTGATGGAGCCGATGCTGGCCGAGTTCGCCTCGGTCGCCGCCGGCCTGCACTACGCCGCGCCGGTCGTGCCGCTGGTGTCCAACCTGACCGGTCGGGTCGCCGACGCCGACCTGATCCGCACCCCCGACTACTGGGTGCGGCACGTCCGGGAGGCGGTGCGTTTCGGCGACACCGTCACCCACCTGCGCGACCTGGGCGTCGGCACGCTGCTGGAGGTGGGCCCGGACACGGTGCTCACCGCGCTCGCCGCCGACCTGTTGCCGGACGGCGGACCGCTTGTCACCGGCGTGCAACGCCCCGGCCGGGACGAGGTCGCCACGCTGCTCGGCGCGCTGGCCCGGCTGCACTGCCACGGCACGCCGGTGGACTGGGCGGCGCTGTTGCCCGACGCCGACCCGGTCGCGCTGCCCACCTACCCGTTCCGCCACCAGCGCTTCTGGCCGGTCGCCGACGGCGAGCTGGTTGGCGTCGCCGCGCCGACCGCCGCCGACCCCGCCGACGACGCGTTCTGGCAGGTCGTCACCGCCGGCGACGGCGACGCCCTGGCGACCCGCTTCGGCGTGGACCCGGACCGGCCGCTGCGCGACCAGCTCCCCACGCTCGCCGACTGGCACCAGCGGCGTCGCGCCGACGCGGTCGCCGACGGCTGGCGCTACCGGATCACCTGGCCGCGACGGCAGCTCACCGCCGGCCCCGCCAGCGGGGACTGGCTGCTCGTGACGCCCGGCGACGCGGCGACCGACCCGGCGGAGCGGATCGCCGAACTGCTCGCCGCCCACGGCGGCACGGTGCGGACGCTCACCGTCGACCCGGCCACCGTCACCCGCGCCGACCTGGCCGGTGACCTGCCGGACGGGCCGGGCCGGATCGTGTCGCTGCTGGCGCTGGACGAGCGCCCGCACCCGGTGTACCCGGGGGTGCCGGCCGGCCTCACCGGCAACCTCGCGCTGGTCCAGGCCGTCACCGACGTCGCGCCGACCGGGCCGCTGTGGCTGCTCACCCGGCAGGCGGTCAGCACCGGCACCGGTGACCCGCTCGCCCGGCCGGAGCAGGCCACCACCTGGGGCCTCGGGCTGGTCACCGCGCTGGAACACCCGGCGCACGCCGGTGGCCTGCTCGACCTGCCGGCCGACCTCGACGCCGCCACCGGGGAGCACCTGCTGCGGGCGCTGACCAACGCCGACGGCGAGGACCAGCTCGCGGTCCGCCCGGCCGGCGTGCACCTGCGCCGACTCGTCCGGGCGCCCCGCCCGGCCCGGCCGGACGCCCCGGCCTGGACGGCCCCGGCCACCGTGCTCATCACCGGTGGCACCGGCGCCATCGGCCGGTACGCCGCCGGCTGGCTCGCCCGGCACGGCGCCCGCACGCTGATCCTGGTCAGCCGGCGCGGCCCGGACGCCCCCGGCGTCGCCGAGACGGTGGCCGAGCTGGCCGACCTCGGCGCGCGGGCCCGGGTGCTCGCCTGCGACCTGGCCGACCGCGCCGCCGTCGCCGCGCTCGTCGACGGGCTGCGCGCCGACGGCGAAACGGTCCGCGCGGTGGTGCACGCCGCCGGCGTCGGCCGCCTCAACCCGGTGCGCGCGGTCACCACCGACGAACTCGCCGACGTGGTCTCCGGCAAGACCGCCGGCGCGCGCCACCTCGACGAACTGCTCGACCCGGCGGCCCTGGAACTGGTCGTCTACTTCTCCTCCATCGCCGCCGCGTGGGGCGTCGGCGACCACGGCGCGTACGCCGCCGCCAACGCGTTCCTGGACGCCTGGGCGCAGTCCCGCCCGGCCGGGCCGGCGCGCGTGGTGTCGGTCAACTGGGGACCGTGGGCCGGCGGCGGCATGGTCGACGCCGACCACGCGACCGCGATGAGCCGGCGCGGCGTCACGCTGCTCGACCGGGAACCGGCGATGGCCGCGCTGCGCGCCGCGATCTCCGGCGACGACCCGGTGCTCACCGTCGCCGACGTGGACTGGGCGCGCTTCGCCCCGGTCTTCGCCGCCGCCCGCCCCCGACCGCTGATCGGCGACCTGCCCGAGGTGGCGGCCCCGCCCGCCGGCGCCGACCCGGCCGACACCGGCGGCGCGGAGACGCTCGCGGAGCTGCGCAAGCGCCTCGCCGACCTGACCGCCGCCGAACAGAACCGGCTGCTGGTCGACCTGATCCGCACTGCCGCCGCCGAGGTGATCGGCCACGACAGCCCGTACGCCCTGGAGGCCGACCGGCCGTTCCGGGACCTCGGGTTCGACTCGCTGACCGCGGTGGAGCTGCGCGGCCGGCTGGCCCGGCTCACCGGCCTCGCGCCGGCCAGCTCGGTGGTGTTCGACTACCCGACCCCGCAGGCCCTCGCCGAGCACCTGCGCGCGCAGCTCGTCGACGAGTCCTCGGAGCGGGAACTGCCCACCGTGGAGGAACTGGACCGGCTGGAGGAGGCGCTCACCCTGCGGGAGCGCGACGACCTCGGCCGGGTGCGGATCACCATGCGGCTGCACCGGCTGCTGGAACGGCTCGGCGCCGACGAGCCGGCGGAACCGGGCGAGGACGTGGCCGACCGGCTGCGGACGGCCAGCAACCAGGAGCTCTTCGACCTTCTCGACCGCGATCTCGGGTTGTCCTGAGGCACGCGTGGCACACCAGGGAGCGGAATCCACCATGGCGGACACGGCAGTGGGCACCACCGGACCGGCCGGGGACGAGGCACGGCTCCGGGAGTATCTGACCCGGGTCGTCACCGAGCTGCACCAGACCCGCCAGCGGCTGCGCGAGGTCACCGCCGAGGAGTCCGAGCCGGTGGCGGTGGTGGCGATGAGCTGCCGCTACCCCGGCGGGATCAGCTCGCCGGAGGAGCTGTGGCGGTTCGTCGCGGACGGCGGCGACGCCATCGGCGACTTCCCCGCCGACCGGGGCTGGAACCTCGACCTGCTGCACCACCCCGACCCGGAGAACGCCGGCACCTCCTACACCGCGGCCGGCGGGTTCCTCGCCGACGCCGGGCAGTTCGACGCCGCGCTGTTCGGCGTCTCGCCCCGCGAGGCGGTCGCCATGGACCCACAGCAGCGGCTGCTGCTGGAGGTCACCTGGGAGCTGTTCGAACGCGCCGGCCTGGCCCCGCTGTCGCTGCGCGGCAGCCGCACCGGCGTCTTCGTCGGCACGTCCGGCCAGGACTACGCCGCCGTGCTGCACCGCGCGCCGAACGCCGAGGGGTACGTGCTCACCGGCACCGCCGCCAGCGTGGTCTCCGGCCGGCTCGCCTACACGTTCGGGCTGGAGGGCCCGGCGATCACCGTGGACACCGCCTGCTCCTCCTCGTCGGTCGCGGTGCACCTCGCCTGTCAGGCGCTGCGGGAACGCGAGTGTGGGCTGGCGGTGGCCGGCGGCGCCACCGTGATGGCCACCCCCGGCCCGTTCGTGGAGTTCTCCCGGCAGCGCGGGCTGGCCGCCGACGGCCGGTGCAAGTCGTTCGCCGCCGCCGCCGACGGCACCGGCTGGGCCGAGGGCGTCGGCGTGCTGCTGCTGGAACGGCTCAGCGACGCCCGCCGCAACGGCCACCCGGTGCTGGCCGTCATCCGCAGCTCGGCGGTCAACCAGGACGGCGCGTCGAACGGCCTGACCGCCCCCAACGGCCCGTCCCAGCAGCGTGTCATCCGGGCCGCGCTGGCCGGCGCGAAGCTCACCCCCGACCTGGTCGACGTGGTGGAGGCACACGGCACCGGCACCACGCTGGGTGACCCGATCGAGGCGCAGGCGCTGCTCGCCACGTACGGGCAGGACCGGCCCGCCGACCGGCCGCTGCTGCTCGGCTCGATCAAGTCGAACCTCGGGCACGCCCAGGCCGCCGCCGGCATCGCCGGGATCATCAAGATGATCCACGCCATGCGGCACGGGATCGTCCCGGCCACGCTGCACGTCGACGAGCCCACCCCGCACGTCGACTGGACCGCCGGCGCGGTCCGGCTGGTCACCGAGCCGACGCCGTGGCCGGCCGTGGACCGGCCCCGCCGGGCCGCCGTCTCCTCGTTCGGCATGAGCGGCACCAACACCCACATCATCCTGGAACAACCCGCCGAGGAACCGGCGGCCCCGGCCACGCCGGCCGACCGGACCGGACCGGTGCTGCTCACCGGCCGCACCCGTACCGCGCTGCGCCAGCAGGCCGAACGCTGGTCCCGGCGGCTCGCCACCGAGCCGGGCCTCGCGCCCGCCGACGTGGCCTGGACGTCGGTGGTGTCCCGGTCGCCGCTGGAGCACCGCGCCGTGGTGCTCGCCGCCGACCGGGACGAGCTGACCGCCGCGCTGGACGCGCTCGCCGACGACCGGTCCGCCCCGCCGCTGGTCACCGGCGCCGCCGCTCAGCCCGGCGAGGTCGCGTTCGTCTTCCCCGGCCAGGGCTCGCAGTGGATCGGCATGGCCGCCGGGCTGCTCGACACCGCGCCGGTGTTCGCGGAGAAGCTCACCGCCTGCGCCGAGGCGCTGCGCCCGTACGTCGACTGGTCGCTGCTCGACGTGCTGCGCGGCGCGCCGGACGCGCCGTCGCTGGACCGGGTGGACGTGGTGCAGCCGGCGCTGTTCGCGGTCGGCGTGTCCCTGGCCGCGCTGTGGCAGTCCTACGGCGTGCAGCCGTCCGCGGTGATCGGCCACTCGCAGGGCGAGATCGCCGCCGCGTACGTCGCCGGCGGCCTGACCCTGGACGACGCCGCCGCCGTGGTGGCGCTGCGCAGCCGGGTCATCGCGGAGCTGGCCGGCGACGGCGGCATGGTGTCCGTGGCGACCACCGCCGACGAGGCGACCGAGACGATCACCCGCTGGGCCGGCCGGATCTCCCTCGCGGCGGTCAACGGCCCGACCGCGGTGGTGGTCTCCGGCGACGTCGCCGCGCTGGACGAGCTGGTCGCCCACTACGAGGCCCGGGACGTCCGGGTACGCCGGGTGCCGGTGGACTACGCCTCGCACTCCGCGCACGTGGAGCCGCTCCGCGACCAGCTCCTGGCCCGGCTCGCCGACGTGACCCCGCGCAGCGGCACGGTCCGGTTCCGCTCCACCGTCACCGGCGACTGGCTGGACACCGCCGGCCTCGACGCCGACTACTGGTACCGCAACCTGCGCCAGACGGTCCAGTTCGACGACGCGGTCCGGTCCCTCGTCGGTGCCGGCTACCGCACGTTTGTCGAGGTCAGCGCGCACCCGGTGCTCACCATGGCGGTGCAGGACAGCGCCGAGGCCGCCGCCGGACCCGGCGCCGCCACGGTCACCGGCAGCCTGCGCCGGGACGAGGGCGGCCTGGACCGGTTCCACCGGTCCGTAGCGGCGCTGCACGTCGCCGGCGCGACGGTGGACTGGCAGCCCGCGTTCGCCGGCCGGCCCGGTCGCCTGGTCGACCTGCCCACCTACCCGTTCCAGCGGCAGCACTACTGGGTGCCCGCCGACGAGCCGGCCGCCCCGGCCGCCGGCGCCGCCCTGCTCGACCACCGGTTCTGGGACGCCGTCGACCGCGCCGACCTGGACGCGCTGCGCGACACCCTGGCCGTCGACGACGCCGAGGCAGCCGAGTCGCTGCGGGCGCTGCTGCCCGTGCTCGCCGGCTGGCGACGCCGGCAGCAGCAGCACGACCAGCTCGACGGCTGGCGCTACCGGATCGAGTGGCAGGCCGCCCCCGAACCGGCCGTCGCCGCGCTCGGCGGCACCTGGCTGCTGGCGGTGCCGACCGGCCTGGACGACGACCCGGCGGTGGCCGCCGTCCGCGACGCGCTCACCGCCGCCGGCGCCGACGTGCGCCCGCTGACCGTGACACCCGACGCCGACCGGCCCGCACTCGCCGCCGCGCTCACCGACGTCACAGGTGCCGGCGTCACGGATGCCGACGTCACGGATGCCGACGTCACCGATGCCGGCGTCACCGAGGCCGGCACCGGCCGCGTCGACGTCGGCGGGGTGGTCTCGCTGCTGTCCTGGGCGCCCGCCACCGACGCGGACCCGCTCCTGCCCGGCCTGGCCGCCACGCTCGCGCTCACCCAGGCGCTCGGCGACACCGGTCTGGCCGCGCCGCTGTGGCTGGTGACCCGCAACGCGGTGGCCGCCACCGCGTACGACCGGGGCACCGACCCGGTCCAGGGCGCGGTCTGGGGGCTGGGCCGGGTGGCCGGTGTGGAGGCCCCGCACCGCTGGGGTGGCCTCATCGACCTGCCCGCCGAGCCCGACGCACGCGCCGCCGGCCGACTCGCCGCGCTGCTCGCCGCGCCGGCCGGCGAGGACGAACTCGCCGTGCGCGGCCCCGGCGTCCTGCGCCGCCGCCTGGTCCGCGCGCCGATCGGCGACCGCCCCCCGGTACGCCACTTCACGCCCACCGGCACCGTGCTGGTCACCGGCGGCACCGGCGGACTCGGGGCGCGGGCCGCCCGCTGGCTCGCCGACGCCGGCGCCGCACACGTGGCGCTGGTCAGCCGGCGCGGCCCCGACGCGCCCGGCGCGGCCGAACTGGCCGCCGAGCTGCGCGAGCGGGGTGCCCGCGTCACGGTCGCCGCCTGCGACCTCGCCGACCGGGCCGCCGTCGCCGCGCTGCTCGACCGGCTGCGCGCCGAGGGGCCGCCGATCCGCGCCGTCCTGCACACCGCCGGCCTGCCGCAGACCACCCCGCTGGACGCCGTCACCGCCGCCGAACTGGCCGAGGTGACCGCCGGCAAGGTGGCCGGCGCGGCCCACCTGCACGACCTGCTCGCCGACGACGAGCTGGACGCGTTCGTCGTCTACTCGTCCATCGCCGCCACCTGGGGCAGCGCCGGACAGGCCGGGTACGCGGCCGGCAACGCCTACCTGGACACGCTGGCCCAGCGGCGACGCGCCGACGGGCTGGCCGGCACCGCCATCGCCTGGGGTTCGTGGGGCGAGGGCGGCATGCACGTGGCCGACTCCGACCGGGCGCTGCGCCGCCGGGGCGTGCCGCCGATGGACGCCGACGTCGCGATGAGCGCGCTGCGGCAGGCCCTCGACCACGACGACGTGACGCTCACGGTCGCCGACGTGGACTGGTCCCGGTTCGCGCCCGCGTACGCGTCCGCCCGGCGTCGGCCGCTGCTGGAGGGCGTACCGGAGGCGAAGGTCGCGCTCGACGGCGGCGCGCCGGCCGACGGCGACGCCGACGACGGACCGGCGGCGACGCTGCGGGCCCGGCTCGCCGGCCTGGATCCGGCCCGCCGCGAGGAGACGCTCGCCGACCTGGTCCGGGAACTCGCCGCCGACGTGCTCGGCCACGCCGACGCCGCCGCGATTCCGGCCACCACCGCGTTCCGGGACCTCGGCTTCGACTCGCTGACCGCGGTGGAGCTGCGCAACCGGCTGGTCACCGCCACCGGCCAGCCGCTGCCGACCACGCTGGTCTTCGACCACCCCACGCCGGTGGCGCTGGCCCGGCTGCTGCGGGACATGCTGCTCGGCGCCGACCCGGCGCCCACCGGGACCCCGGTCACCACCGTCGCCTCCGGCGAGGAGCCGGTGGCCGTGGTGGCGATGGCCTGCCGCTTCCCCGGCGGCGTCAGCGACCCGGACGCGTTGTGGCGGATCGTCGCCGACGGCGTGGACACGGTCGGCGACTTCCCAACCGACCGGGGCTGGGATCCGGACACGCTCGTCGACCCGGCGGCGGCGTCGGCCGGCACCACCTACACCGACCAGGGCGCGTTCGTGCCCGACGCCGGCCACTTCGACCCGGTGTTCTTCGGCATCTCGCCGCGCGAGGCCGCCGCCATGGACCCGCAGCAGCGGCTGCTGCTGGAGGCGTCCTGGGAGGCGATCGAGCGGGCCGGCGTGGTGCCGGAATCGCTGCGCGGCTCCCGGACCGGCGTGTTCGCCGGCACCAACGGGCAGGACTACCGCGCGTTGGTGCTGGTCGCCCCGGACGAGAGCTTCGGCGGCACCGACAACGCGGCAAGCGTGGTGTCCGGCCGGGTGTCGTACGCGCTGGGCCTGGAAGGACCGGCCGTGTCCGTGGACACCGGCTG
Organism: Micromonospora sp. NPDC051141; assembly: GCF_044455765.1. Taxonomy (NCBI): domain Bacteria; kingdom Bacillati; phylum Actinomycetota; class Actinomycetes; order Micromonosporales; family Micromonosporaceae; genus Micromonospora; species Micromonospora sp. NPDC051141. Next base: position 391,640 of record NZ_JBITFD010000001.1, read on the forward strand.
CTCGTCCTCGCTCGTCGCGTTCCACCTGGCCGTGCAGGCGCTGCGCCGCGGCGAGTGCGACCTGGCGCTCACCGGCGGCGTGACCGTGATGGCGACACCCGGGCTGTTCGTCGAGTTCTCTCGCCAGCGTGGACTGGCCGCCGACGGCCGGATCAAGGCGTTCGCCGCCGCCGCCGACGGCACCGGCTGGGGCGAGGGCGTCGGCGTGCTGCTGCTGGAACGGCTCTCCGAGGCCCGCCGCAACGGTCACCCGGTGCTCGCCGTGGTGCGCGGCAGCGCGATCAACCAGGACGGCGCGTCGAACGGGCTGACCGCGCCGAACGGTCCGTCGCAGCAGCGGGTGATCCGGGCCGCGTTGGCGGACGCGGGGCTGTCCACGTCGGACGTGGACGTGGTGGAGGCGCACGGCACCGGCACCACGCTCGGTGACCCGATCGAGGCCCAGGCGTTGCTGGCCACGTACGGGCAGGAGCGGGAGACGCCGCTGCTGCTCGGCTCGATCAAGTCGAACATCGGCCACACCCAGGCCGCCGCCGGCGTCGCCGGGATCATCAAGATGGTCCTCGCGATGCGGCACGGCGTGGTGCCGCCGACGCTGCACGTGGACGCGCCGTCGCCGCACATCGACTGGTCGGCCGGCGCGGTGGAGTTGGTGACCGAGGCGCGGGAGTGGCCGGCGGTGGACCGGCCGCGTCGGGCGGCGGTGTCGTCGTTCGGCATCTCCGGCACCAACGCCCACGTCGTCATCGAACAGGCCGACGAGCCCGACGCGCGGCCGGTGCCCACCGCCCCGGGCCTGGTGGACGCCGATGTCCGGCTGTGGCCGGTGTCGGCCCGTACCCGGTCCGGCGTCGCCGCGCAGGCCGCCCGGCTCGCCGCCCACCTGCGCGTCGGCGGGCAGCTCGATCCGGCGGCGGTGGCCTGGTCCCTCGCCACCACCCGCTCGACGTTCGAGCACCGCGCCGCAGTGGTCGGCGCCACCGGCGACGAGCTGCTGACGGCGCTGGACGCGCTCGCGTCGGGCGCCCCGACGGGAAACGTGGTGTCGGGTTCGGTCGTCGAGCACGGGCCGGGTCCGGTGTTCGTGTTTCCGGGTCAGGGTGGTCAGTCGGTGCGGATGGCGGCTGGTCTGGTGGGTCGGTGTGGGCCGTTCGATGTGCGTCTTGCGGAGTGTCAGCGGGCGTTTGCGCCGTTGCTGGACGTGGATCTGGTGTCGGTGTTGACCGGGGAGGACGACGCCTGGTTGGACCGGGTGGAGGTGTTGCAGCCGGTGTTGTTCGCGGTGGGTGTGTGTTTGGCCGAGGTGTGGCGGGCCGCCGGGGTGGAGCCGTCGTTGGTGATCGGTCATTCGCAGGGTGAGATGGCGGCTGCGTGTGTGGCCGGGGTGCTGTCGCTCGATGATGCGGCGAAGGCGGTGATTCTGCGGGCGCGGTCGCTGTCCGCGTTGGCGGGTTCGGGCGGGATGTTGGCGGTGGATCTGCCCGCCGATGAGGTGCAGGCGCGGATCGAGGGTGTGCCCGGCACGGTGGTGGCGGTGTTCAACGGTCCGGGTCATGTGGTGGTGTCGGGTCCGCCGGACACGTTGGCGGAGTTGCGTCGGCGGTGGGAGGGCGAGGGGGTGCGGGCGAAGCCGGTGCCGTTCAACTACGCCTCGCACAACCCGGTGGTGGAGCGGATCCGGGAGCGGATGCTCGCGGACCTGGCGGGGCTGGACCCGCGGCCGGGTCAGGTTCGGATGGTGTCGACGGTGACGGGGGACTGGGCCGACCCGCAGGGTATGGACGGCGGGTACTGGTTCACGAATCTGCGGCAGCCGGTGCGGTTCGAGCAGGCGGTGCGGACCGCCATCGGGGCCGGGCACCGCACGTTCGTGGAGGTGTCGGCGCATCCGGTGTTGACGATGCCGGTGACGGCGATCCTCGACGACACCGACACCACCGGACACACCCTGTCCACGCTGCGCCGTGGTGACGACGATCCGACCCGGCTGTTGACCAGCCTCGCGGTCGCGCACACCATCGGCCTGCCCGTCGACCTGACCCGCGTCCTCGCCCCCGCGACCACCGTCGACCTGCCCACGTACGCGTTCGACCGGAAGCGGTACTGGCTCACCACCACCGCCCGGCCCACCCACGACGTCGCCTCCGCCGGCCTCCAGGACGCCGGGCACCCGCTGCTCAGCGCCGCGCTGCCGGTCGCCGACGACCGGACCGTGGTGCTCACCGGGCGGTTGTCCACGCGTACCCACCCGTGGCTCGCCGACCACGTCGTCGGCCGGACCGTCGTCGTCCCCGGCACCGCGCTCGCCGACATGGTGATCCGGGCCGGCGACGAGGTGGACGCCGGCCAGGTCGGCGACCTCACCCTGATCAGCCCGCTCGTGCTGCCCGCCACCGGCGCCGTCCAGGTGCAGGTGCGCGTCGGCGCGCCCGGCGACGCCGGCGAACGGGCCGTCACGCTGCACTCCCGGCCCGCCGACGACGACGCCGACTGGACCCGGCACGCCGAGGGTCTGCTGCTGCCGCAGCTTCCCGAACCCGAACCCGGGCCGGAGGAGTGGCCGCCGGCCGGTGCCGTCGAGGTCGACGCGGACCTCGACGCCTGGTACGCCCGCACCGCCGAGGCAGGCCTCACCTACGGTCCCGCGTTCCGCTGCCTGCACCGCGTCTGGCGTCACGGCGACGAGGTGTACGCCGAGGTGGCGCTGCCCGAGGCGCAGGCCGCCGACGCGTCCCGGTTCGGCCTGCACCCGGCGCTGTTCGACGCGGCCCTGCACGCCACCGGCCCGACCGCGCTGCTCGGCACGCCCGCCGAGGCCGGCAGCGGCTGGCTGCCGTTCACGCTCCGCGCGGTCACGCTGCACGCCCACGGCGCCACCCGGCTGCGGGTGACGATCCGCTCGCTCGGACCGGACACGGTCGCCGTCACGCTCGCCGACCCGGCCGGCCGACCGGTCGCCACCGTCGACTCGCTGACGTTCCGCCCGGTCGCCGCCGGTCAGGACGACGGCACCGCCGCGCTGCGCCGCACCGCCGTGTTCCACCTGGACTGGACGCCGCTGCCGGCCACCGACACCCCGGCCCCGACCCGCTGGGCGCTGCTCACCGGCGACCGCACCGACCCGGCCGACGCCGACCTCGCCGACCCGGTCGCCAAGGACCGGGCCGCCGAGGAACAGACCGGCGGCCGGGCCGGCGGTGACCACGCCGGGCTGACCGCCGCGCTGACCGGAGCCGGGCACCGGGTGACCGTCCACCCCGACCTGGACGCGCTGCTCGCCGCCGTGAACGGCGACGACGTACCGGAGATCGTGGTCGACCTGCGCGGCGGCCCCGGCCCGGACCCGGAGCGGGTGGACACGGACGCCCACCGCGCCGCCCGCGACACGCTCGCGCTGGTGCACCGGTGGCTGACCGAACCTCGCCTGGAGGCCGCCCGCCTGGTGCTCGCCACCCGGGGCGCGGTCGCCGCCGCGCCCGGCGAGGCCCCCCGCGACCCGGCCGGGGCCGCGGTGTGGGGGCTGGTCCGCTCCGCCCAGTCCGAACACCCCGGTCGGTTCACGCTGCTCGACCTGGACGACGCCGTCGCCACGCCCGACGCGGTGCCCGCCGCGCTCGCGTCCGGCGAACCGCAGCTCGCGCTCCGCGACGGCGCCGCGTGGGTGCCCCGACTGGTCCGGGCCCGCGACACCGGCGTGCTGACGCCGCCCGACGACCGGCAGCCGTGGCGGCTCGACGTCACGGAGAAGGGCACGCTGGAGAACCTGGCGCTGCTCCCGGTGCCGGTCGAGGCCGGCGCGGTGCCGGCCGGGCACGTCGCGGTCGAGATGCGCGCCTCCGGCCTCAACTTCCGGGACGTGGTGCTGGCGCTCGGCATGGTCCCCGGCCAGGAGGTGCTCGGCAGCGAGGGCGCCGGCGTGGTCCGCGAGGTCGGCCCCGGCGTCACCGACCTGAAACCCGGTGACCGGGTGATGGGCATCTTCGCCGGCTCGTTCGCCACCGTCGCGGTCACCGACCACCGCATGGTCACCCGCATCCCGGACGGCTGGTCGTACGCGGAGGCGGCCGGCGTGCCGGTGGTCTTCCTGACCGCCTGGTACGGGCTGGTCGAGCTGGGCCGGCTCACCGCCGGCGAGTCGGTGCTGGTGCACGCCGCCACCGGTGGCGTCGGCATGGCCGCCGTGCAGATCGCCCGGCACCTCGGCGCCGAGGTCTACGGCACGGCCAGCCCCGGCAAGTGGCCGGTGCTGCGCGCCACCGGCCTCGACGACGCGCACATCGCCTCCTCCCGCTCCCTGGACTTCGTCGACGAGTTCCGGGCCCGCCGCGCCGGGCGTGGCGTCGACGTGGTGCTCAACTCGCTCGCCGGCGCGTACGTGGACGCGTCGCTGCGGATGCTCGACAGCGGCGGCCGGTTCGTCGAGATGGGCAAGACCGACCCGCGTGATCCGGCCCGGGTCGCCGCCGACCACCCCGGCGTCAGCTACCAGGGCTTCGACCTGATGGCGGCCGGCCCGGCCGTGGTCGGGCGGATGCTGGCGGAGCTGATGGCGTTGTTCGCCGCCGGCACGCTGCGTCCGCTGCCGCGCCGCACCTGGGACGTCCGGCGCGCGCCCGAGGCGTTCCGCTTCCTCAGCCAGGCCCGGCACGTCGGCAAGCTCACGCTGACCATCCCGCCGACGCCCCGGCTCGACGGCACCGTCCTGGTCTCCGGCGCCACCGGCACGCTCGGCGCGCTGCTCTGCCGGCACCTGGTCGCCGCGCACGGCGCCCGGCACCTGCTGCTGGTCAGCCGGCGCGGCCCGGACGCCGAGGGCGCCGACGAGCTGCTCGCCGACCTCAAGGCCGGCGGCGCGGAGGTGCAGCTCGTCGCCGCCGACCTGGCCGATCCGGACGCGGTCGACGACGTGCTGTCCCTGGTGGACAAGCGGCACCCGCTGCGCGCCGTGGTGCACACCGCCGGTGTCGTCGACGACGCCACCGTCGAGAAGCTCACCCCGGAGCGGCTCGCCGCGGTGCTGCGCCCCAAGGTCGACGCGGCCTGGAACCTGCACCGCGCCACCCGCGACCACGAGCTGACCGCGTTCGTGCTCTACTCGGCCGCCGCCGGCCTGATGGGCGGGCCGGGCCAGGGCAACTACGCGGCCGGCAACGCGTTTCTCGACGCCCTCGCCGAGCACCGGCGCGCTTCCGGCCTGCCGGCGGTCTCCCTGGTCTGGGGCCTCTGGGCCACCGCCAGCGGGATCACCGGCCACCTCGGCACGGTCGACCGGCGGCGGCTGGAACGCAGCGGGCTGGTGGCGCTCACCGACCACGAGGCGCTGGCGCTGTTCGACGCCACCTGGCGTTCCGAACGACCCACGCTGATGCCCGCGAAGATCAGCACGCAGGGCGCCGGCGGCCCGGTCCATCCGCTGCTCACCGCGCTGGTCCGCACCGGCACGCGGCGCGGCACGGTCACCGAGGCGGCCGGCGGCCCGGCGTACGCGGAGACGCTGCGCGGCCTGTCCGGCGAGAAACGCGAACGGGCGCTGCGCGACCTGGTGCTGGCGCACGTCGCCGTGGTGCTCGGCGTCGGCGACCCGGCCGGGGTGGAACCGGACCGTGCGTTCCGGGAACTCGGCTTCGACTCGCTCACCGCCGTCGAGCTGCGCAACCGGCTCGGCGCGGCCACCGGGCTGCGACTGCCGGCCACGCTGGTCTTCGACAACCCGACGCCGGCCGCGCTCGCCGCCCACCTCGCCACCCGGATCGCCGTGCCCGACGGCGCGACCGACACCACCGGCGGTGTCGGCCGGGACCTCGACCGGCTGGAGGCGGCGCTGGCCGGGCTCGACCCGGACGACGAGGCGTTCCGCGGCATCACCGAGCGGCTGCACAGCCTGCTGGACCGGCTGACCGCACGGGAGACGACCGCCGACGACGGCGACCTGGAGTCGGCCACCACCGAGAACATCTTCGACCTGATCGACCGCGAGCTGGAGACGTCTTGACCGCCGGCCGCGACGACATCGGTACGCCGAGTGAGGGTAGGACCACGGTGAACAGCGAGGACGAGAAGTACGTCGAGTACCTGAAGCGTACGACCTCGGAGCTGCGGCGCACCCGGCGGCGGCTGCGGGCGTTGGAGGCCCGCGACACCGAGCCGGTCGCGGTGGTGGCGATGACCTGCCGCTACCCGGGCGGCGTCGGCTCGCCCGAGCAGCTCTGGGAGCTGGTGCGCGACGGCCGCGACGGGATCGGCCCGTTCCCCGCCGACCGGGGCTGGGACCTCGACCGGCTGTTCCACAGCGACCCTGACCACCCGGGGACCAGCTACGTGCGGGAGGGCGGCTTCGTCTACGACGCCGGGGACTTTGACGCCGACCTGTTCGGCATCAGCCCCCGCGAGGCGGTCGCCATGGACCCGCAGCAGCGGCTGCTGCTGGAGGCGAGCTGGGAGGCGTTCGAACGCGCCGGGCTGCCGCTGCCGGCGGTGCGGGGCAGCCGCACCGGTGTGTTCGTCGGCGCCGCCGCGCACGGCTACGACGCGATCCTCGCCCAGGCCGGGCAGGACGCCGAGGGCCACTCGCTCACCGGCAACTCGACGAGCATCGTCTCCGGCCGGATCGCGTACACGCTCGGCCTGGAAGGGCCGGCGGTCACCATCGACACCGCCTGCTCCTCGTCGTCGGTGGCGATCCACCTGGCCGTGCAGGGCCTGCGCAACGGCGACTGCGAACTGGCGCTGGCCGGCGGCGTCACCGTGATGCCCACCCCGGCGGTGTTCGTCGGCTTCAGCCGCCAGCGCGGCCTGGCCGCCGACGGCCGGTGCAAGCCGTTCGCCGCCGCCGCCGACGGCACCGGCTGGTCCGAGGGCGTCGGCATGCTGCTGCTGGCCCGGCTCTCCGACGCGCAGAAGCACGGCTACCCGGTGCTCGCGGTGATCCGGGGCAGCGCGGTCAACCAGGACGGCGCGTCCAACGGGCTCAGCGCCCCGCACGGCCCGTCCCAGGTGCGCGTGATCCGGCAGGCGCTGGCCAACGCCCGGCTCACCCCCGAGCAGATCGACGTGGTGGAGGCGCACGGCACCGGCACCACGCTCGGTGACCCGATCGAGGCGCAGGCGCTACTCGCCACGTACGGGCAGGACCGGGACACGCCGCTGCTGCTCGGCTCCGTGAAGTCGAACCTGGGCCACACCCAGGCCGCCGCCGGGGTGGCCGGTGTGATCAAGATGGTGCTGGCGGTCCGGCACGGCGTCGTCCCGCCCACACTGCACGTCGATGCGCCCTCGCCGCACATCGACTGGGCCGCCGGCGCGGTCACGCTCGCCACCGAGGCGACGCCGTGGCCGGCCACCGACCGGCCGCGCCGCGCTGCGGTGTCCTCGTTCGGCGTGTCCGGCACCAACGCGCACACCATCATCGAGCAGGCGCCCGAGCCGGAACCGGCCGAGGACGAGCCGGCCCCGGCCCCGACCGCCCGGCCGGTGGTGCCGGTGCTGCTCTCCGCCCGCTCCGCCGACGCGCTCGCCGCCCAGGCCGGTCGCTGGGCCGCCTGGCTCACCGCCGCGCCGGAGACGCGCCCGCTCGACGTCGCGTACGCCTCGGTGGTGTCCCGGTCCGTGCTCGACCACCGGGCCGTGGTCGCCGCCGCCGGCCCGGACGACCTGCTCGCCGCGTTGCGCGCGCTCGCCGCCGGCGAGCCGGCCGGCACCGTGCACACCGGCGCCGGCACGCCCCGAGGCCAGCTCGCGGTGCTCTTCTCCGGGCAGGGCGCGCAACGCGCCGGCATGGGTCGCGAGCTGTACGCGCAGTTCCCGGTCTTCGCCGCCGCGCTCGACGAGGTGTGCGCCTTTCTGGACCGGGCGCTGCCCCGGCCGCTGAAGGAGGTGCTGTTCGACGACGGTGACCTGCTGGACCAGACCCAGTTCACCCAGGCCGGCCTGTTCGCGGTCGAGGTGGCGCTGTTCCGCCTCGTCGAGTCGTTCGGCCTGACCCCCGACCTGGTCGGCGGCCACTCGATCGGCGAGGTCACCGCCGCGCACGTGGCCGGCGTGCTGACGCTGGAGCACGCCGCCGCGCTGGTCGCCGCGCGGGGCCGGCTCATGCAGGCGCTGCCGGCCGGCGGCGCGATGCTCGCCGTGGCCGCGCCCGAGGCCGACGTCCGCGCCACGCTGACCGACCCGGACGAGCCGGTCGACGTCGCCGCCGTCAACGGCCCGGCCGCCGTGGTGCTCTCCGGCACGGCGGACGCCGTGGACCGGCTGGAGCGGCTCTGGCGGGGCCGGGGCGTCCGCACCCGCCGGCTGACCGTCAGCCACGCGTTCCACAGCCCGCTGATGGAGCCGGTGCTGGCGCGCTTCCGGGCGGTGCTGGAGCGGCTGACGTTCGCCGCGCCGACGCTGCCGGTGGTGTCCAACGTGACCGGCGAGCTGGCCGACCCGGACGAGATCCGCACCGCCGACTACTGGGTGCGGCACGTCCGGGAGGCGGTCCGCCACGCCGACGGCGTGCACGCGCTGCGCGCCGCCGGCGCCGACACGTTCCTGGAACTCGGCCCCCGCGCCGTGCTCACCCCGCTGACCGCCGACATCCTGCCCGGCGAGCCGGTCCGTGCCGTCGCCGCGCAACGCGGCGACCGCCCCGAGGTCGAGGCGCTGCTGGCGGCGCTGGCCGAGCTGCACGTGCACGGCCACCCGGTCACCTGGACCGACTGGTTCGCCGGCACCGGCGCGAACCGGGTCGACCTGCCCACGTACGCGTTCCAGCGCGAGCGCTACTGGGCCGGCGGCGACGGCGTGGCCCGCCCGGCGGTCGGCCTGGACGGCGGTGTCGACGCGGACGGCGGCTTCTGGGCCGCCGTGGAACGCGGCGACCTGCCGGCCGTGGCGTCCGAACTGGCCGTGCAGGACGACCCGGAGGCGGTGGCCGCGCTCGGCCCGGCCGTGCCGGTGCTGTCGTCGTGGCGGCGGGCCCGGCAACGCGACGCGGTGCTCGACGGCTGGTCGTACCGGGTCGAGTGGGAGTCGGTGCGTCCCGCGCCCGCCCCGACGCTGACCGGCCGCTGGCTGGTCGTCGCCGTCGACGATCCGGCGCCCTGGGCGGCCCCGCTCGCGGTGGCCGGCGCCGACGTCGACGTGCTCGCCGTGCCCGCCGACACCGACCGTGGTGACCTCGCCGACCTGCTGCGCGGCCACGACGAGGCGGGCTGGCGGGGCGTGCTCTGCGTGCTGCCCGCCCCGGACGCGCCGCGACCCGACGCGCCCGCCGTGCCGGCCGGGACCGCGCTGCTGCTCACGCTGGTGCAGGCGCTGGCCGACACCGGCCGGGCCGGCCGGCTCTGGTGCCTGACCCGGGGCGCGGTCTCGGTGGGCGGCGGCGAACCGCTCGCCGACCCGTACGCGGCGGCGGCCTGGGGCCTCGGCCGGACGGTCGCGCTGGAACAACCCGACCGCTGGGGCGGCCTCGTCGACCTGCCCGCCGACGCCACGCCCGAGCGGGTCGACGCCGACGCGCTGCGCGCGGTGCTCGCCGACGGCGGCCACGACGAGGTGGCCGTCCGGCCGCACGGCACGTTCGGCCGTCGGCTCGTTCCCGCCGCCGTCCCCGCCGGCCCCGGCTGGCGGCCGACCGGCACGGTGCTGGTCACCGGCGGCACCGGCGCGCTCGGCCGGCAGGTCACCCGGTGGCTGCTCGCCGCCGGCGCGGCCGAGGTGGTGCTCGCGTCCCGGCGCGGCCCCGACGCGCCCGGCGCCGCCGACCTGGCCGCCGAGCTGCCCGGCGCCCGGGTGATGCGCTGCGACGTCACCGACAGCGCCGCCGTCACCGCGCTGGTCGCCGACCTGCCCGCGCTGACCGCCGTGGTGCACACCGCCGGCGTCGTCGACGACGGCATCCTCGACGGCCTCGACCTGCCTCGCCTGGCGGCCGTGCTGGACGGCAAGGTCCGCGCCGCCCGGGTGCTGCACGACGCCACCGCCGACCGCCGGCTCGACGCGTTCGTGTTGTTCTCCTCGCTGGCCGGCGTGATCGGCAGCGCCGGGCAGGGCAACTACGCGGCGGCCAACGCCTACTTGGACGCGTTCGCCGCCTGGCGCCGCGACCGGGGGCTGCCGGCCACCGCGATCGCCTGGGGCGCCTGGTCCGCCGACGGCATGGCCGCCGCCAGCGCCGAGCTGACCGCCCGGCTGACCCGCGGGGGCGTCAACCCGCTGCCGGCCGACCCGGCCGCCGCCGCGCTGGGCCGGATCGTCGGCGCCGCCGCGCCGGCCGTCACCGTCGCCGACGTCGACTGGGGACGTCTCGCCGCCGTACGCGGCCGGCCCGCGCCGCTGCTCGCCGGCCTGCCCGGCGTGCCCACCGGACCCGCCGTGGTCGCCCCGGCGGTGGTGGTCGGCCGGTCCCTGCCGCAGCTCACCGAGCTGGTCCGCACCCAGGCCGCGCTGGTGCTCGGCCACCCGGCCGGCCGGCCGCTGCCCGACCGCACGTTCCGCGACCTGGGCTTCGACTCGCTCACCGCGGTCGAGCTGCGCAACCGGCTCGCCGCCGAGACCGGCATGACGCTGCCCGCCACGCTGGTCTTCGACCACCCCACGGTCGCCGAACTCGCCGCGCACCTGCACGGCCAGGCCGACGACCACACCGGCGGCGCGGTCGTCGCCGCCGACGTCGACAGGCACCGCGAACCCGTCGCCATCGTGGCGATGAGCTGCCGTTTCCCGGGCGGCGTGGCCAGCCCCGAGCAGCTCTGGGACCTGCTCGCCGGCGGCACCGACGCGCTGTCGCCGATGCCCGAGGAACGCGGCTGGAACGTCGCCGAGCTGTACCACCCCGACCCCGAGCACCTCGGCACCAGCTACGTGCGGGAGGGCGGCTTCGTCGACTCCGCCGGCGAGTTCGACCCGGCGTTCTTCGGCATCAGCCCCCGTGAGGCGCTGGCCATGGACCCGCAGCAGCGGCTGCTGCTGGAGGCGAGCTGGGAGGCGTTCGAACGGGCCCGGCTCGACCCGGCCGCGCTGCGGGGCAGCCGCACCGGCGTCTACGTCGGCACCAACGGGCAGGACTACGGCTCGCTGCTGCTGGCCTCCGGGGACGGCGACGAGAACTACCTCGCCACCGGCGTCTCCGCCAGCGTCATCTCCGGCCGGCTCGCGTACACCTTCGGGTTGCACGGCCCGGCCGTCACGGTCGACACCGCCTGCTCGGCGTCGCTCGTCGCGCTGCACCTCGCCGCGCAGGCGTTGCAGGCGGGGGAGTGCGACCTCGCGCTCGCCGGCGGCGCCACGGTGATGGCCACGCCCGGCATCTTCGTCGGTTTCTCCCGGCAGCGCGGCCTGGCCGCCGACGGCCGCTGCAAGCCGTTCGCCGGCGCCGCCGACGGCACCGGCTGGGGTGAGGGCGTCGGCCTGCTGGTGCTCCAGCGGCTCTCCGACGCCCGCCGCGACGGCAACCCGGTCCTGGCCGTGGTGCGGGGCAGCGCGGTCAACTCCGACGGCGCGTCCAACGGGCTCACCGCCCCCAACGGGCCGGCCCAGCAGCGGGTCATCCGACAGGCCCTGGCGAACGCCGGGCTCGCCCCCGACCAGGTCGACGCCGTCGAGGCGCACGGCACCGGCACCACGCTCGGCGACCCGATCGAGGCGCAGGCGCTGATCGCCACGTACGGGCAGGCCCGCGACGCCGACCGGCCGCTCTGGCTCGGCTCGGTCAAGTCGAACCTGGGCCACACCCAGGCCGCCGCCGGTGTGGCCGGCGTGATCAAGATGGTGCTGGCGCTGCGCCACGGCGTGCTGCCGCCCACCCTGCACGTGGACGAGCCCACCCCGCACGTCGACTGGTCCGCCGGCACGGTCGCGCTGCTCACCGAGGCCCGCCCCTGGCCGGCCGGCGACCGGCCCCGCCGCGCCGGCGTCTCCTCGTTCGGCATCAGCGGCACCAACGTGCACACCATCCTGGAGCAGGCGCCGCCGGAGGAGACCGCGCCGGACGACGACGCCGGGCCGGCCGGGGAGCTGCCCTGGGCGCTGTCCGGGCGGACCGCCGCCGCGCTCGCCGCCCGCGCCCGCGACCTGCGGGCGCACCTCGACGCCGTACCGAACGCCGCGCTGCCCGACCTGGCCTGGTCGCTGGCCACCACCCGCAGCGCCCACGAGCACCGCGCGGTGGTGCTCGCCGCCGGCCGCGACGACCTGACCGCCGCGCTGGGCGCGCTCGCCGACGGCCGTCCCGCGCCGGACACCGTCACCCGCGCCCCCGGTACGCCGGGCGACGTGGTCTTCGTCTTCCCCGGCCAGGGTTCGCAGTGGACCGGCATGGCCGCCGAGCTGCTCGACACCGCCCCGGTGTTCGCCGAGACGTTCGCCGCCTGCGCGGCGGCGCTGCGCCCGCACGTCGACTGGTCGCTGACCGACGTGGTGCGCGGCGTGCCCGGCACGCCGTCGCTGGAGCGGGTGGACGTGGTGCAGCCGACGCTGTTCGCGGTCGGCGTGTCCCTCGCCGCGTTGTGGCGCTCCTACGGCGTCCACCCGTCGGCCGTGGTCGGCCACTCCCAGGGCGAGATCGCCGCCGCGTACGTCGCCGGTGGACTCAGCCTGGACGCCGCCGCCGCCGTGGTGGCGCTGCGCAGCCGGATCATCGCCGGCATCGCCGGCGACGGCGGCATGGTCTCGGTCGCCACCACCGCCGACGAGGTCACCGAGGCCATCGCGCGCTGGGACGGCCGGGTCTCGCTCGCCGCGATCAACGGCCCGACCGCCGTGGTGGTCTCCGGCGACTCCGCCGCGCTCGACGAGCTGGTCGCCCACTACCAGGGGCGGGACGTGCGGGTGCGCCGGGTGCCGGTGGACTACGCGTCGCACTCCGCGCACGTCGAACCGCTGCGCGAGCGGCTGCGGGAACTGCTCGCCGGCCTGCGCCCGCGTACCGGGGAGATCCGGTTCCGGTCCACCGTGACCGGCGAGTGGACCGACACCGCCGGCCTGGACGCCGACTACTGGTACCGCAACCTGCGGCAGACGGTCGGCTTCGACGCCGCCGTCCGCGACCTCGCCGCCACCGGCCACCAGACGTTCGTGGAGGTCAGCGCGCACCCGGTGCTCACCATGGCGATGCAGGAGAGCGTCGAGTCGGCCGCCGCCGACCCGGCCGCGGTCACCGTGACCGGCACGCTGCGCCGCGACGAGGGCGGCCTGGCCCGTTTCCACCGCGCGGTCGCCGAGGTGTACGCCGGTGGCGCCGCCGTCGACTGGCGGCCCGCGTTCGCCAGCCGCCCCACCCGCCGGCTCGACCTGCCCACGTACCCGTTCCAGCGGCAGCTCTACTGGCCGCGCCCGGCCGCCGCCGCGACCACCGGCACCACGGCCGGCACGGTCGAGGTGGACGAGGTCGACGCCCGGTTCTGGGCGGCCGTCGAGGCCGAGGACCCGGCCGCGGTCGGCGCCGAGCTGGCCGACGTCGCCGAGGTGTCCGAGGACGCCCTCACCGCGCTGCTGCCCGCGCTCGCCGCCTGGCGTCGCCGCCACCGCGACCAGGCCACCATCGACTCGTGGCGCTACCGCGACGGTTGGCTTCCGGTCGCCCCCGACGGCTCCGCCGCGCCGACCCTCACCGGTGCCTGGTGGCTGGTCACCGCCGCCGGGGCCGACGCGGACGCCCCCGCCGACACCGCGGTCGGCTTCGTGGCGGACGCGTTGCGTCGGCACGGCGCCACCGTCGCCGAGCTCACGCTGACCGGCGCGCCCGACCGGGACGCGCTCACCGACCGGCTGCGCGAGCTGCACCGGGACACGCCGCCCGCCGGCGTGGTGTCGCTCCTGCCGCTCGACGAGACGCCGCTGCCCGGCCACCCGCACGTGCCGGCCGGGTTCGCCGGCACCGTCACGCTCACCCATGCGCTCGGCGACGCCGGCGTCCGCGCGCCGCTGTGGACGCTCACCCGGGGCGCGGTCGCCACCGGCCCCGGCGACCCGCTGACCCACCCGACGCAGCAGCTCGCCTGGGGCTTCGGCCGGATCGCCGCGCTGGAACACCCGGACCGCTGGGGCGGCCTGATCGACCTGCCCGACACCCCGGACGACCGCGCCGCCGTCCGGCTCGCCCGCGTCCTCGCCGGCGCCGACGGGGAGGACCAGGTCGCGCTGCGCCCCACCGGCGCGTACGGGCGGCGGCTGCGGCGCGCCCCGCTCGGCGACACCCCCGCCCCGCGCGACTGGCGACCCACCGGCACCGCGCTGGTCACCGGCGGCACCGGCGCGCTCGGCGGCCACGTGGCCCGCTGGCTCGCCGCCAACGGCGTCGACCACCTGGTGCTGCTGAGCCGGCGCGGCCGGTCCGGCGACGGCGTCGCCGAGCTGGAGGCCGAGCTGACCGCGTCGGGCGCCCGGGTCACGGTGGCGGCCTGCGACGCCGCCGACCGGGACGCGCTCGCCGCCGTACTGGCCGACGTGCCCGCCGAACATCCCCTCCGCGTCGTCGTGCACACCGCCGCCGTGCTCGACGACGCGGTGATCGGCGCGCTCACCCTCGACCAACTCGACCACGCGCTCGCCGCCAAGGTCACCGCCGCGGTCAACCTGCACGAGCTGACCCGCGACCTCGACCTCGACGCGTTCGTGCTGTTCTCCGCGATGGCCGGCACCGTGGGCAGCTCCGGCGTCGGCAACTACGCCCCCGGCAACGCCTACCTCAACGCGCTCGCCGAACACCGCCGCGACCTCGGCCTGCCGGCCACCTCGATCGCCTGGGGCGCCTGGGGCGGCGGCGGCATGGCCGACGGCGAGTTCGGCCGGATGCTGCACCGGCACGGCGCGCCCGAGATGTCGCCCCGGCTCGCGATCGCCGCGCTGCACCAGGCGCTCGCCCACGACGAGACGTTCCTGACCATCTCCAACATCGCCTGGGACCGGTTCCGGGTCGCGCTCACCGCCACCCGCCCGGCCCCGCTGATCGCCGAGATCCCCGAGGTGCGGCGGCTCGCCGCCGAACGGGAACCGGAGGAGACCACCGAGGTCGAGCCGGTCGGCGCGTTCGCCCGGATGGCGTCCGCGCAGCGCCGGCAGGCGCTGCTCGACCTGGTCCGCGACCAGGCGGCCACCGTCCTGAAGTACGACGGCGGCCAGGCCGTCGACCCGCACCACGCGTTCCGGGACCTCGGCTTCGACTCGGTCACCGCGGTCGAGCTGCGCAACCGGCTCGGCACCGCCACCGGGCTGCGGCTGCCGGTCACGCTGGTCTTCGACTACCCGACCGCCACCGTGCTGGCCCGTCACCTCGACGAGGAACTGGGCGGCGGCGCCGAGGCCGAGACGGTCGCCGGCCCCGGGCCGCTGGCCGACGACGAGCCGATCGCGGTGGTCGCCATGTCCTGCCGCTTCCCGGGTGGGGTGACCGACCCGGAGCGGTTCTGGCAGTTGCTGCACGCCGGCCGGGACGCGGTGTCGGACCTGCCCGGCGACCGGGGCTGGGACGTCGACCGGCTCTACGACCCCGACCCCTACTCCGCCGGCACCTCCTACGTCCGCACCGGCGCGTTCCTCTACGACGTGGCCGACTTCGACGCCGGGTTCTTCGGCATCTCACCGCGTGAGGCCGTGGCCATGGACCCGCAGCAGCGCCTGCTGTTGGAGACGTCGTGGGAGGCCATCGAGCGGGCAGGGGTTGACCCGGGTGGTTTGCGGGGTTCACGAACAGGGGTGTTCGTCGGCACGAACGGACAGGACTATGGGGCCCTGTTGATGGTGTCCGCGGACGAGGTCGAAGGGTTCGCGAGCACCGGGAACGCGGCGAGCGTGGTCTCGGGGCGGGTGGCGTACGTGTTGGGGTTGGAAGGACCTGCGGTCTCGGTGGACACGGCGTGTTCGTCGTCGCTGGTCGCGCTGCACCTGGCGGCGGCCGCGCTGCAACGCGGCGAGTGCGACCTGGCGCTCGCCGGTGGCGTGACCGTCATGTCGACCCCGGGGCTGTTCGTCGAGTTCTCCCGCCAGCGCGGCCTCGCCGCCGACGGGCGGTGCAAGGCGTTCGCCGCCGCCGCCGACGGCACCGGATGGGGGGAGGGCGTGGGGATGCTCCTGGTCGAACGGCTCTCCGACGCCCGCCGCAACGGGCATCCGGTGCTCGCCGTGCTGCGGGGCAGCGCGGTCAACCAGGACGGCGCGTCCAACGGGCTGACCGCCCCGAACGGCCCGTCGCAGCAGCGGGTGATCCGGGCGGCGCTGGCCGCCGCGCGGCTGTCCCCGGCCGACGTGGACGTGGTGGAGGCGCACGGCACCGGCACCACGCTGGGTGACCCGATCGAGGCGCAGGCGCTCATCGCCACGTACGGGCAGGGCCGCGCCGACGTCGAACCGCTGCTGCTCGGCTCCGTGAAGTCGAACATCGGCCACACCCAGGCCGCGGCCGGCGTCGCCGGCGTGATCAAGATGATCCTGGCCATGCGGGCCGGGGTGGTCCCGATGACGTTGCACGTGGACGCGCCCTCGCCGCACATCGACTGGTCGGCCGGCGCGGTGGAGCTGGTCACCGAGAACCGGCAGTGGCCGGGCAACGGGTCCGGCCGCCGGGCGGCGGTGTCGTCGTTCGGCATCTCCGGCACCAACGCGCACGTCATCCTCGAACTGCCCGACGAGGCGTCCCCCGAGGCGGACGCCGCCCGGCCCGGCCTGCTCGACGCCGCCGTCACCGCCTGGCCGGTGTCGGCGCGGACCCGCGACGGGCTCGCCCGGCAGGCCCAGCGGCTGTCCCGGCACCTGCGCGCCGACCCGGCCGACCCCGCCGTGGTGGCCTGGTCGCTGGCCACCACCCGGTCGGCGTTCGACCACCGGGCCGTGGTGCTCGGCTCCTCGGCCGAGGAGTTGCTGTCCGGCCTGGACGCGCTCGCGTCCGGCGCGCCCGCCGGCAACCTGGTGGCCGGCGCGGTCGCCGGGCACGGAGCTGGTCCGGTGTTCGTGTTCCCGGGTCAGGGTGCGCAGTCGGCGCGGATGGCTGCCGGCCTGGTCGGTCGGTGTGCGCCGTTCGACGCGGCGTTGGCCGAGTGCCGGGTGGCGCTTTCTCCGTATCTCGATGTCGATCTGGTGTCGGTGTTGACCGGTGATGACGAGTCGTGGTTGGACCGGGTCGAGGTGGTGCAGCCGGTGTTGTGGGCCGTGGGTGTCGCCCTGGCCGCGGTGTGGCGGCACGTGGGGGTCGTGCCGCAGGCCGTGGTCGGCCACTCTCAGGGGGAGATCGGTGCCGCCTGCGTGGCCGGGATCCTGTCGCTTGACGACGCGGCGAAGACGGTGGCGTTGCGGTCGCGGGCGTTGTCGGTGCTGCGCGGTACCGGGACGATGGCGTCGGTGGACCTGTCCGCCGACGACGTCACCGCACGGCTGGCGGGTGCGGCCCCGGGCGACGGCGTCGCGCCGGACGGCGGTCCGTTCCCCGGCGTGGGGATCGCGGCGGTCAACGGTCCGGCGACCGTGGTGGTGTCCGGTCCGCCGCGGGCGGTCGCGGATCTGGTCGAGTCGTGTCAGGCCGACGGTGTCCGGGCCCGGCTGATCCCGGTCGACTACGCGTCGCACTCCGCCGCCGTTCAGGACGTCGCCCAGCGGCTCCGTACCGACCTGGCCGGCGTGACGCCGCAGGCGGGTCACACGCGTCTGGTGTCGACACTCACCGGGGACTGGGTGGATCCGGCGACGATGACGGCGGACTACTGGTACGACAACCTGCGGCAGACCGTGCGCTTCGACACCGCGGTGCGCACGGCGATCGAGGCCGGTCACACGACGTTCGTGGAGATCAGTCCGCATCCGGTGCTGACCATGCCGGTCACCGCGATCCTGGACGACCTCGGCACCACCGGGCACACGCTGTCCACGCTGCGGCGGGGCGAGGACGACCCGACCCGCCTGCTGACCAACCTGGCCACCGCGCACAGCATCGGCCTGCCCGTCGACCTGACCACGGTCCTCGCCGGCACCGGCACCGTCGCGCTGCCCACCTACGCGTTCGACCGGGCCCGCTACTGGCCCCGGGCCAGCCTCGACGCGCCCGCCACCGGGGAGAGCCCGACCGGCGTCGACGCCGCCTTCTGGGCCGCCGTCGACAACGAGGACCTCGCGGCGCTCGCCGACCTCACCGCCGCCGACGCCGCCGAATCCCTCGACCGGCTCGGCGCGGCCCTGCCGCTGCTCGCCGACTGGCGCCGCCGGCAACGCGACCGGTCCACACTCGACGACCTGCGCTACCGCGCCGTCTGGCAGCCGTACGGCGGAGTTCCGGTCGGCTACCTCACCGGCGTCTGGTGGGTCGTCGCCGACGAGGCCGGCACCACCGAGGCGGAGACGGCGGTGGCCGAACTGACCCGGCGCGGCGCGGACGCCCGGCTGGTGCTGCTGCCCGCCGACGACACCGACCGCGCCGCCGTCGCCGCCCGGCTCACCGCCGCCGGCCCCGACCCGGCCGACCGGGTGCTCTCCCTGCTCGCGCTCGCCGACGGCCCGGTCGACGCCACCGAGCCGGTGCCGCCGTTCCTGGCGCGCTCGCTGGCGCTGATCCAGGCGCTCGGGGACCTCGACGTGGCCGCGCCGCTGTGGTGCGTCACCCGGGGCGCCGCCGGCACCACCCGCGACGGCGGCGCCGGCCGGCCCGAACAGGCCCTGCTCTGGGGTCTCGGCCGGGTCGTCGCGCTGGAACACCCGGAACGCTGGGGCGGCCTGGTCGACGTGCCGGCCACGCTCGACGACCACGGCTGGGACCTGCTCTGCGCCGCGCTCACCGGCCCCGACGGGGAGGACCAGCTCGCCGTCGACGGCGTCACGCTGCTGGTCCGCCGGCTCGTCCGGGCGCCCGGCGGCGGCGTCGACGCCGCACCCGACCACGCCGGCACCACGCTTGTCACCGGCGGCACCGGCGCGCTCGGCGGGCAGGTGGCCCGCTGGCTCGCCGACCGGGGCGCGACGCACCTGATGCTGGTCAGCCGACGCGGCGCCGACGCGCCCGGCGTCGCCGACCTGGTCCGGGACCTCACCGACCGGGGCGCCCGGGTCACCGTCGCCGCCTGTGACGTGGCCGACCGGGCCGCGCTCGCCAAACTCCTCGACGAGGTGCCCGCCGACGCGCCGCTGACCGGCGTCGTGCACACCGCCGGCGTTCTCGACGACGGGGTCCTCGACGGCCTCACCGCCGACCGGATCGCCGACGTGCTGCGACCCAAGGTGCTCGGCGCGCTGCACCTGCACGAGCTGACCGCCGAGAAGGACCTGCGCGCCTTCGTGCTCTTCTCCGCGCTGCCCGGCCAGCTCGGTGCCGCCGGGCAGGGCAGCTACGCCGCCGCGAACGCCTACCTGGACGCGTTGGCCGAGCAGCGGCACCGGCGGGGCCTACCGGCCACCTCCGTCGCCTGGGGCCCCTGGGCCACCGGCGGCATGGCCGACGCCGACCCCGCCGTGGCCGAACGCCGGCGGCGCAGCGGCGTCGCCCGGCTCGACAGCGAGCTCGCGCTCGCCGCGCTCGCCGGCTGCCTGGCCCGCCGCGAACCGGTCACCGTGGTCGCCGGCGTCGACTGGGCCCGGTACGTGCCCGGCTTCACCGCGGTGCGGCCCAGCCCGCTGCTCACCGGCATCCCGGAGGCGCTCCGCGCCACCGCCGAGCGCGCCGACGACGCCGGCCCCTCCGCCGAGTCGCTCGCCGCCCTGCTCGCCGGGCAGAGCGAGGCGGAACGCCGCAAGACGCTGCTCGACCTCGTCCGGAGCCAGGCGGCGGCGGTGCTCGGGCACGCCTCGGACACCGCCGTCGAACCCGACCGGGCGTTCCGGGACCTCGGCTTCGACTCGCTGACCGCGGTGGAGCTGCGCAACCGGCTCACCGCCGCCACCGGCGTCCGGCTGCCCGCCACGGTGGTGTTCGACTACCCGACCGCCGCGCTGCTCGCCGACTACGTCCGCGCCGCCGTCGTGGACGGGGGAGTGGCCGCCGCCGCGCCGGTCTTCGGCGAACTGGAGCGGCTGGAGGCGGCGCTGTCCGGCGCCGCCCCCGACCGGGGCGCGCGGCTGCGGATCACCGAACGGCTCCGGACGCTGCTGGCCTCACTCAACGAGGTGGACGCCCCGGCGGACGGCGACGGCGTCGCCGGCAAGCTCCAGGACGCCACCCCGGACGAGGTCTTCGACTTCATCGACCGCGAGCTGGGGGTGTCCTGACGTGACCACCGCCGGCTCGGGGCAACACAGGGAATGGGCGGACCATGGCTGACGAGGCGAAGCTTCTCGACTACCTCAAGCGGGTCACCGCCGACCTGCACCAGGTGCGGCAGCGGCTGCGCGAGGCGGAGGCCGGCGAGCAGGAGCCGGTCGCGATCGTCGGCATGAGCTGCCGTTTCCCCGGCGGCATCCGCACCCCGGAGCAGCTCTGGGACGTGGTGGCGTCCGGCCGGGACGTGATGACCGAGTTCCCCACCGACCGGGGTTGGGACCTCGACGCGCTGCACGCCGGCGACCCCGAGGACGCCGGCACCTCGTACGCGCGCCACGGCGGCTTCGTCACCGACCTGGCCGACTTCGACCCCGGCTTCTTCGCCATCTCGCCGCGCGAGGCGCTCGCCATGGACCCCCAGCAGCGGTGGCTGCTGGAGACCACCTGGGAGGTCTTCGAGCGGGCCGGCATCGACCCGCACACGCTGCGCGGCAGCCGCACCGGCGTGTTCGCCGGCAGCACCGGCCAGGACTACGGCACCGTGCTGATGACCGCCGCCGCGCAGGGCCTGGAAGGGCACCTGATGACCGGCAACGCCGGCAGCGTCGTGTCCGGCCGGATCGCCTACACGTTCGGCCTGGAAGGGCCCGCGGTCACCGTCGACACCGCCTGCTCGTCGTCGCTGGTGGCGATGCACCTGGCCGGGCAGGCGCTGCGGCAGCGGGAGTGCACGCTCGCCGTCGTCGCCGGCGTCACCGCCATGTGTACGCCGGGCGCGTTCGTGGAGTTCTCGCGCCAGCGCGGGCTGGCCGCCGACGGCCGGTGCAAGGCGTTCGCCGCCGCCGCCGACGGCACCGGCTGGTCCGAGGGCGTCGGTGTGCTGCTGCTGGAACGCGTCTCCGACGCCCGCCGCAACGGCCACCCGATCCTCGCCGTGCTGCGCGGCAGCGCGGTCAACTCCGACGGCGCGTCGAACGGGCTGAGCGCCCCGAACGGCCCGTCGCAGCAGCGGGTGATCCAGCAGGCCCTGGCCAACGCCGGGCTCGCCGCCGGCGGCGTGGACGTGGTGGAGGCACACGGCACCGGCACCCGGCTCGGCGACCCGATCGAGGCGCAGGCGCTGTTGGCCACGTACGGGCAGGACCGGGGCGACGCCGCGCCGCTGCTGCTCGGCTCCGTCAAGTCGAACCTGGGGCACACGCAGGCGGCGGCCGGTGTCGCCGGGGTGATCAAGATGGTGCAGGCGATGCGGCACGGGCTCGTCCCGCCCACGCTGCACGTGGACGCGCCGACGCCGCAGGTCGACTGGGACGCCGGCGCGATCGAGCTGGTCACCGAGGCCACCCCGTGGCCGGCGGTGGACCGGCCCCGCCGCTCGGCGATCTCCTCGTTCGGCGTGTCCGGCACCAACGCGCACACCATTCTCGAACAGGCGCCGCCGGACGAGCCCGCCCCGGCCGACGACGCGCCGACACGTAGCCGCCCGGTCGTACCGGTGCTGGTGTCCGCCCGCGACGACGCCGCGCTCGCCGACCAGGCCGGCCGCTGGGCCGCGCGGCTGGCCGCCGACCCGGCGTCGACCGCGCTCGACGTGGCGTTCTCGTCGGCGACCGCCCGCGCGGCGCTGGACCGGCGGGCCGTGCTGGCCGCCACCGACCGCGACGACCTGCTCGCCGGCCTGCGGGCGCTCGCGGCCGGTACGCCGACGGCCACCACGGCGACCGGCGCGGCCACCGACCGGCAGGGCCTGGCGGTGCTGTTCTCCGGGCAGGGCGCGCAGCGTGCCGGCATGGGTCGGGAGTTGTTCGAGGCGTTCGGTGTGTTCGCGTCCGCGTTGGACGAGGTGTGTACGCAGCTTGATCCGCTGCTGCCGCAGCCGCTGAAGCCGGTGCTGTTCGGTGACGGTGATCTGCTGGACCAGACGCAGTTCACGCAGGCCGGGCTGTTCGCGGTCGAGGTGGCCCTGTTCCGGCTCGTCGAGTCGTTCGGGGTCACCCCGGACTATGTGGGTGGGCACTCGATCGGTGAGGTGACCGCCGCGTATGTCGCCGGCGTGCTGTCGCTGGCCGACGCGTGTGCGCTGGTCGCGGCCCGGGGTCGGTTGATGCAGGCGTTGCCGGCCGGTGGTGGGATGCTGGCGGTCGCCGCGCCGGAGTCCGAGGTGGCCGCATCGGTCGCGGACCGCGCGGACGTGGGGATCGCGGCGGTGAACGGGCCGTCGTCGACGGTGGTGTCCGGGCCGGTCGACGCGTTGACCGAGCTGGAGCGCGCCTGGCGGGACCGGGGTGTGCGGGTGCGCCGGTTGACGGTGTCGCACGCGTTCCACAGCCCGCTGATGGAGCCGATGCTGGCCGAGTTCCGGGCTGTGCTCGACGGGCTGACGTTCGCCGCCCCGGCCCTGCCGGTCGTGTCGAACGTGACCGGTGCGTTGGCCGGGGACGAGATCACCACTGCCGACTACTGGGTGCGGCACGTGCGCGAGGCGGTCCGGTACGCCGACGGGGTGACCGCACTGCGGGCGGCCGGGGCGGACACGTTCCTGGAGGTCGGTCCGCAGAGCGTGCTCACCGCGCTGACCGCGGAGATCCTGCCGGACGATGACACGGTGGTCGCGACCGCGGTGCAGCGCCGGGGCCGGGACGAGGCGGGCGCGTTGCTGGCCGGGCTGGCGGAGCTGCACGTGCACGGCGTGCGCGTCGACTGGACGCCGTGGTTCGCCGGCACCGGCGCGACCCGCGTCGACCTGCCCACCTACGCGTTCCAGCGCCAGCGCTACTGGCCGGAGGCCGGCGGTGGCTGGACCGGCGACGTCACCGCGGTCGGCCTGCGCCCCGCCCGGCACCCGCTGCTCGGCGCCGCCGTCGGCGTCGCCCACGCCGAGGGCTTCCTGTTCACCGGCCGGCTGTCGCGGCGTACCCACCCGTGGATCGCCGACCACGTCGTCTTCGACACCGTGCTGCTGCCCGGCACCGGCTTCGTCGAGCTGGCGCTCCAGGCCGGCGCGCACGTCGGCGCCGACCACGTCCGCGAGCTGACCCTCGAAGCGCCGCTGATCCTGCCCGAGACCGGCGGCGTCGACATCCAGCTCTGGATCGGACCGGCCGACGAGACCGGCTGCCGGTCCGTGTCGCTGCACTCCGCGCCCGACCACGACCGGCCCGGCGACGAGCCGACCGACCGGGAGACCACCGACGGCGACCCGCGCGCCTGGACCCGCAACGCCAGCGGCGTCCTCGCCGACCGGCCGGCGCAACCCGGCGTACCCGGCTGGTCCGATCTGGCCGCCTGGCCGCCGCCGGACGCCACCGAGGTGCCCACCGACCAGCTCTATCCGCACCTGGCCGCCCAGGGCTACGACTACGGCCCGTCGTTCATCGCGCTGCGGGCCGCCTGGCGGCGCGGCGACGACCTCTTCGCCGACCTGACGCTGCCCGAGACACCGGCCGCCGAAGCCGGCGGCTACGGCGTGCACCCGGCACTGCTCGACGCCGCGCTGCACACGCTCGGCCTCACCAGCGCCGCCGGTGCCTCGACCGGCCCCGGCCTGCCCCCCGGCCACGGCCGGCTGCCGTTCTCCTGGAACGACATCGCGCTGCACGCCGCCGGGGCCGCCGCCGCCCGGGTCCGGGTCCGGCACACCGGCCCGGACAGCGTCTCGCTGCTCCTCGCCGGCGTCGACGGCGCACCCATCGCCTCGGTCGGCTCACTGGTCCTGCGGCCGGTCACCGCCGACCAGCTCCGCACCGCCGGCGGCGGCGGACCCGAGTCGCTGTACCGGATCGACTGGACCCCGCTCCCGCTGCCCGCCGGCCCGTCGCCGGCCACGTGGGCGGTGCTCGACACCGACGCGGCGCTCGCCGACGCGGTGGCCGCCACCGGGACGGCCGTCACCGCGTACCCCGATCTCGCGGCCCTGACCGGCGCGCTCGCGGACGGTGCCGACGCGCCCGGCGTGCTTGTCGCCTCGTTCCTCGACCCGCGCGGCGAGCGCGACGTGCCCCACTGGGTCGCCGAGGTGACCCACCGGGCGCTCGACGTGCTCCAGCGGTTCCTCGCCGACGACCGTTACGAGGCCACCCGGCTGGTCGTGCTCACCCGCGGCGCGGTCGCCACCGAGCCGGACGCCGACCTCACCGACCTGGCCGGCGCCGCCGTCATCGGCCTGGTGCGCTCCGCCCAGTCGGAGAACCCGGGCCGGTTCGTGCTGGTCGACGTGGACGACCCGGCGACCGCCGCCGCCGCGCTGGTGGCGGCGCTGGACACCGACGAACCGCAGCTCGCCATCCGTGCCGGTGTCGCGGCCGGCGCCCGGCTCGCCCGGGTGCCCGCGCCCGCCGAGCCGGCCGACCCGGCGTTCGACGCCGACGGCACCGTGCTGATCACCGGCGCCACCGGCACGCTCGGCCAGCTCATGAGCCGGCACCTGGTGACCCGGCACGGCGTGCGGCACCTGGTGCTCACCAGCCGCCGCGGCCGGGACGCCGCCGGCATCCCGGAACTCTGCGACGAGCTGACCACGCTCGGCGCGACCGTCACGGTCGCCGCCTGCGACGTCGCCGACCGCGACGCGGTCGCCACGCTGCTCGCCGGCCTCCCCGCCGACCACCCGCTCACCGCCGTGGTCCACGCCGCCGGGGTACGCGACGATGGCGTCATCTCCTCGCTCACCCCCGACCGCGTCGACGGCGTGCTGCGCCCCAAGGTCGACGCCGCCTGGCACCTGCACGAGCTGACCGCCGACCTCGACCTCACCGCGTTCGTCTCGTACTCCTCGCTCGCGGCCACCGCCGGCGGCCCCGGCCAGGGCAACTACGCCGCCGCCAACGCGTTCCTCGACGGGCTGGCCCACCACCGCCGCGCCCGCGGCCTCGCCGCGCTCACCCTCGCGTGGGGCCTCTGGGCCGACCGCAGCGGCATGACCACCGAACTGGACGACGTCCACCTCAACCGCATCTCCCGCTCCGGCGTGTCCGCGATGGAAGCGGAGGAGGGGCTGGCGCTCTTCGACGCCGCCTGCCGCGTCCCGGCCGCCGCGCTGGTGCCGGCCCGCCTCGACCTGGCCGCCATGCGGGCCCAGTTCGCCGGCGTCGTCCCGCCGCTGTACCGGGCGCTGATCCGTGCCGGCCGGGGGGCCGCCGCCGCGCCGGCCACCGGGGCGTCGCTGGTGCAGCAGCTCGCGGCGCTCGCCGACGCCGACCGGCGGGCCGCGCTGCTGGAGATCGTCCGGGGGCAGGCCGCCGCCGTGCTCGGCTACCCCGACCCGGCCGCCGTCGACCCGCGCCGCGCGTTCAGCGACCTCGGCTTCGACTCGCTCACCGCCGTCGAGATGCGCAACCGGCTCGGCAACGCGTTCGGCCTGCGGCTGCCCGCCACGCTTGTCTTCGACTACCCGAGCCCGCAGGAACTCGCCGCCCACCTGGACACCGAGATCGCCGGCGTGCCGGTCCCGGCCCGGCCGGCGACCGCCCCGGTCACCGTCGGCGACGACGAGCCGCTGGCCATCATCGGCATGGCCTGCCGGCTGCCCGGCGGCGTGGCCACCCCGGACGACCTGTGGCGGCTCGTCGCCGACGGCGTCGACGCGATCACCGACCTGCCCGGCGACCGGGGCTGGGATCTGGACACGCTCTACAGCCCCGACCCGGACGCCGCCGGCACGTTCTACGCCCGCGGCGGCGGCTTCCTCGCCGACGTCGACCGCTTCGACCCCGGCTTCTTCGGCATCAGCCCGCGCGAGGCGCTCGCCATGGACCCGCAGCAGCGGCTGCTGCTGGAGACCACCTGGGAGACGTTCGAGTCCGCCGGCATCGACCCGACCGGGGTCCGCGGCAGCAGCACCGGCGTGTTCGTCGGCACCAGCGGCCAGGACTACGGCTCGCTGCTCGCGTTCGCCCCGGAGGAGACCTCCGGGTACGCGCTCACCGGCATGACCAGCAGCGTCATCTCCGGCCGGGTCGCCTACACGTACGGGCTGGAGGGGCCGGCGGTCTCGCTGGACACCGCCTGCTCGTCGTCGCTCGTCGCGCTGCACTGGGCCGGGCAGGCGCTGCGCCGCGGCGAGTGCGACATGGCGCTGGCCGGCGGCGTGATCGTAATGGCCACCCCGACCGCGTTCGTGGAGTTCTCCCGGCAGCGCGGCCTGGCCGCCGACGGCCGGTGCAAGTCGTTCGCCGCGTCCGCCGACGGCACCGGCTGGGCCGAGGGCGTCGGCCTGCTGCTGGTGCAGCGCCTCTCCGACGCCCGCCGACAGGGCCGGCACGTGCTCGCGATCGTGCGTGGCAGCGCGGTCAACTCCGACGGCGCGTCCAACGGGCTGACCGCCCCGAACGGCCCGTCGCAGCAGCGGGTGATCCGGGCGGCGCTGGCCGCCGCGCGGCTGTCCCCGGCCGACGTGGACGTGGTGGAGGCGCACGGCACCGGCACCACGCTGGGTGACCCGATCGAGGCGCAGGCGCTGCTCGCCACGTACGGGCAGGACCGGCCCGCCGACCGGCCGCTGCTGCTCGGCTCGATCAAGTCGAACATCGGCCACGCCCAGGCCGCGGCCGGCGTCGCCGGTGTGATCAAGATGGTGCAGGCCATGCGGCACGGCACCGTGCCCCGCACGCTGCACGTGGACGAGCCGTCCCCGCACATCGACTGGGACGCCGGCGCGGTGGAACTGGCCACCGAGGCGCGGCCCTGGCCGGCGGGCGACCGCCCCCGCCGGGCGGCGGTGTCGTCGTTCGGCATCTCCGGCACCAACGCGCACGTCATCGTGGAACAGGGCGACGAACCGGCCGTCCCGGTCGCCACCGGCGCCGGCCTGCTGGACACCGCCGCGACGGTGTGGGCGGTCTCCGCACGGTCCCGCGCCGCGCTGGCCGGGCAGGCCGCCCGCCTGGCCGGGCACGTCCGCGCGCAGGGCGACGTGGACACCGCGGCGGTGGCCTGGTCGCTGGTCGCCACCCGGTCGGCGTTCGACAACCGGGCCGCCGTGGTCGGCTCGTCGGTCGAGGAGCTGCTGTCCGGCCTGGACGCGCTCGCCGACGGGTCGCCGTCACCGCACCTGGTCACCGGCACGGCCTCCGCCCCCGCCGGTCCGGTGTTCGTGTTCCCGGGTCAGGGTGCGCAGTCGGCGCGGATGGCTTCCGGTCTGGTCGGTCGGTGTGCGCCGTTCGACGCGGCGTTGGCCGAATGCGGGGTGGCGCTCTCTCCGTATCTCGATGTCGATCTGGTGTCGGTGTTGACCGGTGATGACGAGTCGTGGTTGGACCGGGTCGAGGTGGTGCAGCCGGTGCTGTGGGCCGTGGGTGTCGCCCTGGCCGCGGTGTGGCGGCACGTCGGGGTCGTGCCGCAGGCGGTGATTGGTCACTCGCAGGGGGAGATCGGTGCCGCCTGCGTCGCGGGGATCCTGTCGCTTGACGACGCGGCGAAGACGGTGGCGTTGCGGTCACGGGCGCTGTCGGTGCTGCGGGGCACCGGGACGATGGCGTCGGTCGATCTGTCCGCCGACGAGGTCACCGCGCGGCTGGGCGGCTTCGATGGTGTCGGGGTGGCGGCGGTCAACGGTCCGGCGACCGTGGTGGTCTCCGGTCCGCCGCGGGCCGTCGCGGATCTGGTCGAGTCGTGTCAGGCCGACGGTGTCCGGGCCCGGCTGATCCCGGTCGACTACGCGTCGCACTCCGCCGCCGTTCAGGACGTCGCCCAGCGGCTCCGCACCGACCTGGCCGGTGTGACGCCGCAGGCGGGTCACACGCGTCTGGTGTCGACACTCACCGGGGACTGGGTGGACCCGGCGACGATGACGGCGGACTACTGGTACGACAACCTGCGGCAGACCGTGCGCTTCGACACCGCGGTGCGGACCGCGATCGAGGCCGGTCACACGACGTTCGTGGAGATCTCGCCGCATCCGGTGCTGACCATGCCGGTGACGGCGATCCTGGACGACCTCGGCACCGCCGGGCACACGCTGTCGACGTTGCGGCGGGGCGAGGACGACCCGACCCGGCTGCTGACCAACCTGGCCACCGCGCACAGCATCGGCCTGCCGGTCGACCTGACCGCCGTGCTCGCCGAGACGGACACGGTCGCGCTGCCCACCTACGCGTTCGAGCAGCAGCGGTTCTGGCTCGACCCGCCCGCCCACCGGGCCCAGGACGTCGCCTCCGCCGGCCTCCAGGACGCCGGCCACCCGCTGCTCAGCGCCGCCGTCACGTTCCCCGACAGCGAGCGGCTGGTCTTCACCGGCCGACTGTCCGTCCGCACCCACCCGTGGCTCGGCGAGCACCGGGTGATGAATGCGATCCTGCTGCCCGGCACCGCGTTCGTCGAACTGGCCGCGCACGCCGGCGACCAGGCCGGCGCGCCGGTGGTCGAGGAACTCACCCTGCTCGCCCCGCTCGTGCTGCCGGAACTCGGGTCGCTCCAGATCCAGCTCACCGTCGGCGAGCGCGACGAGACCGGCCGCCGCCCGGTGCAGCTGCACTCCCGCCCGTACCGGGACGGCTCCGACGAGATCCTCGCCGACGTGGCCTGGACCTGCCACGCCACCGGCCTGCTCGCCCCGCGCGGCGCCGAACCGCCCGCGTTCGACCTCGGTGTGTGGCCGCCGCCCGGCGCCACCCCGGTCGCCTCCGACTCCTTCTACGCCGGCCTCGAAGCCACCGTCTTCGGCTACGGCCCGGTCTTCCGCGGCCTGCGCGCCGCCTGGACCCGGGGCGACGAGGTCTTCGCCGAGGTGGCGCTCCCCGCCGACCACCACGCCGAGGCCGGCCGGTTCGGGCTCCACCCGGCGCTGCTCGACGGCGCGCTCCAGGCCATGTCCATCGGCGGGTTCCTCGGCCGGATGGGCGACGGCGCCGACGCCAGCGTGCCCCGGCTGCCGTTCGCCTGGACCGGAGTCACACTGCTCGCCGCCGGCGCCACCGCGCTGCGGGTCCGTGTCGCCGCGGCCGGCGACGTCGGCGTCACGTTCCAGGTCGCCGACGCCACCGGCGCCCCGGTCCTGCACGCCGAGTCGCTGATCATGCGCCGGGTCACCGGCGACGCGCTCGGCGCGGCCCGCTCCGGCCGGCACGAGTCGCTGTTCCAGGTGGACTGGCCGGTGCTGCCGGTGACCGCCGGAGCGTCGCCGGCCGCCACCGGATGGGTGGTGCTCGGCGACGACCTCGCGCTCAACACCGCCGCCGAGGCCGCCGGCGCCCGCGTCCGCCCCGACCTCGCCCCGGAATCCTTCGCCGAACTGCTCGCCGGTGGGGAACCCGCCCCCGGGACGCTTGTCGTGCCGGTCGGCGGCGCCGGCCACGGCGCCGGCCCCGAACTGGCCGCGCAGACCCGCGCCACCACCCACCGCCTGCTCGGCACGCTCCAGGCATGGCTCGCCGACGACCGGTTCGCCGACACCCGGCTGGTGCTGGTCACCCGCGGCGCCGTCGCCACCGGCGACCCGGCCGAGGTCGACCTGCGGTCGGCGCCCGCCTGGGGACTCGTCCGCACCGCCCAGCTCGAACACCCCGACCGGATCCAGCTCGTCGACCTGGACGCCGACCCGGCCGGCGCCACGCTGCTCGCCGCCGCGATCGGCACCGGCGAACCGCAGCTCGCCGTGCACGCCGGCCAGGTCCGCGCGCCGCGCCTGGCCCGCGTACCGGCCGGGCTGGAGCCCCGGCCCGGCGGCGTCGATCCGGACGGCACCGTGCTGATCACCGGCGGAACCGGCGTGCTGGGCCGGCTGCTGGCCCGCCACCTCGCCACCACCCACGGCATGCGGCACCTGCTGCTCGCCGGGCGGCGCGGCGCGACCGCCGACGGCATCGACGACCTGGTCACCGAGCTGGCCGAGGCCGGCGCCGAGGTCACGGTCGCCGCCTGCGACGCCGCCGACCCGGACGCGCTCGCCGCGCTGCTCGACGGCATCCCCGCCGCGCATCCGCTCACCGCCGTGGTGCACGCCGCCGGCGTGCTCGACGACGGCGTGCTGGAGTCGCTCACCCCGGACCGGGTCGACGCGGTCAGCATCCCCAAGATCGACGCGGCGTGGCACCTGCACCGGCTCGCCGCCGGCCGGGATCTCGGCGCGTTCGTGCTGTTCTCCTCCGCCGCCGCCACGCTCGGCAGCGCCGGACAGGCCAACTACGGCGCGGCCAACGCGTTCCTCGACGCGCTCGCCGCGCACCGGCGGGCCCAGGGCCTGCCCGGCATCTCGCTCGCCTGGGGGCTCTGGGAGCAGGCCAGCGGCATGACCGGTCACCTCGCCGACGCCGACGTGCGGCGGATGACCGAGCAGGGCGCCGCCGGGCTGGCCACCGAGCAGGCGCTGCACCTGTTCGACGCCGCCTGGCGGCTGGACACCGCTGCCGTCGTACCGATGCGGTTGGACGTGGCGGCGTTGCGCGGCCAGGCCGAGTCCGGCGTGCTCGCCCCGCTGCTGCGCGGCCTGGTCCGGGTGCCGCTGCGCCGTTCGGTCGACGCGGGCGGCGCCGGCACCGGCGGCGTGCCGCTCGCCCAGCGGCTCGCCGGCCTGGCCGACCCGGAGCGGCGCAAGGTGCTGCTCGACGTGGTCCGGGCGAACGTGGCCGCCGTGCTCGGCCACGCCGGGCCGGAAGCCGTCGACCCCGGCCGCCTCTTCACCGACCTGGGCTTCGACTCGCTGACCGCGGTCGACCTGCGCAACCGGCTCAACACGCTGTCCGGGCTGCGGCTGCCCGCCACGCTGGTCTTCGACTACCCGACGCCGCACGCCCTCGCCGAGAAGTTGGCCGGCGAGATCGCCGCCGATGCGGCGCCCTCCACCCAGCCGCTGTTCCAGGGCATCGACGCGGTCGAGTCGCTGCTCACCACGCTGGCGCTCGACCCGGCGACCCGGGACCGGTTCGCCACCCGGATGCGTGACCTGCTCGCCAAGGCCACCGACCTCGCCGGCCCGGCCGAGGAACCGGAGCGGCCCGACCTCGACGCGGCCAGCGACGACGAGATCTTCGACTTCATCAGCAAAGAGTTTGGAATCTCCTGACATGACCACCGCGGATCAAGGCAGGGACGCGATGAGCGACGACGACAAGCTGCGGTACTTCCTCAAGCGGGTGACCGCCGACCTGCACGACACGAAGCGCAAGCTGCAGACCGTCGAGGCGCGGGACACCGAACCGCTCGCCATCGTGTCGATGAGCTGCCGGTTCCCCGGCGGCGTCCGGTCCCCGGAGGAACTGTGGGACCTGGTCGCCGACGGGCGCGACGCGCTCACCGAGTTCCCCGACGACCGGGGCTGGGACCTCGACGGGCTGTACGACCCCGACCCGGACAAGCCCGGCAAGAGCTACACCCGGGTCGGCGGGTTCCTCGACCGCGCCGGTGACTTCGACCCGGCCCTGTTCGGCATCTCGCCCCGCGAGGCGCTCGCCATGGACCCGCAGCAGCGGCTGCTGCTGGAGACGTCCTGGGAGGCGATCGAGCGGGCCGGCATCGACCCGCTGTCGCTGCGCGGCAGCGCCACCGGTGTCTTCGTCGGGCTGAGCACCTCCAACTACGGGATGGGCCTGCCGTACGTGCCGGACGGCGTGGACATGTACCTCGGCACCGGCAACACCACGAGTGTCGCCTCCGGCCGGATCTCGTTCACGCTCGGCCTCAACGGCCCCGCCGTCACCGTCGACACCGCCTGTTCGTCGTCGCTCGTCGCGCTGCACCTGGCCGGTCAGGCGCTGCGCCGCGGCGAGTGCGACCTGGCGGTCGCCGGTGGCGTCACCGTGATGGCCACGCCGGGTGTGTTCATCGTCTTCTCCCGCCAGCGCGGCATGTCCGTCGACGGGCGGTGCCGCGCGTTCGCGGCCGGCGCCGACGGCACCGGCTGGGGCGAGGGCGGCGGCGTCGTCGTGGTGGAACGGCTCGCCGACGCCGAACGCAACGGCCACCCGATCCTCGCCGTGATCCGCGGCAGCGCGCTCAACCAGGACGGCGCGTCCAACGGCCTGACCGCCCCGAACGGCCCCTCCCAGCAGCGGGTCATCCGGGCCGCGCTGGCCGACGCCCGGCTCGGCGCGGCCGACGTCGACCTGGTGGAGGCGCACGGCACCGGCACCACGCTCGGCGACCCGATCGAGGCGCAGGCGCTGCTCGCCACGTACGGGCAGGACCGGCCCGCGGACCGGCCGCTCTGGCTGGGCTCGGTGAAGTCGAACATCGGCCATACGCAGAGCGCCGCCGGCGTGGCCGGGCTGGTCAAGATGGTGATGGCACTGCGGCACGGCACGCTGCCGGCGACGCTGCACGTGGACGAGCCGTCCCCGCACGTCGACTGGGACGCCGGCGCGGTGGAGCTGATCACCGAGAACCGGCCGTGGCCGGAACTGGGCCGGCCCCGCCGTGGCGGCGTCTCCTCGTTCGGGGTCAGCGGCACCAACGCGCACGTCATCGTCGAGGAGTACCGCCCCTCCGCCGCCGAGTCGGCCGAGGCGCCCGCCGACGACGCCCCCGCGTCGCGCCGCGCCGGCCTGCTCGCCGCCGGGCCCACCGCCTGGCCGGTGTCGGCCCGGACCCGGGGCGCGCTCGCCGGGCAGGCCGCCCGACTGGCCGCGCACCTGCGCGCCCACCCCGCCGACCCGGCCTCCGTGGCCTGGTCGCTGGCCACCACCCGGTCCACGCTCGACCAGCGCGCCGTCGTCGTCGGCGCGGACCCCGCCGACCTGCTCGCCGGCCTGGACGCACTGGCCGCCGGCCTGCCGGCCGGCAACCTGGTCACCGGTACGGCGTCCGCCGCCGGGGCCGGCCCGGTCTTCGTCTTCCCCGGCCAGGGCGCCCAGTCCGCTCAGATGGCCGCCGGCCTGGTCGGCCGGTGCGCGCCGTTCGACACCGCGCTGGCCGGGTGCCAGACGGCGCTGGCCCCCCACCTGGACGTCGATCTCGTGTCGGTGCTGACCGGCGACGACGAGTCCTGGCTGGACCGCGTCGAGGTGGTGCAGCCGGTGCTGTGGGCGGTCGGGGTGGCGCTCGCCGCCGTCTGGCGCGCGGCCGGCGTCACGCCCGACGCGGTGATCGGCCACTCCCAGGGCGAGATCGGCGCGGCGTGCGTCGCGGGGATCCTGTCGCTCGACGACGCGGCGAAGACGGTGGCGTTGCGGTCGCGGGCGCTGGCGGTGCTGCGCGGCACCGGAACGATGGCGTCGGTCGACCTGTCCGCCGACGAGGTGACCGCCCGGCTGGGCGGCTTCGACGGTGTCGGGGTGGCGGCGGTGAACGGCCCGGCGACCGTGGTGGTCTCCGGTCCGCCGCAGGCGGTCGCCGATCTGGTGGACGCCTGCCAGGCCGACGGCGTCCGGGCCCGGCTGATCCCGGTGGACTACGCCTCGCACTCCGCGGCCGTGGAGGAGGTCGCCCAGCAGTTGCGTGCCGACCTGGCCGGCGTGACGCCGCAGCCCGGTCACACCCGGCTGGTGTCCACGCTGACCGGGGAGTGGGTGGACCCGGCGACGATGACGGCCGACTACTGGTACGACAACCTGCGCCGCACGGTGCGGTTCGACTCGGCGGTGCGGACGGCGGTCGAGGCGGGACACACCACGTTCGTGGAGATCTCGCCGCACCCGGTGCTGACCATGCCGGTGACCGCGATCCTGGACGACACCGGCACCGCCGGGCACACGCTGTCGACGTTGCGGCGGGGCGAGGACGACCCGACCCGGCTGCTGACCAACCTGGCCACCGCGCACAGCATCGGCCTGCCGGTCGACCTGACCACCGTCCTCGCCGAGACCGACACCGTCGCGCTGCCCACCTACGCGTTCGACCACCAGCGGCTCTGGCTCGACGGCAGCGGCGGCCCCGAGCGGGAGGACCAGGCGGCCGACCACGGCACCCCGGACGACAGCGGCTTCTGGGCCGCCGTCGAACGCGACGACCTGCCCGGCCTCGCCGAGGTGCTCGCCGGCGACGACCTCCCCGCCGGGCAGGCGCTCGACGCGCTCGCCCCGGCGCTGCCGGTGCTGCACCGCTGGCGGCGGCAGCAGCGTCGCCAGTCCGACATCGACAGCTGGCGCTACCAGGACACCTGGAAGCCGCTCACCGGCATCACCAACCGCGGCATGGCCGGCACCTGGCTGGTGGTGCTGCCCACCGGCGACATCGTCGAACCCTGGCAGGAGGCGTGCGTCGACGCGTTCGCCGCCGCCGGCGCCACCGTCGTCCCGTTGCCGGTGAGCACCACCGACGTCGACCGGGACCTGCTCGGCAAGCTGCTGCGCGAGGCGCTCACCACCGGCGCGGACGGCACGCTCACCGAGGTGACCGGCGTGGTGTCGCTGCTCGCGTTCGACGAACTCGTCCACCCGATGCACCCGTCCGTCCCCGGCGGCTTCGCCGCCACCGTCGCGCTGGTCCAGGCGCTCGGCGACATCGGCCTGGCCGCCCCGATGTGGGCGGTCACGTCCGGCGCCGTCTCGGTCGGCCGCGCCGAACTGCTCCGCTCGCCCGGCCAGGCGATGATCTGGGGCTTCGGCCGCGTCGCCGCGCTGGAGCACCCGCAGCGTTGGGGCGGACTCGTCGACCTGCCGGAGGCGGTCGACGAGCGCAGCGCCGGCCTGCTGATCGCGGCGCTCACCGCCGCCGGCGAGGAGGACCAGATCGCGGTACGCCCCGGCGGACTGCTCGGCCGGCGGCTCACCCGCGTCCCGCTCGGCGACAGCCGACCCGCGCACCCGTGGCAGCCCTCCGGCACCGCGCTGGTCACCGGCGGCACCGGCGCGCTCGGCGGGCACGCCGCCCGCTGGCTCGCCCGCAGCGGGGTGGAGAACATCGTCGTGGCCAGCCGGCGCGGCATGGACGCCCCCGGCGCCGCCGAACTCGGCGCCGACCTGACCGCGCTCGGCGCCACCGCCAGCGTGGTCACCTGCGACGCCTCCGACCGGGACGCGCTGGCCGCGCTGATCGACGGCATTCCCGCCGACCGGCCGCTGAAGGCCGTGGTGCACGCCAGCGCGGTGCTCGACGACGCCCTGATCAACGACCTGCGCATCGACCAGATCGAGCGGGTCCTCGCGGCCAAGGTGGACGTCGCGTACCACCTGCACGAGCTGACCCTCGACCTCGACCTCGGCGCGTTCGTGCTGTTCTCCTCGTTCGCCGGTTCGGTGGGCAGCTCCGGCGTCGGCAACTACGCCCCGAGCAACGCGTTCCTCGACGCGCTCGCCCAGCACCGGCGCGGGCTCGGCCTGCCCGGCACGTCCATCGCCTGGGGCGCCTGGGCCGGCGGCGGCATGGCCGACGGGCCGTTCGGTGAGCTGCTGCACCGGCACGGCGTACCCGAGATGCCGCCGGAGGCCGCGATCGCCGCGCTGCACCAGGCCGTCGACCACGGCGAGGCGTTCCTCACCGTCGCCGACATCGCCTGGGAACGGTTCTCCGTCGCGTTCACCGCCACCCGGCCCGGCCCGCTGATCAGCGACCTGCCGGACGTCCGCCGGCTGCGGACGGTCGAGCGGACCACCGGCGGCGAGGTGCCCGACGGCCCGGAGTCGCTGCGCGACCGGCTCGCCGGGCTGCCCGCCGGCGACCGGATGGCGGTGCTGCTCGCGCTGGTCCGCAGCCAGGTCGCGGCCGTGCTCAACTACCCGTCCGGGGAGTCGGTGGACGAGCACCGCGCGTTCCGCGAACTGGGCTTCGACTCGGTCACCGCGGTCGAACTGCGCAACCGGCTCGGCCTGGCGAGCGGGGTGGCGCTGCCGGTGACCCTGGTCTTCGACTACCCGACGCCGACCACGCTTGCCGAGTACCTCTACGCCGAGGTGGCCCAGGACGACGTGGTCACCCCGACCGCGCTGCTGGACGACCTCGACCGGATCGCCGACGGGCTCGACGTGGTGGCCCGCGACGAGGCCGCCCGGGTCCGGGCCACGGTCCGGCTCCAGGCCATGCTCACCCGGCTCGGCCAGGGCAGCGGCGGCGACGACGACCTCGGCCGTCATCTCGGCGATGCCAGCGACGACGAGTTGTTCGCCATGGTGGACCGCGACCTCGGTCTCTCCTGACCCGCACCGGCTCACTCCCGTCCCCTGCGAGGAAGCGGCTACCGATGGCCAATGAAGACAAGCTCCGCGACTACCTCAAGCGGGTCATGGCGGACCTGCACGACACCCGCCGCCGGCTCAGCGAGGCCCAGTCCCAGGAACTGGAGCCGGTGGCGATCGTCGCGATGAGCTGCCGGCTGCCCGGTGGCGTCCGCGACCCGCAGGACCTGTGGGAGTTGCTGACCGAGGGCCGGGACGCGGTCGCCCCGTTCCCCGACGACCGGGGCTGGGACCTCGACCGGCTCTACCATCCCGACCCCGACCACCCCGGCACCTCGTACGCCCGGGAGGGCGGCTTCCTCGACGGGGCCGGGGACTTCGACGCCGCGTTCTTCGGCATCAGCCCCCGCGAGGCGCTCACCATGGACCCGCAGCAGCGGCTGCTGCTGGAGACCGCGTGGGAGGCCGTCGAGTCCGCCGGCATCGACCCCGCGACGCTGCGCGGCAGCCGCACCGGGGTGTTCGTCGGCACCAACGGGCAGGACTACGGCACGCTGCTGATGATGTCGCCCGACGGCGACGAGGGCCACTCGATGACCGGCGGGGCGGCGGCGGTCGCGTCCGGCCGGGTGTCGTACACGCTCGGCCTGGAGGGCCCGGCCGTCTCCATCGACACCGCCTGCTCGTCCTCGCTGGTCGCGCTGCACCTGGCCGCGCAGGCGCTGCGGGCGGGGGAGTGCGAGCTGGCGCTCGCCGGCGGCGTCTCCGTGATGGCCACCCCCGGCCTCTACATCGGGTCGAGCCGGCAACGCGCGCTCTCCCCGGACGGGCGGTGCCGCTCCTTCGCCGCCGCCGCCGACGGCGCCGGGTTCTCCGAGGGCGTCGGCTGGCTGCTGGTGGAACGGCTCTCCGACGCCCGCCGAAACGGGCACCCGGTGCTGGCGGTGCTGCGCGGCAGCGCGGTCAACCAGGACGGCGCGTCGAACGGGCTGACCGCCCCGAA
Source organism: Micromonospora sp. NPDC051141 (assembly GCF_044455765.1). Classification (NCBI taxonomy): domain Bacteria; kingdom Bacillati; phylum Actinomycetota; class Actinomycetes; order Micromonosporales; family Micromonosporaceae; genus Micromonospora; species Micromonospora sp. NPDC051141. The sequence goes on from NZ_JBITFD010000001.1 coordinate 428,772, forward strand.
CGGGCCCGCCCAGCAGCGCGTGATCAGCCAGGCGCTCACCGCCGCCCGGCTGGCCACCGCCGACGTCGACCTCATCGAGGCGCACGGAACCGGCACCAACCTGGGTGACCCGATCGAGGCGCAGGCGCTGCTGGCCACGTACGGGCAGGACCGGGGCGACGCCGGGCCGGCGCTGCTCGGCTCGGTGAAGTCGAACATCGGGCACGCCCAGGCCGCCGCCGGCGTGGCCGGGGTGATCAAGGTGGTGCTGGCCCTCCGGCACGGACTGGTGCCGGCGACGCTGCACGTCGACGAGCCGTCCCCGCACATCGACTGGTCGTCCGGCGCGCTGGAGCTGGTGACGTCGGCGCGGCCGTGGCCGGAACGCGGCCGGCTCCGCCGGGCGGCGGTCTCGTCGTTCGGCATCTCCGGCACCAACGCGCACGTCATCGTGGAACAGGCGCCGGAGGCCCCCGCGCCGCCCGCCGCCGTCCCCGCCCCGGGGCTGCTCGCCGCCGACGTCACCGCCTGGTCGGTCTCCGCCCGGACCCGGGGCGGCCTCGCCGGGCAGGCCGGTCGGCTGGCCGCGCACCTGCGTGAGCACCCGGCCGACCCGGCGACGGTGGCCTGGTCGCTGGCCACCACCCGGTCGGCGTTCGACCAGCGGGCCGTGGTGCTCGGCTCCTCGGCCGAGGAGTTGCTGTCCGGTCTGGACGCGCTCGTGGCGGGTACGCCGTCGCCGGCGGTCGTGACCGGCACCGCGGAGCGGCCCGCCGGCCCGGTGTTCGTGTTTCCCGGTCAGGGTGCCCAGTCGGCGCGGATGGCTGCCGGTCTGGTCGGTCGGTGTGCGCCGTTCGACGCGGCGTTGGCCGAGTGTCGGGTGGCGCTTTCTCCGTATCTCGATGTTGACCTGGTGTCGGTGTTGACCGGTGATGACGAGTCGTGGTTGGACCGGGTCGAGGTGGTGCAGCCGGTGCTGTGGGCGGTGGGTGTCGCCCTGGCCGCGGTGTGGCGGCATGTCGGGGTCGTGCCGCAGGCGGTGGTCGGGCATTCGCAGGGGGAGATCGGCGCGGCGTGTGTGGCGGGGATCCTGTCGCTTGACGACGCGGCGAAGACGGTGGCGTTGCGGTCACGGGCGTTGTCGGCGCTGCGCGGTACCGGGACGATGGCGTCGGTGGACCTGTCCGTCGACGAGGTGACCGCCCGGCTGGGCGGCTTCGACGGTGTCGGGGTGGCGGCGGTCAACGGCCCGGCGACCGTGGTGGTCTCCGGTCCGCCGCGGGCGGTCGCGGACCTGGTCGAGTGGTGTCAGGCCGACGGTGTCCGGGCCCGGCTGATCCCGGTCGACTACGCGTCGCACTCCGCGGCCGTGGAGGAGGTCGCGCAGCGGCTCCGTACGGAGTTGGCGGGCGTGACGCCGCAGGCGGGTCACACGCGTCTGGTGTCGACGTTGACCGGGGACTGGGTGGATCCGGCGACGATGACGGCGGACTACTGGTACGACAACCTGCGGCAGACCGTGCGCTTCGACACCGCGGTGCGGACCGCGATCGAGGCCGGTCACACGACGTTCGTGGAGATCAGTCCGCATCCGGTGTTGACCATGCCGGTCACCGCGATCCTGGATGACCTCGGCACCACCGGGCACACGCTGTCCACGCTGCGGCGGGGCGAGGACGACCCGACCCGGCTGCTGACCAACCTGGCCACCGCGCACACCATCGGCCTGCCCGTCGACCTCACCACCGTCCTGACCCGGACGGACACCGTCGCGCTGCCCACCTACGCGTTCGACCACCAGCGGTACTGGCCCGCCCCGCCCCGCTTCGTCACCGACAGCGACGGCGAACCCGACCCCGACCGTTGGCACTACCGGGTCACCTGGACCCCGCTGCCCGACCTGCCGCTGACCCGGCTCACCGGCGCCTGGCTGGTCCCGGTCCCCGCCGATCTGGTCGACGACCCGCTCGTCACCGGCGTGCTCGGCGCGCTCGGCAACGTCGGCGCCCACCCCGTACCCGTGCCCGTCGACCCGGCCGACGACCCGGCCGCGCTCGCCGACCGGCTGCGCGCCGTGCTGCCCGCCGACGGGCCCGCCGCCGTGCTCTCCCTGCTCGGCCTCGACGGACGCGCCCACCCCGAGCACCCGGCCACCACGCTCGGCGTCGCCGGCACCGCCCACCTGGTCCAGGCGCTCGGCGTGCTCGGCGTCGAGGCGCCGCTCTGGTGCGCCACCCGCCGCGCCGTCACCATCGGCGACACCGATTCCGCCCCCGACCCGGCCGCCGCCGCCGTCTGGGGCCTCGGCCGGGCCGTCGCGCTGGAACACCCGGCCCGCTGGCGCGGCCTGGTCGACCTGCCCGACCGGCTCGACGCCACCACCGCCGCGCTGCTCGGCGCGGTGCTCGGCGCCGACGGGCCCGAGGACCAGCTCGCCGTCCGCGACAGCGGCGCCCACGCCCGCCGGCTCACCCGGAGCACCGACCTCGCCGACGACACCGTCCGGCTCCGCGACACGGTGCTGATCACCGGCGGCACCGGCGGCCTCGGCGGGCACCTGGCCCGCTGGGCCGCCCGCGCCGGCGCCGCGCACGTGCTGCTGGCCAGCCGCCGCGGCCCCGACGCCCCCGGCGCCGGCGACCTCGCCGCCGAGCTGACCGACCTCGGGGTACGCGTCACCGTGGCCCGCTGCGACGTCACCGACCGCGACCAGCTCGCCGCGCTCCTCGCCGACCTGCCCGACGACGCGCCGCTGCGGGCCGTGCTGCACACCGCCGCCGTGCTCGACGACGGCATCGTGGACACCGTCACCCCGGCCCGCCTGCACACCGTCGCCGCGCCCAAGAGCGCCGCCGCCGACCACCTCGACGCGCTCACCCGCGACCGCGAGCTGGACGCGTTCGTGCTCTTCTCCTCCGTCGCCGGCACCACCGGCAACGCCGGCCAGGGCGCGTACGGCGCGGCCAACGCCCACCTCGACGCGCTCGCGCACCGGCGTCGCGCCGACGGGCTCCCGGCGCTCTCCGTGGCCTGGGGCGCCTGGGCCGGCGCCGGCCTGCCCGCCGACAACGAACGCGCCCAGCAGCGGCTGCGCCGCGGCGGCATGGTCGCCATGGACCCGGAGTTGGCCGTCGCCGCGCTGGCCCGGGCGTTGGGCCGCGACGAACCCACAGTGGTCGTCGCCGACGTCGACTGGGGTCGCTTCGCGCCCGCGTTCGCGCTGGTCCGGCCCAGCCCGCTGCTCGGTGACCTGCCCGAGGTCACCGACGCGCTGCGGCCCCCGGAGACGCCGGTCACGCCCGAACCGGCCGACCAGCCCGGCTCGGCGCTGGCCCGGCAGCTCGCCGGTCGAACCGCCGCCGAACGTACCGAGACGCTGCGCGACCTGGTCCGCCAGTGCGCCGCCACCGCGCTCGGCTACGGCGCCGCCGACGACGTGCCGGTCACCCGCCCGTTCCGCGACCTCGGCCTCGACTCGCTGACCGCGGTGGACCTGCGCAACCTGCTCGCCACCGCCACCGAGCTGCGGCTGCCCGCCACGCTCGCGTTCGACTACCCGAACCCGGCGGTGCTCGCCGGGCACCTCGACGAGTTGCTCACCGGCGCCGGCGCGCCGGTTGACGGGCCGGCCGCCGTGGCCATCCCCGACGAGCCGCTGGCCGTGGTGGCGATGAGCTGCCGCTTCCCCGGCGGCGCGGACGACCCGGAACGGCTGTGGCAACTGCTCGCCGCCGGCGGCGACGCCATCGGCGACTTCCCCACCGACCGGGGCTGGGACCTCGACCGGCTCTTCGACACCGACCCCGCCGTCGAGGGCACCAGCTACGCCCGCCAGGGCGGCTTCCTGCCCGACGTGGCCGACTTCGACCCCGGCTTCTTCGGGATCTCGCCCCGCGAGGCGCTCGCCATGGACCCGCAGCAGCGGCTGCTGCTGGAGACCTCGTGGGAGGCGATCGAACGCGCCGGCATCGACCCCCGGACGCTGCGCGGCACCCCCACCGGCGTTTTCGTCGGCACCAACTACCAGGACTACCGCAACCTCATGCTCACCGCCGAGGGCGCGGAGGGGCACCTGATGACCGGCAACGCCGGCAGCGTGCTCTCCGGCCGGGTGTCGTACACGCTCGGGCTGGAAGGGCCGGCCGTGTCCGTCGACACCGCCTGCTCCTCGTCGCTTGTCGCGCTGCACTGGGCCGGTCAGGCGCTGCGCGCCGCCGAGTGCTCCTTGGCGCTGGTCGCCGGCGTCACCGTGATGTCCACCCCCGGCGTGTTCGTCGGCTTCAGCCGGCAACGCGGACTCTCCCCGGACAGCCGGGTCAAGGCGTTCGCCGCCGGCGCCGACGGCACGAGCTGGGGGGAGGGCGTCGGCGTGCTGCTCGTCGAGCGGCTCAGCGACGCCCGCCGCAACGGCCACCCGGTGCTCGCCGTCGTGCGGGGCAGCGCGGTCAACCAGGACGGCGCGTCCAACGGGCTCACCGCCCCCAACGGGCCGGCCCAGCAGCGGGTCATCCGCGCGGCGCTGGCCAACGCCCGGCTCGACGCGGGCGACGTGGACGCGGTCGAGGCGCACGGCACCGGCACCCGGCTCGGCGACCCGATCGAGGCGCAGGCGCTGCTCGCCACGTACGGGCAGGGCCGCCCGGCGGACCGGCCGCTGCTGCTCGGCTCGATCAAGTCGAACATCGGCCACACCCAGGCCGCCGCCGGTGTCGCCGGCGTGATCAAGATGATCCTCGCGCTGCGCCACGGCTACCTGCCGCCGACGCTGCACGTCGACGCGCCCAGCGACCAGGTGGACTGGACGACCGGCTCGGTGGACCTGCTGACCGAGGGGCGGCCCTGGCCGCTGACCGGCCGGCCGCGCCGCGCCGCCGTCTCCTCGTTCGGCATCAGCGGCACCAACGCCCACACCATCCTGGAACAGGCCCCCGAGCCGCCGGTGCCGACCGGGGAGCCGGCGGAGCCGCCGGTGGTGCCGGTGCTGCTGTCCGCGCGTACCGCCGCCTCGCTGGCCGCGCAGGCCACCCCGTGGGCCGACCGGCTCGCCGGGCCGACCGCGCCCCCGCTGGTCGACGTCGGCTGGTCCTCGGCGGTGTCCCGGGCCGCGCTGGACCACCGCGCGGTGGTGCTCGCCACCGACCGGCGGGCGCTGCGCGCCGGGCTCCGCGCGCTGGCCACCGGTGACGACTCGCCCGCGCTGGTCACCGGCGCGGTGACCGGCCGGCCCCGGGTGGCGTACCTGTTCTCCGGGCAGGGCGCGCAACGCCCCGGGATGGGCCGCGAACTGGCCGCCGCGTACCCGGTGTTCGCCGCCGCGCTGACCGAGGCGTGCGCCGCGCTCGACCCGCACCTGTCCCGGCCGTTGCACCCGCTGCTCGACGCCGACCCCGGCACCGACACCGCGGCGCTGCTGGACCGCACCGAGTTCACCCAGCCGGCGCTGTTCGCCGTCGAGGTGGCGCTGTTCCGGCTGCTCACCGCGTGGGGCCTGCGGCCCGACGCGGTGGCCGGCCACTCCATCGGCGAGTTCGCCGCCGCCCACGCCGCCGGTGTGCTCACCCTCGCCGACGCCGCCGAACTGGTCGCCGCCCGGGGCCGGCTCATGCAGGCGCTGCCCGCCGGTGGCGCGATGCTCGCGGTCGCCGCGAGCGAGGACGACGTCCGCGCCACGCTCGCCGACGGGCTCGCGCTCGCCGCGGTCAACGGCCCCGCCGCCGTCGTGGTCGCCGGCCCCGCCGACGCCGTCGACGCCGCCGCCGCCGACTGGACCGCCCGAGGGGTACGCACCCGACGGCTCACCGTCAGCCACGCGTTCCACAGCCCGCTGATGGAACCGGTGCTCGACGAGTTGGCCGCGCTCGCCGCCCGGCTGCCGCACCACCCGCCGACCGTGCCGCTGATCTCCACCGTCACCGGCGCGCCGGTCGACGTGGCCGGCATCGGCGCGCCCGGCTACTGGGCCCGGCACGCCCGCGACACCGTCCGCTTCGCCGACGCGGTCACCGCGCTGCGCGAGCACGGCTGCACCGCGTACCTCGAGGTCGGCCCGGACGCGGTGCTCACCGCGCCGGCCCAGGGCGTGCTGGCCGTCCACGGGCCGGTCCCGCCGGTGCTGCCCACGCTGCGCCGGGACCGGCCGGAACCGCTCAGCCTGCTGCGCGCGGTCGCCGCGTTGCACGTGCACGGCGTGGGCGTGGACTGGCCCGCGCTCTACGCCGACGCCGACCCGCAGCCGGCCGACCTGCCCACCCACGTGTTCGACAGGCAGCGTTACTGGCCGCAGCCGCCGGCCTGGTTGACCGCGCCGCCCGCCGAGGACACCGCCGTGGAACGCCGGTTCTGGGCGGCCGTCGAGGCCGAGGACCTGGACGGCCTGCTCACCGAGCTGGACGTGGCCCCGGACCAGCCGTTCGACGCGGTGCTGCCGGCGCTGTCGGCGTGGCGGCGACGCGGTCGGGAACGGTCGGTGGTGGACGGCAGCCGCTACCGGGTGCGCTGGGAGCCGGTCGACGCCACCACCGGGCCCGCGCCGGACGGACCGGGCCGCTGGCTGGTGCTGCTGCCCGCCGACCGGGCCGCCGAACCGGACCTGGTCACGCTGGCCGGCGCGTTCGGCGCGGCGACCCCCACCGAACCGGTCGACACCGCCGCCGCCGACGCGCCGGCCATCGTCGAACCGGTCGACACCGCCGCCGACGCCGACACGCTGGCCGCCCGGCTGGCCGACCTGGTCGCCGCCGCCACCGCTGACGGGCCCGTGCACATCCTGTCCCTGCTCGGGCTGGACGAGACGCCGCACGCCGAGCACCCGACGCTGCCGCGCGGCCTGGCCGCCACCGTCGGGCTGCTCCAGGCGCTCACCGACCTGGACGCGCCGGCGCGGCTCTGGTGCGCCACCCGGGGCGCGGTCGGCGTCGGCGACGCCCCGCCCAGCCCCCGGCAGGCCGCGCTGTGGGGCCTCGGCCGGGTCGCCGCGCTGGAACAGCCCGCCCGCTGGGCCGGCCTGGTCGACCTGCCCACCACCGTGGACGACGACACCGCCCGGCGGCTCGCCACGCTGCTCACCACCACCGCCGAGGACCAGCTCGCGGTACGCGGCGACGGGACGTACGCCCGGCGGCTGGCCACCGCGCCCACCGACGGCGACCCGACGCCGTGGCAGCCGCGCGGCACCGTCCTGATCACCGGCGGCACCGGCGCGCTCGGCGGGCACGTGGCCCGCTGGGCGGCCGACGCCGGCGCCGAACGGATCGTGCTGACCAGCCGGCGCGGCGTCGACACGCCGGGCGCGGCCGACCTGCTGGCCGAGCTGACCGCGGCCGGCGTCGACTGCCGGGTCGCCCGCGCCGACGCCGCCGACCGCACCGCCATGACCGCGCTCCTCGCCGACCTGCGCGCCGACGGGCCGCCGCTGCGCGCGGTGGTGCACGCCGCCGGTGTCAGCGAGGTGGTGCCGCTGGCCGAGACCACGCTGGAGGACCTGGCGTACGTCATCGGCCCGAAACTGGCCGGCGCGGAGCTGCTCGACGAACTGCTCGACGGCGTCGAACTGGACGCGTTCGTGCTCTTCTCCTCCATCGCCGCCACCTGGGGCAGCGGCGGGCAGGGCGGATACGCGGCCGGCAACGCCGCGCTGGACGCGTTCGCCGAGCGACGGCGGGCACACGGCCTGCCCGCCACGTCGGTGGCCTGGGGGCCGTGGACCGAGTCCGGCATGTTCGACGACGACGCGCCGGAGCAACTGCGCCGCCGCGGCCTGCGGGTGCTGCCGCCCGAACCGGCGATGGCCGGGCTGCGGCACGCGCTCGCCGCCGACGACACCTGCGTCACCGTCGCCGACGTCGACTGGGCCACGTTCCACCCGCTGTTCACCGCGTTGCGGCCCAGCCCGCTGCTGGCCGATCTGCCGGCCGTGCGGGCACTCGCCACCGCCGCCGCCGAGCCGGTCGCGGCGGCCGGCTCGGAGAGCCGGGACCGGCTCGCCGAGCTGCGCGCGCTGACCGCCGAGGACCGCCGGGACGCGCTGCTGGACCTGGTGCGCACCGACGCGGCGAAGGTGCTCGGCCACCCCTCGGTCGACGCGGTCGAGCCGGAACGCGGCTTCCTCGACCTCGGGTTCGACTCGCTGACCGCGGTGGAGCTGCGCAACCTGCTCACCGCCGCGACCGGGCGGGAGCTGCCCACCACCGTGGTGTTCGACTACCCGACCCCGGCCGGGCTGGCCGCGTACCTCGACGAGGAGCTGTTCCCCGGCGGCGACGAGCCGGCCGGCGGCGCCGACGAGGAGACGGTCCGGCGGGTGCTCGCGGCCATCCCGCTGGACCGGCTGCGCCAGGCCGGCCTGCTCGACCAGTTGCTGCGCCTCGGCCACGACACCGCCGCGCCGGTCGCCGACCCGGCCCCCGAGGTGCCGGCGGCCGAGATCCACGACCTCGACGTCGCCGGACTGGTCCGGATGGCGCTCGAAGGATCCGACTCGTGACCCGGCCGGCCGCAGGGAGGGCCCGATGAGCGTCTCGCTGGACGAGGTGGTCGGCGCGCTGCGCGCGTCGCTGCTGGACAACCAGAAACTCAGGCAGCAGAACCAGCAGCTCGCCGACCGGCTCACCGAACCGGTGGCGATCATCGGGATGAGCTGCCGTTTCCCCGGCGGGGTGCGCTCGCCCGAGCACCTCTGGGAGCTGGTCGACGCCGGCCGCGACGCGATGGCGCCGTTCCCCGCCGACCGGGGCTGGGACCTCGACGCGCTCTACGACACCGACCCGGCCAGCCGGGGCACCTCCTACGTCCGCGACGGCGGTTTCCTGCCCGACGCCGGCGACTTCGACCCGGCGTTCTTCGGCATCAGCCCGCGCGAGGCGCTCGCCATGGACCCGCAGCAGCGGCTGCTGCTGGAAACCGCGTGGGAGGCGTTCGAATCCGCCGGCGTCGACCCCACCGCGCTGCGCGGCGCGCCCACCGGCGTGTACGCGGCCACCAGCAGCCAGGGCGACTACGCGGCGCTGCTCACCGGCGTCGGCGGCGGCGTCGAGGGCTACCTCGGCACCGGCAGCGCGGCGGCGGTGGCCAGCGGCCGGATCGCGTACGCGCTGGGCCTGGAGGGCCCGGCGATCACCGTGGACACCGCCTGCTCGTCGTCGCTCGTCGCGCTGCACCTGGCCTGCCAGGCGCTGCGGCTGGGGGAGTGCACGCTGGCGCTGGCCGGCGGCGTCTCCGTGATGGCCACCCCCACCGTCTTCGTGGAGTTCTCCCGGCAGCGCGGCCTGTCCACCGACGGCCGGTGCAAGTCGTTCGCCGCCGCCGCCGACGGCACCGGCTGGTCCGAGGGCGTCGGCATGCTGCTCGTCGAACGGCTCTCCGACGCCCGCCGGCACGGCCACCCGGTGCTCGCCGTCGTGCGCGGCACCGCGGTCAACCAGGACGGCGCCAGCAGCGGCCTCACCGCGCCCAACGGCCCCGCCCAGCGGAAGGTGATCCGGGCCGCGCTGGCCAACGCCGGGCTCACCGCCGCCGAGGTGGACGTGGTGGAGGCGCACGGCACCGGCACCACGCTCGGTGACCCGATCGAGGCGCAGGCGCTGCTGGCAACCTATGGGCAGGACCGGTCCACGCCGCTGCTGCTCGGCTCCGTCAAGTCGAACATCGGCCACACCCAGGCCGCCGCCGGCGTCGCCGGGATCATCAAGATGGTGCTCGCCATGCGGCACGGCCGGCTCCCCGCCACGCTGCACGTCGACCGGCCCACCCCGCACGTCGACTGGACGGCCGGCGCGGTGGAGCTGCTGACCGACGCGCGGCAGTGGCCGGCGACCGGTCACCCGCGCCGGGCCGGCGTCTCCGCGTTCGGCGTCAGCGGCACCAACGCCCACGCCGTCATCGAACAGGTCGAGGACCCGCCGACCCCGCCGACCGGCCGCCCCGCCCCGCCGGCGCCCTGGGTGGTCTCCGCGCGCTCCGGGCCGGCGCTCGCCGGGCAGGCCCGCCGGCTGCTGGAACACCTCGACGCCCACCCCGACCTGCGCCCGGCCGACGTCGCGTACGCGCTGCTCACCACGCGGGCGGCGCTGCCGCACCGGGCCGCGGTCACCGGCGACGACGCGGCGGCGCTGCGTGCCGGGCTGCGCGCGGTCGCCGAGGAACGGCCCGCGCCCGGTGTGGTCCGCGGCGTGGCCCGGACCGCCGGCAAGCTCGCCGTCCTCTTCCCCGGGCAGGGCGGCCAGCGGCCGGGCGCGGGCGCCGAGCTGCACCGCCGCTTCCCGGTCTTCGCCGCCGCGTTCGACGAGGTGGCCGCCGAACTCGACAGGCACCTGAGCCGCCCGCTGCGCGAGGTGGCGTTCGCCGCGCCGGACACCCCCGAGGCGGCGCTGCTGGACCGCACCGAGTGGACCCAGCCCGCGCTCTTCGCCTACCAGGTGGCCGCGTACCGGCTGGTCACCGCGCTCGGCCTGCGCCCGGCGCACCTGCTCGGCCACTCCGTCGGCGAGCTGGCCGCCGCGCACGTCGCCGGCGTGCTGTCGCTGCCCGACGCGGCCACCCTGGTGGCCGCCCGGGCCCGGCTCATGCAGGCGCTGCCGGCCGGCGGCGCGATGCTCGCGGTCCGCGCGTCCGCCGCCGAGGTGACGCCGCTGCTCGACGCGCGGGTGGCGCTGGCCGCGGTGAACGGCCCCGAGTCGGTGGTGCTCTCCGGCGACGAGGACGCGGTGCTCGCCGCCGGTGAGCGGCTCGCCGCCCAGGGCCGCCGGACCCGCCGGCTGCGGGTCGGCCACGCGTTCCACTCGGCCCGGATGGACGACATGCTTGCCGAGTTCCGGGTGGTCGCCGAGAAACTCACCTGGCAGCCGCCGAGCGTGCCGCTGGTCTCCGACCGCACCGGCGCGCCGCTCACCGACGCGCAGGCCACCGACCCGGGCTACTGGGTCGAGCACGTCCGCGACACGGTGCGGTTCTCGTCGGCGGTGGCCACGCTCGCCGCCGCCGGGACCGGCACCTTCCTGGACCTGGGCCCGGACGCCGCGTTGACCGCGCTGGCCCGCGAGTGCCTGCCCGACGCCGAACCGGCCGCGTTCGTGCCGGTCGCCCGGCGTGAGCTGTCCGAACCGGCCGGCCTGCTCGCCGCGCTCGCCGCCGTGGACCTGCGCGGCGCCGGCGTACGCTGGCCCGCGCTGTTCGCCGGCACCGACGCCACCCGGGTCGACCTGCCCACGTACGCGTTCGCGCACGAGCGGTTCTGGCCCGACCCGATCCGGCTCGACCTGGGCCCGCGCCCCGCCGACCCGGCCGACGGCGAGTTCTGGTCCACCGCCGAGGACGGCGACCCGGCCGCGCTGGCCGCCCTGCTCGGTCTCGACGACGACGCCGCCGGCCCGCTCGGCGACCTGCTGCCGGCGCTGACCGGCTACCGGGACCGTCGCCGCCGGTCGGCCACCCTGGACGGACTGCGCTACCGGACCGGCTGGACCCCGGTCGATCCCCCGGCCGGCGCCGCGCCGACCGGCCCGTGCCTGGTCGTCGGCCCGCCCGGCGACCTGCTCGACGCCGTGACCGACGCGGTACGCGCCGAGGGCCTGGAGCCGGTGCCCGTGCCGGCGCCGCCCGGCGTCGACCCGGTCGCCGCGCTGCGCGACCGCCTCGACACGGTCACCCCGGTCCGGGTGATCTCACTGCTGCCCGCCGTCGCCGCGACCCTCGGCTCGGCGGACCCCGGAGCGCCGGCGGCCGAACCGGGGCCGGGCACCGACGCGGCCGAACCGGGGCCGGGCACTGACGCGGCCGGATCGGGGCCGGGCACTGACGTGGCCGGATCGGCTACCGGCGACGCGGCCGGATCGGAGCCGGGCACCGACGGCGCGCACATCCTCGCCGGGGCCGTCGTGCTGGTGCGGGCGCTCACCGACGCCGGGGTCACCGCGCCGCTGTGGTGCGTCACCCGGGGCGCGGTCGCCGTCGACGCCGACGACCCGACACCCGACCCGGCGGTCGCCACCGTCTGGGGCCTGGGCCGGGTGCTGGCGCTGGAACACCCCCGGCTCTGGGGCGGCCTGCTGGACCTGCCCGCCGAACCGGCCGCCCCGGACGTCGCCCGGCTCGCCCGCGTGGTGGCCGGCGACGGCGTCGAGGACCAGCTCGCGATCCGCGCCGGTGGCCTGCGCGCCCGCCGGCTGGAACGCGCGCCGGCCGGCGTCGACCGGCCGTGGCGGCCGGAGGGCGTGGTGCTGGTGCACGGCGACGCCCCGGTCCGCCGCCCGTACCTGCTGCGCCGGCTCGCCGAGGCGGGCGCGACCCACCTGCTCCTGGCCGGCCCACCGTTGCCGGCCGACACCGACCGGACCGGCCCGGACGGCGTGGAGCGGACCACCGTCGACGGCGTCGAGCGGACCACCGTCGACGGCCCGGAGGGCGTCGAGCGGACCACCGTGCACGGTGTCGAGGTGACCACCGTGGCCGGTCCGGAGGCGCTGTCCGCCGCGTTGGCGCGACTGGCCGCGGCCGGCACGCCGGTGCGTACCGTGCTGCACGTGGCCGACGCCGGCGGGGCCGGCGAGCCGGTCGCGGCGGCCGACCCGGACCGGTTGGCCGGCACCGTCGGCGCGCACCTGGCCGCGGTGGCCCGGCTCGACGCCGTCTGCGCCGACCACCCGGTCGACAAGTTCCTGATCTTCGTCTCCACGGCCGCCACCTGGGGCAGCGGCGGCGCCGCCGTCACCGCCGCGACCGGCGCCGGCCTGGCCGCCCTCGCCACCCGCCGCCGCGCCACCGGTCGACCGGCCACCGTGCTGGCGTGGGCGCCGTGGCACGGCGAGGTCACCGACCCGGAGCAGCTACGCCGCCGGGGCATCCGCCCGCTGGACCCCGGCGTGGCCCTCGACGCGCTGGACCGGGCCGTCGCCGCCGGCGGCGACGAGGTCGCCGTCGCGGACGTCGACTGGCCGGCGTTCGTGCCCGCGTTCACCGCGGTCCGGCCGGCCCCGCTGCTGCGCGGCGTGCCGGACGCGGGGACCGAACCGACCGCCCCGGTCGCCGGGACCGGCTCCGACCCGGCGACCGCGCTGCGGGACCGGCTGGCCGCCGTGCCCGCCGCCGACCGGCACCGGATCCTGCTGGACCTGGTCCGGGCACAGGCCGCCACCGTCCTCGGCCACGCCGGGCCGGGCGCGGTCGAGGAGGACCGGGACTTCCTGGAGCTGGGCTTCGACTCGCTCACCGCGCTGGAGCTGCGCGACGCGCTGCGCCAGGAGACCGGCGCGGAGCTGTCCGCCACCCTGCTCTTCGACCATCCCACCCCGGTCGCGCTGGCCGGGCACCTGCTCGGCGCGATCCTCGGCGGGCCGACCGCCGACGCGCCGGCCGACGCGGCGTCACCGGAGGGCGCGGGCGGCCTGCTCGGCGGGTTGTTCCGGCAGCCCAAGGCGCGCGCCGACGCGGCCGGGTACGCCGAGCTGCTGGTCAAGCTGGCCCAGTTCCGGCCCAGTTTCCGCACCCCGGAGGAGCTGACCCGACCGGCGGCCGTCATGCGGCTGGCCGACGGGCCGGCCACGCCGGTGGTCTGCTGCTGCACCATGTCGCTGCTCTCCGGCGCGCACGAGTACGCCCGCGTCGCCGCCGGGATGCGCGGCCGGCGCGACGTGTGGGCGCTGCCCAACCCCGGCTTCGGCGTCGGCGAGGAGCTGCCCGCCGACCTCGACGCGCTGCTGCGGGTGCACGCGGACACCGTGCTGCGCGCGGTCGGATCCGGCGACTTCGTGCTGGCCGGCCACTCCGGCGGCGCGATGGTGGCCAACCTGCTCGCCGCCGAGTTGGAGCGGCAGGGGCGCACCCCGGCCGCGGTGGTGCTGATGGACACCTACCCGGCCGGCAGCGAGGTCCTCGGCGGCTGGACCTCGCAGCTGCTCGACGGGATGGTCGAGCGGGACAGCGCGTACACCCCGATGGACGACCACCGGGCCACCGCGTGGGCCGGCTACCTGCCGCTGTTCCTGGACTGGAACCCCACGCCGATGGCCGCGCCGACGCTGCTCGTACGCGCCGGCGAGCCGCTGGGGGAGTGGACCGGGGAACCCGACGGGTGGAAGTCGGTGTGGCCGTACCCGCACGAGACGCGGGACGCGGCCGGCGACCACTTCACCATGGTCGGCGAACGCGGCCCGGAACTCGCCGCCACCGTCGACGCGTGGCTCACCGAGCGGGGGCTGTGAGGCCGCCCCTTGGCTGCCCCTAACGCCCCCTATCGCGGTGGCGGACAACTGTCTTACCAGGAACCAGGACGGGAGCATGACGACGTGGACGAGGCAGTGGTGGTCGACGGGCTGGTCAAGAAGTACCGGCCCGACATGCCGCCGGCGGTGGACGGACTGAGTTTCTCGGTCGCCGCGGGCGAGGTCTTCGGTCTGCTCGGGCCGAACGGCGCGGGAAAGACCACGACGATCGGGGTGCTGACGACCCGGGTGCGGGCCACCTCCGGTCGTGCCCTGGTCTGCGGCGCGGACGTGTCCCGCGCGCCGGCCGTGGCCCGGCAACTGCTCGCGGTGGTGCCGCAGCGGGTCAACCTGGACCGGTCGCTCACCGTCCGGCAGAACCTGTTGTTCCACTCCGCGTACCACCGGGTGTCCCGGGCCCGCCGCGTGAAACGCGCCGACGAGCTGCTGGAACAGATGGGCCTGAAGGACTTCGCCAAGGCCCGCACCGACTTCCTCTCCGGCGGCCTGGCCCAACGCACCATGATCGCCCGGGCGTTGATGCACGCCCCCCGGGTGCTCTTCCTCGACGAGCCGTCCGCCGGTCTCGACCCGCAGTCCCGGCTGTTCGTGCACGAGCGGATCGCCGACCTGAAGCGGTCCGGGGTCACCGTCGTGGTGACCACGCACGACATGGAGGAGGCGGAGAAGCTCTGCGACCGGGTCGGCATCGTCGACCACGGCAAGCTGCTCACCCTGGACACGCCGACCGCGCTGACCCGGACGCTGCCCGGCAGCAGCACGCTGACGCTCGTGGTCGCGCCCGGCGCCCCGGCCGAGGCGGTGCAGACCGCGCTGACCGACGTGCCGGACGTGGAACGCGTCGAACGGCTGCGCGCGGGCGGCGCGGCGGAGCTGCCGATGTTCCCCGGCATGCCCATGATGCCGACGCCGGAGGATCCGGACGCGCCGCTGTCGTTCCGGGTCTACACCGCCGGTGCGCCGGCCAACGCCGTGCCGATGGCGTTGAAGGTCCTCACCGACCTCGGCTGCGAGGTCCGTGACCTCAGCGTCGGCCAGCCCAGCCTGGAGGACGTCTTCATCCACCTGACCGGAAGGGACCTTCGGTGACCGTCACCGCCCCCGCCGCGCCGGCGCCGCCGGCCGTCACCGCACCCCCGCCGGTACGCCTGCGCGACCAGCTCACCACGTTCCGGGCGGTGCTGTGGCGCGACGTCTTCGTCACCAGCCGGGAGCTGGGCGGGTTCCTGGCCCAGGTCTTCCTCCAGCCGCTGTTCATGCTGTTGATCTTCGGTAAGGTGCTCAAGGATCTCGGCTACGCCAGCGACGACTTCGCCAACGTGCTGCTGCCCGGCGTCATCGCGCTCAACGCGTTCCTGATCGGGCTGGAGAACACCGCGTTGCCGATGGTGATGGACTTCTCCTTCACCCGGGAGATCGAGGACCGGCTGCTGTCGCCGATGGCGATCCCGCTCGTCGCGTTCGAGAAGATCGTCTTCGGCGCGATCCGGGGCCTGGTCGCCGGGCTGGTGCTCATCCCGGTCGGCATGCTGATCCTCGGCGTCACCTGGCCGCTGTCCACGCTGCTGCCGGTGATCGGCGTGCTGGCCGCCGGCGCGCTGGTCGGCGCCGCGCTGGGCCTGACGTTCGGCACCCTGGTCCCGCCGCACCGCATCCAGATCATGTTCACGGTCACGCTGACGCCGCTGATGTTCACCGGCGCCACCCAGTTCCCGCTGCGCGCGCTGGACTCGCTGCCCTGGTTCCAGGTGGTCTGCGCGATCAACCCGCTCACCTACGTCAGCGAGGCCACCCGGTCGCTCGTCGCGCCGCCCGGTGTCGAGTCGGTGCCGCTCTGGCTGGACCTGGTCGTGCTCGCCGGGGTGTTCGTGGTCTTCACCGCCGTCGGCATCCGCGGCTTCATGCGCCGGGCGATGGACTAGGGGACGGCCGCGATGAACCCCGACGACGCCCCGCTGCTGCTGGTCAGCTCCGGCAGCGCGGGGCTGTTCAACCCGCTGCTCACGCTGGCCGGTGAGCTGAAGCGCCGGGCCGCCCGACCGGTCCGGTTCGCCTGCACCGACGAACGGCGGGCCGAGATCGAGGCGCTGCCCGGCGACGGCGACGTGCGGTTCGTCTCGCTCGGCCCGCCCCGGGTGGAGGTCCGCCCGGAGCACTGGGACGACGAGACGCACCGCCGGATGTCCACCGGCTCCCGGGTGGTGAACTTCGCCAGCTACGTCGACGCGTCCACCGACTTCGACCACCTGCACGACCTGTACGAGCGCTGCCTGGCGGTCATCGACGAGGTGCGGCCGGCGCGGGCGGTGGTGGACTCGTTCGCCTCGTTCGGGCTGGACGCGGCCATCACCCGCGGGGTGCCGTTCGTCATCAGCGTCACGGTGCCGCCGTCGAACTTCCTCCAGGACAGTCTGCCGCCGGCGTACCCGATGTCGTTGTCCGGGCTGCCGCTGGCGATGAACCCCAGCCAGCGGGCGGCGAACGACCGCTACCGGGCCGCGCTGGTGGCCACGCTCACCGAACCGGAACGGCTCGCCCGCAGCACCGCCGCCGCGGCGCGGCGCGCGGACGCCGGCATCAGCAACGTCGAGCTGCGCCCCTCCCAGTACGCCGAGGCGGCGGAGGCGCTGCTCGCCTACACGGTGTTCGGGCTGGAGTACCCGTTCGACACCGCGCCGGCGAACCTGCGCATGGTGGGCTCGATGGTGCCCCGGGAGATCGTGCCGAGCCCGGACGGCGCCGAGCTGCGGGCCTGGCTCGACGCCCACGAGTCGGTGGTCTACGTCGGCTTCGGCACCATCATGCGCCCGACCGCCGCGCAGGTGGCGGCGCTTGTCGAGGTGGCCGCCCGGCTCGGGCCGGAGCACCAGGTGCTGTGGAAGCTGCCCGCCGCCCGGCACGCGTTGCTGCCACCGGCCCACGAACTGCCACCCAACCTGCGCGTCGAGTCGTGGCTGCCGTCGCAGGTGGAGGTGCTGGCGCACCCGCACGTACGGGTGTTCTTCAACCACGCTGCCGCGAACGCGATCCACGAGGCGGCCTGGTTCGGGGTGCCGCAGCTGGTGATGCCGTTCTGGTTCGACTGCTACGACGGGGCGGTGCGGGTGGTCGACGCCGGCGTGGCGCTGGCGGTCGAGCACGAGGACCCGCTCGACGTCGACGACGTCGTCGGGAAGCTGCGCCGGCTGCTGGCCGAGCCGTCCTTCCGCGACCGCGCCGCCCGCTGGCGTGACTGCCTGCGCCGCGCCGGCGGGGTGACCGCCGCCGCCGACCTGGTGCTGAGCGGATAAGGGAGGGCCCCTTCCTAACGCATTCGGTGTAAGGCGGGGCCCCTTGTCAACACCCGGTGTTGACAAGGGGCCCCGCCTTACACCGACGGCCGGGTCAGGACGCGGCGGTCTGGATCTCCTCGCCCAGCGGCTCGGCGAAGGCCACCAGTCGGGCCGGCAGGTCCGAGCGGCGCTTGACGTCGAGCTTGCGGTAGACCCGGGTCAGGTGCTGCTCCACGGTGCTCACCGTGATGAACAGCTTGCTGGAGATCTGCCGGTTGGTGTGGCCCTGCGCGGCGAGCGCCGCGACCCGCCGTTCGGCCTCGCTGAGCCCGTCCTCCGGCTCCGGGGCCTCGGCCGGCGGACCCGCCGGCACGCTGCCCGGCTCGCGCCGGACCAGCCGCTGCGCCAGCACCGAGGCGCCGCAGTCCTGCGCCAGTTGGTACGCCCGACGGACCAGCAGCCGCGCCTGCGCCGAGTCGCCGGCCCGTTGCAGCGTCTGCCCGGTGTCCCCGAGCGCCCGGACCAGTTCCAGCCGGTCGCCGCAGCCCTGCAACAGGTTCACCGCCTCGGAGAGCAGCTTGCGCCGGTGGTCCGGCGCGGTGGTGCCGGCGAGCAGCCGCAGCGCCCGGCCCCGGGTGCGGTCGTCCACCCCGTGCGGCATCCGCAACTGCTCCTGGAGCAACTGGGTGGCGTGTGCCTTGTTGCCCACCGCGAGCTGCACCCGGGCCAACTCCAGCCGCCAGGGCACCAGCCCGGCCACGTCCACGCCCCAGGCGCGCATGAGTTCGCCGCACCGGCGCAGGTCGGTGGTGGCCGCGTGGGCCCGGCCGAGCGCCAGGTGGTGGCGGGCCCGGGCGGCCAGGTAGTGCAGCCCGAGCGGGGTGCGGAACGCGCCGGCCGGCACGCTCTGCGCCAGCCAGCGGTCCGCCTCGGCGTGCCGCCCGGACTCGGTCGCGCAGGCGATCAGCGTGGCCAGCGGGCCGGCCGCGGCGACGCCCCAGGCGGCCACCGGCAGGTCGTCGAGCGCGGCCCGGGCCTGCTGGTCGGCCACGGTCAGGTCACCCAGTCGCAGCGCCGCCTCGGCGCGCAGCGCCCGCAGCACCGCCCGCCAGAGCGGGGCGTGCCGCACGGCCGGACGCTCCAGCAGCGCCGCCGTCCAGGCGGCGACCCGGTCGGCACGCCCGGCCCAGAGCAGCGCCAGCAGCGGCGCGGCCAACGTGGGGAGCATGCCGTCGTCGCAGTGGTGGCGGTGCAGCAGTTGTTCGGCGCCGGCCACCGCGTCGTGGTCGCCGGTCGGCGTCAACGCCGCGCCGACGAGGCCCAGCGCCTGCGCCGGTGAGGAGCCACCGGCCAGCAGCGCGGTCCGCGGCGGACCGGCCGCTTCCCGTACGGCGGCCAGGTGCTCCGGGTGGGAGAGCCCCAGCAGCAGGTGCATCGTCCGGCGCCGGCCCGTCGCGTGGGCCTGCTCGTCGTCTCCGGCGCAGCCGGCGATCGCCTCGTCGGCCTCCTCGACGCGCCCCTGCCACAGCAGGTACGGCGCGGCGGACAGGGCGGCGTCGGCCGGCCAGCCGCCCGCCCGGGCGGCGTCGACCAGTTGGTCGAGTTGCCCGTTGACGGCCAGCGGGTTGATCTGCCAGCGCGCGCTGACCTGCATGGCGGTGATGGCGACCCGCTGTTCGTCGTCCACCTCGGCGCGACCGACCAGGCGCAGGCAGCCGGCGGCCACGTCGGGCCGGCCGGCGGCGAGCGCCTGGGCGGCGGCGTCGTGCAGCACGGGTACGGTCCATCCGGCCTCCGCCCATCCGGCGGCGACCAGGTGCTCGGCCACACCGCCCGGCTCGACGCCGTGTTCGTGCAGCACCTCGGCGGCCCGCTGGTGCAGGTCGCGTCGTTCGTCGACGGACATGTCGGCCAGGATGGACCGTCGGATCCGGGGGTGCCGCAGCCGATCCTGGTCCAGCAGGCCGGTGGTGCGCAGCATGCTGACCATCGGGGTGACCGACTCCGGCACCACGTCGAGCAGGTGGCCGAGCAGGTCCACCGGGCCGCCCGGCCGGTCGAGCACCGCCATCGCCTGTGCCACCCGGCGTACGCCCGGCTCGTGCCGGTACAGGCAGCCGAGCACCGCCTGGTCGAACGCGTCGCCGAGGGCGGCGTCCACGGCCGGTTCCTCGTCCGTCGCCGGCCGGGGTTGTTCCTCGATGAGCGCCCGGGTGAGCAGCGGGTTGCCGCCGGTCATCCGCAGGCAGCGCTCGGCGGCCTCGCGGGCCGCCGGCTCGACGTCGTCGTCGACCAGTCGGGCGATCGCCTCCACGGTCAGCGGCGGCAGGGTGATCCGGGTGAAGTGGGGCTGGCTGAACAGTTCGGCCCGGAAGTGCGGGTGCGACGGGCGCAACGTGCGGGCCTCCGCGAGCACCACCATGATCGGGGTGTGCCGCAGCCGGCGGGCGACGTAGAGCAGGCAGTGCAGCGACGCCGGGTCGGCGTGGTGCACGTCGTCGACGGTCAGCACGAGCGGCGCCGACTCGGCCAGTTCGAGCAGCGTGCTGAACAGGCCGTGCAGCACCGGCGCCCACACCTGGTCGGCGGCGCCGTCGCCGCCGTGCCCGGGCTCCGGCGGGGCGGCGGGGGAGTGCCGCAGCAGGTGTTCCACCCGTACCCCGGTCTCGGGGTCGAGCCGCGCCCCCTGAAGGAGTTGCCCCAGCACCCCCAGGTGCAGTCCGCGCTCGGCGCGCGACGCGGTCGCGCTGAGCACCCGGCCACCGGCGGTGGCCGCCCAGTCCCCGAACGACTCCAGCACGCTCGTCTTGCCGCTGCCCACCGCGCCGGTGACCAGCGAGACGTGTCCCTTCCGCTGCCGTTCGCAGTTCTGGAAGGTCTCGCGCAGCAGGGTGAGCTGTTCCTCTCGCTGTACCAGCACGTGTGTCGTCAGCCCTTCTCGTCGGCGGCGCCGCGACGGGGTCACCGCCGCCGGCAGGCCGCTCCGCCCGGTGTCGTCGACGACCCCTTCACCACACCCGTCGCGGACGCGAAACAGGGGTGAAGCGCACCGGGTCGCCGGCCGGGTGGACCTGGAATCCTCCCCACCGGAGCGTGTCGTCGGGACGACCGTTCCGGCTCCAGGCGAGTCTGGCATCGGCCCTGGCGTGCGACAACGGTCCCGGGACCCCACCGTTTCGGCGGTAAACCTGCGGTGCCGACCGGACGTTAGGGGTTGCGTGGCCGTCCGGAAGGGGGGCGCGGGCCGACCGGATGACGGGCTCGTTTCGCCTCGATGGACAGCAGGTGACGGCCGATCGAGGAGAGGAAACCACAATTCGGCGAGGCCCGCAGGCCGAATGGCCGACCGCGGGCGGACCGTCAGGGGCTACGGGGGGCGGCCGGCCCCAGGGGGACGGGGTGGCCGGTCGGGCTCAGCGGTCGAGTCGCAGCCGGGCGGCCAGTTCGCTGCGGGAGTTGACGTCCAGCTTGCGGTAGATCCGGGTCAGCCGCTGCTCGATGGCGCTGACGGTGAGGAACATCCGCTCGGCGATCTCCCGGTTGGTGTGCCCCTGCGCGGCCAGCGCGGCGACCTTGGACTCCGCGTCGCTGAGGCCGGTGAGCAGGATCCCGGCGTCGGAAGCCGGATCGGGCGCGGCGGCCCGGCCGGCCGCGGTCGGCCGCAGCACCGGGATCCCGCACTCCTCGGCGAGGTCCCGCGCGGCGCGGGTCGTGCTGCGTGCCTGACGCAGGTCGCCGGCCTGCTGCTGGGCCTGGCCGAGGTCGCCGAGGGCACGCGCCAGCTCGACCCGGTCGCCGCACTGGCGCAGCAGCCGCACCGCGCACCGCAGGTGCCGGATCCGCTCCGGTCCCTCCTGGACGGTGCCGAGCACCCGCAGCGCGGCCCCCCGGTAGCGCAGGTCGGTCGGGCGGAGCCGGTCCAGTTCCTCCCGGACCACCCTCTCGGCCTGCTGCCGGCGGCCCATCCGCAGCAGCGCCCGCGCCGACTCGGTCCGCCAGGGGACCAGCGGCGCCTGGTCGAGCCGCCACGACGTCATCAGCTGCCCGCACAACTGGAAGTCGGCCAGGGCCGCCTCGGGGCTGCCCGCGGCGAGGGCGTGCACACCGCGGGCGTGCAGGTAGTGCAGGCCGAACGGGGTCTCGAACAGCGTCGGCGGCACCGGCGTACGCAGGCAGGCCGCCGCCTCGTCCCACTCCTCGAGGCAGGTCAGCGTCCACAGCCGGATGGCCAGCGGCGCGCCGATGACGACGCCCCACCCCTTCGGGGACAGCCGGTTGAGCGCCGACTCGGCGAGTTCACGCGCCCGGCGCAGGTCGCCGCGTCGGCCCGCCACGGTGGCGGCGACGGCGGTGAGCAGGGCCCGCGGCGTCCGGTGCCGGCGGGCGGAGGCGATCCGGTCCAGCCGGTCGCACCACTCGCCGGCCAGGTCGAGCCGGTCGGCGTAGATCATGGCGATCACCGCGCAGACGGCGCTCCACATGTTCGGCTCGTCGTCCAGTCCGAGCGTCCCGAGCGTGCGCTCGGCGTTCTCCAGCGCGCCGAGGTCGCCCCGACCCAGCACGGTGTCGAGCAGGAGCACACCGCGCAGCCGGTGCCGGACCCGGGCGAGTGCGAGCGGGTCCCGGGTGGCGCCGGCCGGTGCGGCGACCGCGTCGAGCGGGACCCCGGGATAGAGCGTGGCCATCCAGCCCTTGATGATCATCAGGTCGCCGGCCGAGCGCGCGTCCGCGCCGTCGGCGCGTTCACCGAGGTGATGGATGAGTTCCATGGCCCGGCCGATCTGGCCGTGCCAGAGCAGGTACTGGATCGGGCCGGCGGCCTGCCGGGTGTCCAGGTGGCCGGCGCGTACGGCGGTGGCGACGCCGAGCAGGTGGGGGACCGCGCCCTGCGGGTCCAGCCGCCACTCGGCGCGGGCCAGGGCGGAGCGGATCCGGGCCCGCAGGCACTCGTCGGCGCAGTCCCGGTTGGCGCGGCGCAGGTAGCGCCGGCCGGTGTCCACGTCGCCGTCGGCGAGCGCCTGTTCGCCGGCGTCGAGCAGGGTCTGCGCCATCCACGGCTCGGCCAGCTCGTCCGCGGTGAGCAGGTGCGGAGCGATCCGTGGCGGCGGGGCGCCGTCGTCGTGCAGCAGTTGGGCGGCGGCGCGGTGCAACCGGGCGCGTTCCTCCCCGGTCATGCCGTCGAGCACGGCCCGGCGTACCGCCGGGTGGCGGAGACCGTCGGCGTCGACGAGACCGGCGCTGGTGGCCGCGTCGACGGCGTGCAGGTTCAGCTCGGAGGGGAGGTCGACCAGGTGGGGCAGGAGCGGGCCGTGCAGCGGCTCCTCGGTCACCGCCAGCGCGCGGGCGGTCTTGAGCACCAGGTGTTCGCAGCGGTAGAGGCAGCTCAGCACCGCCTCCCGGAACGCCTCGCCGGGTGTCGGCGTCTCGGCGCCGGCCGGGTGGTCGTCGGCCAGCGCGTGCACCAGCAGCGGGTTGCCGCCGCTGATCCGGTACGCCTCGTCGGCGATCCGCCGGGCCACCGGCGCGCCCAGCCGGTCGGCCAGGATCTGGTGTGTCCCGTCCGCGGTGAGCAGCGGCAGCCGGACCCGGTGCAGCCGGGCCGGCTGGAGCAGTTCGGCGTAGGCGGTGGGATGCCAGGGCCGGGTGCGCGGCGCCTCGGTCAGCACGATCAGCACCGGCAGGCCGGTGACCCGACGGGTCAGGTGGTCGAGGCACCGCAGCGACGGCGCGTCGGCGTGCTGGACGTCGTCGACCGCGACCACGGCGGGTGCCCGCGCGACGAGTTCCAGCAGTTCCCCGCCGATCGCGGCGGTGAGCGGGGCGAGCGCCTCCTCGTCGGCCGTCTCGCCCCAGCGCAGCACGGCCTGGTCCAGCAGCCGGCCGACGCGGTCGCGGTCGGCGTCGTCCACGGTGGCCCGTCGCACGAGTTGCCGTACCACCTCCAGCGGCACGGTGCGTTCGCTGCGCGACGCGCTGGCGCTGAGGAACGTGACCCCGGCCTCGGCGCACCGCCGGGCGAAGGACTGGAGGAGCGTGGTCTTGCCGGCGCCGACCGGCCCGGTGACCAGCGTGATCGGGCCGGGGGTGGGGGCGGGTCCGCCGGGGTGGAGCAGGCCGGCGAGCCGACCGGTCAGGACGTCGAGATGCCGGTCCCGTTCGGCCATCGTCATCGGGCGGGCCTCCGCCCGGCCGCGGCCCCCGGGCGGGCCGTGCGCCGTGGTCTCCGGTGACACCCGTTACAGTCAGAGACCCACAAATCCTTGACCCATTCCAATTGGCGAATACCGACAACGATGGTACGACGTGGGCGTTTCATCGAACGTCGTGCCTGGTCTCACGCGTCGAAAATCCGCCGTCACCTGCGGTCCCGCAATTTGGGCGGATCGACGCGGTCCGCCTCTATCGATCCCGATTCATGGAGTGGAGTATGTCAGCCCGGCAATTGGGCGGCAAGTCGAAGGATGTAAAGGATGAGCAAACATGGCATCGCCGCGTCGGAGGTCGACGAGGGCGACCCGGGTGGTCCGACAGCGGAAAGTCATCCGGTTCTTCCGGAACGTGACACAGGCGGTCCGACAGGGCGGTTGGTAACGTTTTCCACCCTTGCCGCTAATGCGCGTGGAGAAGGGCCGACCGGCCTCGGGGGTGGACGCGGGCGGCCGGTCGGCCGGCTCCGGCCGTCGGCCCGGCGGCCCGGGTCGCGCGGGCGCTCGCGCCCCGCGACGGGAGAGCGTTCTCGCTGTTCACCTGTTGCCGGGCGGCGAGCGCGTCGGCGGGGCGCGACGAACGGCGGCACGATGCCGGTCGGGCCGCACGCATCCCGCGGGCCGGCGTCGTCACCGATCGCTCCGGCGGGTGCGCCGGGTCCGGGTCGCCGACGCTTCGACCGTTTCTCGTCTCGGCGGCGCCGGCCGATTCCGGCAGCCGTCGCCACACTTTCGACCCTCGCCCAACTTGCCCGTTTCAGTCCGTCTGGAAGCCCTTTGCCGCAACTTGTTGTTAAACAAGAAATTCGCGGCGCATCGACCCACGGAACGGCGGCGGGAAAGAAAGCGGCCCCCTCGGTAACTGCCCCGGAATGAAATAGGAATCGTTATTTCCCGGCCCTGGTGGATGGCGCGGTGGGGCACCGGGCTCGATTCGACGACCCGATTCCGCTCGCACCCGCAGACGCTTCGCGCGGACGACCGATCAACGCGAACGACTTTCATCCGAGGTGCTCCGTCCACCCCCCACCTGCCGGTCCGGGCCGGTGACACCGCGACCGGACGCGTCGTCGGGCATGCGGGGTAGGGGTTGTCCGCCGCCCCTCGGCCGCCTAATTTCGGACTGTCCGCCATGGTCGGCGGATGACAATCCGCCGCACGACGGGGGGATCGGCCACGGGCCGCGCGCCCGGGACGTGAAGGGTTCGCGCGTGATCTGCCAACCACCGCCGAGATACCGGGCTCCGGTTCGATGACGCTCCTGCCCGGGCTGCGGGGGTCCGGGGCGGACCGTTGCGACGCGCTCCGGGTCGCCGGCCGAACGCTCTCCGCCGAGGCGCTGCTGGGCTGCGCGAACGCGGTCACCGGCCGGATCCTGGGCGCCCGGGCGGTCGCGGTCGAGGCCGGCCCGAGCCTGGAGACCATGGTCGGGATCGTCGGCGCCGTCCAGGCCGGCGTGCCGGTGGTGCCGTTGCCGCCCGGCGCAGACGCGGACGAGCGGCACCGCATCCTGCGCGAGTCGCGCGCCGACGTGTTGCTCGGCCCCACCGCCGCTGCCGACACCACCCTGCCGATCGTCCCGGTGGACCTGCGGGAGCGGTCCTGGGCCACGCACCCGGACCCGCTGCCGGCCAGCGACGCGGTGATCCTCTACACCGGCGGCGTCGGCGGGCTCTCCCGCGGCGTCCGCATCTCGCACCGCGCCATCGCGGCCGACCTGGACCTGCTCGCCGCCGCCTGGCGGTGGAGCGCGGAGGACGTGCTCGTCCAGGGCGCGCCGCTGTTCCGGGCGTACGGGCTGGTGGTCGGGTTGCTCGGCGCGCTCCGGGTGGGCAGCCGTTTCGTCCACCTCGACCGGCACGCCACCGCCGGCCCGGCCGGCACCATCTACCTGGCGTTGCCCGGGCAGTGGGCGCGCATCGCCCGGGACGCCCCCCGGGCCCGGACGTTGTCCCGGGCGCGCATGCTGGTCTCCGGCGACGCCCCGCTGGCGCCCGCCGTGGGCGAGCGGCTGCGGCTGCTGACCTCCCATCATCCGGTGCAGGGGTACGGCACCACGGAGACGCTGATCGTGCTCACCGGTCCGGCCGGCGCGCCGGTCACCACGCTGCCCGGCGTGCAGACCCGGGTGCTGGATGACGCCGGCCGGCCGGTGGCCGCCGACGGTGACGCGGTCGGTGAGCTGAGCGTCCGGGGCCCGACGATGTTCAGCGGGTACGTCGACCGGCCCGGGTCGGCGCCACCGGTCGACGGCTGGCACCCCACCGGCGACCTGGCCACCGTGGACCCGGCCGGACGGCACCGCATCCTCGGACCGGAGGGCATCGGCGTGGTGCGCTGCGGCGGCCGGCCGGTGCCGACCCGGCAGGTCGAGG
This sequence comes from Micromonospora sp. NPDC051141, assembly GCF_044455765.1. Lineage (NCBI taxonomy): Bacteria > Bacillati > Actinomycetota > Actinomycetes > Micromonosporales > Micromonosporaceae > Micromonospora > Micromonospora sp. NPDC051141. The sequence continues at coordinate 454,817 of NZ_JBITFD010000001.1, forward strand.
AGGTGCTGCTCACCCACCCCGGCGTGCACGACGCGGCGGTGGTCGGCGCGCCGCACCGCACGCTCGGCGAGCAGGTCGTCGCGTACGTCGTCGCGGCGGCCGGGCTCACCGCCCAGGCGCTCATCGACCACGTCGGCCGGCTGCTCTCGGCGGCGGCCCGGCCCCGCCGGGTGCACTTCGTGGACGAGCTGCCCCGCGGCGCGCAGGGCCGGGTCCGTAAGTCGCTGTTGATCCGGCGGAGCGGGCAGCACCCCGTACGCGACCCCTGACCACCGCCCGCGGTCGGACGGACCGGCGCACACGCCCTACCATCCGGGGCGTGATCGAGCGGATCCTGCCGCCGGCCGTGGTGGTGGAGGAGTGCTTCACCGACCCGGTCGGGCTGCGCCTGCACCCGGCCGAGGAGCACGTCGTCGCGAACTCGGTGGCGAAGCGCCGGCAGGAGTTCACCACCGTTCGGCACTGCGCCCGCCGGGCGCTGGCCCGGCTGGGCCTGCCACCGGCGGCGATCCTGCCCGGCGTGCGGGGCGCGCCCGGCTGGCCGGCCGGCGTCGTCGGCAGCATGACCCACTGCGACGGCTACCGCGGCGCCGCCCTGGCCCGCGCCGGGACGGTCGGCAGCGTCGGCGTGGACGCCGAACCGCACGCGTCGCTGCCCGACGGGGTGCTGGACGCGATCGCGCTGCCGGCCGAACGCGCCCGGACCGCCGCGCTCACCGCCGCCCACCCCGGGACCTGCTGGGACCGGCTGCTGTTCAGCGCGAAGGAGTCGGTCTACAAGACCTGGTTCCCGCTGACCGGCCGCTGGCTGGACTTCGCCGAGGCGGACATCACGGTCGACCCGGCCGGCACGTTCACCGCCCGGCTGCTGGTGCCCGGCCCGCGACTCGGCGGCGTGGAGCTGACCGCGTTCGACGGCCGGTTCCTGGTGGAGCGGGGCCTGGTGCTCACCGCCGTCGCCGTCCCGGCGGCCCCGCGACGCTAGGTCAGCCGGCTCTTCTGCACCTTGCCCATGGCGTTGCGGGGCAGCGCGTCGACCAGCCGCACCTGCCGGGGCCGCTTGTGCACGGAGAGCTGCCGGGCCACGAAGTCGATCAGCTCGGCCTCGCCCAGCCCGTCCCCGACCACGTACGCGGTGACCTGCTGGCCCAGATCCGGGTGCGGGGTGCCGACCACCGCCGCCTCCCGGACCCCGGGATGCGCCAGCAACGCGTCCTCCACCTCACCCGCGCCGATCCGGTACCCGCCGCTCTTGATCAGGTCGGTGGCGGCCCGGCCGACGATCCGGTGGGCGCCGTCCGGGCCGACCGTCGCCACGTCACCGGTGCGGAACCAACCGTCCGCGGTCCGGGCGGCGGCGTCGGCGTCCGGCCGGTTCAGGTAGCCGTCGAAGAGCGTGTCGCCGCGGACCTGGAGTTCGCCCATGGTCTCCCCGTCGGTGGGCAGCGGGGTGCCCCGCTCGTCGACCACCCGGGTGCGCACACCGGGCAGCGGCACCCCCACCGTGCCCGGCCGCCGGGGCCCGTCCGCCCGGGCGCTCACCGTGATCAGGGTCTCCGTCATCCCGTACCGTTCGACCGGGCGGTGGCCGGTCAGCTCGGTGAGCGCGGTGAAGACCGGCTCGGGGAGCGCGGCGCTGCCGGACACCAGCAGCCGGGCGCCGCGCAGCGCCCGCGCCGCCGCCGGCTCCGCCGCGATTCGCGACCAGATCGTGGGTACGCCGAAGTAGAGCGAGCCGGCGGCGCCCGCGTACCGGTCGGGGCGGGGCCGGCCGACGTGGTGCAGCCGGCTGCCGATCCGCAGCGGGCCGAGCACGCCGAGCACCAGCCCGTGCACGTGGAACAGCGGCAGACCGTGCGCCAGCACGTCGTCCGGCGTCCAGGCCCAGGCGTCGGCGAGCCCGTCCAGGCAGGCGGCGACCGCGCGGCGGGACAGCACCGCGCCCTTCGGCGCGCCCGTGGTGCCGCTGGTGTAGAGGATCAGCGCGGTGGACGCCGGGTCCGGCTCGCGATGCCGGGTGTCCGAGCGGCGGGTCAGGTCCACCGGCAGGGCCGGCGGCCCGGCGGGACCGTCGACGGCCGGCGTCCCGGGCGTCGTCAGCAGCACCTCGGCGGCGGAGTCGCGCAGCACGTGGTCGCGCTCCACCGGCCCGGCGTCCGGCGGCACCGGCACCACCGCCGCGCCGGCCAGCAGCCCGCCGACCACGCCGACCACGGTCTCCAGGCTCGACGTGGCGGGCACCGCGACCCGGCGGACCCCGTGCAGGTCGTCGGCGACCGCGGCGGCGGCCCGGCGCAGCTCCACCCAGGACAGTGCCCGGTCGTCTACGCGGATCGCGTCCGGTCGCTCGTCGGTGGACCGGTCGAGCCAGCTCAGCAGCGGCACGGGCACCCCTCTCGCGATTCGCCGCCGACGGCGGCGCACCGACCGTAACCGGGCCGCCCGGGAGCCGGCCACCCCCTGTGCCCACCGGGCCCGACGACACGCCGGGTGACCGTCCGACACCCCTGGCGGCGGCCGTACACCCCCGATTCATCGGCCGATGGGTTGAACCGGGTCTCGGTTGCCCGGATGATGGGCGGCGTCGGCCCGCCGCGCGGGTCGCTCCCGCCCACATCCGACGCCGCGACTCGCCGGCGGCACCCGTACCCGACGGAGGATCCCGCCAGATGCCGGTCATCGAAGTCGAGCACCTGCACAAGAGGTACGGCGACAAGGTGGCGGTCGACGACGTCTCGTTCAGCGTGGAGCAGGGCGAGATCTTCGGGGTGCTCGGCCGCAACGGCGCCGGCAAGACCACCACCGTGGAGTGCGTGCAGGGCCTGCGTCGCGCCGACGGCGGCACGGTGCGGGTGCTCGGGCTCGACCCGATCCGGGACCGCACCGAGGTGCGCCAGCGGGTCGGCGCCCAGCTCCAGGAGAGCCAGCTCCCCGACAAGCTGCGGGTACGGGAGGCGCTCGACCTCTACCGCTCCTTCTACCGCAACCGGGCCGACATCGACGAGCTGCTGGCCGACCTCGGGCTGGCCGAGCAACGCAACACCGCGTTCCACAAGCTCTCCGGCGGCCAGAAGCAGCGCCTGTCGGTGGCGCTGGCGCTGGTCGGCCGCCCCGAGATCGCCATCCTCGACGAGCTGACCACCGGGCTGGACCCGAAGGGCCGGCGCGACACCTGGGACCTGGTCGAGCGGATCCGCGACCGGGGCGTGACGGTCGTGCTGGTCACCCACTTCATGGCCGAGGCCGAGCGGCTCTGCGACCGGCTCGCGCTCATCGACGCCGGTCGGGTGGTCGCCATCGACACGCCGGCCGGGCTGATGTCCCGGGTGGACGCCGAGCACCGGGTGCACTTCCGCCTGGTCGACCACCTCGACGACGCGCTGCTGTCCGCGCTGCCCGAGGTCAGCTCCGTGCGCCGGGACGGCGACGAGGTCACCGTCACCGGGCCCGAGGAGGTGCTCCAGGCGGTGCTGTCGGCACTGACCGAGCGCAAGATCCGTTACTCCGGCCTCCGGGTCGAGCAGCCCACCCTGGACGACGCGTTCGTCTCCCTCACCGGCCACCCGGCCACCCCGCCGGCGCTCGACGGAAGGTCATCGTGAACGCCCTGTCCAAGCTCGTCGCCGTCGAGGCCAAGCTGTTCCTGCGGGAGCCGGTCTCGCTGTTCTTCGTCTTCGCGCTGCCGCTGGGCCTGATGCTGGTGTTCGGCCTGCCGCAGCGTGGGGCCCCCCAGGAGGCGACCCCCGGGCAGCACGGCGAGCAGACGTTCCTGCCGTCCATCGCGCTCTCCCTGACGATCGGGATGCTGGCGCTGTTCACGCTGCCGATGGCGCTGGGCATCTACCGGGAACGCAAGGTGCTGCGCCGGCTGGCCACCACCCCGGTCAGCCCGGCGTTGCTGCTCATCGCCCAGGTGGTGGTCAACCTGGCCATGGGCGTGGCCGGCGCGGTGGTCACCGCGGTCGGCGTACGTTTCCTGCTGGACCAGCCCGCGCCGGCCAACGTGCCCGGTTTCGTGCTGGCCTTCCTGCTCGGGGTGGCCTGCCTGTTCGCGATCGGCCTGCTCATCGCCGCGCTCGCCCCGTCCGCGCGGTCGGCGCAGTCCATCGGGCCGACGCTGTTCTTCCCGCTGCTGTTCCTGGCCGGGGCCTGGCTGCCCCGCGACCAGATGCCCACCGTGCTGGCCCGCATCGGGGAATACTCGCCGCTGGGCGCCACCTTGGACACCCTCTCCGCGGCGTGGGCCGGGCAGAGCCCGTCCGTGTCGCAGCTGCTCGTGCTGGCCGGCACCGCCGTCCTGGGCTGCCTGCTCGCCACCCGCCTGTTCCGCTGGGAGTAGGGCCCGCCGGCCCTCGCTAGGGGGCGGCTAAGGGTACGTCGGCAGTGTGATCTGGATTACGTTCGAGTCGCACGGGAGATCGCCCGCACGGTCCGCCCCGGCGGAACCGGCGGCGATCCGCCCCGCGCTCGTGCGCGGCGCCCGCGGCGCGCGCACGGCGAGGCGGAACACGAGCGACGGAGGTCGTGCCATGACAGCTTCTTCCGATCCCGCCCCGGCCGTCCGGACGGCGACGTCCTTCGTCAACGGTGACGACCGGACCGCCTGGCCGCTGGCGGCCCACCAGATAGGCACGGACGCCACCGGCATCGTCGAGGCGGTGCTGGAGGGCGGGCCGGCGACGCTGCCGGTCGAGCTGCGCAACCACCGGGTGTCCCCGGTGGAATCCAAGATCAAGGTACGGCACTACGGGGGCTACGAGCACTTCGAGCGGGATCCGGCCGGCGTCGTCGACGGCACGCCGGCGGTCTTCCGCTGGACCGGCCGAACCCGTATCGCGGAGTGAACGAGAGGCGGTAACGCGATGGGCGTCGGGGATCCGCGCAACGGTGCGCACCTGACGGTGACCGACGTCGCCACGGTGACCGCGTTCTACGCGGCGGTCTTCGAGGCGGTGCCGGTGCAGCGGGAGTGTCTGCTGGACGGCCGCGTCCTGCACGCCGAACTGGTGGTCGACGGCCACCGGCTGACGGTCAGCGAGTGGTCCGACGGCCCGGGTGATCCGGGCGGTCCGGGTGGCCCGCTGCCGCTCGCGCCGGCCGATCCGCACCTGCTCGTGCAGCGGGCGCTGGCGGCCGGCGCGACGCTCGAACCCACAGGTGGCGGCCCGCCGGTGGGCGTGGTGTTCCGGGACCCGGCCGGCCTGCGCTGGGCGGTGCCCGGCCCCTAGGCGCCCGACGACGACGAACGGCCCCGCCCGACGGGCGGGGCCGTTCGTCGTGTCCGCGAGGATCAGCGACGCAGCGTCGACCCGAGGCCACCGCCGCTGCGCCGCCGGTGCTGCCAGTAGAAGTCCCGCCGGGCGCCCTGCGGGAAGCCGGGCTGCCACGGCTTGACCGGGCCGGCGGTGTGGATGATCGACGAGTCGGTGAGCTTGCCGCCGAACTCCGGCTCCCGACGCCAGGCCATCAGGTCGTTCCACCGCCACGGCAGCCGCAGCCAGTTGGCGTGCACCGCGAAGTTGAGCGCGTCCTGGTCCGGGTAGCGGGACTCGTGCGCGTGCCGACGCAGGTAGTCCAACGACACCTCGCTCACCTCGCACTCCTTCCAGCGCGGCACGTCGATCAGCAGCACGCCGGAGTTGAAGTAGAGCGCGTGCGGGTCGAGGTGGTCGTAGCTCGACAGGCCGGGGATGCCGCCCATGTCCAGCAGCCGGCGGTTGAACGGGTCCCGCACCCCGCCGAGCGGCACCCCGCCCATGTCCAGCTCGAACAGCGGCTTGAGGCTGTTCAGGCACATCGTGTCGCAGTCCAGGTAGAGCAGCCGCTGCACGTCCGCCGGCAGCGCCGCCGGGACCAGCAGCCGCAGGTACATCGCCGGGGACAGGTACGCCATCAGCGGGTCGCTGCCCTTCGACAGGTTCACCTGCGCGGCGTCCACCCGGAGGAACTCCACGGTGGCGTTGGGCCCGGCGATGCGGGTGAGCGTGTTCCGGGCGCTCGCCGGCACGTCGTCGGCGGCCACCAGCCAGTACCGGAGCGTCTCGCCCGGGTTCGACTCGGCGACTGTCGACATGACGACCGCGGCGTGCGCCGCGTACGCGTTGTCAAAGGTCAGGGTGAGGTCCACGGGTGCTCTCCTTCGCGGCGGTGCGTGAGCGCAACGTCGAGAAAAGTAGCCGTGGAATTGTCGGCCCGGCAAGGAATGCGCATTCGCTCAGGGGGTTCGACGCGCAACCCCTGAATATGCCCCCTCAATTCCGCCGGTACGGCAGCAGGCGAGATGTGGCAGGCCGGAAGCGATTCGATGGACCCGAAGGAGCTGGTATTGCTGGCCGGCCCTCGCCTCGCCTGCCCCCGCCGGGGTTGGGTGCGTTTGTTGTCGCCAGAGCGACGACAACCGCACCCGAAGCGGGCTGAGCGTGCCGTCACCGCGTCTCGACGAGGCGGAAGCGCTCCAGCACGGCGGGTGTGTCGTCGTCGACCGTGAACGTCGGGTCGCCGAGCCACGCCCGGTAGTCGTCGCCGTGCCAGTAGTCCTCGTGCCCGGCGCGCCAGGCGGCGACCGACGCGTAGCCCTCGCCCTCGTCCCGGGCGTGGTCGAGGTCCACGTCGCCGAGCCGGGCCACGCGGACCTCGACCAGCTCGATCACGGCCACCGGCCGGCCGGCGGAGTCGATCACCGCGAACCGGGTGCCGACGGTCGGCAGCGGCTCGCCGTCGATCTCGTAGTCCTGGAGCAGCCCGGTGGTGCTGGTCTTGGTGCCGTCCAGCACGGCGGCGACCAGTTGGTCACGCAGCGGGCCGGGGAAGGCGAACTCGAACGGGGGCAGCTCGGCGGTCATGGCGCGCAGCGTAGCCGCGCCTCGGGTCGGCGGCGACGCGGTTTCGCCGGTCACGCCGACGGGGACCCGGGAGCCGGGAGCCGCCGGTCGAGCCAGTCGAGCAGCACGGCCTCGTAGCGTGGGCTGACGGCGGCCAACTCCTCGCGCTCCCCGAGCGTGGGCGCGTGGTCGCAACCGGGCAGGCGGACCACGGTCAGGTCGGCGTGGCGGGCCGCCCGTCGCCACACCGCGATGCTCTCCTCGATCGGGATCCAGGCGTCGGTCTCGCCGTAGCAGAGCAGCACCGGACCGGCCAGCCGGGCGAACACCGGCGCCGGGTCGAAATCCATGTCGGCCCAGGTGCCCGGCCGCTGGGGCAGCTCGCGGGGGAGGAACGCCAGCGGGAACCAGGGCCGCGACAGCGCGGCCGTCAGCGCCGCCTGCGCGGTCGGGCGCGGCACGTCGCCGCGTTGGAACCCCTCGGCGGCCTCGCGCAACCGGGTCAGCTCGGCCACGTCGGCCGGCCCGTAGTCGTGCCGGCGTAGCTGCTCGGCGGTGCCGTAGCGCATCTGCGCGGCCGGGCTGACCCCGCTGCACCCGACCAGGATCAGGAAGTCGACGGGGTGCGCGGCGGCGGTGACCGCCGCCGCCCAGGCCCCCTGGCTGAAGCCCCACAGCCCGATCGGCGCCGGGTCGACGTGCCGGCGCAGCACGGTCACCGCGGCGGCGGCGTCCTCGGCCTGGTCGGCGAGTGGCACGTCGCGGCCGTCTACCCGGGGGCGGCGGTCGTAGCGCAGCACCGCGACGCCGGCCGGCGGCAGCAGTCGGGCGAGGTGCCGGTAGAGGAAGTGGGACCGCTGGTCGGCGTGCGAACCGTGCAGCACCACCAACCCGCCCCGGGCCGGCCCGGCCGGCAGGTCGAGCGTCGCCGGCCGGCCCGACGCGCCGATGGTCGTCTCCACGCCGGCAGTGAACCACGCCGCGCCGGTCCCGGCCGTCCCGTGCCGCCGGGTGCGTCGCACATCCGCCTGCGTACGCTGGCGGGGTACGCCGCGCCGACCGTGGAGAACACGATGACCAGCACCACGACCCGTACCGCAGGACCCGCCGACGTGCCCGCCCTGGTCGACCTGATCGAGTCGGCCTACCGGGGGGACCGGGCCCGGACCGGTTGGACCCACGAGGCGGACCTGCTCGACGGCCAGCGCACCGACCCGGAGATGGTGGCCGCGGCGGTGACCGGCCCGGCCGGCGTGGTGCTGCTGGCGGAGCGGGACGGCGCGCCGGTCGCCTGCTGCCAGCTGGAGCGCCGGGACGACCACGCGTACTTCGGCATGTTCGCGGTCGCGCCCGGTCACCAGGGCGGCGGCCTGGGCCGGGAGCTGCTCGCCGAGGCCGAGCGGTACGCCCGGGAGCGCTGGCACGCCGGTGAGCTGCGGATGACCGTGATCGTCCAGCGCGACGACCTGATCGCCTGGTACGAGCGACGCGGCTACGCCCGCACCGGCGAGTTGAGCCCGTTCCCCTACGGCGACGAGCGCTTCGGCGTGCCGCGTCGCCCGGACCTGGCGTTCGAGACGCTGTGCAAGAAGCTCGGCTGACTCAGCCCGGCGGCCGGTCGACCCGGGCGGCCAGCTTCCTCGGCGCCCGCAGGCAGTAGCTCTCGGTGAGCAGCTCGGCGACCTCGGTCCAGTCCGTCGCGTCGTCGAGCGCCATCCCGACCACGTCGGCGCCCCAGCCCGGCGCGAAGAACGGAGGACCGGCGGCGAGTAGCCCGGCGACCTCGTCGCCGGGCGCGCGGAACGTCAGCACGCAGAGCGGCTCCTCGGTCGCGGTGGCCCGCGCGACGGCGGCCGGGTGGTCGGGGCCGACGGTGTACGCGTGGGCGAACGTGCGGGCGCGGATCCGCCAGCGCAGGCCCACCCAGGCGGGCTCCTCGCGGGTCTCCGGCAGGCCGAGGCAGACCGGTCGCAGGCGGTCGAGGTGGGCGGGTGGGACGTCTCCGGGGCCGGTCACGCGCGCAGGTTAACCACTCCCACCGACAACCCGGACGGCCGGCGCGGCGTCCTTGCCGCCGCCGGTGGGGCCGTCGATTGTCGTAGCCGGGGAGTAGAACACCGATGAGTCTCGACGCGATCCGTGGTCATAGCTGCTGCACCTGCGGACAAAGGATGAGGATATGAGCATAGTTCGAGTGCTTGTCGGCACGCGCAAGGGCGCGTTCCTGCTGACGTCGGACGAGCGGCGCCGCGACTGGACGGTCGACGGCCCGCACTTCGGCGGCTGGGAGATCTACCATCTGACCGGCTCCCCGGTCGCTCCGGACCGGCTCTACGCCTCCCAGTCCGGCGGCTGGTTCGGGCAGCTCATCCAGCGCTCGGACGACGGCGGTCGGAGCTGGGCCCCGGTCGGCAACGACTTCGCCTACGCCGGGGACGTCGGCCAGCACCTCTGGTATGACGGCACGCCCAGGCCGTGGGAGTTCAAGCGGATCTGGCATCTCGAACCGTCCCGTCACGACCCCGACACGGTGTACGCGGGCGCGGAGGACGCCGCGCTCTACGTCTCCACCGACGGCGGCGAGAAGTGGACCGAGCTGACCGCGCTGCGCCAGCACCCGAGCGGTCCCGGCTGGCAGCCCGGCGCGGGCGGGATGTGCCTGCACACGATCATCCTGGACCCGGTCCACCGGGACCGGATCTACGTGGCGATCTCGGCGGCGGGGGCGTTCCGCAGCGACGACGGCGGCGCGAGCTGGCTGCCGATCAACAAGGGGCTGCGGTCGGCGGAGATCCCCGACCAGGATTCGGAGACCGGCCACTGCGTGCACCGGCTGGCCCAGCATCCGTCCCGCCCCGACACCCTGTTCATGCAGAAGCACTGGGACGTGATGCGCACCGACGACGCCGGCGGGAGCTGGCGGGAGGTCAGCGGCAACCTCCCCTCGGACTTCGGCTTCCCGATCGCGGTGCACGCGCACGAGCCCGAGACGATCTACGTGGTGCCGATCACCAGCGACTCGCTGCACTACCCGCCGGACGGCCGGCTGCGGGTCTACCGCAGCCGCACCGGCGGCGAGCACTGGGAGCCGCTGACCGAGGGCCTGCCGCAGTCGCACTGCTACGTCAACGTGCTGCGGGACGCGATGGCGGTCGACACGCTCGACGAGTGCGGGATCTACTTCGGCACCTCCGGCGGGCAGGTCTACCACTCGGCGGACGCCGGCGACAGTTGGGCGCCGATCGTGCGCGACCTGCCGCCGGTGCTCTCCGTCGAGGTGCAGGTGCTGCCGTGATCCGGGTCGTGCTGCCGGCCCACCTGAAGAACCTGGCGCACGTCACCGGCGAGGTGCGCGTCGAGGTGGCCGGTCCGCCCACGCAGCGCGAGGTGCTCGACGCGCTGGAGGCCGCGTACCCGATGCTGCGGGGCACGATCCGCGACCGGCACAGCGGCGTGCGCCGCCCGTTCGTCCGCTTCTACGCCTGCGAACAGGACCTGTCGCACGAGTCGCCGGACGCGCCGCTGCCCGAGGAGGTGGTCGTCGGCAAGGAGCCGTTCATCGTGCTCGGCGCGATGGCCGGCGGCTGAGCCGCCGGGTCCGGGGAACCGCGTCCGGGGCGGCCACGTCTGAGGGTCCATGACTGGTGGCAGATCCCGAACCGTCGGATGGGTGACGGTCGTCGCGCTGACCCTCGCCGGCTGCACCGCCGCGCCACCGGCCGAGCCGCCGCCCTGGGGCGGCCCGGCCGGTGGGCTGCGGTTGGTCGCGTTCGACTCCTGCGAGGAGGCGTTGCGGCAGCTCCGGGCTGCGGCGCGGGCGGTGGTCGGTCCGTGGGGAATCGGACCGGACGGTGACACCATGCCGATTGTCACCGCCGAGCGGGGCGACGGACCGGCCGCCGCCAAGGACGCGGCGAGCGCGCCCACGGCTGGCTTCTCCGGCACCACGGTGCACGAGGCCGGGGTGGACGAGCCGGACCTGGTCAAGACCGACGGCCGGCGGATCGTCTCGGTGACCCGGGGCGTGCTGTCCGTGGTGGATCCGGTGAGCCGCCGGCTGACCGGACGGCTGGCGATCGACCCGACGGCGGGGGAGCGGTTCGCCGGGGGTGACACCAGCCTGCTGCTGCACGGCGACCGGGCGCTGGTGCTGCTCCCGGCCCGGTGGATGGTCAAGTCCGCCGCGCCGAAGGGGCGGCCCGCCCCGGACGGGCCGCAGGCCCGGCTGGTCCTGGTCGACCTCGCCGGGACGCCGCGGATCCTCGGTGACTACCGGATCGACGGCAGCATGGTCGACGCGCGGCAGGTCGGCGCGACCGCCCGGGTGGTGGTCCGCTCCGCGCCCCGGCTGGCCTTCCCCGCGTCGGGCCGGGGCACCGACGCGCAGCGGACCGCCGCCAACCGCGCCGTCGTCGACCGGGCCACGATCGACGACTGGCTGCCCCGGTACGAGGTCCGCGAGGGTGGCCGCATCGCCACCGGGCGGGTGGACTGCGACCGGGTGAGCCGACCGGCCGGCTTCTCCGGGGTCGCGATGGTGACCGTGCTCAGCTTCGATCTCGGCGCGTCCACGCTCGGCGCCGGTGACCCGGTGACCGTCGCGGCCGACGGCGACACGGTCTACAGCAGCGGTCCTCGCCTCTATCTCACCAACGACCAGCGCCGGCGGATGCCGCTGGCGTCGCCGGGCGGGGCGGACGGCGGCACCGAGATCTACCAGTTCGACCTGACGGGGCGCACCCCCCGTCACGTCGCGTCCGGCTCGGTGCCGGGCTGGCTGATCAACCAGTACGCGTTGTCCGAGTGGAACGGCCACCTGCGGGTGGCCACCACCACCGGCGACCGGTGGGGCCGCGGGGACCGGTCCACCTCCGGCGTCTACGTGCTGCGGCCCGACGGCCCGACGCTCACCCGGGTCGGGCAGGTCACCGGGCTGGGTCGGGGCGAGCGGATCTTCGCGGTGCGGTTCCTCGGTCCCACCGGCTACGCGGTGACGTTCCGGCAGACCGACCCGCTGTACGCGGTGGACCTGCGGAACCCGGCCGCGCCCCGGGTGACCGGCGAGCTGAAGATCAACGGGTACTCGTCGTACCTGCATCCGGCCGGGGACGGCCGACTGCTCGGGGTCGGGCAGGAGGCGACCGACCGGGGGCAGGTCCTGGGCACCCAGGTGTCGCTGTTCGACGTCGCCGACCCGGCCCGGCCGACCCGGATCGCCCGGCACCACGTCGCGCGGGGCTGGTCCGACGCGGAGGCCGACCCGCACGCGTTCCTGTACTGGGCGCCGGAGCGCCTGGTGGTGCTGCCGGTGAGCCGACCGGGCGTGGTCACCGACCGGGCCGGCGGGGAGGCCGGCCGGGCCGCGCCGGCCACCGGGATGCTGGCGCTGCGGGTCGGCGACGACGGGTTCACGGTGGCCGGCACGATCGACCATCCGCCGTCGCTGGGCGACGGTGCGGAGTGGACGCCGGTCCGCCGGTCGCTGGTGGTCGACGGGGTGCTCTGGACCGTCTCCGACACCGGCCTGAAGGCGACCGCCCCGGCCACCATGCGGACGGTGGCCTGGGTGCCGACGACCTGACCTGTCGCCTCCGTATCCATGAATGTCTGTTAATGTCACGACGATGAGGATCGTCGATGCTCGGGTCATTCTGACCTGCCCCGGCCGCAACTTCGTCACCCTCAAGGTGGTCACCGACGAGGGCGTCACCGGAGTCGGCGACGCCACCCTCAACGGTCGCGAGCTGGCCGTCGCGTCCTACCTGCGCGACCACGTGGTTCCGCTGCTGATCGGCCGCGACCCGGCCCGTATCGAGGACACCTGGCAGTACCTCTACCAGGGCTCGTACTGGCGACGCGGGCCGGTCACGATGAGCGCGATCGCGGCGGTGGACACCGCGCTCTGGGACATCAAGGGCAAGGTCGCCGGGCTGCCGGTCTACCAGTTGCTCGGCGGCCGGTCCCGCGAGGGCGTCACCGTCTACGGCCACGCCAACGGCGAGACCGTCGACGAGGTGCTGGCCGAGGTGGCCCGCTACGTCGACCTCGGCTACCGCGCGGTACGCGTGCAGTGCGGCGTGCCCGGCCTGCCCCGCACCTACGGCGTCAGCGCCGACAAGATGTTCTACGAGCCGGCCGACGCCGCGCTGCCCAGCGAGACCACCTGGTCGACCGAGGCGTACCTCGCCCACGTGCCGGGCGTGTTCGCCCGGGTCCGGGACGAGTTCGGCCCCACCCTGCGGCTGCTGCACGACGTGCACCACCGGCTCACCCCGATCGAGGCGGCCCGGCTCGGGCGCAGCCTGGAGCCGTACGCGCTGACCTGGATGGAGGATCCGGTCCCGGCGGACCTGCCCGAGGGCTTCCGGCTCATCCGACAGCACACCACCACCCCGGTCGCCGTCGGCGAGGTCTTCACCAGCATCTGGGACGCCGCCCAGCTCATCCGGGAACAGCTCATCGACTACGTCCGCGCCACGGTGGTGCACGCCGGCGGGCTCACCCACCTGCGGCGCATCTTCGACCTCGCGGCGCTGCACCACGTGCGCAGCGGCTCGCACGGGGCCACCGACCTGTCGCCGGTCTGCATGGCCGCCGCGCTCCACCTCGACCTGGCCATCCCGAACTTCGGCCTCCAGGAGTACATGCGGCACACCGAGGAGACCGACGAGGTCTTCCCGCACGGCTACCACTTCGCCGACGGCTACCTGCACCCCGCCGAGACGCCCGGCCTCGGGGTGGACATCGACGAGGCGGCGGCGGCCCGGTTCCCGTACGCGCCGGCCTACCTGCCGGTGAACCGGCTGACCGACGGCACGGTGCACCCGTGGTGACCGCGTCGGGTCACCAGATGCGGCGACCGTACGCGTCCGGCACCCCGGACTTGCGGAAGAAGTAGGTGTTGATCTGGTCCCGCCACTGGATGGCGCTGCGGACCTGCTCGTCGAGGCGCTCGGCCACCCGTTCGTGCACCGCCGGTTCGACCAGGCCGGCGAGCCGGCGCCACCGCTCCCGCATCGCCTCCACCTGCTCGACGCCGGCGAAGTGCGTGTCGTAGATGTGCTGGATCACCGTGCGGCCACTGTGCAGCACGTGGTCGTAGGGGACGTGGTGGAAGAAGAGCAGCAGTTCGTCCGGGCACCGCTCGCGTGACTCGTACACCTCCGACCAGGGCGCCGGGTACTGGCCGGTGAACCCGGTCCCGGTCGCCCGGGTGCGGTCCACCCCGACGCCGTCCCGGTCGGCGAAGTGGTAGGTGCCCCAGGCGGTGTACTCGTAGCCGTCCACGTCGGGCCCGTAGTGGTGCCCGGGCCGCACCATGAAACCGACGCCCAGCGGCGCGGTGTACCGCTCGTAGCCGCGCCAGGAGTCGTCCATGATCTCGTGCAGCGTCCGCCGCAGCAGGTCCGGGTCGGGCGTCGTGGCCGGCGGCCACGTCAACCCGATCCACTCGTCGAGCACCGCGTCGGGCTCCAGGCGGGGATCCCAGGCGAGCCGGCCGACGGCGTACAGGTTGGCCTGGGCCAGCGGATGCCCGGTCCAGAACGGGTCGGCCCCGGTGTTGGCCACCGCGGCCAGGCCGCCGCCGCGTGCGCCGGCCACCACGTCGGCGACCGTGCCGGCGTCGCCCCGGGGCGCGAACCGCAGCACCTCGCTCCAGCAGGGGCCGAGCCAGCAGACGTGCCACTGCTGGCCGGTGTACTCCTGCGTCACCTGCACCTCGATCGCCATCCGGGTGGCCGGCATGGCCAGCAGCAGCGGCGACACCGGCTCGCGGACCTGGAAGTCCACCGGGCCGAACTTCACCTGGACGATCACGTTGTCGGCGAAGCGCCCGTCCAACGGGGTGAAGTGGTCGTACGCGGCCCGGGCCCGGTCCGTCGACCGGTCCCGCCAGTCCTGGTGGTGGTCGTAGACGAACGCCCGCCAGTGCACCACCCCGCCGTACGGTGCGAGCGCGGCGGCCAGCAGGTTCGCCCCGTCGGCATGGTCGCGCCCGTAGGTGAACGGGCCGGGCCGGCCCTCGGAGTCGGCCTTGACCAGGAAGCCGCCGAAGTCCGGGATGCGCGCGTACACCCGCTCGGCGGCGGCGGCCCACCAGGCCCGCACCCGGTCGTCGTGGGGGTCGGCGGTCAGCAGGCCGCCGAGCACCACCGGGGCGGCGAATGTCACCGCCAGGTGCACCCGCACACCGTACGGGCGCAGCACGTCCGCGATCTCCGCCACGTCGCCCAGCCGGTCGGTCAGCAGCCGCGCCTCGGTGTCGTGCACGTTGACGTTGTTCACCGAGACCGCGTTGATCCCGGTGGCCGCGAGCAGCCGCCCGTAGTCCCGGATCCGGGCCGTGTCCCGCCGCGCCGCGCCGTCGTGCCAGAAGATCGAGCCGCCGGCGTAGCCGCGCTCCACCTGACCCGACACCGGGTGCACGGCCACGTTGTCCCAGTGGTCGAGCATCCGGCGGGACAACGCCGGGCGGTGCCGCCGCGCCGGACGGTCGACGTCGAACGCCGCCGCGCCCAGCCGGACCACGTGGAACAGCCCGTACAGCAGGCCGGCCGGCGTGTCGGCCAGCACCACCGTCACGCCCGCCGAGCGGGCGGTCAGGAATCCCTCGTCGCCCAGCGCGCCGTCGCCCCGGCCGTTTCCCACCGGTGTGGCGGCGAGGCGGACCGCCTCCGCGGTCGCGTTCGCCAGCGGACCGGCGTCGCGCAGCGCGAGCACCAGGTCGGCGTCGACGTCCCAGGACGGGGAGCGCCACACCCGGCCGCCGTACCGGGCGCAGGCCCGCGTCACCTCGTCCAGCACGGTGTCCACCAGCGGGCCGGGACCGTGCACCAGGACGCCCCGCGCGCCGATCGCCCGGAACGCCTCCGGCGGCAGCCAGGCGGCGTGCCAGGTGGTGGTGTCCACCGGCAGCGGCTCCGCGCCGCTCGCCGGGTCGTCCGTGGCAGCGGTACTCACGTGGTGAACTCCCTCCGGATCACGTCGATCATCGGGTCGCCGATCCGGAGCAGCGCCAGCACACCGACCGCGCCCAGGAGCGCGAGCACCGCCTCGGAGAAGACGGCGGTGACGCCGGCGGCGGCGCCCAGCAGGACGACGTTGCCGACCGTGACACCGGGCGTACGGACCAGGAAGTACCCGGCCAGCCGGACCACGTCGCGGGTGCGGAACGCGAACAGCGAGACGATCACCAGGGCGTTGGTCCCGACCAGCGCGACGCCCGCCCCGACCAGCGCCAGCGGCACCGCCCACCAGGCCGGCACGGCCGCGGCCGGCAGGTGGGCCAGGTTCACCGCGATGAGCGTCAACCACGCCAGCGTCGGCACCCAGACCCGCAGCACGCCCGGCAGGTTGGTCCGGTAGGCGCGCCGGAACGCGGCGGCGGGCCGCAGGTCGGTCAGGTCCCGGCGCTGGTGACGCAGGGCGTGCAGCGCGGCGGAGACGGCCGGCCCGACCGGCAGCAGGCAGAGCGCGACCAGCGGCAGGTTGCTGGCGTCCCGGTCGAGCAGCACCAGCGCGACCAGCCCCGGCACGGTGGTGAGCAGGAGCAGCAGCTCCACGACGAGCAGGATGTGCACGGCCGCGGCGGCCCGCGACAGCGGCCCGTCGCCGAACTCCCGCCGGCCGGGCCCGCTCACCACGGCTCCGGCCGGGTCGGGGCCGGCTCACCGGACGGATCGAGCAGCCGCCCGTCGTCCCACGGCGGCGTCTCGTCCACCACCGGCGTCAGCTCGACGAGCGTCACCTCGTGCCGGGCGAGCGTGAGGTCAACGTCGGCCCGCCCGGTGGCGACCGGCAGGGCCCGGTGGCTGCGGACCGGCTCGGCGGCCTCCCGCAGCGCGTCGAGTTGCCGGGGGCGGGGCGAGCGCGGGCTGCCCATCTCCCGCCAGGCCGCCCGGACGTTGCCGGCCTCCTCGCTCACCGACGAGCGGAGCTGGAACGCCGAGGTGGTGCCGGGCGGGCCGAGCGGGACCGACAGCGCCAGGGTGTGCCGCGCCGGCGCCGGCGCCCGGCCGGTGACGTCGACCGGCGCCCAGGCCAGGATCGCGACCCGCCCCTCCGGGTGTCGGGTGACCAGGTGGTCCTCCCCGCGGGCGAGCACCTCGCCGCCGAGCCGCGCCATGAACGCGTACAGGTGGTAGGTGGGTTTCTTGAGCTGCCGGTGGGCGAGCAGGCCGAAGCCGCCGTGCAACGGCGCGGTCGGTACGCCCACCTCCTCGAACACGTCGCTGAACGTCCAGTACGAGAACGAGTCGACCAGGTCCCCGCCGCCGGCCAGCACCGGCGCGAGATAGGCGGCGTGGAACGCGGTGTCGTGGACCGGGTTGTCCGGCCGGTAGGAGGAGTTGAACTCGGTGATGTGCACCGGCCGGTCCGCCAGCGCGGTGCCGGCCAGGTGGCGGCGCGGCGCGGCGAACTGCTCCAGCAGCTCCGCCGCCGGGGCCAGCGTCTGGTGGGTGCCGAACGGCACGTGCCGGGCCGGGCCGGAGGTGTACGCGTGGCGACTGACGAAGTCGACGGGCACGTCGCGGGCGGCGACGAACTCGGCGAACGGCGCCAGCCACTCGTCCGCGCCGGGGGAGATGGCCGGGCCGCCGACCTGGAGCGAGGCGTCGACGTCCTTGACCGCGTGCGCGGACACCTCGTACAGGCGGTGGTAGGCGGCCTGGTCGGCGTCGCGCCAGAAGTCGGGCAGGTTGGGTTCGTTCCACACCTCGATGGGCCAGCCGCGCACCTCGGCCAGGCCGTATCTGTCGACCAGGTGGGCCACCGTGGCGCGGACCAGCTCGCCCCACTCCGGGTAGGAGCGGGGCGGTGTGACGTTGCCCCGCCACCAGAACACGGTCTGCTCCCCGGAGGCGAGCGCCGACGGCATGAAACCCAGCTCCACGAAGGGCCGGACGCCCCGCTCCAGGTAGGCGTCGACGACCTGGTCGACGTACGTGAACGAGTGTCGCACCCGGCGCTCGCCCCGGTGCTCGTACGGCTGGTGCACGCCGACGCCGTCGCTGAACAGCCCGTGGCCGCGGATGTGCCGGAACCCGATGTCGCGCTGCACGAGCGCCAGCGAGTCCTGGTAGTCCCGGCGCAGCGCCAGGTCGAACCGCCCGGTGCCCACGCAGGCCCGCCAGGCGTCGGTCAGCCGGCCGACCGGCCGGTCGGGGACGATGTGGCGCATCTCCGGTCACCCGTGGTTCTTGCGGTACCGCTCGTACGCCTTGTTGACCAGATCGGTGTACGCCTGCGCGTTCTTGCCCTTCAGTTCGGTGACGTAGGCGTCCCACTCGCTCAACGGGCGCTGGCCCAGCGCGAACCGGAGCGTGTTCTGGGTGACGTAGTCCTTCAGCGCCGTCGCCCAGAGCGTGGTCTGCTCGCGCTCCTCGTCGGTCAGCGGCGCGGGCGGCGGCGTCACCCAGGGCGCCGGCTTGCGGCCGTTCATCTCCCGCTGGAACTCCATCTCCTCGGCGGAGAAGAACGACTGCACCAGGTCCAGCTTGCCGCCGTACGCGAAGACGCCGTTGGCGAAGCCGAAGTCCTTCTGGAGGTGCTTGGTGCCCTTGGGGTTGAGCCCGACGATGTCGACGTCGGGGGTGGGCGCACGCCGGCCCGAGGCGTCCCTGGTGTACGTGGTGCCCTCGACGCCCCACTTGGCGAACTCCTGGCCGGCGTCGGAATACCAGAGCCAGTCGATGAACTGCATCATGGCCACGAAGTTCTTGCCCTCCCGGGCCTTGCTGGAGATCATCACACCGTTCTCCAGCCGGCTCGCCGGGTTGACCGGGCCGGCCGGGCCGATCGGGAACATGATCTTCTTCAGCCGGGCGTTCGGGTTGATCTTCGCGATGTCCGGGCGGTAGTCGTTCACGAGCGTCTGCGCGTTCGTGCTGATCACGAACGACTTGCCGCTGGCGAGCTTCTGGCGGGCCTGGTCGTCGGTCTGGGTGAACGTCTCCGGGTCGAGCAGCCCCTCGGCGACCAGCTTGTGCAGGAACGTCACCACCTGCCGGTACTGCTCCGACGCGCCGGTGAAGACGTACTTCCCGGCGCCGGCGTCCCAGGCGGTGGCCTGGTAGTTCCAGCCGGCGCCCGGCAACCCGTGCGACAGGGCGAGCATGTTCAGCAGGTTGCCGGCGGGGTTGGGCTTGCCGAACCGGTCGGAGAACGGATGGACGTCCGGGTGGGCCGCCTTCATCGCCTTGAGCATGGTGTACACCTCGTCCCAGGTGGTCGGCGACGGGACGCCCAGTTGCTCCAGGATGTCGGTGCGGACCGCGAGCGTGTACTCCTGCCAGGGCTTCTCGTGCAGGCCGGGCAGCAGGTAGAACTTGCCGTCCTCCTGCCGGAGCGTGTCCATCTCCGGCTTGAGGTTCCACTTCTCCAGCTTCTCCGCGAAGTGCGGCATCAGGTCGAGGTAGTCGCTGACCGGCAGGATGGCCCCGGAGGAGACGTACGAGTTCTCCTGCGGGTGGTAGGTCTTCGGGATGATCAGCGGCGCGTCCCCGGAGGAGACGAGCACGCTGCGCTTCTGCTCGTAGTCGCTGAGCGGCACGGCGACCGGGTCCAGCTTGACGTTGGTCCGCTTCGCCAGCTCCGACCAGAACATCCACTCCGGCTTGAGCGGGTAGTTCGGGTGGTTGTTGTAGAGGATCGAGAACGTGACCGGCTCGGTGGCCCGGAACTGGTCGCCGACGCCGTACTTCTCCATCGCGCCGGCCCGGTTGCGGTCGAGGTCCTTCTTGTCGGGGCCGTCGTCACCGCACCCGGTGAGCGAGACGACGGCGGCCGCGCCGGTGGCGAGCAGCACCTGGCGGCGGGACAGCTGGACCATGGGTGTTCCCTTCGGTTGGTGGCGCCGCTATCCCTTGACGGCGCCGAGCATGATTCCGGAGACGAAGTAGCGCTGGATGAAGGGGTAGACCGCGAGGATCGGCAGGACCGTCAGCACGATGGTCACGGACTGGATGGTCGCGGCGGCCTGCACGATGTCGTCGCCGCTGCCGAGCCCGCCGCCGGTCTGCGTGGCGTCACTCGCGCCCACGATGAGGTTGCGCAGGTAGACCGTCACCGGGAGCAGGTCCTGACGGTCCATGTAGAGGAACGCGGCGAACCACGAGTTCCAGAACGACACCGCGTAGAACAGCACCATCGTGGCCACCATCGCCTTGGACAGCGGCAGGACGATCCGCAGCAGCGTCCCGTACGTGCCCAGCCCGTCGACCGCGGCGGCCTCCTCCAGCTCGACCGGCAGGCTCTCGAAGAACGCCTTCATCACCAGCAGGTTGAACACGTTGATGGCGTTGGGCAGCGCGACGGCCCACACGGTGTTCTTCAGGCCCAGGCTGGTGACCAGCACGTAGTTGGGGATCAGGCCGCCGGTGAAGAACATGGTGAACACGGCGATCCCGACCAGCGCGGTCCGGCCCCGCAGGTGCCGCTTCGACAGCACGTACGCGTAGCAGGTGGTCAGCACGACGGAGATGAGCGTGGCGACCACCGTGTAGACGACGGTGTTGCGGTAGCTGATCCAGAACGCCGGGTCGGACGTCACCACCCGGTACGCGGTGAGGTTGAACCCGCGCGGGACGAGGTTGACCTGCCCGCTGACGATGGCGGCGTTGTCGCTGAGCGAGCGCGCCACGATGGTGAGGAACGGGTACACCGTCACCACCACCACGGCGGTGAGGACGATCGCGTTGACCGCCTGGAAGACGCGGTAGCCCCGGCTGGGCCGGGGGCCGCGCGGCCGGTCCGCCCGGCCCCGGGCCCGGGTCCCGGCGGTCACCACAGGCTCGTCCCCACCGCGCGCCGGGAGATCCCGTTCGCGGAGAGCACCAGCGTCAAGCCGATCACGGCCTCGAACAGGCCGATCGCGGCGGCGTAGCTGAGGTTCCCGGAGACGATGCCCACCCGGTACAGATAGGTGGAGATGACGTCCGCGGTCGGGTAGGTGAGCGGGTTGTAGAGCAGCAGGATCTTCTCGAAGCCGACCGCCATGAACGTGCCGATGTTCAGGATCAGCAGCGTCACCATCGTCGGTCGGATCCCGGGCAGCGTGACGTGCCAGGTCTGTCGCCACCGGTTGGCGCCGTCGATCCGGGCCGCCTCGTAGAGGTCGCCGTCGATCGTGGTGAGCGCCGCGAGGTAGAGGATGGTGCCCCAGCCGACGGTCTGCCAGACCTCGGAGGAGACGTAGATCGACCGGAACCAGCCGGGCTCCTGGATGAACGGGACCGGTTGCCCACCGAACGCGCCGACCACCTGGTTCACCGTGCCGTCCACGGACAGCAACTGCATGACCATCGCGGCCACGATCACGATGGACAGGAAGTGCGGCAGGTAGGACACCGACTGCACGAACCGCTTGAGGACCCGGCTGCGCACCTCGTTGAGCAGCAGCGCGAGCACGATCGGCAGCGGGAAGCAGAACAGCAGCGTCAGCGCGCCCAGCACCAGCGTGTTGGTGAAGACGTCCCAGAACGTGGGGTCGGTGAAGAACAGCCGGAAGTAGCGCAGGCCGGTCCAGTACTCGCCGAACACGCTGCCGCCGGGGCGGAAGCGCCGGAACGCGATCACGTTGCCCAGCATCGGCAGGTAGCGGAAGACCAGGAAGAACAGCAGCGGCAGGACGGCCAGCGAGTAGAGCTGCCAGTCCCGCCGCAGCGCCCGCCGCCAGGGCCGGCGACGGGCGACGCGACGCCGGCGGTCCGGCCGCGGCGCGGGCGCGGGCCCCGTCGGGGCGGACCGCGCATCCGAGCGTACGGATGTCATTCGCGCCCTCCCACCGTGGCCGAAAATTCCGGTAATGGCCCGTAAGCTTTCCGGAAATTTATGGCCATCGCTTGATCGATGTCAAGGTGATCGATGCGCCCGTCATTCGTGGAGGATCCGTGCCCTTCTCCGACCTGCCACTCGACCAGCTCCGGCGGTACCGGCCGGCGGTCCCCGAGCCCGCCGACTTCGACGGGTTCTGGCGTGCCACGCTCGACCGGGCCGCCGCGACCCCGGTCCTGTGCGACGTCCGGCCCGAACCCACCGGCCTGCGACTGGTGGACACCTGGGACGTGACGTACGCCGGCTTCGACGGCGAACCGGTGCGGGCCTGGTACACCCGCCCCGCCGGCGTCGACGGGCCGCTGCCCGCCGTGGTGGAGTACGCCGGCTACGGACGTGGGCGGGGCCTGCCCGGGGAGCGGCTGACCTGGCCGGTGGCCGGGTACGCCCACCTGCTGATGGACAACCGGGGCCAGGGCGGCGGGTACGCCCGCGGCGACACGCCCGACCCGCACGGCGGTCCGGGCGGTCCGACCCTCGCCACCCGGGGCATCCTGAACCCGGACGACTACTACTACCGTCGCCTGATCACCGACGCGGTCCGCGCGGTCGACGCGGTCCGCGCGCTGCCGGGCGTCGACCCGACGCGCGTTGTCGCGGCCGGGAACAGCCAGGGCGGCGGGCTCGCCCTGGCGGTCGCCGGCCTGGTCGACGACCTCGCCGCGGTGTTGGTCACCGCGCCGTTCGCGTGTCACATCCTGCGGGCCGTCCAGCTCACCGACGCCTCCCCGTACGGCGAGATCGCCCGGTACCTGGCCGTGGACCGCGAGGTCGAGGCGGCGGTCCGGCACACGCTCGCCCACGTCGACGGCGTCGCCTTCGCCCGCCGGGCCACCGCCCCGGCGCACTTCGGCATCGGCCTGCGCGACGACGTCTGCCCGCCGAGCACCGGCTTCGCCGCGTACAACCAGTACGGCGCCGGCAGCGGCCGGCCGGTGTCGCCGTTGCGGGAGATGCACACCTACCCGTACAACGGGCACGAGGGCGGGGAGGCGGTCCACGTGCGACGGCAGCGGAGCTGGCTGGAGGCGGTGCTTCGGCGTGCCGACGCGCCGGTGCGGACCTGACCGCCCGCCGCTGCCGGCGTGCCGGGCCGGTGCGGCCGGGCACGCCGGGACGGCGGGTGCGGTCGGGCGGCGGCCGATCAGCCGACCGAACAGGGGGCGCCGTTCAGGGTGAAGGACGCCGGCTTGCCGGCGTTGCCGGAGTGGGTGGCCTGGAAACCGATGTCGACCGAGGCGCTCGGGGCGATCGTGCCGTTGTAGGAGACGTTGCGCGCGGTCACCGCCCCGCTCGTCGGTGCGTACGAGGCGTTCCAGCCGCCGGTGATGGTCTGCCCGCTCGGCAGCGTGAACGCCAGCGCCCACCCGTTGACGGCCGCGCCGCCGGTGTTGGTGATCGTGACGCTGGCGGTGAGACCGTTGCCCCAGGCGTTGACCGCGTACGCCACCCGGCACCCGCCGGCCGGCGGCGGGGAGTTCGGCGGGGGAGTGGTGGGCGGCGGTGTGGTGGGCGGGGCGGTGGTCGGGGGTGTGCCGTCGCTGATGCTGCCCGGCACCGATCGCAGCGCGTTGTACCAGGCGGTGGCCATCTTGGCGTAGCCGCCGGCGTTGGGGTGCACGCCGTCGGCCAGGTCGCCGAGGGTCAGCGCGGCGTACATGTCCACCAGGTGCACGCGTCGCCCCGCGTCGGCCCGGCTCTTCACGATGCCCGGGATCGCCGCGTTGTACGCGCGGACCTGCGTGTCCGCGCCGGACTTGGGGACGATCGTGGCGACGAAGAGCTCGGTCGTGGGCGACGTCGACGTGATGCGGTCGACGAGCGTGGCCAGCCGGCCCGGGGCGCCGCTGGTGTCGCCGTACATGTCGTTGGTGCCGATGTGCAGCAGCACGGTGCGGGGGTTCGTCACCCGCAGCCAGTTCACCACGTTGGCGTCGATCTGGGCGATGGTCCACCCGGAGTGCCCCTCGTGGTCGTGGTCACCCAGGCTGCTCGGGCCGTTGAACTGCGAGCCGACGAAGTCGATCCGGTAGTTGTCCGCCGCCAGCCGCCGCCACAGCTCCGTCCGGTAGCCGCCGGGCACGTTGAACCCGTCCGTGATGGAGTCGCCGAGCGGCATCACCCGGACGCCCCCGTTGGACTCGGCGCTCGCCGGGCCGGAGGCCATCGTCGCCGCGGCGGCCAGGGCCACCATCGCGGCGGCTGCGGCGCTCCACAGTCGAAATCTTCGGATCATCGGGTCCTCCGCGGGGGATCGGTCGGTGCGTCACCGCGGTCGCCGTGGCGCGCGGTGAAGGAGAGTGAGGTGCGGAGCGGCCGACCGGGACCCGGACACCGGTGTCGTGCCGCACGGGGAGCGTGCCCTCCGCTCCCGCCGGACCACGCTACTGAGCTTTCGATAACGATGTCAATCGATGGTGCTGAATCGGTTTCGACCCCCGTGCGGGCGCCGCCGCGCCGTGGTGCGGCGCGGGCGTGATAGGCAGGGTCGAGGACCGCGTGCGCGGTGGCCCACGGCGTCGTCGAGGTGTGGCCGCTGCGCGACGTGCCCTAGCCGAGCCGGCGCAACGCCGCGTCCACGGTGTCCTCCGGGGTGCTGTTGAACGCGATCGCCGCGCCGGGCGCGTGCCGGTGCACCAGGTTGACGACCTGCTCGAAAAGCTCCAGCAGCGGCTCGTGCTTGCGGAGGCCGCCCCCGACCACCACGCAGGCGTACGCCCGGCGGGTCAGCGCCGCCGCGACCTCTCGTCCGGCGTCCGGGTCCGGCGCGACCAGGCACAGGTCGGCCTCGATCCCGTGCTCGGCGAAGCGGGCGTGACCGCGTGCGATCGCGGCGACCACCGGCGCGGGGTCCCAGCCCGGGACCCGGGCCGGGTCGAGTCCGATCACCAGCACCGGGCCGTGTGCCATCGCGTCCTCCTCGGTGTGCCGCGCCGTCCGGTCCGTCCCATCCCACCCCACCGGTGGCGCTCCGGCCAGCCCGCCACCCGGTTTCACTTTCCGTTGCCCGGGGCAATTGACCGGTCGACTCACACCCCTGAGGAAGGGCGGCCATCATGCACGTCGGCGGCATCATCTCCGGCATCATCATCGGTCTGATCATCGGCGCGCTGGGCCGCCTGGTCGTACCGGGCAAGCAGAACATCCCGATCTGGCTCACCCTGGTCATCGGCGTGGTCGCCGCGCTCCTGGGCACCGCAGTCGCGGGCGCGCTGGACGTGGCCGACACCAACGGCGTCGACTGGATCGAGCTGCTCATCCAGGTCGTCTTCGCCGCGATCGGCGTGGCGATCGTCGCCGGCACCTACGGCCGGCGACGGATCTGACCCGACCGCACCGCCGTCACCCGGGCCGGTCGGGACGCCGCGTGCGTCCCGACCGGCCCGCGTCTCAGGAGCCGTCGGCGGCGAACGGGCCGCCCGCGCCGAACGCCAGCGCGGCGAACCGCTCGCCGATGCGGCGGTCCGCCACCGGGTCCGGGTGCAGCTCGTCGGGCAGCGGCAGCTCGGCGTAGTCGGCCTCGCCGTAGAGCTCCAGGCCGTCCAGGTAGTGCAGGTTCGGGTCGTCGGCGGCCCGGGCGGCCACGATCCGGGCCAGTTCGGCGCGGATCACCCGCAACGTGAGCTTCCCGGCGGCCTGTTCGGCCGGGTCACCGGTGGCGACGAACCGCAGCGTGCCGGTGCTGAGGTCGGCGGCACCCGGGCCGGGCGTGTCCTCCTGGATCGGGCACAGGATCGAGGAGACGACAAGCAGCGGGGTGTCCGGGTGCCCGTCGCGCAGCGTGTCGAGGAACCCGTGCACCGCCGGGGTGAACGCGCGCAACCGCATCGCGTCGCTGTTGACCAGGTTGATGCCGATCTTCACGCTGATCAGGTCCGCCGGGGTGTCGCGCATCGCCCGCGCGGTGAACGGGTCGAGCAGCGCGCTGCCGCTGAACCCGAGGTTGACCAGCTCCACGCCGGCGAGCCCGGCGGCGATCGCCGGCCAGGTGGCGGTGGGGCTCTCGGCGTCCGAGCCGTGGCTGATCGAGCTGCCGTGGTGCAGCCACACCCGCCGCCCCCGGTCGCCGACCGGCTCGACCGGCGCGTCGGTGCGCAGCGCCACCAGCTCGGTGATCTCCCGCTGCGGCAGCCAGATCTCCACCTCCTTGTCGTCGGCGGGCAGGTCGGCGAAGCGGACCGTGGCGACCGGTCCGGGATCGGTGGTCACGGCGCCGGTGGTCAGGTCGATGGTGAGCACCTTGCCGCCGTCGGCGGTGGCCTGCCCGGCCAGCCGCCCGTCGACGAGCAGGTCGTAGCGGCCGTCCGGGCGCGGCGGCGCGCCCCGGTAGACCATCTTGGTGGGCAGCACGTCCAGCTCGACGACGGTGGCGCGGGTGCGGAACACCAGTCGTACGCCGGACGGCATCGTCTCCGCCATCGTCACCTGCGGGTCGGTGTTCTGGGCCCGGGCGCGGGCCGGCAGCCGGTGCGGCAGCACGCCGTGCGCGGTGCGTTCCAGGTCGAGCGCGCCGCGCAGCAGGTCGGCGGTGATCGGCGTGGTGATCGAGGGGGGCGGCAGCGTCATGACCCGATCTTGACCTACCGGTCCGCCGGACGACCACGTGTTTCGCCCGACAGGCCGGACCCGGGGGCGCGTCAGTCGGCCAGCACCAGCTCGACGTAGCGCTCGGCCATGGTGGCGACGACCTGGTCCGGGTCGGTCGCCCAGATCTCGGCGTTGAAGATCTCCACCTCGGTGTCCCCGGTGTAGCCGGCCGCCGCCACGGCGCGGCGCAGCGGCGGGAAGTCGATGTGCCCGTCGCCCATCATTCCGCGCCCGAGCAGCACGTCGGCCGGGAGCGGGGTGAGGAAGTCGCACACCTGGAAGCTGGCGATCCGGGCCCCGGCGCGGGCGATCTGCCGCCACACGTCCGGGTCCCACCAGACGTGGAACGTGTCCACCACGACGCCGACCTGGTCGACCGGGAACGACTCGGCCAGGTCGAGCGCCTGCCCGAGGGTGGACAGCACCGCCCGGTCGGCGCAGTACATCGGGTGCAGCGGCTCCAGCGCCAGGCGCACGCCGCGTTCGCCCGCGTACGGGGCCAGCTCGGTGAGCGCGTCGGCGACCCGCGCCCGCGCGCCGGCCAGGTCGCGGGAGCCGGGCGGCAGGCCGCCGACGACCAGCACCAGACAGTCGGTGCCGAGGCCGGCCGCCTCGTCGATGGCACGCCGGTTGTCGGCAAGCGCCTCGGCCCGCGCGGTCCCGCCGGCGGCGGTGAGGAACCCGCCCCGGCACAGCGACGACACGCGTAGCCCGGCGTCCGCGACGAGCGACGCGGCGGCCGGTACGCCGATCTCGGCGACCGGCTCGCGCCACAGCCCGATCGCCGGGATGCCGGCACGGACGCAGCCGTCGACCGCCTCCCGCACCGACCAGCGTTCGGTGGTGCGCTGGTTGAGCGACAGCTTCGCCAGTCGCGGATCGACGGTCATCCGGTCACCCCGGCCACGTCGAGGTACCCGCGCATCCGGTGTGCCGCCAGCCCCGGGTCGAGCAGCAGCCCGGCGGCGTCGGCCAGCCGGAACGTCTCCACCAGGTGCGGCACGCCGCGTCCGCCGTGCAGGCCGCCGACCATGGTGAAGCCGGGCTGCCGGCCGTTGAGCCAGGCGAGGAACGCGATGCCGGTCTTGTAGTACCGCGTCGGCGGCGCGAACACGTGCCGGGACAGCGGCACGGTCGGGTCCAGGACCGCCCGGAAGCCGGCCGGGTCGCCGGCGTCGAGCCGTTGCAGCGCGGTCGACGCGGCCGGGGCGACGGCCGCGAACGCGCCGAGCAGCGCGTGACTGGACCGCTCGCCGTCGCCGGCGATCAGCTCGGGGTAGTGGTAGTCGTCGCCGGTGTAGACCTTCACGGAGGGTGGCAGCAGCTCCCGCAGCCGCACCTCCCGGCCGGCGTCGAGCAGCGACACCTTCACGCCGTCGATCACGTCGGCGTGCGCGTGCACCAGCGCGACGAACGTCTTCGTGGCGTCGTCCAGGTCGGTCGAGCCCCAGTAGCCGGCGAGCGCCGGGTCGAACATGTCTCCGAGCCAGTGCAGCACCACCGGCGCACCGCTGGCCCCCAGCACCTGCTCGTAGACGCGCCGGTAGTCGTCCGGACCGGTGGCGAGCGCGGCGAGCTGCCGGCTGGCCATCACCACCGCGACCGCGCCGCACTCCTGCACGAACGCGACCTGCTCGGCGTACGCGGCGACGACGTCGTCGAGCGTGTCGGGGACGCCGGTGAGCTGGTCGGTGGCCGCCCCGGCGACGATGCGCCCGCCGCACGCGGCGGCCTCGGCGGCGCTGCGCCGGATCAGCTCGCGGGTGGCCGCCCAGTCCAGCCCCATGCCGCGCTGCGCGGTGTCCATCGCCTCGGCCACGCCGAGCCCCCACGACCACAGGTCACGCCGGACCGCGAGGGTGGCGTCCCAGTCCAGCCGGGCGGGCGCGTCGGGGGCGTTGTCGGCGTACGGGTCGGCGACCACGTGCGCCGCCGCGTACGCGATCCGGCTGGCCGGCGGCGCGGCCGGCCGCTGCCAGCCGGCCGGTTCCCGCAGCGTCCGCGTCTCGGTGCCGCCGCCCGGGGTGGGCAGCGTGATCCGGACGGTCACCTGTCGATCTCCTCGATCTCGACCCGCCGCCCCTCCCGGGCGGAGCGCAGCCCGGCCTCGGCGAGTTGCACGCCGCGCGCGCCGGCCAGGAAGTCCCACGGGAACGGCTCGTCGTCCACGACGTGCCGCAGGAACGCCTCCCACTGCACCTTGAACCCGTTGTCGTAGTCGGCGTTGTCCGGCACGGTCTGCCACTGGGCGCGGAACGGCTCGGTGACCGGCAGGTCGGGGTTCCACACCGGCATCGGGGTGGTGCCGCGGTGCTGGATGCGGCAGTCCCGCAGCCCGGCCACCGCGCTGCCGTGCGTGCCGTCGACCTGGAACTCGACCAGCTCGTCCCGGTACACCCGGACCGCCCACGAGGAGTTGATCTGCGCGATGACGCCGCCGGCCAGCTCGAAGATCCCGTACGCGGCGTCGTCGGCGGTGGCCGGGTAGGTGACGCCGTTCTCGTCGACCCGCTCCGGGATGTGCGTGGCGGTGACCGCGGTGACGGCGGTGACCCGGCCGAAGAGCTGCTCCAGCACGTAGTGCCAGTGCGGGAACATGTCGACGGTGATGCCACCGCCGTCCTCGGCGCGGTAGTTCCAGCTCGGCCGCTGCGCGTCCTGCCAGTCGCCCTCGAACACCCAGTAGCCGAACTCGCCGCGCACCGACAGGATCCGGCCGAAGAACCCGCCGTCGACCAGCCGCTTGAGCTTGCGCAGGCCGGGCAGGAACAGCTTGTCCTGCACCACACCGTTCTTCACGCCCCGGTCGGTGGCGAGCCGGGCCAGCTCCAGCGCCCCGGCCAGTCCTTCGGCGAGCGGCTTCTCGGTGTAGACGTGCCGGCCGGCCTCGATCGCCGCCCGGATCGCCTTCTCCCGCTGGGCGGTGACCTGCGCGTCGAAGTAGATCTGGTGGCGGTCGTCGGTGAGCGCCGCGGCCAGGTCGGTGGTGTACGAGGTGAGCCCGTGCCGGGCGGCGATCTCGGCGAGCCGGGC
Organism: Micromonospora sp. NPDC051141; assembly: GCF_044455765.1. Taxonomy (NCBI): domain Bacteria; kingdom Bacillati; phylum Actinomycetota; class Actinomycetes; order Micromonosporales; family Micromonosporaceae; genus Micromonospora; species Micromonospora sp. NPDC051141. The sequence continues at coordinate 484,093 of NZ_JBITFD010000001.1, forward strand.
CTCGTCGCGGCCCACCAGGGTCAACTCCGGCCAGATCCGGCTGCCGTCGCGGGCGGGCAGTCCGCCCTGCTCCCGGATCGCGAGCAGGGACCGGACCAGATGTTGCCGGTAGCCCATCCGCCCGGTCACGCCGTTGAGGATGATCCCGATAGACGTGCGCTCCACGTGTGTCCTTCCGGGTGGCGGTCCCGCTCCTGAATGCGTTTTCAGTAAGCGCTTTCAGGAGGTACGGTAGCCACGCCGAAACCGGCCGGTCAAGACGTTCCGCACGGGGGAGATCGATGCAGCCACGGGCGCACGTGACGCTGGAGGACGTGGCCCGGGCCGCCGACGTCTCGCTGGCCACGGCCTCCCGCGCGCTCAACGGCATGCGGGTCACCCCGCACCTGCGGGACCGCGTCCTGGCCGCCGCCGCGCAACTCGCGTACACCCCGAACGCGCACGCCCGGGCGCTGGCCGGGGCCTCCCACCGCACCGTCGGCGTCATCTGTCACGACGTCACCGACCCCTACTTCGCCGCCGTCGCCGGCGGCGTCATGCGGGTCGCCGGCGCCAACGACCTGCTGGTCATGCTGGCCAGCACGTTCCGCGACCCGGAACGCGAGATCGCGTACGTGTCGATGCTGCGCGCCGAACGCGCCCCCGCCATCCTGCTCATCGGCTCCGGCTTCGAGGACACCCGCTGGGAGCGGGCCATGGAGGCCGAGCTGAAGCCCTACCTCGACGGCGGCGGCCGGGTCGCCGTGGTCAGCCGGCACCGCAACCTCAAGGTCGACAGCGTGCTGCCGGAGAACCGGGCCGGTGCCGCCGCCATGGCCCGCGCCCTGCTGGAGCTGGGTCACCGCCGCTTCGCGGTGCTCTCCGGCCCCCGGGCGCTCACCACCGTCATCGATCGGCTCGGCGGCTTCCGGGACGAATTGGCCGCCGCCGGCGTCACCCTCGACCCGGCCGACGTGATCGAGGGGCCGTTCACCCGCGACGGCGGCTACCAGGCGATGACCGAGCTGCTCACCCGCGGCCTGGACGCCACCTGCGTGTTCGCGGTGACCGACGTGATGGCCATCGGCGCGTACGCGGCGCTGCGCGACCACGGGCTCTCGGTGCCCGGTGACGTGTCCGTCGCCGGGTTCGACGACATCCCGATCGTCCGCGATCTCACCCCGCCGCTGACCACCGTGGCGCTGCCGCTGCGTGAGATCGGCGAGAAGGTGATGGAGCTGGCGCTCACCGAGAACACCACCCGCCGCCGGCGGATCCTGCGCCTGAGTGGCGAGGTGGTGCTGCGCGCCAGCACCGCCAAGGTGGGCGCGTGACCGGGGCGACCTCCGATCCGGCGGCCCAGAGCTCGGCGTGGACGTGTCGGCGGGCCGCGACTCGGCCGTGAAGGTGTCGGCCCGGGCCTGCACACCGGCGTACCCTCGGATCGTGCCCCGGCTGAGTTGGCCCGACCTGCGCAACGCGCGGGACCTGGGCGGCATCGCGACCATCGGCGGCGGGCGCGTCCGCGATCGGGTGTTGGTCCGCACCGACAACCACCACCGGCTCGGCGCCGCCGGACTCGCCGCCCTCCGGGGGTACGGCGTGAGCCGCGTGCTCGACCTGCGCTGGCCCTCCGAGGCGGCGGCGGGCCCGAGCCCACCGGCCGCCGACGCGTCCTACCGACTCGTCCCGGCCTGCTTCGATCCGACCGGCGACGAGGACATCCCGCCGGACAGCTACCGGTTGCTGGTGGACGCCAGCCGGGACCACCTGCACGCGCGCTACGGCGGCGTCACCGACTACCTGCTCGGCTCCGGCGTGACACCCGCCCACCTGTCCGCGGTCCGCGCCCGGCTGACCTGAGGGCTGTCGGCCGGCGCCCGCCTCCGGGCCCGGGCCGGTAGTGTTCCGCCATGATCGAGGATGTCACGTGCCGTTGACGAATCCGTGGCTGGCCGGGCCGACACCGACGAGGAAGCTGGACCGGGAACGCATCGAGGAGCGCATCCACAACCTGCTGTCGTCGCAGAACATGTGCGTGCTCGCCACCACCGGCCCGGACGGGCCGCTGGCCACCCCGGTGCGCTACTACCCGCTCGACTTCACACTGATGTTCACCGCAGCGCCCCGCTGGTCGGGCTGGCCAGCAGTCGCGGCGCGCAGGTGTTCGGCACCGCCCGGATGCTCGCCCCGGACCATCCGGACCACGCGCACCACTGGTCGGCGTTCCGCTGGCAGAACGAGCACGCCGAGCGGGGCCGGTCGCTTGCCGAGCCGCCCCAGGAGACACTCGTGGTCGTCGAGGCGCAGCGGATCGTCTACACCGAACACTGGCTGCGCCGCGAGGGCTACGCCCCGCGCCAGCACTGGCGCCGCTGACCAGGACGGCGCCTACGGCTCGGCCACCCGAGGGTGCGGCGAGCCGTAGGCGCCGTCGTGTCAGTACGTCAGGCGGCGCAGGTAGCGGTAGCCGACCTCGGCGGTCCGCTGCGGCGTCACGTCCGGGGTGTCGTTCTCCACGATGTACTCCAGCACCTGGTGCCGGCGGAAGATCCGGGCGAAGTCGATCATCCCGGTGCCGAGGTCGGCCATGTCGCCGGTGACCGGGTCGCGGTCCTTGACGTGGTACTGCAACACCCGCTGGGGCGCGCAGCGGATGACGTCGAGCGCGAAGCCCTCCGGGTCGTCGACGCCCTCACCCGAGTTGATGCCACCGGTCACCGCCCAGTACAGGTCGATCTCCAGGTGCACCAGGCGCGGGTCCAACTCCTCAGTCAGCACGTCCCACGGACGCCGGCCGTTGCCGAAGTCGATGGTGAACTCGTGCGCGTGGTTGTGGTAGCCGTACCGCAGGCCGGCCCGGCGCGCGGCGGCGGCCTCGACGTTCATCTGTTCCGCCCAGCGCTTCCAGTCGTCCTCGCGGTCGGAGTTCAGGTACGGCACCACCATGAACCGCTGGCCCAGCGTACGGGCGTTGGCGATCTTCTGCTCCAACGCGGCGGCGTCGGCGGCGATCCCGTCGTGGCTGGAGGTGGCCCGGATGCCGATGCCGTCGAGGAACCCGCGCAGCTCCGTCGCGGTGCGGCCGAAGTAGCCGAGCGCCAGCTCCACCCGCGGGTAGCCGATGCGGGCCAGGTGGGCCAGCGTCGCGTCGTAGCCGGGTGCGCCGTTGAGCGCGTCGCGGACCGTCCAGAGCTGAAGGCTGATCAGCTCCTTCGGCACGTGCCGCCGGCCGTGCTGGTGCCCACCGCCGGCCTGGGCCGCGGTCGCGCCGAGCCCGCTGGCCAGCCCGACGCCGGCCAGCGCCGCCAGTGAGCCGCGCAGCAGGTTGCGCCGGTCGAGGGACCGCCGCAGCGCGCCCTCTCCGTCGAATCCGTAACACATGACGTTCTCCTTTTCGCCGGTCTTACGCGGAGGGGACCAGGGCGACCTGGTCGGTGCCGGTCAGCGTGGGCAGCCCGTCGCTCCCGGCGTGGGTTGAGCTGCGGACGGTCGGGCAGGCCATGGGATGCGGCCGACGCTACAAAAGGCATGTCGATATGTCCATAGCTTTCAGCTTTTCCAGCTCAACTTTTGCCCAGATTGGACGAAAGTGGTGTGGCGTGCCATGCTCCGCGCATGACCAGCTACGACGTCGCCCTCGTCCTGCTCGTCGACCCGACCGGCGCGATCCTGATGCAGCACCGCGACGGCAACGCACCCGTCTCGCCGTACCGGTGGAGCCTCCCCGGCGGCAGCATCGAGCCCGGCGAGACACCCGAGCAGGCCGCCCGCCGCGAGCTGCGGGAGGAGACCGGCCTGACCGCCGGCGACCTGCGCCTGCTGTGGAGCGGCCCCGACCGTACGAGGAAGGCTTCCCGCACGCCGTCACCGTGTACGTGTTCCGCGGCGTCACGGACGCCCGGCAGGAGGACGTGGTGCTCGGCGAAGGGCAGGCCATGGTCTTCGTGCCGCGCGACCAGGTGCTCGACCGGGAACTGGCGGTCGGCACCGCCAAGGTCCTGTCGCTGCACCTGGCCGACCCCGAGGTCGGCTAGCGTCCGGTCACGTCCCGGCGTCGGCCCGGCGTCGGACTGTGTCGGCCGGCCGCTGTCGAGCTGAGAGCGGAAACGACTCAAGCGGCGATGATCAACGCACGACCAGCAGGTCCAACGCGTCGACCACCGGCCCGGTGTCGGCCCGGGCTGCCTCGCGCAGGCGCGCGACCCCGGCCGCGTATTCGGCATCGGTGATCAATTGAAGCGGCGTGTGCGCCTCCCGGCGCAGCGTGCCCGCCGCCTCCCGTAGCGACCTCGCGGTGACCTGCGGGACCGGCTCGACGGACGCGGCGGGGAAACCGGCGTCGGCGAAGGCCGACTCGACCTCGGCGATGCCGGGGTACGTGTCGAGCACGCGCACGGCCTCCGGGAAGTAGCGGAACAGCGTGATCGCCCGGTGCCGGCCGGCGAACGCCGAGCGGATGAGCACCGGGCCGCCGGGCCGCACCACCCGGCGCAGCTCGCGCGCCGCGGCGACGAGGTCGGGCAGGTGGTGGATCACGGTGGAGACCCACGCGCCGTCGACGCTGCCGTCGCCGAGCGGGAGGCCCGCCGCGTCGCCGCCCAGGAGCGGCCGGAACGCGGCGCGGGCGCGCATCGCCGGCGACGGCTCGACGGCGACGACGTGCAGGCCCGGAAACCAGGTGGTGAAGGCACGCGCCCAACTGCCGGTGCCGGCCCCCAGGTCGAGCAGGCGGGTGCCGGGCCGCGGGGCGAGGTGCCGGGCGACCGCCTCCCGCCACGCGGTGAGCCCGTCGTCGGCGAGGTGCCGGGTCGCCGCGAAGGCTGCCGCGTCGGTGTCGTCGTACGCGATGCGGGCCATGTCGCCGAGTCAACTATCCGCTGGGCGCCCGGAGCAAGCGTGGTGAGGAACCGCACGCGTCACGCACAGTCTGGCACGCCCGAAACGGAATGCCTCATCGATGGCTGTCGCCAATGAGTTGCTCGGCCCGCTCCGCCTCCGGGCCGGAGGAGTCGCGTTCCCGACCGAGACGTCGATCCACTTCGGACGTCTGGTTGGCTGGCTCGATCATCCCCGGAGCGACGTGAGAGGCGACGCGGCCCGGACCTCGAAGGAGACCCATGCGCCAACCCCTTACCCTCGCCGAGATCCTGGCCGTGCTGGCCGCCCCGAAATCGGTCGGCGACCTCCGGAGCTACTTCCACGGTGTCGCCGACGCGGCCTACACGGGCGGGCAGTTCGACCTGCTGGGCGGCGGTGGATCCCGCCCGGAAGTCGCGGACATCGTCACCGCCGAGGACCTGATCGCGGTGGAACTGCTCAGCGTGACCATCCGCCACCGACAACGGCTCGACCTGCTCCATGGCCCACTCGGTCGGGAGGTTTCCGCGGCGCTGGCCGCGATCCCGACCGACGTCGAGTTGGGGGAGGACGACGCGCTCGGGTACGTCGTCGAGGGCGGTGCGGCCGACACCGCGTGGTGCCGGCTCCGCGCCGCGCCCAACATCGACTGGGTCATCGCCGGCAAGTTGCTCGCCCGTAAGCGCCCGAGGCTCGTGCCGGTTTACGACCGCGTGGTGTCCTGCGCCTACGGCACGCGGAGCGGCTTCTGGGCATGGCTGCACGACATGCTCCGCGAAGACGGCGGTGCCCTGGTGCGACAACTCGACGCCCTGCACCGGGAGGCCGAGCTACCGGCTGCGGTCAGCCGCTTGCGGGTGCTCGACGTGGTGTCCTGGATGCGGCATCGGCACGCCCACCTTTCCAGCGACTGTCCCGGCCTGCGGCTGCCCGTTTCCGTGCAGAGATGAGATGCGCGAGATCACCATCCGCACCCTCGCCGGAGGACATCGTCAACCGTCACGCAGACAGCCAGGTCGCGCCGGGCACCGGTCCCGTTGCCCTGCCGCCACCTGATGCACCCGCCAACGGGAGGGCCGACCGCCGGCCGCGTGGATGCGTGAGGACGAGGGACATGGGTCAACCCTGGAGCCGCTGTGCCCAGAAGACCTGGTCATCGGGTCCCAGGTAGACCAGTGCCAACAGCAGATCGGGCAGCGTCACCGGTGCGGTGGCCATCGGGAACTCCCGTTGGTGCGTCTCCAGGTGCGGAAAGAGCGCCACGAACGTCACCGGCGAGGCGTCGGCGTCTCCGATCGCCAGTCGACTTCCCCCGCTGTACCACCCGGATCCGCCAACCCGGAGAGGGCCCGCGCCGCGCAACCAGGGGTAGTGGTCGGCGATTCTGTTCTCCACCCCGGCGCTGCCCAAGCCGACGCTCTCCTGCGGCGCGGCCACTGCGAACACCGACGGTTTGAGGTCGGTGCGCTTGTCGATGAGGAAGAGCGCGAAGTATCCGCCGTCGAGTGATGCCGACGGCGTCTGCCAGGACACCCGGCCCAGCACCAGTTGGTCACCGCCGGACGCCACCGGCGCCTGGTACGCGGAACCGAGCGCCGCCTGCGCCTGCTCGTAGCTGACGAACTCCAACGATGACCGCAGGTGCAGTGCCTCCGGCCCGTAGGGTGGACGCTGGTGCCACCAGCGCCACCCGCCGACTGCCGCCACGACCACCACCAGCGCCACCGCTGCAGAAGCCGCCCGTCGCCACCTCACGACCGAGAGTGCATCATGCCGTCGCCTCTCCGGGCGAGTCGGACGATCGCGGCCACCGACCGGTCCACGTCCGCCTCCGTCGTCGTCGCGTTCGACACCGAGATCCGCATCAACCGTCGCCCCCGCCACGTCGTTCCGCCCACCCAGCACGTGCCGTCGGCCTGCACCGCGGCCACCAGCCGGTCGGTGCGCGTGTCGTCGCCGAAGCCGACCAGCACCTGGTTGAGCACCACGTCGTTGACCACCTCGAACCCGGCCGCGGTCAACCCGTCGGCGAACCGGCGGGCCAGCGCGCAGCACCGGTCCACCAGCGCGGTGACGCCGTCGCGGCCCAGCTCCCGCAGGCCGGCCCAGACCGCGAAGCCACGGGCGCGGCGGGAGGACTCCGCGGTCAGGTCCGCGCCCGCCGGCGCTCCACCGGAACCCACGAGGTACGCGGCCGAGTACGACATTGCCGCCGCGTGCGCTTCGGGCCGGGCGCAGAACGCGAACGCGGTGTCGTACGGCAGGTTGAGCCACTTGTGCCCGTCGCAGGCCCACGAGTCGGCCGCCTCGATGCCGTCCACCAGGTGCCGGGTGGCCGGGCTGGCGGCGGCCCACAGCCCGAACGCGCCGTCCACGTGCACCCAGCCGCCGTGCCGGTGCACAAGTTCGCCGGCCCGGCGCAGCTCGTCGCAGGCGCCGGTGTTCACGTTGCCGGCCTGGAGGCAGACGATCGTGGGGCCGGGCCCGGCGTCGCGCAGCGCCGCCGCCAGCGCGTCCGGGTCGATCGCGCCCTGCGGGCCGGCCGGCACCTCGCGCAGCGCGTCGGTGCCGAGGCCGAGCAGGCGCAGCGACCGGTCGACGGTGGCGTGCCGTTCGGCGCCGGCGAGCACCCGCACCGGCGGCGCGCCGAGCAGGCCGCCTCGTTCCACGTCCCAGCCGGCGTCGGCGAGGACCTGGTGCCGGGCGGCGGCGAGCCCGGCGGTGTTGGCGGCCTGGCCGCCCGTGACGAAGCCGACCGACGCCGACGCCGGCAGCCCCAGCAGGTCCTTGAGCCAGGTGCCGGCGGCGGTCTCGGCGGCGACCGCGGCCGGCGAGGTGACCGCGTTGAACGCGATCTGGTCCCAGCCGGCGGCGAGCATGTCGGCGGCGGTGGCGGCCGGGGACGCGCCGCCGACCACGAAGCCGAAGTAGCGCGGCCCGGCGGTGGCGACCAGCCCCGGGTCGGCGGCGGCCACCAGTTCGGCCAGCACCTGGTCCGGGGGTGTGGGCGCGGCCGGCAGCGGGGTGGCGAACGCGCGGGTCAGCGCCGCCTGGTCGACGGGCACACCGACCGGCCGCTCCGGCAGTGACCGTCGGTAGTCGGCGGCGTGGTCGGCGGCCCGCCGGAACAGCTCCCTCGGCTCGTCCATCGCCGCACCCTAGCGCCGTGACTGCCGGCTCGGGACGGCGGTCGGGCGGCCGGCACATGCGGAGTGAGTGCTGAGTGACGCCCGTGACCGCTGGCTCACCCACGGACTCCTGCGTTTGTGTGGAGTGGGTCGGACCGTCGGTGGCTTTCCCGCCGACGAACAGGCGCCCCGGGGGAGGACCCATGAGTCTGCGGAGATTGTTGGACAGCACACCCGCCCAACTGGCCGGACGGAGTGCCGACCTGCTTCAGTTGGTCGTCCTCACCGGTACGGCCCTCGCGACGCTGTACGGCGTCGGTACCACCTGGGTGGTGGCCCTGCACCTCCCACCGCTGGCGCTCGTCCTGCTGGCGCCGCTCCTGCTCACCGTGGTGGTGACGGCGTACTACCTCCGGTGTGTCTACCGCCCACCGGACTTCGTCATCGAGGAACTCGACGGTTCGCTGGTCGTCACGCGGGTTCCTGGTGACGACGGTCCCGACCACCACCGCTACGCCTACACCCGGCGGCAGCGCGTCCGGGCCACGCGGCAGATCCGGTTGGTGGGCGTACGTTCCCACTGGAGTGGCCAGAACCGGGTGGTCGAGGAGGCGAGTTCGCTGTTTCCGGAGCATCGCCTGCTCGACGGTGCCGTCGCCGAGGAGGACGGGCGCGTCTACCGGTGGCTGTACCTGCTCGGCCCGCTCGCCCGCGGCCGTCGGGTGAACGTCGGAATCAAGCAGGTGTTCGAGGACGTGTACGCGCCGATGAAGCCGTACTACCGGGAGAGCTGCGAGGAGCGACAGGTTCGGAAGCTGTCGGTTCGGGTGCAGTTCGACCACGGGGACGCGCCGGCCGAGGCGTGGCACGTGGTGTGGCGGAGGACGCGGTCGGGGTCGAGTCGTCAGGAGGTCGCCCGTACCCGCTGCCGGCCCAGCGCCGAGCCGACGGGGGAGAAGGTCGTCTACGAGTTGACCCGCCGGCGACCGGACCCGGAGTGCGCCTACGGGATCTGGTGGCGGTGGCCGGAGGAGCCGCCTCGGCGAAACGCGGATGCGGCGGCGCGGCGGGCCGGGGACGAGGGCGTCATTCGGACGCCGTCCCGAGAGCGGCGGTGAGTCGGTCGAGGTGGGTCGCGACCGGTCCGGCGGTGAGCATGCCGCTGCCCGCGCCGGCCACCTCGTGCGCCGCCGGGGCGAGCGCGGCCCGGGCCCGCCGCATCGCGGCCCGGTCGCCGAGCGCCGCTGCGGCGCGGCCGGTCAGGCACCACAGCGCCTCGCACAGCAGGTCGGGCGGGGGCGCGGGGGTCCGGCGCAGCGCGACGGCGGCGTCCGCGGGGCGGTCGGCGGCGAGCAGAACCAGCGGGCGGGCCCAGGGCGCGTACGGACCCCAGTCGGTGTCGTCGGGGAAGTCGGCGGGCCGGTCGTGCCACACCCGCAGGCACAGCAGCGCCAACGGGAGCAGGCCGCGCGCCACGCCGGGCATGCCGCAGCCGGTCAGCCGGGGTGCGGCCGACCGGTAGGCGGCCTCGGCCCGCGGGTACGGCGCGCCGGTCGCCGCGGTTCGCATGGCCCGGTACCACGTGGTGAACACGCCGGTGAGCGGGGACTCGTGCCGGTCGGCGAGCCGGTCCGCGGCGTCCGCGTGCGCGTCGGCGCCGGCGAAGTCGGCGAGCGCGCCCCGGGCCTGCATCCGGATCAGGTGTCCGAGGATCTCGACCGGGGCCTGGCCGTGCCGGGCGGCCAGCGCGACCAGTTCCGCGCCGACGGCGTCCCGTTCGGCGGCCAGCCCGGTGCGGTGGAACGTCTGCAGGAACACGCCGTTGAGCGCCTGGGCCAGCAGCGCCGGGTCGGCCAGTCGCCGGGCGATCGCCTCGGCCTGCCGGGCCGCCTCGGGCCCCCGCGTCGACGGCAGGCCGCGTGACTCGACCGCGACGGTGGCGAGCAACCGCGCCCGGGTTGTCTCCGGCCCGTCCGGGCCGAGGCCGGCGAGCGCCCGCTCCGCCGCGGTCACCACCCGGGCCGCCTGTTCCGGGTCGTCCGACCGGGTCCAGATCGCCGGCACGTCGTACCCGCCGATCACCCGCGCGGTGAGGTCCGGGTCGCCGAGCTGCTCGGCCGCGTCGATGGCCGCCAGCCGCTGGTCACGGGCGGCGGCCAGGCCGCCCGGCCCGGTCACCGCGAGGCTGCGCAGCAGGCCGACGGTGGACTCCAGCCGGGCCCGCGCGCCCGGCACCACGCTGCGCTGGTACGCCGCGGCGGCCTCCGCCCAGACGTGCGCGGGACCGGACGGCTCGGGGTCGGCCTGGCGTCTCAGGTCGGTCTCCAGCCGGCGCAGTCGCGGGCCGGGGTCCAGCCCGAGCTGGTCGCGCAGCAGTTCGCGGGCCCGGCGCAGCACCGCGAGCGCGTCGGCCTGCCGCCCGGCCCGGTAGAGCGCCAGCGCCAGCAGCCGCCAGCCGTCCTCCCGCCACGGGTGGTCCGCCACGTGGGCGTCCAGGTCGGGTACCGCGTCGGCGGCCCGGTCGAGCGTGAGCAGCGCCTCGGCCCGGCGTTCGACGGCGGTGAGCCGCACCTGGTCGAGCCGGGCGCGTTCGGCGTGCGCCCACGACCTGTCGACGTCGGCGTACCCGGGCCCGCGCCACAGGCCCAGCGCCGCGTCGAGCCGGTCGAGTGTCGGCCGGGGCAGCGCGTCGGCGGCGTCGGCAACCGCGGTCTCGAAGCGCCAGGCGTCGACCGTGTCCGGGGCGGCGCGCAGCGCGTACCCCGGTCCGTCGGTGACCAGCAGCCGGGCCGGCTGCCGCGGTGGGCGGTGCGGTTCCAGGCCGCGACGCAGCGCCGCCACGAACGTGCGGACCGCGCCGACCGCGCCGGCCGGCGGGTCGTCCCAGAGGTCCTCGACGAGGTGCCCGACCGGCACCACCCGACCCCGGGCCGCGATCAGCCGGGCCAGCACCGCGCGGTGCCGTGGACCTCGCAGGTCGACGGGTGCGCCGGTGTCGTCCCAGGCCGTCACCGGACCGAGCACACCGAAGTTGACCCGCACCGACCGTTCCCCTCCTCGACCGGGCCACCGTACCGCGCTCATCGGTTGCTCATCCGGTGCGGCGACGCTGGTCGGGCCCAGTTGAGCGGAGAAGGGAACGACCGATGACCTCCACCATCGCCGGATTCGACACGCGACGGGTCACCGTCGCCGAGGACGTGGCGCTGCACGTGGCCGTGGGCGGCTCGGGCAGCCCGATCGTGCTGCTGCACGGCTTCCCGCAGACCCACCTGATGTGGCGGCACGTCGCCGCCGACCTGGCAACCGACCACACCGTCATCTGCCCGGACCTGCGCGGGTACGGGGCCAGCGACAAGCCGGCCGCCCGCGACGAGGACACGTACGCGAAGCGGACCATGGCCGCCGACGTGGTGGCCCTGGCCCGGGCGCTCGGCCACGAGCGGTTCGCGCTCGCCGGCCACGACCGGGGCGCCCTGGTCGCGGTCCGGGCCGGTCTCGACCACCCGGACGCGGTCACCCACCTGGCGTCGCTGGACGTCCTGCCCACCCTCGACATGTGGGAGGTGCTGCACGGCGCGTCCGCGTCGGTCGCGTTCCACCTCTACCTGATGGCCCAGCCGCCCGGCCTGCCGGAGCGGATGATCTCGGCCAGCGCGGACGACTTCTTCGGGTACTTCCTCGACGCCTGGGCCGGCGACCCGACGGCCATTCCGGCCGACGTGCGCGCCGAGTACCTGCGGGCCTCCCGGGAGGCGGTCGACTCGATCGTCGCGGACTACCGCGCCTCGGCCGGGATCGACGTCGCGCACGACCGGGCGGACCGGGCCGCCGGACGGCGGCTGAAGATGCCGGTCACGGTGATCCAGCAGGACTGGGGCGCGGCGCTCGGCTACGACGCGGCGGCGGTGTGGCGGGCCTGGGCCCCCGACCTGGAGCACCGCACCACCTCCGCCGGGCACTTCCTGGCGGAGTCGGCGCCGGCCGAGGTCAGCGCCGCGCTGCGCGCGCTGCTGGCCCGGTAGCGGCGCGTCCACTGTCCCGTACGTCTTACCGTATCATGTACGCTGGCGTTGCCGTCGGGGCGACACTGCGGAGGAGGGCGCGACGTGGCAGCGGGCGAACACGCGATCATCGCGGAGGGGCTACGCAAGCGGTACGGCGACAGAAACGTCCTGGACGGGTTCGCCCTACGGGTCCCGCCGGGCACCGTGTGCGGCCTGCTCGGCCCGAACGGCGCCGGCAAGACCACCGCGGTGCGGATCCTGTCCACCCTGCTCCGGTTCGACGAGGGGCGGGCCGAGGTCGCCGGCGTTGACGTCGCCCGCCGGCCCGACCAGGTGCGCCACCGCATCGGTCTGGTCGGGCAGCACGCCGCGCTGGACGAGGTGCTCAGCGGTTACCAGAACCTGGTCATCTTCGGCCGCCTCTGCCACCTCGGCACGAAGCGGGCCCGGCAGCGCGCCACCGAGCTGCTGGAGCGCTTCGGCCTCGCCGGCGCCGGCGACACGCCGGTCAAGGCGTACTCGGGCGGCATGCGGCGCCGGCTCGACCTCGCCGCCGGCATGATCCTCACGCCGTCGGTGCTCTTCCTCGACGAGCCGACCACCGGCCTGGACCCCCGAGGCCGCAACGAGGTCTGGGAGTCGGTCCGCGAGCTGGTCCGCTCCGGCACCACCGTGCTGCTCACCACGCAGTACCTGGACGAGGCCGACCGGCTCGCCGACCAGATCTCGGTGCTGGACAGCGGGCGGGTCATCGCCACGGGCAGCCCCGACGAGTTGAAGTCGCGGCTCGGCGGCGACCGGCTCGACCTCGTGCTGCACGACGCCGGTGACCTGGCCGTGGCCGCCGCGCGGCTGCGGCTGGTCGCCGGCGCGGAGCCGGAGGTCGACCCCGACCGCCGCCGGGTCAGCGCCCCGGTCGGGGACCGGGTCGGCGCGCTCACCGAGGTGCTGCGGGCGCTCGACGCGGGCGGCGTCACCGTGGCCGACGTGGCGCTGCGCCGCCCGACGCTCGACGAGGTGTTCCTGCACCTGACCGGCCACCGCTCGCGGGCGGCCGAGGAGGTGGCCGCGTGACCGGCGCGACCCTGCCCACCGCGGTCGGCCCGGCCGCCGTGCCCGGGCGGCCGTTCCTGCTCGCCGACAGCGTCACCCTGACCCGGCGCGGCCTGGCGCACTGGCGTCGCGACCCGGGGCCGCTTGTCGCGTCGCTGGGCTTCGACGTCGTCATGGTGCTGATGTTCGCCTACCTGTTCGGCGGCGCGCTCCGGGTGCCGGGCGGCGGCAGCTACCGCGAGTTCCTGATGCCCGGCATGTTCGCCATGACCATGGTGTTCGGCATCAGCCTCACCACCCTGGCCGTCTCCGCCGACGTCGACCGGGGCGTCACCGACCGGCTCCGGTCGATGCCGGTGTCGCCGTTGGCCCCGCTGGTCGGCCGTGCCGCAGCCGACATGCTGTTCGCGGTGGTCACCCTGGCGGTGATGGTGCTCGCCGGCCTCGCCGTGGGATGGCGGGCGCACGGCGGCGTCGGCGACACGCTCGCCGCGTTCGGGCTGATCCTGCTGCTGCGTTTCGCCCTGGTCTGGGTCGGCATCTTCCTCGGCCTGGTGATGAAGGGGCAGCAGGCGGTCGCCGGCGTGCAGACGCTGGAGTTCCCGCTCGGCTTCCTGTCCAACGCGTTCGTGGCGCCGTCCACCATGCCCGCGTGGCTCGGGACGGTGGCGGAGTGGAACCCGCTGTCGGCCACCGTCGGCGCCGTCCGGGAGCTGTTCGGCAACCCCGGCTGGGGCGGTGACTCCTGGGTGGTGTCCCACTACCCGGTGCTGGCGGTGGCGTGGCCGTTGGTCCTGGTGGCGGTCTTCCTGCCGCTGGCGGTCGGCAGGTACCGCTCCTTGCGCGACTGACCGCCCCGCCCGGACGGGTAAGCTACGGTACGTTGTACGCCAAGCGGGGTGGACCGCCGGCGAGGTCGGGAGGTACGAGGTGCTGCTCGGGCGGTTCGCGGTCGTCTTCGAGCCGGGCGACCCGCCCCGGGCCGGCACGGTCAGCTTCTACGACCCGACCGGCGACGCGGTGCCCGACGAGTTCGACGAACTCGGCGACGTCCGCGAGTTGACGCTGGCGCTGCCCCTCGACGGCCCGGTCGCGGCGTGGCAGGTGCGGGCCTGCGCCGTGCCGGTCGCCGACGCGGTCCGGCGGCTCGTCGCGCTGCGCGACGAGGCGGACGTGACGCCCGCCGCCGCGTTCTGGTCGGCGGTGGCGGTCACCGGGCTGCACCTGGTGGCCCGGGGCCGGCTGCTGCCCGGCGTCACCCCGGACGGGCACGACGCCTGGCGGGCCGGCCCGTTCGACGTCACCGACGTGGAGCGCATCCGCGCGCTCGCCGCGGCGATGCCGGCCGGGGCCCGCGCGGTGCCGGTCGACCCGTTCGCCGGGACGCTCGTGCTGCCCGACGCCGAGGACCTGGTCCGGGCGTTCCTGGACGCGGTGGCCGACACGCTGCCGCGCATCCCGGCGGCGCCGTGGCTGACCGGCGACGACCGGTTCACCGGCCTGGACCCGCAGCCGGTGGAGGAGCTGCGCGACTGGGCGCGCGAGGTCTCCGCCGGCGTGGACACCGGGCTGCGGGTGGCGTTGCGGCTGGCGGGGCGCGACGACTTCGCGACCACCGGCCTCACCGCCGTGGTCCGCCTGCGCAGCCTCGCCGACCCGACGGTGGTCAGCGACGCGGCGGCGCTCTGGGAGGGCGACGCGCACGGCCTCGGCGAGCAGGCCACGTTCGAGGCCGTGCGCGCGGTGCGCCGGGCCGCGACGGTGTGGCAGCCGCTGGCCCGGCTGCTCGACGAGGCCGCCCCGGTCGAGCTGGAACTGCTCGACGAGGATCTGATCGACCTGCTGGGCGGCGCCGAACGGCAGCTCGCCGCGGCCGGCATCGACGTCGAGTGGCCGCCGCGGCTGTCCCGCGAGCTCGCCGCCCGCGTCCTGATCTCCTCGCCGCCGGAACAGCCGGCCGACCCGGCCGGCTTCCTCCGCTCGGCCGCGCCGATGCCGCGGAGCTGGCAGCTCACGCTCGCCGGCGAGGCGCTCACCGACACGGAGATGGACCTGGTCGCCAAGTCCCGGCCGATCGTCCGACTGCGCGAGCAGTGGGTGGCGGTCGCGCCGGAGCTGGCCCGCCGGGCCCGGGAGCGGCAGCTCCCTCCGCTCAAGGCGTACGACGCGCTGGCCGCCACGTTGATCGCCAGCACCGAGGTGGACGACGAGCGCGTCGAGGTGGTGGCCGACGGCTGGCTCGGCGCGTTGCGCGAGCGGATCGCCGAGCCGGACGGCGGCCCCGAGCGGCTGGTCCCGCCGACCGGGCTGGCCGGCACGCTCCGCGCGTACCAACTGCGTGGGTTGCGCTGGCTGGACCGGATGACCTCGCTCGGCTTCGGCGGCTGCCTCGCCGACGACATGGGTCTGGGCAAGACCGTCACCGTCGTCGCGCTGCACCTGCGCCGCCGTGCCGACCCGGCCCTCGCCGGGCCGACGCTCGTGGTCTGCCCGGCCTCGGTGCTGGGCAACTGGGAACGCGAGATCCGCCGGTTCGCGCCGGGCGTGCCGGTGCGCCGGTTCCACGGCGCGGCCCGCACGCTCGACGACCGCACCGACGGGTTCGTGCTGACCAGCTACGGCACCATGCGACTGGACGCGGTCGTGCTCGGCGGGCGGCGGTGGGGGATGGTGGTCGCGGACGAGGCGCAGTACGTGAAGAACCGGCTCAGCGGCACCGCGAGGGCGCTACGCGAGATCCCCGCCGACGCCCGCCTCGCGCTCACCGGCACACCGGTGGAGAACAACCTCTCCGAGCTGTGGACCATCCTCGACTGGACCACACCCGGCCTGCTCGACACGGTCGGCACGTTCCGGGCCCGGTGGGCCCGGCCGATCGAGGTGGACCGGGACGCGTCCGGCGTGGACCGGCTGTCCCGCCTGGTCCGTCCGTTCCTGCTGCGGCGCCGCAAGTCCGACCCGGGCATCGCGCCGGAGCTGCCGCCGAAGACGGTCACCGACCACCTGGTGTCGCTCACCGCCGAGCAGGAGACGCTCTACCGCCGGGTCGTCGACGAGGTGATGGGCGAGATCCGCGCCAGCCCGACCGGCATCGCCCGCCGAGGACTGGTGCTGAAGCTGCTCGTCGGGCTGAAGCAGGTGTGCAACCACCCGGCGCACTACCTGAAGGAGCCACACGGCGAACTCTCCGGCCGCTCGGAGAAACTGCAGCTCCTCGACGACCTGCTGGAGACCATCCTCGCCGAGGACGGCGGCGCCCTGGTCTTCACTCAGTACGTGCGGATGGCCCGGCTGCTGGAGCGGCACCTGGCCGCGCGGGGCGTGCCGGCGCAACTGCTGCACGGCGGCACGCCGGTGCCGCAGCGCGAGGAGATGGTCCGCCGGTTCCAGGCCGGCGCGGCGCCGGTGTTCCTGCTCTCCCTCAAGGCGGCCGGCACCGGTCTCAACCTGACCAGGGCCGACCACGTCATCCACTACGACAGGTGGTGGAACCCGGCCGTGGAGGAGCAGGCCACCGACCGGGCGTACCGGATCGGGCAGACCCGGCCGGTGCAGGTGCACCGACTGATCGCCCAGGGCACCCTGGAGGACCGGATCGCCGCGCTGCTGGAGTCCAAGCGGGAACTGGCCGACGCGGTGCTCACCGGCGGCGAGACCGCGCTGACCGAACTGTCCGACGCCGAGCTGCTGCGGCTCGTGCGGCTGCGCGACGAGGGATGACGGACGTGGACTTCGACTTCGGGTTCGACGACGAGCCGGACGACGAGGCGACCGGGCCGGTCGAGGACGACGGGCGGGCCCGGAGCTTCCCGGCGTTCGGGCCGGGCCGGCGGATCGGCAGGAAGTTCGCCGACACCTGGTGGGGAAACGCCTGGATCGAGTCGATGGAGCACACCGCGCTCGACCAGGAACAGCTCAGGAAGGGCCGGCGGTACGCGTTCGCCGGTCAGGTCGGGCCGATCACGGTGAGCCCCGGGCGGATCTCCGCGCCGGTGCACGACGGCGACCAGTACACCCCGCACCACACCGAGGTCCGGATCTCCACGCTCGCCGACGCGGAGTGGGACCGCCTGCTGGACCGGGTCGCCGCCCGGGCCGGGCACATCGCCGCGCTGCTCGACCGGGACATGCCGCAGGACCTGGTGACCACCGCCGACGACGTCGGGGTACGGCTGCTGCCCGGCTACGGCGACCTGGAGCCGTCGTGCGACTGCCCGTCCTGGGACCATCCCTGCCGGCACGCCGCCGCGCTGGTCTACCAGGCGTCCTGGCTGCTGGACCGGGATCCGTTCGTGCTGCTGCTGATGCGGGGGCGGGCGGAGCCGGAGCTGATCGAGGAGCTGCGCACGCGTAACGCCGGCCGCGCGGTCGCCGCCGACCCGGCGGGCGCCGTCGGCATCCGGGCCGAGGAGGCGTACGCGACCGTCCCGGCCGCCCTGCCCGAACCGCCGCCGCTGGTCCGCGACGAGCCGATGGCGCTCACGCCGCTGCTGGCCCCGCACGACGCGCCCGGCCTGGACGCCGAGGCGCTGGGCGTGCTCGCCGCGGATGCCGCGTCCCGGGCCCGGCGGCTGCTCACCGCCGACGCGGCCGAGGTGCTCGCGCCCGAGCGTGACGCCTGGGCGGACGCCGTGCGGCTGGCGTCGCGGATGCCGCGCTCGCGGGCCGCGCGCCGCCTCGCGGAGGCCAGCGGCCGGGCCGACGACCTGCCCCTGGCGATCAGGGCCTGGGAGTACGCCGGCGTCGCCGGCCTGGCCGCTGTCGACGCGGTGTTCAGCCCGCCGAAGGAGCTGGTGTCCCGGGCCACCGACGCGCTGCGCGAGGCCGGCGGGATCGGCGGCGCGACGCCGCGGGTGCGGAACTGGCGCAACCGCTGGACCGTGGGCCGGGACGTGCAGGTGCGCTACGGCCCGGACGGCCGCTGGTACCCGTTCCGCAGGCGTTCCGGCCGGTGGTGGCCGGCGGGCCCGCCCGGACCGGACCCGGCCGACGCCCTGCTGGACCTGTCGAGAGACTGATCCGTGGACCGGCGGCCGGTCGGAGGGTCCCGCTCCGGCCGGCCGCCCCGGCGGACGGCCCGTACGCCATACGGTATGCCGCCGGTAGGATGGAGCCACTATGTCGAAGGAGCGCAGCGGCAAGGCCGATCCCGCACGCAGCCTGGCCATTCTCTGGCGCACCCGGGAGCCCACCAGCCGCGGCGCCGGCCCGGGGCTCAGCGTCGACCGGATCGTGCGGGCGGCCGTCGAGATCGCCGACGCCGAGGGCATCGACGCGCTCACCATGCGGCGGGTCAGCGAGGCGCTGGGCGCCGGCACCATGTCGGTCTACACCTACGTGCCCGGCAAGTCGGAGCTGCTCGACGTCATGGTCGACACCGTCTACGGCGACATGCCGCGCCCGGCCGACGTGCCCGGCGGCTGGCGCGGCCGGCTGGACCGGATCGCCCGGGACAACCTGGCGCTCTACCGCGCCCACCCGTGGCTGCTGCGCGCCGAGACCAGCCGCCCGGTGCTCGGCCCGCACACGCTCGCCAAGTACGACTACGAGCTGCGCGCCGTGGCCGACATCGGGCTGGACGACGTGGAGATGGACGCCGTGCTCACCCTGGTCCTCGGGCACGTCAAGAGCATCGCCCGCGCCGACCACGACGGCGCGCAGCTGGAACGCGAGACCGGGATGACCGACGGGCAGTGGTGGCAGATCCACGGCCCGTGGCTGGAGAAGTTCATGACCTCGGGCAGCTACCCGGTCGCGGCCCGGGTCGGCTCGGCCGCCGGCGCGGCGCACGGCGCGGCCTACGGCCCGGAGTACGCCTTCGAGTTCGGGCTGCGGCGGGTGCTTGACGGCATCGCGGTGGTGGTCGCCGAGCGCACGGGCGGGGCCGGCCCACTCGGCTCGCCCTCCAGCGACGCCGGACGGTGACCGCGCGCCGCTAGGCTGGTCGCATGATCACGTGCGTCGTGCACTACACCATCGATCCCGCCCGGATCGAGGCGTTCGAACGGTTCGCCCGCGCCTGGATGACGCTGGTGGCCCGGCACGGCGGCGTGCACCACGGCTACTTTCTGCCCGCCGAGGGCGCCAGCGACCGGGCCGAGGCGCTGTTCAGCTTCGAGAGCCTCGCGGCGTACGAGCGGTACCGCTCCCGGTTCGGCGTGGACCCGGAGTTCGTCGCGGCCGACCGGATCCGCGACGAGTCGGGGTGCGTGCTGCGGTACGACCGCACGTTCATGCGCCCGTTCCTGCCGACCGACTGACGCGGTCGCCGCGCTGCGGGGCGAGGGTGGTGGTCACGGGGAAGCCGGCCGGCGGGTGTCGACGGCCGCGGCGGCGTAGCGCCGGGCCAGGCGGGCGAACGCGTCCCGCAGCTCGGGCGGCCCGACCACCTCGATGTCGGCGTCGTACCGGCCGAGCAGGGCCGCCAGGCCCGGCCAGGACCAGGCGCCGAGCACCAGCCGGCAGCGGTCCGGGCCGAGTTCCTCGACCAGGCCGTCGCGGGTCCAGGTGGAGACCGTCCGGGCGGGCAGGTCGAGGATCACCTCCCCACGGCACGGCCAGTCACCGGGGCCGCCGACGCCGTGGAACCGGCCGGCGACGAACGCCGCCACGTCGCCGCCGGGAAGCTCCCGGGGCGTGAACCGGGGACCGGTCGGGGTGCGCGGGCTGATCCGGTCGACGCGGAACGTGCGCCAGTCGTCGCGGTCCAGGTCCCAGGCGACGAGGTACCAGCGCCCGCCCCAGGTGACCAGGTGGTGCGGCTGGACCCGGCGCGGCGGCGGAGGGCCGTCCGGTGGATCGGCCGCCGGCGCGGCCGGGTAGTCGAAGCGCAGCACCTCGCGGGCGTGCACGGCGGCGCTGAGCGTTACCAGCAGGCCCGGCTCGACCCGGGGCCGGGCCGGGCCGCCGGACTTCTCCACCGCGACCACCCGCAGGGCGTCGACGCGGTGGCGCAGCCGCGTCGGCATGACCTGCCGGACCGTGGTCAGCGCCCGCGCGGCGGACTCCTCGATGCCGGTCACGGTGGTCGCCGCGGTCTGCAACGCCACGGTGAGCGCCACGGCCTGCTCGTCGTCGAAGAGCAGCGGCGGCAGCGCCGCCCCGGCGCCCAGCCGGTAGCCGCCGTCCGGACCCTTGGCGGCGGCGATCGGATAGCCCAGCTCGCGCAGCCGGTCGACGTCGCGGCGCACGGTCCGCGCGCTCACCCCGAGTCGTTCGGCAAGCACCGCGCCCGGCCAGTCGCGACGGGCCTGCAACAGGGACAGCAGGGCGAGCAGGCGGGCGGACGTCGTCGACATGGGTCGCATTCTGCCCCGGGTGGCGGACAGGAACTGACCGCTACGCCTGCGAGCGTGGACCGGCACCGATCGCCGACCGGAAGGAACCGATGACCGTGACCACGACCGCCCCGACCGCGCCGCCCACCACGCTCGACGCCGAGCGGACCGCCCTGCTCCGGGCGCTCGCCGGCGCCCGCGCCGCGCTGACCGCCACGGTGCGCGACCTGACCGACGCCCAGGCGGGGGAGCGCCCCACCGTGAGCGCGCTCTGCCTGGGCGGGGTGCTCAAGCACGTCGCGGCCGGCGAGGAGGCCTGGCTGCGGTTCGTGGTCGACGGCCCGGCGGTGATGACCTTCACCCTGCCCGACGGCGTGACCTGGGCGGAGTTCCTGGCCGGCACGGCGCGCGAACTGCCGCGCTGGGCGATCGAACGGGAGCGGACGTTCCAGATGCTGCCCGAGGACACGCTCCCCGCCATCCTCGACCGGTACGCGCGGGTCGCCGCCCGTACCGAGGAGATCGTCGCCGGCCTGGCCGACCTGTCGGCGGCGCATCCGGTGCCGGACGTGCCCTGGCACGAGCCCGGCACGGTGCTGAGCGTGCGCGCGGTGCTGATGCACGTCATCGCCGAGACCCGGCAGCACGCCGGGCACGCGGAGATCCTGCGCGAGACGCTCGACCGGCGGACGACCACCTGACCCGGCGTGGGCCCGCCCTCATCCCGGCGCGGCGACGGCCCGGCCCATCCGGGTCACCGCCTCGGTCAGCACGGCGGGCGAGGTGGCGAAGTTGAGCCGGACGAAGCCCGCGCCGCCGGTGCCGAAGACGTGCCCGGAGCTGAGCGCCACCCGGGCGTCGTCGAGGAACATCCGGGCCGGGCCGGACAGGTCGGTGACCACGCCTGGCCCGTCACCCGGCGTCGCGGTGGGCACGCCGAGCCGGGTGCAGTCGAGCCAGGCGAGGTAGGTGCCCTCGGGCGGCTGCCAGGACACCGCGGGCAGGTGCGCGGCGAGCAGCGTCCCGAGCAACGCGCGGTTGGCGTCGAGGCCGTCGAGGAGTTGGTCCAGCCACGGCCCGCCGGCGGCGAACGCGGCGGTGTGCGCGAGCACCCCCAGGTGACTGGGGCCGTGGCTGACCTCCTCCGGCATCCGGGCCAGGTCGGCGGCGGCGTCCGGCCCGGCCACCGCCACCGCCGCCTTGAGACCGGCGAGGTTCCACGCCTTGGACGCCGACAGCAGCGCGAACGCGTTCCCGGCACCGGGGACGGTCAGGTACGGGGTGAACCGCGCGCCGGCGAGCGCCAGCGGAGCGTGGATCTCGTCGGAGACGACCCGGACGCCGTGCCGGGCGGCCAGCTCGGCGACGGCGGCCAGCTCGTCGCGGCGGTGCACCACGCCGGTCGGGTTGTGCGGGTTGCAGAGCAGGAACGCGGGCCGTGCGCCGAGCAGCCGGGCCCGGCGGAACGCCTCGTCCAGCGCGGCGAGGTCGAGCCGTCCGTCCGGCCCCAGCGGGGCCTCCAGCACCCGCCGGTCGGCGTGCGAGACGAACGCGTAGAACGGCGGATAGACGGGCGGGCAGACCACCACCGCGTCTTCCGGCTCGGTGACCAGCCGCAGCACCTCGACCACGCCCATCATCACGTCGGGCACCAGCGTGCTGCGCCCGACCGGGAAGTCCGGCCAGTCCCAGCGCTGCGCCGCGAACCCGGCGAGCGCCTCCGCGTAGCCCGTCCCGTGCGCGTAACCGGTGTCGCCCAGCTCGACCGCGCGGCGCAGCGCGTCGGCCACCGGCGGCGCGAGCGGCACGTCCTGCTCGGCCACCCACAGCGGGAGCACGTCCGGCGGGTGCAGCCGCCACTTGACGCTGGTGCGCTGCCGGAGCTGGTCCAGCGTCAACCGGGTGAGCGGGTTGCGGTCGTCGGCGGAAACGTGCATACCGTTCACCCTAGGCGGCTCTACCATCGCCCGATGGCCCGCCCGACGTATCCACTGCGGACGCCGCGACTGCTGCTGCGCCCGGTCACGCCCGACGACCTGGACGACGTGCACGCCTGGCAGCGGCGTCCCGACGTGTGCCGCTGGACGCTCGCGAGGCCGCGTACCCGGGAGCAGTCCCGGGCGTCGGTGGCCGCGATGGCGGGCGAGGACGCGCTGCGCGCGGAGGGCGACTGCCTGACGCTGGCCGCGGTCGCCGGTGACCGGGTGATCGGCACGGTGGAGCTGGTCTGGCGCAGCCGCGCCGACCGCACCGCCGAGCTGGGGTACGTCTTCCACCCCGACCACGGCGGCCGGGGCCTGGCCACCGAGGCGGCCGGCGCGTTGTTGGACTGGGGTTTCGGCCCGTTCGGGCTGCACCGGGTGACGGGTCGGTGCCACGCCGGCAACGAGGCGTCCGCCCGGCTGCTGGCCCGGCTCGGCATGCGCCGGGAGGCGCGGCACGTGCGCAGCTACCGGTTCCGTGACGAGTGGGCCGACCAGCTCGTCTTCGCCGTCCTCGCCGACGAGTGGCGCCCCCGCCCGGGCTGAGCGGGCCGCGTGCGGCCCCGGGCGGCCTGAGCCGGCCGGCCGCGTGCGGCCCCGGGTCCGGAGGCGGTCAGTCGGCGGTGACCGGGTCGCCGACCCGGATCTCGCCGGTGCCCATCGGGATCAGACGGATGCCGAACCAGACCTTCCCGTCCCACCGCCGGTGCCGCGCCAGCGTGCGGATCGGCTCCCGGCCGCTGGTGAGCGTCACCGGGTCGATCAGCGTGAGCGAGCAGCGGTCGCAGCGTTCGGCGACCCGGAAGTCGACCGCGCCGATGCGCACCCGGGTCCAGCCGTCCTCGGCGAACGGCGCGACCGGGCCGTCGAGCACCACGGTGGGCCGGAACCGGGCCATCGGCAGCGGGTCCGGTGCCGGCTCGCCCCGCTCCAGCGCGCCCTCGACGATCCAGTCCCGCAGGCGGCGCAGCGACGGCAGTGTGGCGGCCAGCAGCGGGCCGGCGTCGGCGAGGTTCAGCGGGTCGCCGGGATGGCCTCCGTGGGTCTGCGACACCGGGCGGCGGCGCGGGTCGTCCAGCCAGCCCAGCCGTACCGGGCGCGCCAGGCGTTCGGTGAGCCAGTCGTGCGCCTCGGCGGTGGCCAGGCGCACCGAGTCCAGCCGGGACAGCGTGGTGGCGGCCGGCGGGCCGGCCACCGGCTCGGGGACGACCAACGAACCGCCGGCCCGGTCGGTGAGCGTGAGGGAGCCGACGCCGGGCACGGCGGTCAGCCCGAGCATCCGGGGCGCGGCGCGGGCGGTGAGCACCGCGCCGTCCGGTTGCAGCAGCACCCAGCGCCGGTCGTGGCGCAGCCCCCACGGCTCGACCGTGGCCCGGTCGACGTCCACGCCGGCCAGCGACTTCACCGGGTGGACGTGGGCCGAGACGAGTCGCACCGGTCAGCCGAGCTTCGGGGTGGCCCGGTCGATGATCGCGGCGAGGTCGAGGCCGCCGGGCAGCGTCCCGTACGCCTGACCGTGGTCGCCGCCCAGCCGGGACGCGCAGAACGCGTCCGCGACCGCCGGGTGGCCGTGCCGGACCAGCAGCGCGCCCTGGAGCACCAGCGCGAGCCGCTCCACCACGCGGCGGGCCCGCAGCTCCAGGTCGGTGTGGTCGGCCAACTCGTCGCGCACCGCGCGGACCGCCGCGTCGAGGCGCGGGTCGGCGCCGGCCGCGGTGGCCACCTCCGCCTCGTACGCGGCCAGCACCTGCGGCTCCCGGGTGAGCGCGCGCAGCACGTCCAGCGCGGCGACGTTGCCGGAGCCCTCCCAGATCGAGTTCAGCGGCGACTCGCGGAACAGCCGCGGCATGCCTGATTCCTCGACGTAGCCGTTGCCGCCCAGGCACTCCAGCGCCTCGGCGGCGTGCCCCGGCCAGCGTTTGCACACCCAGTACTTCCCGACCGCCAGCGCCAGGCGCTTGAACGCGGTCTCGCCGGCGTCGCCGCGCGCCGACCGGTCGGTCGCGCCGGCCAGCCGCGTCATCAGCACGGTGGCCGCCTCGGACTCCACCGCCAGGTCGGCCAGCACGTTACGCATCAGCGGCTGCTCGGCCAGGTAGCGGCCGAACGCCCGCCGGTGCGTGGCGTGGTGCACGGCGGTGGTCACGCCCTGGCGCATGCCGGCCGCCGCGCCGATCACGCAGTCCAGGCGGGTCAGGTTGACCATGTCGATGATGGTGCGCACGCCGCGGCCCTCGCCGCCGACGCGCCACGCCACCGCGTGCTCGTACTCGATCTCGGCGGAGGCGTTGGAGCGGTTGCCGAGCTTGTCCTTCAGCCGCATCAGCCGCATCGGGTTGCGACCGCCGTCGGGCAGCACCCGGGGGACCAGGAAGCAGGTGAGGCCGTCCGGCGCCTGGGCGAGCGTGAGGAACAGGTCGCACATCGGCGCGGAGGTGAACCACTTGTGCCCGACCAGCCGGTAGCTGCCGTCCGGCTCGGGCCGGGCGGTGGTGGTGTTGGCGCGTACGTCCGAGCCGCCCTGCTTCTCGGTCATCGACATGCCGGCCAGCAGGCCGCGCTTGCTCTCCGGCGGACGCAGTCCGAAGTCGTACTCGGTGCTGGTCAGCAGTGGCTCGTAGCGCGCGGCCAGGTCGGGGCTGTGCCGCAGCGCCGGCACCGCCGCGTAGGTCATCGAGATCGGGCAGCCGTGCCCGGCGTCGGGCCGCCAGACGTAGAAGCCGGCGGCGCGGGCCACGTGGGCGCCGGGCCGGTCGTCGGCCCACGGCGCGGCGTGCAGGCCGTGCCCGACCGCGGTACGCATCAGCTCGTGCCAGGAGGGGTGGAACTCCACCTCGTCGACGCGGTGGCCGTAGCGGTCGTGGGTGCGCAGCACCGGCGGGTGCTCGTTGGCCAGCCGGCCGTGCTCGCCGGCCGCCTCGCCGCCGGCCAGCCGGCCCAGCTCGCGCAGCCCGGGGGCGGCCCAGTCGGCGCCCTCCCGGGCCAGGCCGTCGAGCAGCGCCGGATCGTCGGCGGTGTCGTGGCCGACCAGCGGCGGGACCTGGTTGACGACCTCGTGTGTGGTCACGGCGGCCCTCCCAGCACGCGGTGGCGGAAGGTGGATTGAACCACCGTTCAACCCCGACCGGCAACCGCGCGCCGACCGGTCGATTCGGCTCGATTCGGTTGACATCATCCCGCTCGGCGAGAAGAGTGGCCGAAACTTTCTTTTGTTCGGAAAGCGGCAGGGGGGCCAATGTCCAGGAACAAGCTCGGCGTGATCGGCGCGGCGCTCACGCTCGCGGCCGGTGTCCTGTCCGGATGCAGCGGCGGCGAGGCCGTCGACGTCGGTGACGGCGGCGGGAGCGCCGGGGGCGCGGGCGGTGTCCTCAACGCCGCGATCGGCGGCGAACCGGACCAACTCGACCCGCACAAGACGTCCGCCTACTACAGCTTCCAGGTCCTGGAGAACGTCTACGACACGCTCGTCGAGCCGGACGCCGACCTGAAGATGGTGCCGTCGCTGGCCACCAAGTGGACCACCAGCGCCGACCAGCTCACCTGGACGTTCACCCTGCGCGACGGGGCGAAGTTCTCCGACGGGTCGCCGCTGACCTCGGAGGACGTGGTCTACTCCTACGAGCGGATCATCAAGCAGAAGCTGAACACCGCCTACAAGTTCGCCACCGTCAAGTCGGTGACCGGTCCCGACGCGGCCACCGTCGTGGTGACGTTGACCGCGCCCACCCCCAACCTGCTGGCCAACCTGGGCGGCTTCAAGGGCGTGGCGATCGTGGAGAAGTCCAACGTGGAGTCCGGCAAGGTGAAGACCGCGCCGGTCGGCAGCGGCCCGTTCAAGGTCGCCGGCTACACCTCGGGTGACAGCATCAAGCTGGTCCGCAACGACACCTACTGGGGCGACAAGCCGAAGCTCGACGGCGTCACCTTCACGTTCGTCAAGGACCCGACCGTCGCGCTGCAGAACCTGCGCAGCGGCCAGGTGCAGTGGACCGACAACCTGCCGCCGCAGCAGGTGAAGGCGTTGCGCGACGGCGACGACCCGGTGGTGAGGACCGCGCCGTCGACCGACTACTGGTACGTGGCGCTCAACGAGGCCCGCAAGCCGTTCGACAACCCCGAGGTCCGCCGCGCGATCGGCTACGCGCTGGACCGGGAGGCGATCACCAAGGCGGCCAAGTTCGGGCTCGCCACGGTCAACCAGACCGCCATCCCGCGCAACAGCGCCTTCTTCTACGACTACGCGCCCTTCTCGCACGACCCGGCCAAGGCGAAGCAGATGCTCGGCCAGGCCGGCGTCGGCAACCTCACCATGGACCTGATGGTCACGAGTGAGTACCCGGAGACGGTCACCGCCGCCCAGGTCATCGCCGCGCAGCTCAAGGACGTCGGGATCACCGTGAAGATCCGTACGCTGGACTTCGCCCAGTGGCTCGACGAGCAGGCCAAGGGGAACTTCGACGGGTTCATGCTCGGCTGGCTGGGCAACGTCGACCCGGACGAGTTCTACTACGCGCAGCACCACAGCGGCGGCACGTTCAACTTCCACAAGTACGCCAACCCGGCCGTGGACAAGCTGCTCGACACCGCCCGGACCGAGACCGACCAGGCCGCCCGCAAGCAGGCGTACGACCAGGCGGCGAAGCAGATCGTCGACGACGCCAGCTATCTCTACCTGTACAACCCGGACGTGGTGCAGGGCTGGTCGAAGAAGGTGTCCGGCTACGACGTCCGCAGCGACCGGGCGATCCGGTTCCGCTCGGTCACCCTCGGCAAGTGACATGACCCGCTTCGTCCTGCGGCGGGTCCTCCAGTCCGCGGTCGTGCTGCTCGGGGTCACCCTGGTGGTCTTCCTGCTGCTGCAACTGGTGCCGGGCGACCCGGTGCGGGTGGCGCTCGGCACCCGCTTCGACCCGCAGACGTACGAGGCGCTGCGGGAGCGCGCCGGCCTGGACCAGCCGCTGCCCGTGCAGTACGCCAGCTACCTCGGTCACGCGCTCACCGGCGACCTCGGGGTCAGCTTCCGCACCGGCCAGCCGGTCAGCCGGATCGTGCTGGAACGACTGCCGGCGACGCTGTCGCTGGCGCTCACCGCGGTGGTGTTCGCGCTGCTGGTGGCGTTCCCGCTGGGCATCGTCGCGGCGGTGCGCAGCGGCTCGGCGGTCGACCACGCGGCGCGCGTGTTCAGCCAGTTCGGCGTCTCGGTGCCCGACTTCTGGATGGGCATCATGGGGATCATCCTCTTCGCCGGTGTGCTGGGCTGGCTGCCGCCGTCGGGCTACGTGGCGCTCACCGAGGACCCGGGCCGGTGGGCGTCGCACGTGGCGCTGCCGGCGGTCACCGTCGGTCTGGTCACCGCGTCGATCCTCACCCGGTTCATCCGCTCCTCGGTGCTGGAGGTCCTCTCCGCCGACTACGTGCGTACCGCCGAGGCGAAGGGGCTGCGCAACCGGGTGGTGATCCTGCGGCACGTGCTGCGCAACGCGCTGATCCCGGTCGTCACCGTGGTCGCGGTGCAACTGGCCAGCCTGCTCGGCGGCGTGATCGTGATCGAGGTGCTGTTCGCCTGGCCGGGCATCGGCCGGCTCACGTTCGACGCGGTCCAGGCCCGCGACTATCCGGTCCTGCAAGGCGCCGTG
Source organism: Micromonospora sp. NPDC051141 (assembly GCF_044455765.1). NCBI lineage: Bacteria > Bacillati > Actinomycetota > Actinomycetes > Micromonosporales > Micromonosporaceae > Micromonospora > Micromonospora sp. NPDC051141. Next base: position 512,015 of record NZ_JBITFD010000001.1, read on the forward strand.
CTGCTCGTGGCCGCGCTGTTCCTGCTGGTCAACCTGCTGGTGGACATTCTCTACGCCCGCCTCGACCCGAGGATCACGGTCAGGTGAGCGGCGCATCCGAGAGCACCCGGCGTCGCGTGCTGGACGCGCTGCGCCGCGACCCGCTCGCCGTCGGCGGCACGCTGGTCCTGCTGCTGCTGGTCGTGGTGGGCGTCGCCGGTCCCTGGCTGGCCCCGTCCGGCGTCAACGACGTCGACGTCGACGCGATGCTGCGCCCGCCCAGCGGGGCACACCCGTTCGGCACCGACGAGCTGGGCCGGGACGTGCTCAGCCGGGTGCTGGTCGCGGCGCGCGTCTCGCTCCAGGTCGGCGTGGTCAGCGTCGGCATCGCGCTGGTCGCGGGCGTGACGCTCGGGCTGTTCGCCGGCTACTACCGGGGCTGGCTGGACAGCGTGCTGATGCGCTGCATGGACGTGCTGTTCGCGTTCCCGGTGCTGCTGCTGGCGGTGGCCATCGTGGCGGTGCTCGGGCCCGGCCTGCTCACCGCCATGGTCGCCATCGGCGTGGTCTACACCCCGATCTTCGCCCGGATCACCCGCGCCGGTGTGCTGGCCGTCCGCGAGCAGGTCTTCGTCCGGGCCGCCGTCTCGATCGGCGCGTCCGACCTGCGCATCATGCGCCGGCACGTGCTGCCCAACATCGCCGCGCCGCTGATCGTGCAGACGTCGCTGTCGCTGGCGTTCGCGATCCTGTCCGAGGCGGCGCTGTCCTTCCTCGGGCTGGGCATCCAGCCGCCGGCGCCGGCCTGGGGTCGGATGCTCTTCGACGGGCGGGGCTTCGTCACCGACGCCTGGTGGCTGGGCGTGTTCCCGGGCGCGGCGATCTTCCTGACCGTGCTCGCATTCAACCTGGTCGGTGACGCGCTGCGCGACGTGCTCGACCCCCGCCAGCTCACCCTCAGCGAGGCCCGCCGGAGCACCCCATGAGCGAGCGCACCGTGTTCTCCGTCGAGGACCTCACCGTCACCGTCGGCACCCGGCGCGGGCCGGCCCGCGCCGTGGCCGGCGTGTCCTGGCAGGTGCGGGCCGGCGAGACGTTCGCGCTGGTGGGCGAGTCGGGCAGCGGCAAGAGCATGACGCTGCTCGCGGCGACCGGCCTGGCGCCACGCGCCGCCACGGTCACCGGCCGGGTCCGGCTGCTCGACACCGAGCTGAGCGCGCTGCCCGACGACCGCCGGCGCAGGCTGCGCGGCCGGCACGTCGGGTTCGTGTTCCAGGACCCGATGACGTCGCTCAACCCGGTGCTGCCGGTCGGCCGGCAGGTCACCGAGGCGGCCGAGGCGCACCTCGGGCTGACCCGCCGCGCCGCCCGGGCCCGGGCGGTGGAGCTGCTCGACCTGGTCGGCATCCCGTCGGCCGCGCAGCGGGTCGACGCGTTCCCGCACCAGTTCTCCGGCGGCATGCGCCAGCGTGTCGTCATCGCCATGGCGCTGGCCTGCGAGCCGGACCTGCTGATCGCCGACGAGCCGACCACCGCGCTCGACGTCACCACCCAGGCGCAGATCGTCGAGCTGGTCGCCGACCTCCAGCAGCGGCTCGGCACCGCGGTCGTCTGGGTCACCCACGACCTGGGCGTGGTCGCCGGCATCGCGGACACCGTCGCGGTGATGTACGGGGGGCGGATCGTCGAGCAGGGCCCGGTCGACGCGGTGTTCGACGCGCCGACGCACCCGTACACCCGGGCGTTGCTCGCGGCGCGGCCGGACCCGGCCCGCCGGGGTGCGGACCTGGTGGCGATTCCGGGCGCCCCGCCGAGCCCGCTCGACCTGCCGCCGGGCTGCGCGTTCTGGCCGCGCTGCCCGGTGCGCGCCGACCCCCGGTGCGAGCACGAGCTGCCCCCGTTGACGCCGGTCGGCGACGGGCACACCGTCCGCACCTTCTATCCGGGAGAGACGCCATGACAGCGGCGGACGTGGTCGCCGAACTGGACGACCTGGCGGTGCACTTCCCGACCCGGGCCGGCGTGGTCCGCGCCGTGGACGGCGTCACGCTGGCCGTCCGCCGGGGCGAGACGCTCGGCCTGGTCGGCGAGTCCGGCAGCGGCAAGTCCACCGCCGGCCTGGCGCTGATGCGGCTGGTCGACCCGACCGCCGGCCGGGTCCGGGTGGCCGGCGCGGACGTGACCCGGCTGTCCCGGCGTCGCCTGCGCGGCATGCGCCGGCACGTGGCGATGGTGTTCCAGGACCCGCAGGCGTCGCTGGACCCGCGCCGTACGGTCGCGGACAGCGTCGCCGAGCCGCTTGTGGTGCACCGGCTGGCCACGTCCGCCGCCGCCCGCCGGGATCGGGTGGCGGAGCTGTTGGAGCTGGTCGGCCTGCGGCCGGAGACCGCCGACCGGCACCCGCACGAGCTGTCCGGCGGCCAGCGTCAGCGGGTGGGGGTGGCCCGCGCGCTGGCCGGTGAGCCGGATCTGATCGTGCTGGACGAACCGATCGCCTCGCTGGACCTGAGCGTGCAGGCGCAGATCATGAACCTGCTCCGGCGGCTGCAACGCGATCTCGGGCTGACCTACCTGTTCATCGCGCACGACCTGGCGGCCGTCGAGCACATGAGCGACCGGATCGCGGTGATGTACCTGGGCCGCATCGTGGAGACCGGCCCACCGGAGCGGATCTACCAGCGGCCGGCGCACCCGTACACGGCGGCGCTGCTGTCGGCGGTGCCGGTGGCCGATCCCCGCGTCGAGCGGGAACGCCGGCGCATCGTGCTCTCCGGTGACATCCCCAGCCCGGTGGACCCGCCCAGCGGTTGCCGCTTCCGTACCCGCTGCCCGCAGGCCCGCGACGCGTGTGCCGGGACCGATCCGGCGCTGGCCGAGGTCGGTCCCGGCCAGCACGCCGCCTGCCTGTTCCCGCTGGACGGCGCGCGGCACCCCGCCGCCGGCGGGCCGGACCGGGACGGCGGCGCGGCGTAGGCTCACCCGGCCGCCATCGCCCGCAGGAGGCGCCCGATGACGTTCACCACCCGGCCGACGCTGCGCGGCACGTTCGGCATGGTCTCCTCGACGCACTGGCTGGCCAGCCAGTCCGCGATGGGCGTGCTGGAGCGCGGCGGCAACGCGTTCGACGCCGCGGTCGCCGCCGGTTTCGTGCTGCACGTGGTCGAGCCGCACCTCAACGGCCCCGGCGGCGAGGTGCCCGCGATCCTCGCCACGGCCGGCGATCCCACCCCGCGGGTGCTCTGCGGCCAGGGCCCGGCCCCGGCCGGCGCCACCGTCGCGCACTTCCGGGCGCTCGGTCTGGATTTGGTGCCCGGCGCCGGCCCGCTCGCCGCCGTGGTGCCCGGCGCGGTGGACGCCTGGCTGCTCCTGCTGCGCGACCACGGCACCCGCCCGCTCGACGAGGTGCTGGAACCGGCGATCGGCTACGCCGCCGCCGGTCATCCGCTGGTCGGCGCGGCCGGGCAGACCGTGGCGCGGGTCCGGTCGCTGTTCGCCGAGCACTGGCCGACCTCCGCGCGGCTCTGGCTGCGCGACGGCCGCCCGCCCGCGCCGGGGGAGATGGTCACCAACCCGGCGTACGCGGAGACGCTGCGCCGCCTGGTCGCTGCCGGGCGGGCTGCCGGGGCGGACCGGGTGGCACAGATCGAGGCGGCCCGGCGCGCCTGGCGGGAGGGCTTCGTCGCCGAGGCGATCGACAGGTTCAGTCGCCGCCCGTTCCGAGACTCCAGTGGTCGCCCGCACGCCGGCCTGGTCACCGGCGACGACCTGGCCGGCTGGTCGGCCACCTGGGAGGAGCCGGTCACGCTCGACTGGCGGGGGCACACGGTGGCGAAGACCGGTTTCTGGGGCCAGGGCCCGGTACTGTTGCAGGCGCTGGCGACGCTCGACGCGCTCGACGGCCCCCGGGCGCTGGACCCGTCCACGGTGGACGGCATCCACGCCCAGGCCGAGGCGCTGAAGCTCGCCTTCGCCGACCGGGAGGCGTGGTACGGCGACACCGACGTGCCGGGCGCGGCGCTGCTGTCCCCGGCGTACGCCCGGGAGCGGGCCGCGCTGATCGGCGACCACGCGTCGACCGACCTGCGCCCGGGCCGCCCGGCGGGCGGGTCGCCGCGGCTCCCGGCGCACCTGCGCGCGCACGCCGCCCGGCGGGCCGGCCCGCCGGACCCGAGCACCGGCGAACCGACGGTACGCGCGGACGGGGTGACCCGCGGCGACACCTGCCACGTCGACGTGGTGGACCGGTGGGGCAACATCATCTCGGCCACCCCGAGCGGAGGCTGGTTGCAGAGTTCGCCGACCATCCCGGAGCTGGGCTTCCCGCTGGGCAGCCGGTTGCAGATGTGCTGGCTGGAGGAGGGGCTGGCGTCGTCGCTGCGGCCGGGCCGGCGTCCGCGAACCACGTTGAGCCCGACGCTGGTGCTGCGTGGCGGCGAGCCGGTGCTGGCCTGCGGCACGCCCGGCGGCGACCAGCAGGACCAGTGGCAGTTGCTGTTCCTGCTGCGTCACCTCGTCGGCGGGCAGGAGTTGCAGGAGGCGATCGACGCGCCGGCGTGGCACACCACCAGCCTCCCGGCGTCGTTCTATCCGCGTGAGGTCGAGCCGGGCGTGCTGGTGGTGGAGGACCGGATCGATCCGGACGTGCGGGCCGCGTTGCGCGCGAAGGGCCACACCGTGCGCCGCGCCGACCCGTGGAGCCTGGGCCGCCTGTGCGCCGTCACCCGAGACCCCCGCACGGGTGTCCTGTCCGCCGCCGCCAACCCCCGGGGCGCCCAGAACTACGCCACCGGCCGCTGACCCCGCCCGTCCCGCCCCCGTCCCCGTCCCCGTCCCCGCCTCACCGCGTCGATCTTGGAGATTCGGCCCTGGCATCGCGGACAAACCGGGCTTCCACCGGGCCGCAACTGCAAGATCGCGGAGGAGCCGAGGGGTGGGGGAAGGGTGGGGAGGGGGATGCGGGGTCAGGGGTGGTCGGCGGTGGTGAGGTGGCTGTGGCGGAGGGAGCGGGGTGGTGGGTGGGGGTGCCCAGGCGGCGGGCGGTGTCGAGCAGGTGCTCGGTGCGGGTGACGGTGAAGCCGGTGCGGGTGAGCAGGGCGGCCATCGCGGCCGGGGTCCACGTGGAGCGCCACGGCTCGTCCGCCCAGACGCTCGACCGGCCGGTGGTGGCCGCCAGCACCCGGGCCAGCAGCCGGCCGAGCGTGGTGGTCACCGCGGGCGTCTGGTAGTTGACCACGAGCCGGCTGCCCGGCGCGGAACGAGCCGCCACCGCCTCCAGCGTGGTCGCCACCTGCGCCCGGGTCAGGTACGGCACCACGCCCTCCCAGACCCAGGTCGTCGGCGTGTCGGCGCGGTGCCCGGCGGCGGCCAGCGCCTCGCCCAGCCGGTCCCGGCCGAAGTCCACCGGGACGAACCGGGGCGGGGCGCCGGGCAGCGCGCCGGGCAGCGCGCCGGCCCGGTCGCGTTTGTCCCGCTGGCTGGCCGGCTGGTCGACCTCGAAGACGGCCGCCCCGGCGAGTTCCGGCATCCGCCACGCGCGCCCGTCCAGCCCCGCGCCGAGGATCACCACCTGCGGGCCGGGCCGCTCCCGGACGGCGTCGTCGACGGCGACCGTGCGGGGCGCCATCAGCTCGGCGCAGGCGCGGACGCTCTCGTAGTCGACCCGTGCCCGCCAGCCGGGCGGCGCCGCGCCGGCGCGGACCCGGTCGACGGCGACGCGCTCGTCCGGGCGCAGCATCGGCGCGGCGGTCGGGTCGGTGAAGCGCCCCGGGGCGAGCCGCCCGTCGGCGGCGGCACGGCCCTGGCACACCAGCACCGCGGTCCGGCTCGCCCGCACGTCGCTCAGCCGTCGATCCGGGTGATGTTGCGGATCTTGTTGGCGGCGTCCAGCGCCGCCACCTTGTACGCCTCGGCCAGCGTCGGATAGTTGAACACCGCGTCGAGCAGGTAGTCGACCGTCCCGCCGCAGCCCATCACCGCCTGCCCGATGTGGACGATCTCGGTGGCGCCGGTGCCGAACACGTGCACGCCGAGCAGCCGCCCGTCCGCCGGCGAGACGAGCAGCTTCAACATGCCGTACGGGTCGCCGACGATCTGCCCCCGGGCGAGTTCCCGGTAGCGGGCGATGCCCACCTCGAACGGGGTGGACGCCTCGGTCAGCTCCTCCTCGGTCTTCCCGACGAAGCTGATCTCCGGGATGGTGTAGATGCCGATCGGTTGCAGTTCCGGCATCGCGCGGGCCGGTTCCCCGCAGGCGTGCTGCGCGGCCAGGCGGCCCTGTTCCATCGAGGTGGAGGCGAGCGCCGGGAAGCCGATGACGTCGCCGACGGCGTAGATGTTCTCGACCGCGGTGCGGTAGTCGGCGTCGACCTCGATCCGGCCGCGGTGGTCGGCGGTGAGCCCGGCCGCCTCCAGCGCGAGTTCGTCGGTCTGCCCCTGGCGGCCGGCGGAGTACATCACCGTGTCGGCGACGATCTTCTTGCCGCTGCGCAGCACGCAGAGCGCGGCGGTGCGGTGCTTCTCCACCGACGCCACCTCCTCGCCGAAGCGGAACGTCACGGACAGGTCCCGCAGGTGGTACTTGAGCGACTCGACGATCTCCTCGTCGCAGAAGCCGAGCATCCGCTCGCGGCGCTCCACCACCGTCACCTTGGTGCCGAGCGCGGCGAACATCGACGCGTACTCCATCCCGATCACGCCGGCGCCGACCACGACCATGCTGCGCGGCACGGCCTGGAGGTTGATGACGCCGTCCGAGTCGACGATCGTCCGGTCGTCGAAGTCGACGCTGTCCGGGCGGGCCGGGCGGGTGCCGGCGGCGATGACCGCCTTGTCGAAGCTGACCCGGGTCTCCCGGCCGGAGCCGGCGTCGACCCAGACCGAGTGCGCGTCGGCGAACCGGCCGGTGCCGGTGATCATCGTGACCCGGTTGCGGGCCAGTTGGTCGCGGATCACGTCGGTCTGCCGGCCGATCACGTGCTGGGTCCGGGCGGCCAGGTCGGCGACCGTGATGTCCTCCTTGACCCGGTAGCTGCTTCCGTAGAGGTCACGCTGGCTGAGCCCGGTCAGGTAGAGGACCGCCTCGCGCAGCGTCTTGGACGGCACGGTGCCGGTGTTGATGCACACCCCGCCGAGCATGTCGCGACGGTCCACGACGGCGACGCGACGGCCCAGCTTGGCCGCGGCGATCGCCGCCTTCTGTCCACTTGGTCCGGAGCCCAGCACCAGCAGGTCGTAGTCATACACGCCCGACAGCCTGGCAGCATGTCCCGGCGGACGCCAGCGGAGGGGCCCCGAGAAGTGGATCATTCCCGTATGGTGCGCTGATGCGTCGCCGCGTACCGCTGATCCTGCTTCTCGCGCCGCTGCTCGCCGCCGGGTGCACCACCGACCCCGCCGCGCCGGCCGCCGACCCGTCCACTCCGCCGACCACGCCCGCTCCGACCGTTCCCGCCGTCGACTACACCGCCTGGCAGGCGGGCCGTTCCACGCCGGTGGCCGACAAGGTCTACCCGGCGCGGGGCACCGACGCGCTGGACGTCCTGCACTACGACCTGGCGCTGGAGTGGGCGCCGTCGACCCGCACCCTCACCGGCGCCGCCACGCTGCGGATCCGTCCGGTCCGGGACGCGCCGAACCTCGTGCTCGACTTCATGCCCTACCAGCTCGACGGCGTGACGCTGGACGGCACGCCGGTCACCGCCGCGGTGGCCCGGGAGAAGCTCACGGTGACCGCGCCGGTCGTCGCCGACAAACCGGTGACGCTGGTGGTCGAGTACCACGGCCGGCCGCGGACCACGCCGATGCCGTCGCACCGCAAGGACGTGGAGGACCTCGGCCTCACCGTCACCAAGGAGGGCGGCCTCTGGACGATGCAGGAGCCGTTCGGGGCGTTCACCTGGTATCCGGCGAACGACCAGCCCGCCGACGAGGCGCTCTACGACATCCGGGTGACCGTGCCGGCGGGGTGGACCGCGATCGCCGGCGGCACCCCGGCCGGGCAGTCCGGCACCACGTTCTCCTACCGCAGCGCCGACCCGGTCGCGACGTACCTGACCACGCTCGCGGTCGGGAAGTACCAGAAGCTGACCGCCAAGGGGCCGCGCGGCGTGCCGCTGACCTACTGGTACCGCAGGGGCGCCGACGACGATCTGGTGCCGTACCTGAAGAAGTCCCCGCAGTACCTGGCCTGGTTGGAGAAGAAGTTCGGCCCGTACCCGTTCCCCTCCGGTGGCGTCGTGGTGGTGGACTCGGCGTCGGGCATGGAGACCCAGCAGATGATCACGATGGGCGGGAAGATCGAGGACACCCGGGCCCGCCGGGACCGCTGGGGCAGCGACCTGCTGCACGAGTACGCCCACCAGTGGTTCGGCAATTCCGTCACGCCCACGAGCTGGACCGACCTGTGGCTGAACGAGGGCTGGGCGAAGTACGCCCAGGACCTGTACACCCAGGAGACGCTGAAGCTGAGCGCGGCGAGCCTGGACCGCTACCTGCGCGAGGGCGACGCGGCCCTGCGCAAGAAGCTGGGCCCGCCCGGCAAACCCGACCCGAAGCGGTTCGCCGAGGGCAACGTCTACCTCTGCCCGGCGGCCATGCTCCGCGAGATCCACCGGCAGGTGGGCGACAAGACGTTCTTCGTGCTGGCCCGCGCCTGGGTGCAGGACCAGCGCAACACCCAGCAGGACCGCGCGTCGTTCATCGCGTTCCTCAACGAGCGGACCGGCCGCGACTTCACCAAGCTGGTCAACGCCTGGCTGGATTCGAAGACCACGCCGAAGCAGATCGACGTCGGTTGACCGGGTCCGGGGCCCCGCCGACCGGCGGGGCCCCGGACCGGCTCAGCGGCCCTGGAGCGCCCGGACGTTGTCGCCGAACGTCCAGCCCTTCGACCCGTCCCAGTTGATCGACCAGGTCATCAGGCCCTTGAGCCCCGGCACGGAGTGCCACGCCTGGCTGACCAGCGACGGGCTCAGGTAGCCGCCGCCCGCGCCGGGCTGCGCCGGCAGGCCGGGGACCTGCTTGTCGTACGGGACGCGGATGGTGACGCCCTGGACGGTGAGCCCGTTGTTCAGGCACTGCGTCTGCACCGTGAAGCCCTGCACGGTGCCGGCCGGGTACGAGTCCCCGGCGCAGCCGTACATGGAGCCGTTGTAGTACTGCATGTTCAGCCACCAGAGTCGGCCGTTGTCGGCGTACTTCTTCACGATCGGCAGGTACGCGCCCCAGATCGAGCCGTAGGTGACGCTGCCGCCGGTCACGTACGCGGTCTCCGGCGCCATGGTGAGCCCGAAACCGGCCGGCATCTGGGCCAGCACCCCGTCGATGATCCGGATCAGGTTGGCCTGCGACGGCGAGAGCTGGTTGATGTTCCCGCTGCCGGTCAGCCCGGTCTCGATGTCGATGTCGATGCCGTCGAAGTTGTGCCGTTTGAGGATCGGCACCACGGTGGCGACGAACCGGTCGGCGACGGCGGCGGAGCTGAGGTCGATGCCGGCGGCGGCGCCGCCGATGGAGAGCAGCACGGTCAGGCCGGCGGCCTTGGCCTGGCAGACCTGCGCCGGGGTGGGCACCCGGACGCCGGCGTCCATGCCGTCCTCCCAGAGCACGGTGCCGTCGGCGCGGATGACCGGGAACGCGGCGGTGACCACGTTGTAGCCGTGACCGGTGATCCGGGCGTCGGTGACCGGGATCCAGCCGAGCCCGGGGTGTACGCCGTTGGCCGCGCCGTCCCAGTTCTCCCAGTAGCCCTGGAGCACCTTGCCGGTCGGCCGGGACCGCGGCGCGCAGGTGTCACCGCCCGGCGTGGACGTCGCGGTCGGGGTCGGCGTGGGGGTCCGGGTGGGGGAGGGGGACGCGGTGGGACTGGGCGTCGGCGACGGTGGCCGGGTGGTCGGGCTGGGTGACGGTGTGCCGCCGGCGCACGCGCCGAGGTCGGTCCAGAGCGCCGGTACGGCGGCCGGCGTCCAGCCCGCGCCGACCGGCGGGGTGTGCGTGACCAACGCCTGGTAGAGCCGGCCGGCGTAGCTGGCCCGGCTGCCGGCGGTCCAGGTGACGCCCTCGGCCCAGGCCGGCGCGTCGCAGGCCACCAGCGTGGTGGGGTTCGCGGCGGCGGCGAGGCCGCCGGCGGCGGGCAGGGCCACGGTGGCGGCGAGCAGCGCGACGCCACCGAGCAGAGCGGTCGTCCCACGTCCGAGTCGCATGACATACCTCCTCATCAATGCGGCGGAGGCTATCAGTTAACTTTGTTAAGTGTAAATGCGCAGTAGTCTGTCACCACTTGATTCAGGGTCTGAAATGCGGGCCGCCGACGTGCGGCCCGTGGGGAAGGACGGCGGCGGACGTGGACGCCAGACGCACCACGGTGCGCGACATGCGCCGGGCCAACCGGTCGGTCCTGCTGACCCGGATCTGGCTGGACGGCCCGCTCAGCCGGCACGAGCTGGGCCAGTCCACCGCGTTGAGCCTGGCCAGCGTGAGCAACCTGGTCGGCGAGATGATCGCCGAAGGGTTGGTCGAGGAGGCCGGCTCGGTGGAGTCCGACGGGGGTCGCCCCCGGGTGCTGCTGCGGGTCGCCCCCGGCCACGGCTACCTGGTCGGCGCCGACGTGGGCGAGACCCGGGTGCAGGTCGAGCTGTTCGACCTGACCATGACCGCGTTGGCCAAGGCGGAGTACCCGATCGCCGCCGCCGAACCCGACCCGCGACAGGTCGCCTCGCACCTGCTGCACGGCCTCGCCGCGGTGACCGAACAGGCGGGCGTCGATCCGGCCGCGGTGCTCGGGTTCGGCGTCGCCGTCTCCGGCACGGTCGAGCGCGCCGCCGACGCGGTGGTGCACGCGCAGACGCTCGGCTGGGACGGCGTCCCGCTCGGCGCGATGCTGCGCGCCGGCACCGACGTGCCGGTGCACATCGACAACGGCGCCAAGACGCTCGGCCAGGCCGAGATGTGGTTCGGCGCCGGCCGTGGCGTCCGGCACGCGGTGGTCGTCCTGGTCGGGTCCGGCGTCGGGGCGTGCGTGGTCGCCGACGGCGTCGGCTACCGCGGCGCGCACAGCAGCGCCGGCGAGTGGGGCCACACCACGATCGTGTACGGGGGCCGGCGCTGCCGCTGCGGCAACCTCGGCTGCCTCGAGGCGTACGTCGGTGCGGAGGGGGTGCTCGACCGGTTCCGGCGGGCCAACCGGGGGCGCCCCGCGCCCGGCGGGGACGAGGAGAGCGCGTTCGGTGAGCTGCTGCGTGCCGGCAGCCGCACCGCCGCCACGGTGATCGACGAGACGGTCGGCTATCTCGGCGCCGGCCTGGCGAACCTGGTGAACCTGTTCAATCCGGAGCGGGTGGTGCTGGGCGGCTGGGCCGGGCTGGCGCTGGGGGAGCGCCATCTGCCGGCGATCCGCGAGGCGACCGCGCGGCACGCGCTGCGCCAGCCGTACGCGCAGACCTCGGTCGAGCTGTGCCGGCTCGGACCGGACGCGGTCGCGATGGGCGCGGCCACCCTGCCGATGGCCCGGCTGCTGCGCGACGGCGGCGTGCGCCGCGAGCCGGCGGCCCGGCCGGCCCCGGCGCGGCGGTCGCCGGCCCGCTGACCGGCCGGACCGGCGTCACCGACGGCGGTGGCCGGACCGGCGTCACCTACGGCGGTGGCCGGACCGGCGGCGACGCCGGCCCGGCCACCCGGGGAGTCAGGACGGCAGCGTCCACTTCTGGTTGGCGCCGCCGGTGCAGCTCCACAGTTGTGTCTTCGCGCCGTCGGCGGACGTGTTGCCGGTGACGTCGAGGCACTTGTTCGCCTGCGGGTTCACCAGGTCCCGCCCGGCGGTCGCGGTCCACTGCTGGGCGGCGCTGCCGTTGCAGGTCCAGAGCTGCACCCTCGTGCCGTCGGCGGTGCCGCCGCCGGCCGCGTCCAGGCACTTGCCGAGCGCGCGCAGCGTCCCGTCGGCGGCCCGGGTCCAGCGCTGGTTGGCCGCCCCGGTGCAGCTCCAGATCTGCACCGGCGTGCCGTCGGCGCTGGCGTTGTCGGTGACGTCCAGGCACTTTCCCCCGATGCCGGTGACCGGGCCGGTCGGCGTCGTGCCGCCGCCGGACTGGGTGCCGGACCAGGTGAACGTGGCGGTGGTGCGGGCCGGCAGCGTGTAACTGAAGGACTGCCCGCCCCACACCACCCGGACCGACTGCGCGGACGTGCCGCCGTTGTGCGCCAGCAGCGCCTTGGAGCCGTCCGGGTTGCGGTACGCCACGTTCTGCACCGTGCCGTTGGCGGTGGAGTCGATCCGGGTCGCTCCGGGCCGGACGAACCTGGTCAGGTGGCCGGTGGTGTAGTACTCGATCGTGTAGTCCACCTGGCCGGCCCGGGCGCCGCCCTCCTGCACGGTGATCAGGCCGGTGCAGGTGCCGCAGCCGCCGTTGTGCGGGCCCATGTTCTGGTTGACCGCGAGGCTCCACTTCACCACGCTGCGGCTCCAGTTCCGGGCGTAGGTCACGATGTCGGCCATGTCCTCGTTGTGCTGGTTGGTGATCCAGGTGCCGCCGGAGTGCTCGGTGCTGAACTGCGGCACCGCCGGGTACTGCGCGCGCACCTGGCTGCCGACCGCCGGGTCACCGAAGTAGCCGTGCCAGGCGATGCCGCCGAAGAGCGGGTCGGTGCGGACCGCGCTGTCGGCGAGCAGCCCGGAGCCGATGGTGCCGTAGTCGCCGTAGTTCCAGTCGTGCACCAGCACCTTCGTGGTGATCCCGGCGGAGCGGAACGCCGGGTAGACGAAGTTCTTGGTCAGTTCGGTCAGGCCGGAGGCGTTCCAGCTCATGCCGGGGTAGTCCATCGCGGTGGGGTTGCCGGCCTGGCAGCAGTTCGGCTCGTTCTGCACCGACAGGTAGTCGACGGTGACGCCGCGCGCCGCGTACGCCTGGATGGTCCGGACCAGGTACTGCGCGTAGGTGGCGTAGTGCTCCCACTTCAGCCAGCCCATCTGGTCCATCCGGCCGTTGTCCTTCATCCAGCCGGGCGCGCTCCACGGCACCACCATCACCCGCAGCGCCGGGTTGAGCTGGCGGGCCTGCGCGGTGAGCAGTTCGACGTTCGTGTCGTAGCCGTTCGCGCCGAAGTCGTTGAGGTCGCAGCAGGTGTCGTCGAGGGACACGTTGCCGGGCCGGGACAGGTCGGACGCGCCGACCGGGTTGCGGACGAACGACAGGCCGATCCCGTCGGTGGGGCTGAACAGCTTGCGCATCACCGCGTCCCGGGTGGCCGCGCTGACCGGCCCGCCGCGCAGCAGGTACGCGGTGGTGTCGGTGATGGACGCGCCGGCGCCCTCGAACGGCTGGTAGCGGGTGTTCTCGTCGACGGTGATGGTGTGCGTGGCGCCGGGGCTGGTGGCGGCGAAGGCGAGCGGGCTCTGCTGTTGCAGCCCGCGGGTGACGGTCCGGCCGCCGCTGTCGGAGGTGGTGGTGAGCCAGACGTCGACGCGTTCTCCGGCGGCGTGGGCCGCGGTGGTGGGGACGAGGGCGCCGGCGGTGAGGCAGAGCGTCAGGGCGACGCGGCCGGCGAGGCGGGCAACGGTGGTGGGGGACACGGGTGCTCCTTCCGGATGAATAGACATCCGTGAATGAGCGAACCGTTGTTCCGGGCTTGTGTCAAGACATGAAAGAAAGGGGCGACCGCCCGGGAAGCTGCCGCGCGGTCGCCCCGGACGTCGGGTCAGCGCCGCTCGCGCGCCCGCCGGACGGTGTCGCGGTACCACAGCGCGCTGCGCTTCGGGATGCGACGCTGGGTGTCGTAGTCCACCCGGACGATGCCGAACCGCTTGTCGTAGCCGTACGCCCACTCGAAGTTGTCCAGCAGCGACCAGGCGAAGTAGCCCCGCACGTCCGCGCCCGCCTGCCGGGCCCGGGCCACCGCCCGCAGGTGCTCGGTCAGGTAGCCGACCCGGTCGTCGTCGGCCACGAACCCCTCCGCGTCCGGCTCGTCGTCGAACGCCGCGCCGTTCTCGGTGATCACCATCGGCACGCCCGGGTAGTCGCGGTGCAGTCGCACCAGCAGGTCGGTGAAGGACTCCGGGACGATCTCCCAGTCCATCGCGGTGCGTGGCAGGTCCCGGCGGACCACCCGGCGCACCGGCCGGCCGTCGTCGTCGCGCTCCCGGCCCTGCTCGTCCACACCGGAGTGGAGCTGCCCGAAGTAGTAGTTCACGCCCAGCACGTCGATCGGGGCGGCGATGACGTCCAGGTCCCCGTCCTCGACCGGGATGCGCACCCCCTCGGCCGCCAGGTCGTCGATCACGTCCTGCGGGTACGACCCGCGCAGCACCGGGTCCAGGTAGAGCCGGTTGCCCAGCCCGTCCGCCGCCCGCGCCGCGTCCCGGTCCGCCGCGCTGTCGGTCGCCGGGTCGGCGGTGGACAGGTTCACGGTCAGCCCCAGCTCGATCGGCGTCTGCGCCGCCGCGCGCAGCCGCCGGGTGGCCAGCCCGTGCCCGAGCAGCAGGTGGTGCGCGGCGGCGATGCCGTCGCCCAGGTTCCGCCGGCCGGGGGCGTGGTCGCCGTAGGCGTACCCGAGCATCGCCGAGCACCACGGCTCGTTCAGCGTGGTCCAGGTGCGGACCCGGTCGCCGAGCGCGGCGAAGACCAGCTCCGCGTAGTCGGCGAAACGGTACGCGGTGTCCCGGTTCGGCCAGCCGCCGGCGTCCTCCAGCTCCTGCGGCAGGTCCCAGTGGTAGAGCGTCACCCACGGGTCCACGCCGCGGCCGAGCAGCTCGTCCACCAGCCGGTCGTAGAAGCCCAGCCCGGCCGCGTTGGCCGGCCCGCGCCCGCCCGGCTGCACCCGCGGCCAGGCCACCGAGAACCGGTAGGTGTCCAGCCCCAGGTCGGCGATGAGCGCCACGTCCTGCGGCATCCGGTGGTAGTGGTCGCAGGCCACGTCGCCGTGGTCGCCGTTGGCCACCGCCCCGGGGACCCGGCAGAAGGTGTCCCAGATCGACGGCGTGCGACCGTCCTCGGCCACCGCGCCCTCGATCTGGTACGACGACGTCGCCACCCCCCACCGGAAGGTCGGCGGCAGCGTGTCGATCGGGTCGGCCTGATCGACGCTCGGGCGGTTGAGGTCGGTGTCCATGGTTCTCCTCGCGGTAGCGGTGGGCTCGGACTTCTCAGCGGGGCAGGGGGGCGACGGCCGGGTGCAGCCAGCACGCGACGGCCCGGGTCGGATCGTCGACGCCGGGTGGGCCCAGCACCGGCAGGCGCTCGTCGCACGGCGCGAACGCCTTCGGGCAGCGCGGGTGGAACGCGCAGCCGGCCGGCATGGCGCGCAGGTCCGGTGGGGAGCCGGGGATGCCGGTCAGCTCCCGGCGCGGCCCGTGCAGCGCCGGGAACGAGTGCAACAACCCCTCGGTGTACGGGTGCAGCGGCTCGGCGTACAGCCGGGCGGCGGGCGCCTCCTCGACGATCCGGCCGCCGTACATGATGGCGATCCGGTCGGAGAACTCCACCAGCAGCGACAGGTCGTGGGTGATGAACAGCACCGCGAAGCCGAGCCGCTCGCGCAGCTCGGTGAGCTGGCCGAGGATCTGCCGTTGCATCACCACGTCCAGCGCGGTGGTCGGCTCGTCCATGATGACCAGTTGCGGCTCCAGCGCCAGCGCCATGGCGATCATGACGCGTTGCCGCATGCCGCCGGAGAGCTGGTGCGGGTAGCTGTCCAGCCGGTCGGCGGCGATGCCGACCAGGCGCAGCAGGTCCTTCGCGCGGGCCCGCCGGCTCGCCGGGGTGCTCCTCGGCTCGTGCGCCTTGATCACGTCGAGGAGCTGGGTGGAGACCCGGTGCACCGGGTTGAGCGAGTTCATCGCGCCCTGGAACACGATCGACGTCTCCGCCCAGCGGAACTCGCGCAGCCGGGCGGGACTCAGCGTGAGCACGTCCACCGGTGGGCCGTCGGTCGGGTGGTAGATCACCTGGCCGCCGCTGACCACACCGGGCGGCGGCAGCAGCCGGGTCAGCCCGTACGCCAGGGTGGACTTGCCGCTGCCGCTCTCCCCGGCCAGGCCGAGCACCTCGCCGCGGTGCAACGTCAGGTTCACGTCGCGAACCGCCCGCACCGCGTCCGCGCCGACGCCGTAGTCGACGCACAGCCCCCGGATCTCCAGCACCTGGTCGCTCATCGGGTCTGGTCCTTTCGGGTGTCCTGCATCTCGACGGGGGCCGCCGTCGGGGCCAGCACCGGGGTGAACCCCACCCGCATCCGCACCGTGCGGCCGTCCGCGGTGCGGATCCGGGTCCGGCCGCCGGTGCGCAGCCGGGGGCTGACGAACTCGTCGATGCCGAAGTTGATCAGCGCGAGCGCGGTGCCGAGCAGCGCGATGGCCAGCCCGGCCGGCACGAACCACCACCACGCGCCCTGCGCGAGCGCCTGCTGGCCCTGCGCCCAGAACAGGATGGTGCCCCAGTTCCAGGAGCTGACCGACGAGATGCCGATGAACGCCAGGGTGATCTCCGACATCACCGCGAAGATCACCGTGCCGACGAAGCCGGAGGCGATGATCGCGGTCAGGTTCGGCAGCACCTCGAAGCCGATGATCCGCCAGGTCCGCTCGCCGTTGGCCCGCGCCGCCTCGACGTAGTCGCGGCGGCGCAACGACAGCGTCTGGGCGCGCAGCACCCGGGCGCCCCACGCCCACGAGGTGAGCCCGATGATCAGCGCGACCAGCAGGTCGCCGGCCTGGTCGACGAGCGACGCCACGATGATGATCAGCGGCAGCGCGGGGATCACCAGGAACACGTTGGACAGCGCGGAGAGGCCCTCGTCGGCCGCGCCGCCCAGGTAGCCGGCGGTGACCCCGATCAGGACGGACAGGATCGTGGCCAGCACGCCGGCGATCAGGCCCACCACCATCACGCTGCGCGCGCCCACCAGGATCTGGCTGAAGATGTCCTGCCCGAGGTGGGTGGTGCCGAACCAGTGCCGGGTCGACGGCGCCTGGAGCACGTCCGCGCCTCGCGCGTCCGGGTCGTACGGCGCGATCCACGGCCCGATGACCGCCAGCAGCACGTACACGCCGAGGATGGCCAGGCCGGTAGCGGCCTTGGCGTTGGCCACGAAGCGGAACCGGCGGCGCCGCGCCCGGGCCGACGGCTGCGCCATCGCGCCCTGGCCGGGGATGACCTGCTCGATGCTCGACGGGGAGATTGTCATCGCTCAGCTCTTTCGGGTCCGCGGGTCGAGGAGCAGGTACGCGACGTCGGCGAGCAGGTTCGCCACCAGCACCGAGATCGTGATGATCAGGAAGATGCCCTGCATGAGCGGGTAGTCCTTGTAGCCGACCGCCTGGAAGAGCTGGAACCCCAGGCCCGGATAGGAGAAGACGATCTCCACCAGCAGCGTGCCGCCGACGATGAAGCCCAGCGACAACGCGAAGCCGGAGACGTTGGGCAGCAGCGCGTTGCGGGCGGCGTAACTGAGCGCCACCCGGCGCTCGGAGAGCCCCTTGGCGTGCGCCACCGTGATGTAGTCCTCGCTGGCGACGGTGACCATCATGTTGCGCATGCTGAGGATCCAGCCGCTCATCGAGGAGACCAGGATGGTCGCCGCGGGCAGGATGCTGTGCTGGAGCGCGCTCGGGATGAAGTACGCGTCGAACGCCGGCACCAGCCCCGGCTCGTAGCCGCCGGAGGAGGGGAAGAAGCTGCCCGGCCCGGCGAACAACGCGATCGCCACCAGACCCAGCCAGAAGTAGGGGATCGAGGAGAGGAACGTGGTGGCCGGCAGCAGCCCGTCGATCCACGAGCCGCGCCGCCAGCCCGCGCCCACGCCCAGCGCGGTGCCGAGCAGGAAGCTGACCACGGTGGTGACGCCGACCAGACCGACCGTCCACGGCAGGCTGCTCCCGATCACCTCCGACACCGGCGCCGGGAAGAACGTGAACGACAGGCCCAGGTCGCCGTGCAGAAGCTGACCCCAGTAGGCGACGTACTGCTCCCACAGGTTGCGGTCGGAGTCCAGCCCGAACAGCACCCGCAGCGAGGCGATCGCGTCGGCGCTGATCCGACCCTGGTTCCGGGAGATCAACGACTGCACCGGGTCGCCCGGCACGATCCGGGGGATGAAGAAGTTGAGCGTGATCGCCGCCCAGGCGGTGAACAGGTAGAAGGCCACCCGTTGCAGCAGGAACCTCATCGGGCCGCCTCCTCGGGCACGGCGGCTCCCGCCGCCGCCACGGTGGCCCGGTCGAACAGCCAGCACGCCGCCCAGTGCCCGGGCCGGTCGTCGATCGGGATCGGCGGCGGCAGGTCGGTGGCGCACCGGGGCATGGCGTGCGGGCAGCGCGGATGGAACCGGCAGCCGGCCGGCGGGCGGATCAGGCTCGGCGGCTCGCCGTGCCCGCGCTCGGTCGCCGGGTCGGCGTCCGCGCCCGCACCGGTGATCCGCTCCGGGTCCGGCGCCGAATCGATCAACAACCGGGTGTACGGATGCGCCGGCCGCTGGGTGACCGTCTCGCTGTCGCCGCCCTCGACCATCCGCCCGGCGTACATGACGATCGTCTCGTCGGCGAAGTAGCGGGCCGAGGCGATGTCGTGGGTGATGTAGAGGATGGCCAGGTTCAACCGGTCCTTGAGGTCCTGGAGCAGGTTGAGCACGCCGAGGCGGATCGAGACGTCCAGCATGGAGACCGGCTCGTCGGCGAGCAGCACCTCCGGGTCCGCGCCCAGTGCCCGGGCGATGGCGACGCGCTGGCGCTGGCCGCCGGACAGCTCGTGCGGGAACGCGTCGAGGTAGCGCTCGGGCGGGGTGAGGCTGACCCGGGTGAGCAGGTCCGCGAGGGCCTTCTCCAGCCCGTCCGCGCCGTCGCCGGCGTTGCCGTGGATGCGCAGCGACCGGGTGAGGTGGTAGCGCACGGTGTGCACCGGGTTCAACGAGGCGAACGGGTCCTGGAGGATCAACTGCACCCGGCGCACGTACGCCCGGAAGCGCCGGCCGCCGCGGACCCGGGTCGGGACGCCGTGCAGCCGGATGTCGCCGGCGGTGCGCGGATAGAGCTGGGCCAGCAGCCGGGCCACCGTGGACTTGCCGGAGCCGGACTCGCCGACCAGCGCGGTCACCCGGCCGCGGCGCAGCGCGATCGAGACGTCGTCGACGGCGTGCACCACCGCCGAGGTCCGGGAGAGGAGGTCGCGCAGCCGCCGGCGGACCGGGAAGTGCTTGGTCAGGCCGACGGCCTCCAGCACCACCTCGTCGGCCGGCGCCGGGGCGCTCTCGGTCGTCGTCATGCCGAATTCCTGTCTGGGGTTGCCGGGGTGAGGGGCGGGCACCGTCTCCCCGGCCGGCGGAGCGAGCCGGCCGGGGAGACGACGCCGGGTCAGCCGGCGGTCGGCTTGAGGTGCAGCACCACGTCCACCGCGTTGGGCTGGGTGGGCTGGAGCGCGCCGTACGGGTTCGAGTCGTCCGGCCAGCCGGTCCAGTTCTTCGTGCTGTACGCGCCGCCGATGTTGTCCGCGCCGACCGGGATCATCGGCACCTGCTCGACGAAGATCTTCTGGAGCGTGGCGAGCGCGGTGGTGCGGGCGGCGTCGTCGGTGGCGTTGGCGTACGCGATCAGCGCGTCCGTCGCCGTCTTGTCGTCGAAGCGGCCGAAGTTGCCGGCCGGCGAGGCGGTGCCGATCGGCTTGAGCACCCGGCCGTCCATGATCGTGCGGTAGATGTCGTACGGCGTCGCGCCGCTCTCGGTCCACCGGAACGTGGCGTCGAAGTTGCCCTGCTCCACGTTGCGGAACCAGGCGTCCTGGTTGGCCTTGTCGATGGTCGCCGCGATGCCGATCTTCGACAGGTTGCCCTTCACGATCTCCAGGCTGGTCTGGTAGTCGGACCAGCCGGCCGGGTCGGTGAGCTTGATCGTCACCGGCTTGCCGGTCTTGTCCTTCAGCGTGGCGCCGTCGAGCTTGTAGCCCGCGCCGGTGAGCAGCGCCTTGGCGCCCTCGACGTCGACCTTGTGCTCCTGGCCCTTGTACTCCGCCGCGATGAACGAGTCGCCGGCCGGGCTGGGCAGCCCGGTCACGCTCTTCACCTCGGGGTGGAAGTACGCGGCCTCGGCGGTGGTGAAGATGTCCGCGCGGTCGACGACCATGTTCATCGCCCTGCGCAGCGTCGGGTCGTCGAACGGCTTCTTCGTGGTGTTCAGGTAGAGGCCGTGGATGCCCAGCACCGGCGGCGCCCACACCTTGTGGTTCTTCTGGTCCTTGGCCACGAACACGGTCTGGTAGTTGGGGATGAAGACGAAGCTCCACTCCGACTCGCCGTTGGCCAGCGCGGTGGTCTGCGCGCTGTTGTCGGTGTACGAGGTGAAGCGCAGCTCCTTCACCTTCGGCGCGTCCTGCCAGTAGCCCTTGTCCCGCACGGTCAGCGTGGTGGTGGCCGGCGTGAACGACTTGAGCGTGTACGGGCCGCTGCCGACCGGCTGCTTCACCGGGTCGGTGGTCGGGTCGGCGATCTTCTCCCAGAGGTGCTTGGGCACGATCGGCACCCGCCACAGCACCTTCTGCTGGTTGACGAACTGCGGGCTGGACATCGAGATGGTGACCTCGTTGCCGGTCGCGACCGCGTCCGTGTACGGCACGCCCTGGTCGTTGAGCGCCGGGAACTTCTTGACCAGGTTGTAGGTGAACGCCACGTCCTCGGCGGTGACCTTCTGCCCGTCCGACCAGGTGGCGTTGTCCCGGATGGTGACCTTGACCGACTTGTAGTCCGGCGACCACTCGGCCTTGCTGGCCAGCCACGGCTTGAACGGGTCCGCCGGCTTGACCGGGTTCCACATCATCAGCGGCTCGTAGATCTGCCAGCGGTAGCCCAGCGACGCCGCGGCCGAGGTGGTCAGGAACGGATTGTTGTTCTCCGCCTGCGGGCCGTTGGGCATGCCGACGTTCAGCACGGTCGCGGCCTGGCCGCTCTTCTTGTTCGCGTTCGGGCTGTCGCCGCAGGCGGCGACCGTGGTGGTGACCATCGCGCCGGCCAGCGCGACGGCGAGGAGGTGCCGTCTTCTCATGGAGGGTCTCCCTCGGTGGTCCCGCATGTCCTCGGGCGGGATGTGGTGGATGGAGGGTGTGCGGTGGTGCCACCGGCGGGCGGGCCCGCCGGTGTGGTCGCCGGGTTCGGCGGGGTGACTGCTCAGGTGACGCGGGTGGAGGCGCGGGCGGCGAAGCCGGTGGGGATGACGGTCGGGGCGTCCGGCAGCGGCGTGCCGGTAAGGTGGGCGATGAGGAGCCGGGCGGCGGCGGCGCCCATCTCCCGCAGCGGCTGGTGCACCGAGCTGAGCGGCGGGTGGGTGTGCCCGGCCAGCGGCAGGTCGTCGAAGCCGACCACCGCCACGTCCTGTGGGACGCGGCGGCCGGCGTCGCGCAGCGCCTGGAGCGCGCCGGCGGCGGAGAGGTCGTTGTGCGCGAAGACCGCGTCGAACGGCACGCCGTCGGCGAGCAGCCGGCGCACCGCCGCGCGCCCGCACTCGAACGTGAAGTCGCCCTCCACCACCCGCGCCGGCTCGATGGGTACGCCGGCGTCCGCGTAGCCGCCGGCGAAGCCGGCGAGCCGTTCCCGGGTGCAGCCGAACCGGCGCAGGCCGGTGATGACGAGCGGTCGTCGGCGTCCGAGCGACAGCAGGTGCGCGGCGGCGGCCCGCGCGCCGGCCTCGTTGGTGGTCCGCACCGACGGGAAGCCGGGCTGGTGACCGCGGTCGTCGATCAGGATCACCGGCAGGCCGCGGCGGTGCAGCCCGGTGATGTAGTCCAGGGTGCCCTCGGGTTCGACCACGAGCAGGCCGTCGAAGGACTTCGCGGAGACCTGCGAGGCGAAGCGGCGCATCGACTCGTCGCCGTGGGTGCAGGTGAACAGCAGCATGCCGTAGCCGGCGGCCTCGACCGTGTCGGCCGCGCCCTGGAGCACCTCGCCCATCCACGGCCAGGTCAGCGCCGGCACCAGCATGCCGACCACCCGGGTACGCCCCCGGGCCAGGCCGACCGCGCGGGCGCTGGGCACGTAGCCGAGGTCGCTGATCACGGCGCGGACCCGGTCGGCGGTGCGGATGTGCACCTCGCCCTTGCCGTTGAGCACGCGCGAGACGGTCGTCTTGCTCACCCCGGCCCGGGTGGCGACGTCGGCGATGGTGATCGGCACGTGACGCTCCCGGGTCGCAGGGGTGTGGGGGATGTTTCGGAACCGGTTGCGGTAGCGGTTCCGTGGCAGTCAACCGAAGTGGCGGCGGTCACGTCAATAACGGGCAGGTAACAAAACACGGCTAAGTTCGAGCCCTGAAAAAAGCGGCGGGGCAGCGGATGGGTGGATCAAGCCGGTGAGCAGCGTCGATGCAACGCCGGAGTGGCCGTCCGATGGGGCCCGCGTCAGCTCCGCGCGTACACGTCGCCGGCGTTCGCCTCGTGCGGCACCGCGCCCAGATACGCCGCCACCTCGGCGGCCGACCGCCAGCCGGGCAGCGCGAATCCCATCTCGTCGCCGAGCGCCACGGCGAACCCGGTGAAGCCCAGCGCGGTGAGCCGGTCCAGGCAACGACCGGCCAGGTCCCGCGCGATGGTGGTGAACTCGAACGACAGGGCGGGCACCGGCCGGCTCAGCCCGGCCAGCACCGCGTCCTCGAAACCCTCCACGTCGATCTTGACGAACGCCGGCACGCCGTGCTCGGCGAGGAGCGCGTCCAGGGTGGTGCCGGCCACCTCGATCTCGGCGTCCCAGGTCTCGCCCGCCCAGCCGGCGGCCTGCCCGGCGGCCCGGACGAAGCCGGGGGAGGCGGTGGAGACGGTCGGGTTGGCGGAGTTCACGTGCAGCCGCACCGGTCCGGTGGTCCGCCCGCAGGCCGCCTCCACCACGGTGACCGCCTCGTCGCCCGCGTGCAGGGCGCGCAGCACCCGCGCGCAGAGCGGCTGCGGCTCCACGGCCACCACCCGGGCGCCGAGCCGACGGAAGCTGGCCAGCCGGTCACCCACGTGCGCGCCGATGTCGAGGACCAGGTCGCCGGCGCGCACCAGCGGCCGGTAGAACGCGTCCAGCGCGGCGTCGCGGGCCCGGTCACCGTGGTAGAAGTCCAGCGAACGACGCAGCCCGGCGAGCGCCGGATCCGCCTTGAGTGCCTCGATCACCCCGTCCCGACCCCCCACCTCACCGACCGTAGTCACCCGTGGCGGAACGCGAGCCGCATTCGGCGGTTCCACCGAGCACACTATCCTCCTAGGATGCCGAAGCGGGTGTGACCCGCCCGCCGTCGCGCGAGAAGGACCACGTGGCGGCGTCAGACACCGCAGCCGTGGCGGGCCCTGAGTCGTTTCTGCCCTCAGCTCGTAAGGGACCGACCAGAAGCAGCGGGCGCTGCCTGGCGGGCGGGAGCGCGGCCCGGTCAGGGCGTCTCGACGACCTCCTGGCCGAGCGGCCAGAGCGCGGCCGGCACCAGCTTGAAGTTGGCCACCCCGAACGGGATACCGATGATCGTCACGCAGAGCGCGACCCCGGCGAGGATGTGCGACAGGGCGAGCCACCAGCCGGCCAGCAGCACCCAGAGCACGTTCGCCAGCCCGGACGGGACGCCGGCGCCCGGCTTCGGCACGAGCGTGCGCCCGAACGGCCACAGCGCGTACGAGGCCAGGCGCAGCGAGGCCACGCCGAACGGGATGGTGACGACCAGGACGAAGCAGATCAGGGCGGCCACGCCGTAGCCCAGGGCCAGGACGATGCCGCCGCCGAAGACGAGCCACAACAGGTTCAGCAGGAAGCGGATCACCACTCCATGGTGCCCGCCCCCGGCAACCGGCCCGGACCGCGGCGGGGATCGGGTTACCGTCGGGGTTGCGGCCCGGCCGGCCGCGCGGAGAGGAGCACGCCGTCATGGAGCCGTCGACCGAGGGCGTCACCCGCACCGAGTTGCAGCGCGCCCACGCCGAGGTGCCCGGCCGCCTGATCGTGCAGACCCTGTTCCAGATTCCGGTCGGCAGCCAGTCGGGACGGCACAGCCACCCCGGCGAGGAGGTCGGCTACCTGATCCAGGGCCACATCGTGATGGAGTTCGACGACCGGCCCGCGCTCGCCGTGGCGGGCGGGGAGCCGTTCCTGATCCCGCCGGGCGTCGTGCACAACGCGCGCAACGTCGGCGACGTCGAGACCCGGATGCTCTCGTCGTACTTCGTGGACGACAGCCGGCCCCTGGTCACCCCCCACTGACCTCGGGCCGGTCGGGTGTCAGCAGGGCCACCACGGCGACGGCGGTGTCCGGATGCGCGGCGAGCAGCGGCGAGCCGCCGCCGGTCGGCTGGTCGGGCCCGGTGGGGGAGCGCCACGGCGCGTCGCAGCCGAGCAACGCGGCCACCGCGTCCAGCGCGTCCGGGTGGGCGACCAGCAGGCCGGCCACCGGGCCCGCCTGGGTCGGCGGCGGTGCCGCCGCGGGCGCGGCGGGCGCGGCGGCCCACGGCGGGGTCCAGGCGTCGAGCTCGGGCAGCGTGGCGGGGAAGGTGCGTTCCGCCTCCCGGACCAGCAGCGGCACCAGCTCCGGGCCGTGCTCCCGCAGCGTGGTGATCAGGGTGGGCAGCCACGGCAACAGCACCGGGTCCGGCAGCCCGGCGAACGCGGCCGACATGGTCTCCACCACGAACGGCGCCAGCCCCGGGACCGGGTCGAGCGCGTGCACGAACCCGGACAGATACTGCGGGAACGCCGGCACCACCAGCGGGTTGCCCAGTAGCTCGGCGCAGTGCTCCCGGAGTTGGGCCAGCGGCAGCAGACCGAGCTGGTGGCGGGCGGCCCAGAGCAGCGCCAGCTTCGCCGGCGCCTCGGGGTGGGCCTGGGCGACGGCCAGTTCGAGCTGGGACCGGTCGCAGCCCAGCGACAGCGCGAGGCTCTCCATGTGGAACAGGAAGCCGAGCATGGCGCCGACCTGGCGGACGCCGGTGGCCTCGTCGACGAACGCGGTGGGCAGCAGCGTGCAGTAGTGGGCGTACCCGGTGGTGACGAACGCCTGACACCAGGCCGGCAGCGTCGGCGTGGTGGTGCGGTGGTGGGCGAGCAGCCGCCGGATACGGCGCAGCACCTCCGGCGCGTCGTCGACGGTGCGTTCGGCCGCGAGCAGCTCCACCGCCCGCGCGCCGAGTTCGTCGACCAGCCGGGGACTGTCGAGCAGGCGGATGGCGTCCTCGACGGCGGCGAGCGCGCGGGCGGCGGTGGCGTCCGGGCCGCGGACCGTGCGCCGCAGCCGTTGCTCCAGCACCTGCTCGACGGTGACGCCCTCGTAGCCCAGCTCGATGAGGGCGCGTTGGTTGCGGCCGAGGGCGAGGTCCCAGCTCTCCTGGGTGGAGCGGTGGCCCAGGCGGCGCTCGCCCATGATCGGGCGGACCGCGTCGGCGGGCAGCAGGTGGCGCAGCATCCAGAGCAGGTCGGAGCAGGGTGCCAGCGCCGGGTCGGCGCGCAGGTCGAGCAGCGCCCGCTGCACGGTACGCCGCTCCAGGTCGAGCCCGAGCGGGCGGAGCCGGTCGAGCACGTCGCGGGCCAGCGGCGGCAGCGAGTCGTATCCGACCTGGCCGACGCGGTCGCCGCCGAGCAGGATCTCGCAGAGTCGGCGGACGTCGCGTCGGCCCGGCACCACGTCCTTCTCGATGCAGGTGACCGCGGCGTCGGCGAAGTCGTAGGGGGTCGGCTTGGCCCGGTTGCGCAGGTTGGCCAGCAGGATCGAGGTCTCGAACACGGCGATCGCGTCGGCGGTGCTGGCGAGGTAGCCGTTGCGGCGGGCGAGTCGGACGATGTCGACGCACCATCCGCGCAGTTCCGCCTCGTCCAGCGCGTCGAGCGCCGGTGGCGCGGCGAGGAAGCCGCTGAGCCGGTCGGCGGTCTCGTCGGGCGAGGTGGCCGTCGGGGTCGCCCGGGTGCGGCGGGCCTTCTTGCCGGTCTGCTGTCCGGCCAGCCGGTACGGCGTGAGCCGGGTGCGGCCGACCGCGGCGGCCCAGTTCGCGGCTGCGATGGACACGGTGCCGGGGGCGAGGCCGAACTGCGCCTCGATGGCGGAGTGGCTGGACGGGATGAGGCCGTAGCGCCAGCGGGTGGCGGTGCGGGGGCTGATCGGGAAGTCCGGGGCGGTGGAGTCGAGGCCGAACTGTTCGACGTGGCTGGCGGCGTGGAACGCGCCGCAGACGTAGAGGCAGTCGGCCGGGTCGGCGCCGGAGGCGGCGAGGTGCTGGCGCATCCGCGTCCACATGTGGCGTTCCCGGTCCTCGTCGCGGTCGTCGCGGGCCGACCGGGTGGGGCGCAGCCGCCGGAACAGGCTGCCGATCAGCACCATGACCTGCCGGTAGGTGTCGTGGTCGGCGTCGGCGAGGGGGCGTTCGACGTACTGGTCCCACCACTCCGACCAGTGCCGGACCTTGCCGTGGTGCAGCAGGTGGGCTTCCAGTTCGGCGAAGCGGGGGCGCAGGTCGCCGATCTCCACGCCGACCGCGTCGCCGTGCAGGGCGGCGTCCTCGTCGGTGGCCGGCGTCGGGTCGGGGTCGGCCGGCTGGCCGTCGCGCGGGGTCCACTGGAAGACGTGGTCGGTGGAGCGGTCCACCAGCACCAGCTCGACGCCGGGCGTGTCCAGCGCGTACGCGATGGCCTGGTATTCCGCGGAGGCCTCGGTGATCGGGGCGATGACGCTCAGCGGGCTCCACTCGGCGGGGAAGCCGTCGAGTTCGGTGGCGAACGCCTGCACGGCCACCGGGAGGCGGCAGTTGCGCAGCTCGTCGAGCAGCGGGCGCAGGTCCTCGCAGAGTTCGAGGTAGATGACCCGGGGCGGGCGGGCGCGTAGTCGCCGGGCCATGGCCAGCGCGGACGCGGGGGAGTGGTGGCAGACCGGGAAGATCTCCAGCCGTTCGCCGAGGGCCCGGTCGACGTCGTCGACCATGCCGGCGAGGATCCCGGCGAGCGCGTCGGGGGACTCGGCGAACGCGGCGGCGGCGTCGGTGAGCTGCTCGCGCAGCGCGCCGAAGAGGCCGGTCCGGGCGGGTGCGGTCATGACAGCGACGCGATCGCCTGGCGGCCGCCGTCGAGGAAGCCGTCCCACTCGCCGCCGTCGGCCTTGGCCCGGGGCTCGACGACGCCGTGCAGGTACTTGTTGAGGATGGCCAGGTCCTCCGGGCTGCGTCGGGCCAGCGAGCCGACCAGCGACCCGGCGAGCGTCGCGGCGCGCAGGGTGCGGTCGCCGAAGAACTGGCTGTGCAGGACGGCGTCCTCCAGCACGCCGATCTGCTCGGCGGTGGACAGCGCCGACTCGAGCTTCTCGTCGTCGCTGGTGGCGGCGGACGCGGCGGCGCGCAGGTCGGCGAAGCTCTGCAACAGGATGTCGAGCAGGGTGGGCGGGACCTCCAGCTCGATGCGGTGCCGGCGCAGCAGTTCCTCGGTACGGAAGCGGACGATCTCGGCTTCGCTGCGCTTGTTGGTGACCACCGGGATGCGGACGAAGTTGAACCGGCGCTTGAGCGCGGAGGAGAGGTCGTTGACGCCCCGGTCGCGGCTGTTCGCGGTGGCGATGATCGAGAAGCCGGGCTGGGCGAAGACGATGTTGTCCTGGTCCAGCTCGGGGATGGAGACGTACTTCTCGGACAGGATCGAGATGAGGGCGTCCTGCACGTCGCTGGTGGAGCGGGTCAGCTCCTCGAAACGGCCGATGACGCCCTGCTCCATCGCGGTCATGATCGGCGAGGGGATCATCGACTCGCGGGACTGGCCGCGGGCGATGACCATGGAGACGTTCCAGGAGTACTTGATGTGGTCCTCGGTGGTGCCGGCGGTGCCCTGCACGACCAGGGTGGAGTTGCCGCAGATGGCGGCCGAGAGCAGCTCGGCGAGCCAGCTCTTGCCGGTGCCGGGGTCGCCGATGAGCAGCAGGCCCCGGTCGGAGGCGAGCGTGACGATGCTGCGCTCGACGAAGCTGCGGTCGCCGAACCACTTCTGCGGGATCTCCCGGTCGAGGCCGTCGGCGCGTTCGGAGCCGAGCACGAACAGCCGGACCATGCGGGGGCTCAGGCGCCAGGAGAACGGCTTCGGCCCGGTGTCGACCGACTCGAGGTAGGCCAGCTCGTCGGCGTACTTGGTCTCGGCGGGGGCGCGGAGCATGTCGGACATCAGGGGTGCTCTCCTAGGTGAGGAAGTTCTTCAGCTCGACGACGAGCTT
This sequence comes from Micromonospora sp. NPDC051141, assembly GCF_044455765.1. Taxonomy (NCBI): domain Bacteria; kingdom Bacillati; phylum Actinomycetota; class Actinomycetes; order Micromonosporales; family Micromonosporaceae; genus Micromonospora; species Micromonospora sp. NPDC051141. The sequence continues at coordinate 540,147 of NZ_JBITFD010000001.1, forward strand.
GCGGATGTGGCCGGAGATGACGGGGGTGCCCAGGTCCTTGAGGCGTTGCCGGAACCAGGGGTTGACGCTCTGGTTGCCGGAGCTGTTGACGGAGCCGACCGGGATGAACTTCACCCCGGAGCGGTGCACGGCCTCGATGCCGTCGAACAGCGGCTGGGAGCGGTCGAACTCGTAGAAGTCGGAGATCCAGACCATGACCGTGTTGCGGGGCTCGACGATCTTGGGGCGGGCCAGCGCCATGGCGACCGGGCCGTCGTTGCCGCCGCCGAGGTTGGTGCGCAGCAGCACCTCGAACGGGTCGTGCACCCACGGGGTGAGGTCCAGCGCCCGGGTGTCGTACGCGATGAGGTGCACGTCGACCTTGGGTAGCCCGGCGAAGATGGAGGCGAGGATGGTGCAGTTGACCATCGAGTCGACCATCGAGCCGGACTGGTCGACCACCACGATGAGCCGGGACGGCGTGGTGCGCCGCGCGGTCTGCCGGTAGTAGAGCCGGTCGACGTAGAGCCGTTCGTCGTCGGGGCTCCAGTTGGTGAGGTTCTGCCAGATCGTGCGGTCGAGGTCGAGGTTGCGGAAGACCCGCTTGGGCGGCACCGAGCGGTCGACGGCGCCGACGGTGGCCTGTGCGACCTGGGTGCGCAGCACCTCGGCGACCTGGTCGACGTAGCGGCGGATCAGTGACTTGGCGTTGGCCAGCGCCACCCCGGACAGGTTCGACTTGTCGCGCAGGAGCTGCTCGATCAGGGACATGCTCGGGGTGAGCCGGGCGGCCAGCGCCGGGTCGGCGAGCACCTCCCGCAGGCGCATCCGGCGGACCAGGTCGCCCTCCAGACCGGCGAGTGTGGTGCCGAGACCGGCCCCGCCGCGACGCAGCTCCCCGGGGGCGACGCCGCATGCCTGCTCGAACCAGCCGGCGTCGGCCTGCCAGCGGGCCAGTTGCCCGGCGCTGACCTCGCCGGCGCCGGTGGCGAACACGTTGAGCAGCAGCTTCGAGGCCAGCGCGGCCCGGCGTACCTCGGTCTCGGTGGGCTCGAACGGGCCGGCCGGGGCATCGGGGTCGGGGGTGAGCAGGTCGCGCAGCTCGTCGGCGAGCGCCGGGAAGCGCTGGACGACGGTGTCGACGGAGACGGCCGGGTCCAGCAGCGCGGTGGGCAGGTCGAGGTCGTCGACGACGGCGACGCTGGCGGATTCCAGCGCGGGCTGCTCGTCGGGGTGGAACAGGCGGGCGAGCAGTCGCCAGTAGAGCACCTGGCGGCGGTTGGCGTGGTCGGCGTGGTCGGCGGTCATCGGCGCAGCAACCTTCCGGCGCGTTCGCGCAGCACGGCCACCGCGTCGCCGGCGCGGGCCTCGGCCTTGGCCACCTTCGGGTCGGTGACGCCGCACGCCCAGTCGCCGTTGTGCGCCTCGACGGTCTGCCGTTTGACGGTGGCCCGCACGGCGAGCGGTTGCAGCAGCCAGCGGTCGTCGTCCCAGCGGAGCAGGCCGAGGCACGCGGTGGCGGCGTTGACGAGCGCCGGGGTGAGCGGCCCGGCGGCGGGCAGCCGGTCGACGGCCAGCGGGATCGTCCGGCCGTCCAGCGCGACCACCGGGTCACCGTCGTCGCCGCGGACGACGCGGCCCTCGACCAGGACCGGTTCGGCGAGCGCGGCGGGATGGCGTTGCAGCGGCGGGGTGGCCGGCGCGGTCGCGTCGGCGAGCAGCACCCGGGCGGTCGCGAACGGGTCGGCGGGGTCGCCGAGCGCGGCGCGTTCCTCGACCCAGTGCAGGTCGCCGCCGTGCGCGGGCAGGTCGGTGACCGTCACGGCCCGCCGCTCGGCGAGGGCCTTGAGCAACACCGGGTACGCCTCCAGCAGCCGCCAGCCGGCCGGCCCGACGATGGTGGCGACCTTGGCCGCGACGACGGTGACCCGGACCAGGCGGCCCGGACCGCCGCCGGCCGGTTCGAGCAGGGCGTGCAGCTGCGCCTGGAACGCGGTGTCGTGCTCGTGCACGTCGACGCCGAGCGGCAGCAGCCGGCCGGACACCGTCTCCGCCGGGGCGGCCTCGCTGGCGGCGCCGGCGGCGAGCAGCACGGCCCGGGTCCACAGGTCGGCCCACCGGCGGGTGGGCGCCGGCGTCGCGGCGGTCACCGGCAGGCCGGCGCGCAGCTCGGCGGCGAGACCGTCCAGCAGCACCGCGAGGCGGCGCTGAGCGGGCTCGGCGAGTGCCGCCTCCACCGGCCCGGCGGCGCCGGAGAGCAGCTCGTGGTCGGCGCCGCGCCAGCCGGCGAGCGTCAGCTCGTGCAGCCAGGCGCGCGCCCCGGCCAGGGCGGGGGTGGCGCCCGGCGCGGCCGACGGCGCGGCGGGCCACGGGGCGCGGGCGCGGTGCAGCGCGGTGTCGAGCCGGTCCAGCAGCGCGTCGTGGACGGCGCCGAGCAGCGCGGCGCGGGCCCCGGCGAGGACGGCCAGGTGGTCCTCGGTGAGCGCGCCGGTGGTCGCGGCGCGCACCGCCTCGGCGGCGCGCTCGGCCAGCGGGGTGCCGTCGACTGCGGCGGCCAGCGCCGCCCAGGCGGCGGCGTCCGGCTCGCCCGGCCGGGCCAGCCCGCGGGTCAGCGAGTCGTCCACGCCGTCGACGACGGCGAGTGCCTCGGCCAGCCCGGCGGGTGCGCCGTCGTCGAGCTGGGTGAGCTGCGCGGCGAGCATCAGCGCACCGCCGCGGTGGCCGGGAACCAGTGCAGCTCGGGCACCGGCGCGGTGCTCGGCGGGACCTCCAGGTAGGCCAGGTGGCGCAGGAAGCGGCTGAACACCACCGCCGCCGGCCCGGGCTCGTGCCGCGCGTCGGTGCGGGCCAGCAGCGCGACGCCGCTGTCGACGCCGTCGCCGGCGTCGATGCGCAGGTAGCGGGCGACCTGCTCGACGCCGTACTGGAGCACGGCCTCGTCGGCCAGCGCGTGCAGGTGCTTGCAGAGCAGGCTGCCGCGCAGGCCGCCGCAGGGGCGGTTGTTGTTGGTGCTGCAGTTGACCGCGTGGCTGCCGGCGGTCACCGAGGAGACGTAGACCCGCTCCACGTCGGACCCGCTGGACACCACCCCCTGCAACCGGCCGTCGGCCAGCTCCACGAAGGGCACCTTGGCCAACTTGCGGGCCCGCGCCGGGGGCGCGACCCGCAGCACGCTCCGTCGTCGCCGTGCGGCGTCCGTCGGCTCCGTCATCGTTTCGACCTTCCCGCCGGAACGCCGTCGCCGGGCACGCCGGAACGCCGTCGCCGGCCCGTGCTCCGTGCCGCTGTGACGACAAGGATCATGGACCACGGGTACGACAGCGACGCGGACTCCCACCGCTGCCCAAACGACCGTTAAGCTGGCAGGGTCCGGACCCGGACGCCGCACCGGCTCACCCACCCCTGGAGCTCATCGCGCTATGAACGTCGACCGGATCCTGCCCACCGACGAGGCACACGACCTGCTGGAGCTCGCCACCGAGCTCGCCGACCGGGAGTTGGCGCCGAAGGCCGCCGGCTTCGAGGAGCGGGCCGAGTTCCCCCGGGACGTGCTGCGCACACTGGGCCGGGCCGGTCTGCTCGGCCTGCCGTACGCCGAGGAGCACGGCGGCGCCGCCCAGCCGTACGAGGTGTACCTCCAGGTGCTGGAGATCCTCGCCAGCCGGTGGCTGGCCGTGGCCGAGGCGGTCAGCGTGCACACGCTGTCCTGCTACCCGCTCGCGCAGTTCGGCACCGACGAGCAGCGCAAGCTGCTGCCCGACATGATCGGCGGGGAGTTGCTCGGGGCGTACTGCCTCTCCGAGCCGCAGGGCGGGTCGGACGCGGCGGCGCTGACCACCCGGGCGGTCCGCGACGGTGACGACTACGTGGTGAGCGGCACCAAGGCGTGGATCACCCATGCCCGGGTGGCCGACTTCTACAACATCTTCTGCCGCACCGGCGGGCCCGGCCCGAAGGGCATCTCCTGCCTGCTGGCCGACCGGGCCACGCCCGGCATCGCGCCGCAGGCGGCCGAGCGCACCATGGGCCTGCACGCCTCCCCGGTCGCGCAGATCGCGTTCGACGACGCCCGGGTGCCGGCCGAGCGGCTGATCGGCGGCGAGGGCGCCGGCTTCGCCATCGCCATGTCGGCGCTGGACTCCGGCCGCCTCGGCATCGCCGCCTGCGCGGTCGGCCTGGCGCAGGCCGCGCTGGACTACGCGGTCGACTACGCGCGCCAGCGGCAGCAGTTCGGCCGCGCCATCGTCGACTTCCAGGGCCTCGGCTTCATGCTCGCCGACCACGCCACCGGCATCTCCGCCGCCCGCGCGCTGCTGTTGGCCGCCGCGCGGCTGCGCGACGCGGGCCGGCCGTACTCGATCGAGGCGGCGAAGGCGAAGCTGTTCGCCACCGACCTGGCGATGCGGGTGACCACCGACGCGGTGCAGGTGCTCGGCGGCGCCGGCTACGTCGCCGACCATCCGGTCGAGCGGTACATGCGCGAGGCGAAGGTGTTGCAGATCGTCGAGGGCACCAACCAGATCCAGCGGCTGGTCATCTCCCGCGCCCTGGCGAAGGGCTAACCTGTCGCGGTGACCTTCCCCCGGATCACCGCCGACCCCGACGTGATGGGCGGGGCGCCCTGCGTGCGGCAGTCCCGCGTCCCGGTGGCCACGCTGCTGGCCATGCTGGCCGACGGCATGTCCGTCACGGACATCCTCACCGATCTGCCGTTCCTCGACGAGGAGGACATGGTGGAGGTGTTGAACTACGCCGCCGACGCGGTCCGCGACCGCACGGCCCGCTGAGCGTCACCGCGGCGAGGCGGGTACGGCGTGGGAGCGCTATCTCCGGTAGGTTGCAGCGCGTGGAGGAGATCGACCGCGCGATCGTGGCCGCGCTGACCGGGGACGGTCGCCTGTCGTACACGGATCTGGCCGAGCGGGTGGGCCTGTCGGTGTCCGCCGTGCACCAGCGGGTCCGCCGGCTGGAGCAGCGCGGCGTGATCAAGGGGTACGCCGCCCGCGTGTCGTTCGAGGCGCTGGAGCTGCCGTTGACCGCCTTCGTGGCGATCCGGCCGTTCGACCCGTCGCAGCCCGACGACGCGCCGGAGCGGCTGGCCCACCTGCCCGAGATCGATTCCTGCTACTCGGTCGCGGGGGAGGATTTCTATCTCCTGCTGGTGCGGGTGGCCGGCCCGGCCGACCTGGAACGGCTGCTGCAGGAGATCCGCATCGCCGCGAACGTCACCACCCGCACCACAGTGGTGCTGTCCACGCCCTACGAGAACCGGCCGCCGAAGATCAGTGGCGAGCTGCCTGGTCGGGGCCGTTCCCGGCCGTCGTCGGAGCCGGCAGGTTCCACCGCTGGATGACCCGCCGGCCGTGCTCGTGGCCGAGCACGCTGAGCGTGGCGGTGTCCAGCCGCAGCAGCCCGCCGGCCGACGGCGGCAGCCCGATCCAGCGCGCCCCGAGCACGCGCAGGCTGTGCCCGTGCCCGACCAGCGCGACGGTGCCGTGCTCCAGCAGCGGGGCGATCCGGTCGAGGACGCGGTCCAGGCGGGCGGCGACGGCGTCCGGTGACTCCCCGCCGGGGCCGCCGTCGGTCCAGATGCTCCAGCCCGGTCGGTCCTCCTGGATGTCCGCGGTGGTGCGGCCCTCGTAGTCGCCGTAGTTCCACTCGGCCAGCTCGGGGTCGGTGGCGTCGACGGTGAGCCCGGCCAGCAGGGCGGTGCGGGTGGCCCGCTGCCGGGGGCTGGACAGCACCCGCGCGAAGCGCCGGCCGGCGAGCAGGGGAGCGAGCGCGCGGGCCTGCCGCTCGCCGTCGGCGGTCAGCTCCAGATCGGTGTACGAGGTGTGCCGGTGGCTGGCGCTCCAGGCGGTCTCGCCGTGCCGGACCAGCAGGATCTCGTTCATCGGCTCAGTCAACCACGCGGGCACCCGACCCGCCCGATACCCGCCTTCACCCTATTGTCCTAGGATGCCTTAGGGGTGGTGCGCCACCGCACGTGTTTGCGATCCGAGGCACCGGGGACGCGACAGAAGAACGCGCAGCCCAGACGAGGAGGGCGAGATGAGCTTCACCGACAAGGCGAAGAACAAGGCCCAGGAGATGAGCGGCATGGCCAAGGAGCGCATCGGTGACGTGACCGACAACGAGCGGTTGCGGGCCTAGGGGGCCAGTGAGCAGAGCACGGCGCGCGCCAGGCAGGCCGGGGAGAACGTGAAGCAGGCCGGCCGCGACGTCAAGGACGCGTTCGAGAAGTGACGACCGACGAAGGCGGGCCACCGGAGTGCCGGTGGCCCGCCTTCGGGTGTGCGTCGGCGCGGGTCAGTCGTCGCGGTGGGCGTGCCACCAGGACTGGCCGGCCTCGGGCAGGGTGTCGATCGGGTCGTAGTAGGCGTAGCGCTTGTTGAGCGCCTCCAGGTCGGCGGACTCGATCGAGGTGCGGTAGTTCTTCGTCCAGTACGAGATGCCACGCTCGCGGTCGTAGTCGGTGAGCATGTGCACCCAGCGCTTGCCGACGAACGGCACGTCGCAGACGATGCGCGGGGTGGCGTAGCCGGGCAGGTAGCCCATGATGTCGTGCTGGAGCTGCTGGGCGTGCCAGACCGGGACCCGCCAGTGCTCGGCGTTGGGGATCATGTCGCACATGTAGAAGTAGTACGGCAGGATGCCCGTCTCGCCCTGGAGCGCGAAGCAGAGGTCGAGCAGGTCGGCGCTGGTGGCGTTGACGCCGCGCATCAGCACGCCCTGGTTGCGGACGTCGCGGACACCGACGTCGAGGGCGGTCTGGGCGGCCCGGGCGACAAGCGGCGTCAGCGACTGGGCGTGGTTGACGTGGGTGTGGATGGCGAGGTTGACGCCGCGCCGGGCGGCGGTGCGGGCGACGCGTTCGAGGCCCTCCACGACGTCGGGCTGGAGCCAGTGCTGGGGCAGGCCCATCAGGGCCTTGGTGGCGAGCCGGATGTCGCGGATGGTTTCGATCTCCAGCAGGCGCATGAGGTAGGACTCAAGGTTGCGCCAGGGCACGTTGGCGACGTCGCCTCCGGAGACGACCACGTCGCGTACGCCGGGGTGGGCCTTGAGGTAGGCGATGTGGGCGTCGTAGCGGTCGACGGGCTTGAGCGTCAGCTTGAGCTTGTCGACGGCGGGCGTGGAGTTGCCGACGAGGTCCATGCGGGTGCAGTGCCCGCAGTACTGCGGGCAGGTGGAGAGCAGCTCGGCGAGGACCTTGGTGGGGTAGCGGTGGGTGAGGCCCTCGGCGACCCACATGTCGTGTTCGTGGAGGCTGTCGCGGCTGGCGTAGGGGTGTGAGGGCCAGTCGGTGCGCCGGTCGGAGGCGACCGGGATCATGTAGCGGCGGATCGGGTCCGCGAGCAGCGCCTCGGTGGTCATGGGCGCGAACGGCACCATCGTGTTGATCATTTGTGGCGGCACCAGCATGGACATGGTGGCCAGGGCCTTCTGGTCCGCTTCGAGGTCGGCGTAGAAGGTCTCGTCGACGGTGTCGCCGAGGACGGCGCGGAGCTGCTTGATGTTCTTGACGCAGTTGACGCGCTGCCACTGGGCGTTCTCCCACTGTTCGCGGGTGACGTGGCGCCAGCCGGGGAAGCGGGTCCAGTCGGGTTCGACCAGGGGGGCGCGCCGGTACTCGTAGGGCTGTCCGGCGGCGGGGACGGCGACCGGCGTGGAGCGGGGCGTCGGGATGGTCTCCACCGGTTGGGTCTGGGTCACGGCCCCTCCTCGTCTGCGGTGCGGTTGATCAACCTTGCGAAGGCTACTGGAGAATCTGCGGTGAAGAAATTAGTCTGCCGTAAGTTTTCCCGCGACGCGAACCCCACCCCGGGGTTCGGGCGGCTGGACGTAGGGGGTCGGCGTGACGTCACCGGTGGGTCTGCACCGAGTCGTGGAACCGGCGGGGGTGCTGCCGCAGGCGGCCTGGCGGTTGGACGCCGACCCGCGGATCGCGGCGAACGAGGTGCGGATCCGGGTGGAGCGGCTGAACCTGGACGCGGCGAGTTTCCGGCAGTTGGCGGAGAAGCACGGCGGGGACGGGGAGAAGGTCCGCGCCGAGGTGCTGGAGATCATCTCGACCCGGGGGAAGATGCAGAACCCGGTGACCGGGTCCGGCGGGATGCTGATCGGCACGGTGGAGGAGGCGGGCCGCCGGTCCCCGTTGGGGCTGCGCGCGGGCGACCGGGTGGCCACGCTGGTGTCGTTGACGCTGACGCCGTTGACGATCTCCGACGGGCTGGAGAGGTGGGACGGGCGCAGCGAGCAGGTGCCGTGTGACGGGTACGCGATCCTGTTCGCCCGGTCGATCGCCGCGGTGCTGCCGGCGGATCTGCATCCGGAGCTGTCCCTGGCCGTGCTGGACGTGTGCGGGGCGCCGGCGTTGACGGCGCGGGTGGTGGCCGAGCAGGTGGCGCGGCGGGCCCGGGAGGGTGACGCGCGTCCGGTGTCGGTGGCGGTGATCGGTGGGGCCGGTAAGAGCGGGTCGTTGTCCCTGGCGGCGGCGCGGCGCGCGGGCGCGGGTCGTACGGTCGGGGTGGTGCCGGTGGCGGCGGAGCGGGACGCGCTGACGGCGGCCGGGTTGGCCGACGCGGTGGCGTTGGCGGACGCGCGGGATCCGGTGGGGTTGTCGTCGGCGGTGACTACGGCGTTGGGGGTGCCGGCGGACGTGACGGTGGTGTGCGTGGACGTGCCGGGTTGTGAGCACGGCGCGGTGTTGGCCACGGCGGACGGCGGGACGGTGATCTTCTTCTCGATGGCGACGAGTTTCGCGGCGGCGGCGTTGGGCGCGGAGGGTCTGGCGGCGGACGTGACGATGCTGGTGGGGAACGGGTTCGTGCCGGGGCACGCGGAGCTGGCGTTGGAGTTGTTGCGGGCCGAGCCGGGGGTGCGTGGTCTGTTCGAGGCGCGGCTGGCGGCAGACTGAGGTCATGACGAATCCCTCGACGCTGTACCGCGGTGGAGTGTTGCATTGTCCGGCCGAGCCGAGCGCGACGGCGTTGTTGGTGCGGGACGGGCGGATCGCCTGGTTGGGTGCGGACGCGGAGGCGCCGTCGGCGGACCGGGTGGTGGAGTTGGACGGCGCGTTGGTGACGCCGGCGTTCGTGGACGCGCACGTGCACGCGACGGATACCGGTCTGGCGTTGTCGGGACTGGATCTGTCGGGGGTGCGGTCGGCCGGGGAGTTGCTGGACGCGGTGTCGGCGTTCGCGGCGGGGTTGCCGGGTGACGCGGTGGTGCTGGGGCACGGGTGGGACGAGTCGACGTGGGTGACGCCGGTGGTGCCGGACGCGGCGGCGGTGGATCGGGCGGCGGGTGGGCGGCGGGTGTATCTGTCGCAGGCGTCGATCCATTCGGCGTTGGTGTCGGCGGCGTTGCTGGCGGCGTGTCCGGAGGTGTCGTCGGTGGCGGGGTACGACCCGTCGGGTTGGTTGCGGCGGGACGCGCATCATGTGGTGCGGGCGGCGGCGTTCGGGTCGGTGACGCGGGCGCAGCGGGTGGCGGCGCAGCGGCGGGCGTTGGGGCATGCGGCGTCGTTGGGTATCGCGGCGGTGCACGAGTGCGGTGGTCCGGGCATTTCGGATGAGGAGGACTTCACCGGGTTGTTGGGCGTTTCGGGGGCCGGGGTGCCGGAGGTGTACGGGTACTGGGGTGAGCTGTTGGGTGCGGCGAAGGCCCGGGAGTTGGGTGCGGTGGGTGCGGGTGGGGATCTGTTCGCGGACGGGGCGTTGGGGTCGCGGACGGCGCACGTGTCGGCGGCGTACCTGGACGGGGAGCCGGGGGCGTGTGGGCACGGGTACGTGTCGGCGGAGCAGGTTCGTGATCATTTGTTGGACTGTGCGGCGCACGGGATGCAGGGCGGGTTCCACGCGATCGGGGACGCGGCGATCGGCACGGTGTTGGCGGGGTTCGCGGCGGCGGCGGAGCGGGTGGGCACGGAGCGGTTGCGGGCTGCGCGGCACCGGGTGGAGCACGCGGAGATCATGAGCAAGCGGTTGATCGCCGGGTTCGTGGAGTTCGGGATCGTGGCGTCGATGCAGCCGGCGTTCGACAGGTTGTGGGGTGGCGCGGGTCGGATGTACGAGTCGCGGTTGGGCTTGTCCCGGTCGTTGGAGTCGAATCCGATGGGTGCGATGCACGGGGTGGGGGTGGCGTTGGCGTTCGGGTCGGATTCGCCGGTGACGCCGTTGGATCCGTGGGGTTCGGTGCGGGCGGCGGCGGCGCATCACAATCCGTCGCAGCGGATGAGTGTGCGGGCGGCGTTCGCGGCGCACACCCGTGGTGGGTGGCGGGCGGTGCATCTGGACAGCGAGGGGGTGCTGGCGTTGGGGGCGCCGGCGACGTTCGCGGTGTGGGATGCGCCGGCCGGGGTGGAGCGGGGGTTGCCGGTGCTGTTGGCGGCGGATCCGGAGGTGCGGGGGCCGGATGATCCGACGCCGCTGCCGGTGTGTCGGGCGACGGTGTTGCGCGGTGACGTGATCTATCAGGAAGGGTCTTCGTGACAGGGAAGCTTGGGCTGGATCCGGTGCTGGTGGCGCGGGCGCGGGAGTTGGCGCGTCGGGCGGGACAGCCGGTGGTGGATCTGGCGCGCAGCCACACCACGGTGTCGGTGGAGCGGGCGGTGCTGCGGCTGGCCGGGGTGTCGGGCGCGGACCCGGACGGTATTCCGTGGGTGAACCGGCTGGTGGACGCCGTGGTGGCGGATGTGGGCCTGGGTCACGGGGTGGCGGTGCCGGTGTTCGACGCGTTGGCGCGGGAGGGCGTGTCGGATGTGACGTTGCTGGCGCAGAAGGCGGCGGCGGGGTCGGTGCGGTTCGAGGTGCCGGCTGCGAAGGCGGCGACGGCGGCGCGGCGGGCGGCCCGGAAGGCGGTTGCGGCGGGGATCCGGCAGATCGACAGGCGGCGCGCGGAGCGGGATCGGCTGGTCAAGCGGCACGGGGATCCGAAGCAGCGGCCGTGGATCTATCTGATCGTGGCGACGGGGGACATCTACGAGGACATTCCGCAGGCGCAGGCGGCGGCGCGGGCGGGCGCGGACGTGATCGCGGTGATCCGGTCGACGGGGCAGTCGTTGTTGGACTATGTGCCGGAGGGGGCGACCCGGGAGGGGTTTGCGGGCACGTACGCGACGCAGGAGAACTTCCGGTTGATGCGGGCGGCGTTGGATGAGTCGTCGCGGGAGTTGGGCCGGTACGTGCGGTTGACGAACTACGCGTCGGGGTTGTGCATGCCGGAGATGGCGACCCTCGCGGGCCTGGAGCGGCTGGACATGATGCTCAACGACTCGATGTACGGGATCCTGTTCCGGGACATCAACCCGATCCGGACGTTCGTGGATCAGCGGTTCTCGCGGCAGGTGCACGCGCGGGCGGGGATCATCATCAACACCGGTGAGGACAACTACCTGACCACGGCGGACGCGGTGGACGAGGCGCACACGGTGACGGTGTCGCAGTTGCTCAACGAGTTCTTCGCGCACGAGGCGGGGTTGTCGGACGGGTTGTTGGGGTTGGGGCACGCGTTCGAGATCAATCCGGATGTGCCGGAGTCGTTCCGGTTGGAGTTGGCGCACGCGTTGTTGGCGCGGGAGTTGTTTCCGGACGCGCCGTTGAAGTGGATGCCGCCGACGAAGCACATGACCGGGGACGTGTTCCGGGGGAATCTGTTGGACGGGTTCTTCAACCTGGTGGGGACCATGACGGGGCAGGGCATTCTGCTGGTGGGGATGATGACGGAGGCGGTGGTGACGCCGTGGTTGTCGGACCGGGACGTCGCGTTGCAGAACGTGCGGTACGTGTTGGGCGCGGCGGGTGGGTTGCACGAGGATTTCGTGCCGGCGCCGGGCGGTTTCATCCAGCAGCGGGCGCATCGGGTGCTGGGTGAGGCGGTGGGGTTGTTGGAGCGGATCGGGGAGCAGTCGTTGTTGACGGCGATCGCCGAGGGCACGTTCGGGATCATGAAGCGGCCGGCGGACCGGGGTAAGGGCCTGGACGGGGTGGCGCGGCACGCGGGTGACTACTACAACCCGGCGACGGAGATCCTGGAGCGGCCGGCGTCGGGCGGAAGCGGAGTGCCGGCATGAGCGGGAAGACGGTGGTGCGGCCGTACGGGGACACCACGGGTGACGGCATGGTGCAGGTGTCGTTCACGTTGCCGGTGCCGCACGACAAGCGGGCCGAGGGCGCCGCGGTGCAGTTGGCGAACAAGATGGGCATGGATCCGGCGATGCTGGTGCACGCCAAGCCGATCGGGGACGGGTTCACGTTCTTCGTGGTGTACGGGCGGGTGAACCACCTGGTCGACCTGGAGAAGGTGCAGGTGGTGGAGCGGGATTTTCCGCTGCTGTCGGCCAAGGAGGTCAACGCGGTGGTGAAGCAGCGGCTGCGTCGTAAGTTGTCGGTGGTGGGGGCGTGTATCGGCACGGACGCGCACACGGTGGGCATCGACGCGATCCTGAACGTGAAGGGCATCGCCGGGGAGAAGGGCCTGGAGTACTACCGGGAGTTGCGGGTCAGCAACCTGGGTGCGCAGGTGAGTGTGCCGGAGTTGGTCGAGGCGGCTCGGGCGGAGAAGGCCGACGCGGTGCTGGTGTCGCAGGTGGTGACGCAGCGTGACGCGCATCTGCACAACACGCGGGAGATGTCGGCGGCGTTCCGGGAGGCGATGCCGGCCGGGAAGCGGCCCCTGTTGATCGTGGGTGGGCCGCGGTTCGACGAGACCATGACCGACGAGTTGGGCGTGGACCGGATCTTCGGTCGCGGGACGACTCCGGGCGAGGTGGCCAGTTACCTCGTGCACGCGTTGATCACTTCCAGGAGGGCGAGCAGTTGAGCGAGCAGGATCCCCGGGTGGGGTTGACCGTGACGCACCGCCGGTATGTGCCGTACTCGCACGCCCACTACGCGGGGAACCTGGTGGACGGGGCGTACGCGTTGGGGTTGTTCGGGGACGTGGCCACCGAGGTGTGTATTCGTACCGACGGCGACGAGGGGCTGTTCGCGTCCTATTCCGATGTGCAGTTCCGGGCGCCGATGAAGGCCGGTGACGTGCTGGAGGTGGTGGCGACCGTCATCCGGGTCGGTACCCGCAGCCGCACCATCGACTTCGTCGCGCGGGTGGTGTGCCGGGGCCGTCCCGATCGGGGTGAGTCGGCCGCCGAGGTGCTCGCCGAGCCGGTCGTGGCGGTGACCGCCACCGGCACGGTGGTCGTTCCCCCGGCGGCGTGAGCACGGTGGTGCGGCGCCCGGAGTGGTCGGGGAAGGGCGGCGGCGCGTGAACCTCGCGGTCTGCGCCGATGTCGGGTCGACGTACACGAAGGCCGCGGTGGTGGACCTCGACGGTGGTCGGCTGGTCGGCGCGGCGGCTGCGCCGACGACGGTGGGCACGGACGTGGTGCACGGTCTGGACGCGGCGGTGGGCGCGGCCACCGTCGGGCTGGCCGGTGGGGATCTGCCCTGGTATGTGTGTTCGTCGGCGGGTGGTGGTCTGCGGCTGGCGGTGGTCGGTTACGAGCCGCTGGTGACGGCGCAGGCCGGGCGGCGGGTCGGGTTGTCCGCCGGGGCGAACGTGGTGCACGTGGCCGCGGGGCGGCTCGGGCGGGCCGATCTGGCGGCGGTGCGGGCCGCCCGGCCCGATGTGGTGCTGCTCGTCGGGGGCACCGACGGCGGTGACGCGGACACCCTCGTCCACAACGCGACCCGGTTGGCGCGGGCGCGGTGGCGGGTGCCGGTGGTGCTCGCCGGCAACGTCGACGTGCGGGGGGAGCTGTGTGCCGTGTTGTCGGCGGCGGGGGTGCCGGTCACGGCCGCTGACAATGTGTTGCCGCGGATCGGGGTGCTGACGCCGGGTCCGGCTCGCGCGGCGATCCGGGAGGTGTTCCTGCGGCACGTCATCGGCGGTAAGAAGTTGTCCCGGGGTGGTCGTTTCGCCCGGTTGGTGCGGGCGGCGACGCCGGATGCGGTGCTCACCGGGGTGGAGGTGCTCGCGGACGCGCTCGGCGGGGACCTGGCCGTCGTCGACGTGGGTGGCGCCACCACCGATGTGTATTCGGTGCTCACTCCCGATGAGCGGGACAGCGGGCCCGGCCAGGAGGTGGCCGGCACGCTGTGGCGGGCCCGTACCGTCGAGGGGGATCTGGGGATGCGGTGGAGCGCCCCGGGGGTGGTGCGGGCCGCCGCCGAGGAGCGGCTGCTCGCCGTGGGGGAGGCCGACGGTCTGGCGGCTGCGGCGGCGGTGCGGGCCGCGGATCCCGGGTTCCTGCCCGTCGACGACGCCGACCGGGCTGTGGAGCGGCGGATCGCCGGGCTCGCCGCGACGGTGGCGTTGCGTCGGCATGCCCGGGGTGCGGCGACCCGTGAACGCGCCGGTCGGGATCTGCGGGACGTGCGGGTGCTGGTCGGCTCCGGTGGGGTGTTGCGGCACGCCGCGCCGGTCGACGCCGCCGGTGTGCTCGCCGCGGTGCTCGGTGACCACGCCGGGGGGTGGCCGCTGCCGCGGGCGGCGCGCGCCGTCGTGGACGTCGACTACGTCCTGGCCGCCGGTGGGCTGCTGGCCGCCGATCATCCGGGCGCGGCGGCGGCCCTGCTGCGTCGGCATCTGGGCGGCTGAGCCCTTCCGGCGGCGGGCGGCGTCGGGTGTCGGCGTATCGAGACGCGCCGACGCGACACGCCGTGGCGCAACACACGACAGGCCGGGGTGGGTTGACAGCGGCGGGGGTGCACGCCGTACCGTCTTTGAGTCCTACCACGGGAAGCGGCTGTTGTTCGTTTCGTCCTCTCGTCCGCTGGCCGAGCGACCGGAAGGTTGCGGCGGCCAGGTCCAGCGGGCGGGGGTCGGCGGGGCGGCGCGAACCGGTCGCGGTTACCGGTGTACGGGCAGGGTGAGAGGAACGGCCAGTAGACAACGGCCAGGCGGGGGCAGCCAGTCCACGTCCGGTCGGTCCGAAGGTCGGCACCGATCGTCCTCGCCCCACCGGCCGGGAAGGGCCTGGGAGCATCGGGGCGCGGCTTGGGCCGCGCCCCGATTTTCGTCGCCGGGCCACCTGTGGGCGTCTCGACGTGGCGGGCGGGTAGCCTTCGGCCCGTGATCGTGGTGAGGTGCCGGTGACGACGCTCGACCGGGAACAGCCGCGTGCCACCGACGGGGCACGCCGTCCGGGTGCCGTGGCGCGTCCGCTGCCGCTGAGGCTGGCCGTGCCGGCCGCCGTGGCGGCCGGGCTGGCGTTGCTGGTGGCGTTCCCGCCGTACGGGCTGTGGCCCCTGGCGCCGGTCGGGGTGGCGTTGCTGGCCGCCGCGGCGCACCGGCGGCGGCTGCGGGCCGGCGCCGGGTTGGGTTTCCTGGCCGGGGTGGCGTTGTTCGCGCCGCTGCTGGAGTGGACGAACCTGCACACCGGCTGGCTGCCGTGGGCGCTGTTGTCGCTGTTGCAGGCCGGCTATCTGGCGCTGCTGGGCGCCGCGACGGCCTGGGTGTCGCCGCTGGCCGACCGGTGGCGGGTGGGGTGGCCGCTGCTGACCGGGGTGCTGTGGGTGGGGCAGGAGGCGCTGCGCGACCGGACGCCGTTCGGTGGGTTCCCGTGGGGGCGGTTGGCGTTCAGCCAGGACACCTCGCCGCTGCTGCGGCTGGCCGCGCTCGGCGGGGCGCCGCTTGTCACGTTCGCCGTGGCCCTCGCCGGTGGGTTGTTGCTCGTCGTGGCGTGGCGGGACTGGCGTCGTCCGGCGGGGCAGTGGCGGCCGGTCGCCGGGCTGACCGCCGTGTTGGTGGCGTTGCTGGCCGCCGGGGCGGCCGTCCCGGTCGGGGTACGCGGCGGCGGGGACACCGTGACCGTGGCGATCGTGCAGGGCAACGTGCCGCGTCTCGGGCTGGACTTCAACGCCCAGCGGCAGGCGGTGCTCAACAACCACGTCGACGCCACCGTCGAGTTGGCCGGGCGGGTCGGCCGCGGCGAGGCGCGGCGTCCCGACCTGGTGGTGTGGCCGGAGAACTCCAGCGACATCGACCCGCTGCGTAACCCGGGCGCCGGTTACCGCATCTCGCAGGCCGCCGACGCGATCGGCGCGCCGATCCTGGTCGGCGCGGTGTTGCTGGGTCCCGGCCCGGGTCAGGTCCGCAACGCCGGCCTGTTGTGGCGGCCCGGCGGCGGCCCCGACCTGGCCCAGGTGTACACGAAGCGGCATCCGGTGCCGTTCGCCGAGTATGTGCCGCTGCGGGCGATCGCCCGCAAGGTCAGCGCCGAGGTCGACCGGGTGCGGTCCGATTTCGTGCCCGGTGACCGGCCCGGGGTGCTCGATGCCGGGGTGGCCACGCTGGGCGACGTGATCTGTTTCGAGGTCGCCTACGACGGCATCGTGCGGGACACCGTCACCGGCGGCGCGCAGCTGCTGGTGGTGCAGACCAACAACGCCACGTTCGACGTGGCGGAGGCCCGCCAGCAGTTGGCGATGGTGCGGCTGCGGGCCGTGGAGCACGGCCGTGCCGCGTTGATGGCCTCCACGGTGGGGGTGTCCGGGTTCGTTGCCCCGGACGGGCGGGTAGACGGTGCCACCGGGTTCAACACCGCCGAGGTGGTGGTGCGGCAGATGCGACTCGGGGACGGGCGTACCCCGGCCACCGTGGTCGGGGCGTGGCCGGAGGTGGCGTTCGCGGCGTTCGCGGTCGCGGCCCTGCTCGGCGCCGCCGTGGCGCGTCGACGCCGGGAGGTCGTCCCCGGCTGAGCCGAGGAGAGGCGGTACGACGGTGGGTGCGCAAGCCGGCCATCCCGGGGTGGGGCGGGTCCTGGTGGTCATCCCCACCTACAACGAGGCGGACAACGTGCGGCGGATCGTGGCCCGGGTCCGCGCGGCGGCGCCCGCGGTGGACGTGCTCGTCGCCGACGACAACAGCCCGGACGGCACCGGCGGCATCGCCGAGGCGATCTCCGGGGTCGACCCGCAGGTGCACGTGCTGCACCGGCCCGGTAAGGACGGTCTCGGCGCGGCCTACCTGGCCGGGTTCGGGTGGGCGCGGGAGCGCGGCTACGACGCGGTGGTGGAGATGGACGCCGACGGGTCGCACGCCCCGGAGGACCTGCCGGCGCTGCTGGCCGCCGCCCGTGACGCCGACGTGGTGATCGGCTCGCGGTGGACGCGCGGCGCGCGGGTGGTGAACTGGCCGTGGCGGCGGCTGCTGTTGTCGCGGGTCGGCAACCTGTACGCGCGGGTGGCGTTGGGCATGCCGGTCAGTGACGCCACCGGCGGTTACCGGGTGTACCGGTCGGCGGTGCTGGACGCCATCGACCTGGGGTCGGTGCGGTCGCAGGGGTACGCGTTCCAGGTGGAGTTGTCCCGGTTGGCGCACCGTGCCGGGGTGCGCATCGTGGAGGTGCCGATCACGTTCGCCGAGCGGGAACACGGTGACAGCAAGATGAGTCCGTTGATCGTGGCGGAGGCGTTGTGGCGGGTCACCCGGTGGGGGGTGCGGGACCGTCGGGCGGCGGTGCGGGGCCGTCCGGACGCGTTGGCCCGGTGGCCGTGAGCGGGGGCGTGTCATGCTGGAGGGGCGTGACGACACGTGCGGGCCGATGAGGTGAGATGCGCCGAGGACTGAAATTCGTACCGTTGGCTTTGTTGCTGCTGACGCTGCTGGAGCTGGCCGTTTTTGTCCTGGTCGGGCGGGCCGTCGGGTTCGGCGCGGCGCTGCTGCTGGTGTTCGCGGCGTCGTTGCTGGGTCTGGTGCTGCTGCGCCGGGAGGGCATGCGGGCGTGGCGGCGGTTCCGGGTGGCCGCGCAGGCCGGTCAGCCGCCGGGGCCGCAGGTGACCGATGGGCTGGTGGGGCTGCTGGGTGCGCTGTTGTTGGCGTTGCCGGGGCTGGTCAGCGGGGCGGTGGGGTTGTTGCTGCTGGTGCCGCCGCTGCGGCGCCTCGCCGGTGGTGGGGTGCGCCGCGTCGCGGAGCGGCGGGTGTCGTCGATGGTCGCCGGTGACCTGTTCGGTCCGCGTCGGGTGCGGGTGTACCCAGGTGCGCCGCAGCCGTCGCCCGCCCCGTCGCCGCAGTCGCCGTCGGCGGGGCAGTCGTCGCGGCCGGGCCCGGCCATCGAGGGTGAGATCGTGGACCGCTGAGAACAGCTCGGATGTGACGAAGCGCCCCCGGGGATGACTCCCCGGGGGCGCTTCGACGTGGTGGGTGCTCAGGCGCGCCCGCGGCGGGTGCGGACCTCCTGGAGCCGCTCGGCGAGGATGTCCTCCAGCTCGGCGATGGACCGCCGCTCCAGCAGCATGTCCCAGTGGGTACGCGGCGGCTTGGCCTTCTTCTGCTCCGGCTCGTTGCCGTCGACCAGCCGGGCGACGCTGCCGTCGAACTTGCACTCCCAGGTCGTGGGGACCTCCGCGTCGACGGCGAACGGCACCTCGAACTGGTGGCCCTTGGCGCACAGGTACTCGCGGGTCTGACGCGGCGCGAGCTCCGTGTTGCGGTCGGATTCGTAGCTGACCGCGCCCAGTCGGCTACCGCGCAGCATACGCTCGCCCATGATCGACTTCCCCTCGTTCGTGGTGCTGGTCCTCAGGTGTAACGGCCGGTCACCGCCCGCCCATTCCCCACCCGCGCCGGCCGGGGCCGTACGCGGGTCGGGAGCGTCAAGGGTAACCGGCCGGGGCAGCCGCCCGAATCGGCTGGAGTGTTTCGCCCCGCACCGGGGATGTTACCCACCATGCGTGCCGGAGGTGACGATGAGCAGTGACGCGCCGGTCGGGGCCCGACCGCCCGCGGGTCGGACCTTCTTCGGTCACCCGCGGGCGCTGTCCACCCTCTTCCTCACCGAGATGTGGGAGCGGTTCAGCTTCTACGGCATGCGGGCCATCCTGGTGCTGTACCTGACCGCGACGGTCGCCGACGGCGGTCTCGGCGTCGGCGAGTCCACCGCCAACGCCGTGTACGGCACGTACAACGCGATGGTCTACCTGATGGCGCTGCCCGGCGGCTGGGTCGCCGACCGGCTGCTCGGGGCGCGGCGCAGCGTGCTGTGGGGCGGGGTGGTGATCGCCGCCGGCCACTACGTGATGGCGGTGCCCACCGGGTGGAGCGTGTTCGCCGGCATGGCGTTGATCGTGCTCGGCACGGGCCTGCTCAAACCCAACATCTCCACCATGGTCGGCGACCTGTACGAGCGGGACTCGCCGCGCCGCGACGCCGGCTTCTCGATCTTCTACATGGGCATCAACCTGGGCGCGTTCATCGCGCCGCTGGTCACCGGCTTCCTCGGCGAGAAGATCAACTGGCATCTGGGGTTCGGGGCCGCCGCGGTCGGCATGACCTTCGGCGTGGCGCAGTACGTGCTCGGCCGCCGCAACCTGGGCGACGCCGGCGCCCGGCCCGCCGACCCGCTGCTCGGCGCCGACCGGCGGCGGGCGCTGACCCGCGCCGGCGCGGTCACCGTCGTGCTGCTGGTGGTCCTGCTGGGGTTGCTGCTGACCGGCTGGTTCACCGTGAACACGGTGGTCAACCTGCTCACCGCGGTGACCGTGCTGGTGACCGTCGGCTACTTCGCGCGGATCCTCACCGACCGGGAGATCAGCGGCACCGAACGCCGCCGGATGAAGGCGTACGTGTGGCTGTTCGTGTTCGCCGCCGCGTTCTGGCTGATCTACGACCAGGCCGGCTCGGTGCTGAACATCTTCGCCGCCGAGCGCACCGACCGGAACGTGGCCGGGTTCACGTTCCCGGCGTCCTGGCTCCAGTCGGTCAACCCGATCCTGATCATCATCGGCGCGCCGCTGGCCGCCTGGCTGTGGCTGCGCCTGGGCCACCGGGTGTCGACACCGACGAAGTTCGCCGTCGGCCTGGTCCTCAACGGTCTGTCGTTCGTGCTGATGGCCGCCGCCGCGCAGGCCGCCGTCGGCGGCGACCTGGTCTCCCCGTGGTGGCTGGTCGCGGTGTACGCGATCCAGGTCGCCGGCGAGTTGTCGCTGAGCCCGGTGGGCCTGTCGGCCACCACGAAACTGGCCCCGGTGAAGTACGCCAGCCAGATGCTGGGCCTGTGGTTCCTCGCCACCGCCGTCGGCGACGCGATCGGCGGTCAGGTCGCCCGGCTGGCGCAGAACTGGTCGCAGTCGGCGTACTTCCTGACGTTCGGGCTGGCGTCGGTGCTGCTGGGGGTGGCCGCGGTGATGTTCACCCGGCAGATCCGCGAGCTGATGGCAGGCATCCACTGACCGGTGACCGCGAGTCGCCGGACGGGCTCACGCCGCCGGGGTGGGCGGCAACGGCAGCGGCAGGCCGGGCAGCCCGTCGATGCTGGTCGCGACGTGGTCCTTGCCGGCGAAGTACGCCGACAGCGACGCGTCGTCCTCCCGGGCGAACCGCCGCCCGTGCAGGTCCCGGTCGGTGTCGTAGCTCATCAGCGGCACCGCGTAGCCGCAGGTGTCGCGGATCAGCTCGGCGCGCACCACGATCACCGCCCGCAGGCCGTGCGGGCCCGGGTCGATGTCGGGAAAGTGCCGCAGCAGGCCGGGCCAGCGCGGGTCGTCGCGGAACACCGGCTCGCCGCGCCCGTGCACCCGCACGATGTTCGGCGGGCCGGCGAACGCGCACCACATCAACGTGACCCGGCCGTTCTCCCGCAGGTGCGCGATGGTCTCGGCGTTGCTGCCGGCGAAGTCCAGATAGGCCACCGTGTGCGCGTCGAGCACCGCCAGGCAGCCGCGCAGTCCCTTGGGGGACAGGTTGACGGTGCCGTCGCCGGACAACGGGGCGGTCGCGACGAAGAACATCGGCTGCGCCTCGATGAACTCCCGCAACCGGCCGTCGATGCGGTCATGCGTCTTTCCCATGCCGTGATCCTCGCCCGGCCGACCGGTGCCGCGCTGCCCCGTCCCGCTGCGTGGCCGGTCAACCGGCTCGCCGAGCCTGGCGAACGGCCCGGCCGGCGTCCGGTCAGGCGGGACGTCCGAGCCGCGCGAGCGCCCCGGCCAGGTCGCTGACCTGGTCGGCGAGCTGCCCGGCGCGCCGTTCGGCGGCGTCGCGGTCGGTGTCCGCCGCGGCCAGCCGCGCCGCCGTCTCGGCGGCCCGCGCCTGCGCGACGTCCACCGCCCGCCGGGCCTCGGCCAGCTCGGCGGCGAGCGCCTCCCGTTCGGCCCGCAGCGCCGTCGCCTCGGCGCGCGCCGCGTCGGCTGCCGCCACCGCCTCGGCGCGGGCGGTGTCGGCCCGTTCCCGGTCGGCGCGGGCCCGCTGCGCGTCGGTGGCCTGCGCGTCGGCGCGTTCGGCGGCGGCCCTTGCCGCCCGGCGGTCCTCGGTGGCCTGCGCCCGGGCGGCCTGGGCGTCGGCGCGGGCCGTGTCCGCGTCGGCGCGGGCCCGCTGCGCCCGCTCCAGCGCCTCGGCCGCGGCGTGGGTGGCGCGTTCGGCGTCGGCGCGGGCGGTGTCCCGGTCGGCGGTCAGTTCGGCGGCCCGCTGCCGTTCGGCGTCGCGTTCGGCGCGCACGGTCCGCAGCTCGGCGCGGGCGGCGTCGCGGTCCCGTTCGGCCTGCACCCGCAGCGCCTGCGCGGCGCCGGCCTCGGCGCGGGCGGCGTCGCGGGCGGTCTCGGCGGCGTCGGCCCGCTCGACGGCCGCGCGGGTCGCCGCCTCGGCGGCGTCGGCGCGCTGCCGGGCCGCGTCGCGGTCGGTGCGCGCGGCCCGCGCGTCCTGCCGGTCGCGGGTGGCCGACGCGGCGGCGTCCTCGGCGTCGCGGCGGGCGTCGTCGCGTTCCGCGTGCGCGGCGGCGACCTGCGCCGACGTTTCGGCGCGCAGCTCGGCGAGCTGCCGTTCCACGCCGGCGGGGGACAGCTCGGCGTGCAGCGCGTCGGTGAGCGTCTCCACGATCTGGTCGAGCCGGTCCACCGCCTCCCAGGTGCGGGCCACCTGCCCGGGCAGGCCCGGGGCGTTGCGGTGTCGCATCCGCGAGTTGCGGGCGGCCCGCTGGCAGGCGCCGTCGTTGTCCCGGCAGTAGCGGAACGGGCGGCCCGCGCCGACACGCTGCGGCACCTCCCGGGCGCAGTGGGCGCAGGGGCGGGTCTCGGTGGCGGGTTCGGCGTCCGGCGCAGGCGAGGTGGCGTCCATCGGGGGCGAAGTCTAGTGGCCGACGTCGGCGCGGGCCGCGCCGTCGAGCGTGTACCGGCGTTGCAGCAGCACCGCCACCACCATCACGGCGGCGGGCAGCAGCCCGAAGCCGTACCGCAGCGCCGCGAGGGCGCCCGCCGACTGGGTGACGGTCTCGCCGGCGCTCGACGCGACGAACCCGCCGGCGGCCAGGCACAACGCGTACGCGTACGGGCCGAGCGCCGCGCCGGTGGCCTCGGTGGCGGTCCACACGCCGGTGTAGGTGCCGGCGCGTGGCGCGCCGGCGGCGCGGATCACGTCGGGCAGCATCGAGAACGGCAGCAGCTGCATGCCGGCGAACGCCACCCCGAGCACCGCCACGGCGGCGACGAGCACCGGCAGGCCGGCGGCCCGGCCGAGAGCCAGTACCAGCGACCCGGCCGCGAACGCGACCTGCGCGGCCAGCAGGGCACGCTGCTTGCCGACCCGCCGGGCCAGCGCCGACCAGGCCGGCGTGACCAGCAGCGCCGGCGCGACGAACGCCGCCACCAGCACCGTGGTCAGCCCGGCGCGGCCCAGCTCGTACCGCGCGTAGTAGGGCACCCCGGCCAGCACCAGATGGGTGGTGGTCGACATGGCCAGGTACGCGCCGGCCAGCCGGCGGAACTGCCGGTCACGCAGGCTCGCCGTCAGCGCCCGCCAGCCGCCGGTGGCGTGCCGCGGCGCCGGGTCGCCCGCCGCGCGGCGCAGCCGGCCGATGCCCGCCACCCCGATGAGCATCGCGGCGAGCATCCCGGCCGCCAGGACCCCGGCCATCCGCAGGTAGCCGGCGCGGGTGGCGTCGTCGCCGCCGGCCAGCAGCGGCGCCACCAGCCCGGAGACCAGGATGCCGAGCGTGAGCACCACCATCCGGAACGCCATCAGCCGGGTCCGCTCGTGGTAGCCGATCCGCAGGTCCGCCGGGGTGGCCAGGTAGGGCACCTGGTAGGCGGCGAACAGCAGGTTGCCGGCCACGAAGCAGACCGCCACCCAGGCCGCGGCGGGCCCGCCGGTGAGGCCGCCGGGCGCCGCGAACAGGGCGGCGAACGCCGCCGGCAACGCGCAGCCGGCCAGCAGCAGCCGCCGGCGGTGGCCGCGGCGGGCCTGCTCGACGTCGCAGCGGTGCCCGATCCACGGGTGCAGCAGCACGTCGGCGACCTTCGGCAGCAGCAGCGTCAGCCCGGCCAGCCACGGCGCGACCGCGAGGACGTCGGTGAGGAAGTACAGCAGCAGCAGCCCCGGCACGGTGATCCACACGCCCATGCCCAGCGAGCCGGCGGCGAACCCGACAAGCGGGCCGCGGGGCAGCGCGCCGGTGTCGCGCCGCGGGTCCACCCCGGTCATCGCCGCCTCCTGCCCCGGGGCACGCCCACCCCAATCCAACGGATGCTGGATTGTAGGGGGAACAATGGCCGGATGACCATGCCCCGTCGCCGGCCGGGCCGGCCCCGTCGCGACGACCAGCGACCGACCCGCGAGCTGGTGCTCGCCGCCGCCACCGCGCTGTTCGCCGAGCGGGGCTTCGACGCGGTCAGCATGCGCGACGTGGCCGCCGCGGCCGGTGTCGACGTGGCCACCGTCGCCCACCACACCGGCACCAAGGCGCAGCTCTACGACGCCTGTTTCGCGCGGGTGTTCAGCGCCGAACGGGAGGCGGTGGAGGCGGCCGGGGACCGCGCCCGCGCCGCGCTGGCCGCCGGGCCCGCCGACGCGGTACGCGCGCTGCACGACATGGTCGACGTGTTCGTCGACTTCCTGGAGGACCGGCCGGAGACCACCGCGTTGTGGTTGCGTCGCTGGTTGGAGCCGCGGCGGCACAGCGAGCTGGACCGGCGCTACGCCGCCCCGCTGTACGCGCAGGTCGAGCAGTTGCTCGTCGCCGCGTCGGCGGCCGGGGCGCTGGTCGAGCCGGCCCCGCACGTGACGGTGCGCAGCCTGGTCTGGGCGGTGCACGGGCACGTGGTGGCGTTGGCCGCGGGCGCCGGCTCCGAGGCGCGGGAGCGGCGGGAGTTCCGCGCGTTCGTGCACCGCCTCCTCGACGGGCTCTATCCGCCGGCCACCCCTTGACCGGGGCCGCGCCGCCGGGGATTATCCAGCAGTCGTTGGATTAATGGAGGCGGGCATGGCAGCACCCAGGGTGGCGGTCGTCGGCGCCGGCGCGGCCGGACTGGCCACGCTCAAGGCACTGGCCGACGCCGGCGTGCCGGCGGTCGCGTTCGAGGCCGCCGACACCGTCGGTGGCCTCTGGATCTATGGCGCGCCCGGCTCACCGGCGTACCGGACGCTGCACCTGAACACCAGCAAGGCGCGTACCGAGTTCGCCGACCACCCGATGCCGGCGGACTGGCCCGACTACCCCGACCACACCCGCGTCGCCGGCTACCTCGGCGACTACGCCGACCGGTTCGGGCTGCGCCCGGCGGTGCGGCTGCGACACACCGTCGACCGGGTCACCCGCGCCGGCGACGGCTGGCGGGTGCACGCCACCGGCCCGGACGGCCCGGTGCAGGTCGACGTCGAGGCCGTGGTGGTGGCCAACGGGCACAACCGGGCGCCGCGCCGACCCGATCCCTATCCCGGCGAGTGCGCCGCCGACCAACTGCACAGCCACGACTACCGCGGGCCGGAACAGCTCACCGGCCGGCGGGTCCTCGTGGTCGGCGGCGGCAACTCGGCCATGGACATCGCCGTCGACGCCTCGTACGCCGCCACCCGCACGCTGCTGTCGCTGCGCCGCGGCGTCTGGGTGGTGCCCAAGTACCTGCTCGGCCGCCCCGCCGACACGCTCAACGGGGCGCTGGCCCGCCGGCTGCCCTGGCGGCTGCGGCAACGGGTCAGCCAGCGCATGCTCACCACCGTCGTCGGCCCGCCCACCCGCTACGGACTGCCCGCCCCGACACACGGCTTCCTCCAGGACCACCCGACGCTCTCCGACGCGCTGCTGTCCCGGCTCACCCACGGCGACATCCACGCCCGGCCCGGCATCGCCCGCTTCGCCGGCGACCGCGTCGAGTTCACCGACGGCCGCGTCGACGCCGTCGACCTGGTGGTGTGGTGCACCGGCTACCGGGTGGTGGTGCCGTTCCTCGACGCCGACCTGCTCGGCGACGGCGCCGACCGGCTGCCGCTGTACCGGCACGTGTTCCACCTCGACGCCCCCGGGCTGGCGTTCGTCGGGCTCATGCAGTCCACCGGCGCGGCGTTTCCGCTGCTGGAGGCGCAGGCCCGGTTGGTCGCCGCCCGCCTGGCCGGCACCTGGACGCCACCGGAGCGGGCGCGGCAGGCCGCCGCCTGCCGCGCCGAACTGCGCGCCGCGACCGACCGGTGGGGACACCGCCGGCCGCACATGCGCGTCGACTTCGACGCCTACCTGGTCGAGCTGCGCCGGGAACTGGCCGCCGGACGGCGCCGGGCCGGAGCGGCCCGGTGAACGCGCTGACCGGCCGGCGGGTCCTGGTCACCGGCGCCCGCGGCACGTTCGGTCGCCACCTCGGCGCCGCGCTAACCGCCGCCGGCGCGCACGTGGTCGGGCTGGACCTGCACGCCGACGTCGACGCCACCCCACCGGTGCTCGGCGTCGACCTGACCGACCCGGCGGCCACCCCCGGCGCGGTGGCCGACGCCGTCACCCGGCTCGGCGGGCTCGACCTGCTGATCAACAACGCCGGCGTCGGCGGGCCCGCCCCCGCCGAACTGCCCCCCGGCGAGGTGGTACGCCGGCAGATCGAGGTGAACCTGCTCGCCGCGTGGCGGACCACCGCCGCGGCGCTGCCCGCCCTGGAGGCCGCCCACGGTCGGGTGATCTTCGTGGCCAGCCGGATGGCCGTGCTGCCGTTGCCCCTCGCGGCGGCGTACGGGGTGAGCAAACGCGCGCTCGTCGCGTACGCCGACGCGTTGCGCCACGAGGTCGGCACCCACGTCGGGGTCACCGTCGTGTACCCCAGCATGGTCGACTCCCCGATCCACGACAGCACCGCCGCGGCCGGCCTGTCGCTGCGCGGCGTGTCCCGGCCGGAGCCGGTCGAGGGCGTGGTCGCGGCGATCCTGCGCGCCGCCGCCGCCCGCCGCGCGCCCCGCGACGTGGCCACCACCCGACGCGGCCGGCTGGAACTGGCGGTGGCCCGGCACGCGCCGGGCCTGGCCGACCGGCTGGTGCGGCGTACCGTCGCCGGCCGCGTCGCCGCCGGTGACCTGGACGACGCGGCGCTGGCCGCCGGCATGGTCCGCCGGCACCGGCACGGCGGCCGGTAGCCTGCCCACCATGCCCGTGTCGCCGTACATCGCCCGGCTGCGCAAGCACGTCGGCCACGACCTGCTCATGCTCTACGGGATCAGCGCCGTGGTGACCGACGACGCGGGACGCGTGCTGCTGGCCCGACGCGGCGACAACGGCCGCTGGTCGGTGCCCGCCGGCACCGTCGACCCGGGCGAGCAGCCCGCCGACGCGCTGGTGCGCGAGGTCCGCGAGGAGACCGGCGTCGAGGTGACGATCGTGCGGCTGGCCGGCGTGGCCACCCACCCCGTGCGCTACCCCAACGGCGACGTCTGCGAGTACCTCAACGTCTGGTTCCGTTGCCGGGCCGTCGGCGGGACACCCACCGCCGACGGCGACGAGTCCCTCGCGGTGGACTGGTTCGCCCCCGACGCGCTGCCCGACCTGAACGACTGGGCCCGGCTGCGGATCGGCACCGCGCTGACCGACGACGCCGCGCCCTGGTACGCGGCGCCCGGCGACCGGCACCCGGCGCTGTGCCGCCCGGACAGCCTCTGAGCGGCACGCCCCGGGACCGCCGCCGGTAGTGCCAGGTCTACCCCGAGGGTCGCCCCAGCGCGCTGTCGGCGGCGGACGACCGCCCCCTAGCCTGGTCACATGACAGACACGCTGCTCAGGGCGGTGACCGGGCGACGGTTCCTGGTCTCGGCCTGGCCGTGGCGTGGGTTCGCCTACTCGGCCACCACGGCGCTCGCCGCCGGCGTGCTGTGGCTCGTGCTGGCGGTGCCGCTGACACCGCTGATCTCGGCCGCCGTGCTCCTGCGCGCCGGGCGGACCAGCGGCTACCTGATCGTGGCGGCCTGCCTCGGGCTGATCGGGGTGGGCCTGCTCGCGCTGCTGGGGCCGCAGGTGGCGCTCTGCATGGCCCGGGCCGAGCGGTGGCGGCTGCGGCTCGCCGGGGACACCCCACCGCCGCCCGGACGCCGCGGCGCGCTCTACACCGACCCGGCCACCTGGCGGGCCGTGGCCTACATGGTCCTGCTCGGCGTCGTCGGACCGCTCTGGCTCGGCGTGCTCGGAATCGTCGGACTGCTCGTCGTGTCGACGCCGGTGTCGGTGGCACACCGGATCTCGGTCGCCGACTCGCTGCCCGGCATCGTCGCGCGCGCCGGCGGCGGCCTGCTGCTGATCCCCGCCCTGCTCTACCTGACCACGCTGTTCGGCGGCGCGCACGCCGCGCTGGCCCGGATGCTGCTGTATCCGGAGCGGTCCGAGGAACTCGTCGAGGTGGCCCGGTCCCGGACCCGGTTGGTGCACGCGTTCGACGCCGAACGGCTGCGCATCGAGCGGGACCTGCACGACATCGCCCAACAGCGCCTGGTCGCCCTGACCATGCAGATCGGGATGGCCCGGCTCGATCTGCCGCCGTCCTCGCCGGCCGCCGCCGCGATGGCCGCCGCGCACGAGCAGGCCAAGACCCTGATGGCCGAGCTGCGCAACCTGATCCGCGGCATCAGCCCGCGTACCCTGCGGGAGTGGGGCCTGCGCGCCGCGGTGGAGGAACTGGCCGCGGCGAGTTCCCTGGAGGTACGCGTCGACGTCGCCCCGGCCCGCCTGCCGGCGGAGGTGGAGGCGGTCGCGTACGCGGCGATCTCCGAGGCCCTGGCCAACGCGGTGAAGCACGCCGCCGCCAGCGAGGTCACCGTCACCGTCCGGCGCGCGGCCGGGCGGCTGGTGGTCGAGGTCCGCGACGAGGGCGGCGGCGGCGCCGACCCCGGACGCGGGTCCGGGCTGACCGGGCTCGCCGACCGGGCCGCCGCGGCCGGCGGCCGGCTGCTGATGTCGAGCCCGCCCGGCGGCCCGACGGTCCTGCGGGTGGAGCTGCCGTGCGCGTCGTGATCGCGGAGGACTCGGTGCTGCTGCGGGAGGGGCTGAGCGCGATGCTGCCCCGGTTCGGCATCGAGGTCGCCGCCGCGGTCGGGGACGCCCCCGCGCTGCTGGCCGCCGTCCACGCGCACCGCCCGGACCTCGTCGTCACCGACGTCCGGATGCCGCCGAACCACACCGACGAGGGGTTACGGGCCGCCGTCTCGCTGCGCGCCGAGGACCCCCGGCTCCCGGTGGTCGCCCTCAGCCAGTACGTGCAGCACAGCTACGCCGGGGAACTGCTCGCCTCGGGTTCCGGCCGGTCCATCGGCTACCTGCTCAAGGACCGCATCGGCGACGTGGCCGAGTTCGCCGGGCACCTGCGCCGGGTGGCCGACGGCGCCACCGTGATCGACCCCGAGGTCGTCCGGCAACTGATGCAACGCCGCCGCGACCCGCTCAGACAGCTCACGGCCCGCGAACGCGAGGTCCTCAGCCTGATCGCGCAGGGGCACTCGAACGCGGCCACCGCCCGGATCCTGTCCCTGACCGAGGCCGGTGTCGCCAAGCACATCGGCAACCTCCTCACCAAGCTGAACCTGCCGCTCAACGACGACACCAACCGGCGGGTCCTCGCCGTGCTCGCCTACCTGCGCAGCCGATCCGACTAGGAGTTCCCTTGCCCACCCCCGCCGCCCGGCGTCGCGACGTCGGGCTCCGCGCCATGGCCGTCGTCCTGGCCGCCGCGTTCTTCCTCGCCCCGCTCGCGCTGGGCCCCGACCGGCTCGACGACGTCCCGCGCGCCCTGCTCGCCTACTGGTCCGCGGGCGGCACGGACTTCCCGCCCGAGCTCCGGCACGCCGTCGACCACCAGTTCCGGTACCACCTGATCCGGGTGCTGATCGCGGTGCCGCTGCTCGCGGTGCTGGTGGCGCTGGCCTACCGGGCCCGACGGTTCCGGCTGCCGCTCGGGGCGCTCGCGCTCGCCGCGGCGGTGCTGCTGATCGCCGACGTCCAGGGGGCCGTGTCGCCGTTCGGCACGCTCCTGCCGCATCTGGCGGCCGGCCCCGCCGACACCCGGCTGGTCGTGCTGGCCCAGGTCCGCGACCAGCTCGACCACGGCCCGGTGTCGCCCGCGCTGGGCGTGATGCTCGACGAGTACGTGCGCTGGCACGTGGTGAAGGGCACGCTGGTCGGCCTGCTGGCCGCCGCCCTGACCGGCCTCGCGGTGCGGTCGTGGCGGCCACGCCGGTGGCTCAGCCTGCTGCTGGCCGTGCTGGCCGTGGCCGCGCTGGTGGTCGTGGCGGCCAACGTGTCCACGGTGGTGAACCCCGGCCCGCCGTTGCTGCTCCTGCTGGAGGGCGGCTGACCAGGGGCGGGCTCAGGGGCTGGTGTCGCGCACGGTCAGCGTCGGTTCCAGCAGCGTCACCTCCGGCACCGGCTCGTCACCCAGCCGCCGCATCAGCAGCGTCACCGCCTGCCGGCCCACCTCCTCGGCCGGCACCGGCACGCAGGTCAACCCGGCCGGCTCGGCCAGCTCGTCGGGGCAGATCGCGACCACCGCGACGTCCTGCGGCACCCGCCGGCCCAGCGTCGGCAGCGCGGCCAGCACCGGCCCGACCGCCGACTCGTTCTGCACCACCAGGCCGGTGACGTCGGGGTGGTCGGCGAGCAACGCCGCCAGGTCCCGGCGCACCGCCGCCGGGCCCTCCTCACAGGGCCGGGTCACCGCGTCGACGCCGAGCCGCCCGGCCGCGGCCGTCACGCCGGCCCGGGTCCGGTGGGCGAAGCCGGTGCCCCGGTCGTAGACGGCGGCCGGGGCGCCGAGCAGCGCGATCCGCCGGTGCCCTGCGGCGGCCAGGTGCTCCACGCACAGCTCCCCGGCCCGCCGGAAGTCCAGGTCCACGCAGGCCAGGCCGGTGCTGTCGGCCGGGTGCCCGATCAGCACGCCGGGCAACGCCAGCTCCCGCAGCAACGGCACCCGGGAGTCCTCCAGCTCCACGTCCATCAGCAGCACGCCGTCGACGAGCGCGCTGCCGGCGATGCGGTGCAGCCCGGCCGGCCCCTCGTCGGCGGTGACCAGCAACACGTCGTGGTCGTGGCGGCGGGCGGTGGTGACCACCGCGGTGGCGAACCGCATCACCACCGGCACCTGCATGCCGGTACGCAGCGGCAGCACCAACGCGATCACGTTGGCCTTGCGGCTGGCCAGGGCACGCGCCCCGGCGTTCGGGTGGTAGCCCAGCGCGCGGACGCTGGCCAGCACCCGCCCCCGGGTGGCCGCCGAGATGGTCCGCTTGCCGCTGAGCACGTACGACACGGTGCTCGCCGCCACCCCGGCGTGGCGGGCCACGTCGGCGATGGTGACCTGCTCGCCCGCGGCGCGGCCGCTCACCGGGCCGTCCCGCAACGCTCCGCCGCCGACGTGGCCGCCCCGTCCGCGCCGTGCACGGCGAGCGCGCCCACCAGCCGGATGTCCCGGGCCGAGCGGCCCACCAGCAGCGAGTGGGTGGCGTCCTCCACCACCATGGCCCCGCGGTTCTCGTCCCACCAGGCCAGCTCGGCGGTACGCAGCCGCAGCGTCACCCGGGCCGCGCACCCCGGCTCCAGGGTGACCCGGGCGAAGTCGCGGAGCTGCCGCAGCGGCTGTTTGACCCGGGAGCGTCGCTGCCGGGTGTAGAGCTGCACCACCTCGGTGCCCGGGCGGCGGCCCGTGTTGGTGACCTCGACGCTCACCTGCACCTCCTCGTCGGTGTGCGCCGTGGCGGTGCTCAACCGGAGGTCAGCGTAGTCGAACTCGGCGTAGCTGAGCCCGTGGCCGAACGGGTACAGCGGTTCGCCCCGGTGGTAGAGGTAGGTGGCGTCGGCGCCGATCACGTCGTAGTCGAGCAGGTCGGGCAGTTCGGCGGTGTCGGCGTACCAGGTCTGGGTCAGCCGCCCGCCCGGGTCGGCGTCGCCGAGCAGCACGTCGGCCAGCCCGTGGCCGTGCTCCTGACCGCCGTGGGCGCTCCACAGCACCGCCGGCAGGTGCTGCCGGGCCCAGCCCACCGCGTACGGGTAGCTGCTGGTCAGCACCAGCACGGTACGCGGGTTCGCGGCGTGCACGGCGCGCAGCAGGTCGAGCTGGCCGGTCGGCAGGTCCAGGTCGACCCGGTCCTCGGTCTCGCGGCCGTTGACCATCGGGTGGTTGCCGAGCACCACCACCGCCACGTCGGCGGCGGCGGCCAGCGCGGCGGCCTCGGCCGCGCCGTCGACGCGCAGCTCCACGGTGAACGCGGCGGGTTCGCCGACCGCGACGCTCAGCCGGCCGGCCGGGTCGACGCCGACGTCCCGGCCGGTGGCGAGGTGGTGCAGCAGCACGGCGCCGTCGGGCCGGTGCCGTGGGCGGAACGTCTCGCGGACCACCCAGCCGCCGGGGCCGGGACGGTCGTCGACGAGCGCGCCGGTGTCGTCCGCGCCGACGTACCGGCCGTGGTGGGCCGCGCGCAGCGCCACCACGCCCTGCCCCCAGTCGACCACGTCGAACTCGGTGGGCGCCGCGTCGGCGAGCGTCAGCGGCCCGCCGTCGACGCACCGGACGGCCCGGTCACCGAGCCGCAGCGTGATCCGGTCGACGCCCGGGTGGGTGGTGACCTCGGGCAGCCGCCCGAGCAGCCCCTCGAACGCGCTGACCGCGTACGGCAGGGTGCCGCTGTACCAGTCGGTGAGCACCGTGTCGGCGAGCGGGCCGAGCACCGCGACCCGCCGGTCGGGCGCGAGCGGGAGCAGCCCGTCGTTGGACAGCAGCACGACCGACTGGCGGGCCGACTCGCGGGCCAGTTCCCGGTGCGCCGGGCAGTTCACCACGTCGGCCGGCACGTCGCCGTACGGGTCGTGGCCGGGCGGGTCCAGGTCGCCCAGGCGCAGCCGGACCGACAGGATCCGCCGGACCGCGCGGTCCACGTCGGACTCGGCGACCAGCCCGCGCGCCAGCGCCTCGGTGAGCCGGTCCACGGTGGGTCGGGGGTCGTCGTCGTCCTCGGTGAAGCTGTCCACGCCGGCGCGCAGCGCGGCGGCGAAGCCGGCCACGTGGTCGGGCAGGTACTTCTGCATGCCGGCGATGTTCCCGACCGCGCCGGCGTCACCGACCACCATCACCTCGTCGTCGGCCCAGCCGCGCAGCTCGCCGTCGAGGAGCGGGCTCAGGTGCGCCGGCACGCCGTCGACCAGGTTGTACGACGCCATCACGGCGACCGCCGCGCCGGCGGCCAGTGGCGCGCGGAAGGCCGGCAGCTCGTACTCGTGCAGCACGCGTGGCGGCAGGTCGTTGGAGGTGAGCGCCCGGTCGGTCTCGTTGTTGTAGCCGAGGAAGTGCTTGAGCGTCGGCGCGGTCCGTAGCCGGGTGGGGTGCGCGCCGCGCAGCCCGGACGCGTAGGCGGTGGCGAGCCGGCCGGTGAGCCAGGGGTCCTCGGACCAGCCTTCCTCGTTGCGTCCCCACCGTGGGTCGCGCAGCGGGTTGACCACCGGCGCCCACACGTTGAGGCCGACCCGGTTCGGGTCGGCGCGGTGCTTGGCTCGGACCTCGTCGCCGACGGCGGCGCCGACGGCGGCGATCAGGTCCGGGTTCCAGCTCGCGGCCAGGCCGAGCGCCTGCGGGAAGACGGTGGCCTCGCCGAGCCAGGCGACGCCGTGCAACGCCTCCGTGCCGGTGCGGAACCCGGGCAGGCCGAGCCGGGGGACGGGCGCCTGCCACTGGTGCAGCAGGCCGAGCTTCTCCGCGACGGTGAGGCGGGCGAGCAGGTCGTCGACGCGGTGGGGGACGGGGTCGGTCATGGCGGGCGCCTCCGGTGGGCGTGCGGGTCACACTCCCGGTGATCGAAGCGCTTCGATTGCCGGGTGGTGAGGACGGCGGCACGCACGCAAAAAAAGGGGTGGGGTGGTCGGCCGGCGGGTCGGCCCGGAGCTGCGGTGAAGCGCTTCGACAACCGCCGGAAAACAGGCCGCCCACGGATTGCCCGGTCCGGAAGCGGCGCTACCGAGGTTGGCATCCGGGGCCGGTGCGGTCAAGGGTCAGACGGCGGGTAGTTGCCCGGCCTCCACGGTGGCCAGTGCGGCGGTGGCGCCGCCCAACGCGCTGACGGCGGAACCGAGCGTGCTGGCCTCCAGCCGGACCCCGGCCGGCGGTGCGAGCGCGCGGGCGGCGAGTTCGGTGCGGGCGGCCGGCAGCAGCCACGGCGCGAGCGTCGCCAGGTGGCCGCCCACCAGGACCACCTCCGGGTCGAGCAGGTCGACCAGGACGGACACCGCGCAGCCGAGGTGCCGGCCGATCTCGGTGAGCCCGGTGCGCACCGGCTCGTCGCCGGCGCGGGCGAGCGCCTGGATCCGGTCGATCTCCGGCAGGTAGTCGGTGACCGGCGCGTCCGGCGCGGCGTCGGGCAGCAGGCGGCGCACCACGGCGTCCACGCCGGCCAGCGACGCGAGGCAGCCCCGGCGCCCGCACCGGCACGCCGGCGCGCCGGGTGTGCGAGGCCCGTCGGTCAGGACCGGCAGGTGGCCGATCTCGCCGGCGAAGCCCCGGCCGCCGCGCAGCAGCCGGCCGCCGCTGACCAGGCCGGCGCCGACCGTCAGGCCGCCGGTGAGGTGGATCAGGTCGGCGGTGCCGGCGTACGGGCCGTGCCGCAGCTCCGCCGAGACGGCGAGGTTGGCGTCGGTGTCCACGCCGATCGGGAAACCCGGGTCGCGCAGCGCGCGGCGCAGCTCGGCGGCGAGCGGCACGCCGCGCCAGCCCAACGCGGGGGCCAGCGGGACAGCGCCGTCGGCGTCCACCAGGCCGGGCACGCCCACGGTGAGGCCGAGCACCGAGCGCCCGGCGCCGGTGACCCGGGTGACCGCCCGTCGGGTGAGCGCGGCGAGCGCGCGTACCGTCTCCTCGGGGCCGGCGGGCGCGGCGGCGAAGGCGCGTCGCCAGGTGAGCAGCCGCTCGCCGCTCAGGTCGGCGGCGACCACGACCAGTTCGTCGGCGCCGATCTGCAGGCCGAGCCCGACGTGGCGGGCGCCGTCGAGCACGAGCATGGTGGCCGGGCGGCCCACCCGGTTCTCGGTCAGCCCGGTCTCGCGCAGCAGCCCGTGCTCGATCAGCTCGCTGACCAGGCTGGAGACGGTCGCCTTGTTGAGGCCGGTGCGGGCGGCGACGTCGGCGCGGGAGCAGGGCGCGTGCCGCCGCACGTGCCCCAGCACCACGGCCCGGTTGGCGACCCGCACGTCGCCGAGGTCGGCCGTCTGGACCGACCGGTCGATGCTGATCACGTGCTGTCCGCCTCCTGCGCCGCGGTCCGTCGGGTTCGGCCAAAGCTTAAACTAAATCGGCACGGTGCCCACCGGGCGGCTCAGCCGCCGAACCACGGCGCGAACGGGGTCACCGGGATCGGCTCGCCGTCGAGCACGACCCGGCGCGGCGCGTCCGCGCCGACCACGCTGACGCGGCGCACGTCCAACGGCCCGTCCACCCGTACCCGCAGCGTGTCGCCGTCACGGACGGCGGTGACCGTGCTGTCGCCGTCGTCGTCGCGGACCACCGTCACGCCGTCGGTCCCGCCCCACGACACCAGCGTGACGTCGCGGAACGGCCCCTCGGCCACGGTGGGCGCGGGCGCCACCGTCGGGACCAGCGCGCCGCGCCGCACGTACAGCGGCAGCCGGTCCAGCGGCGCCCGCACCCGCAGGTGCCGGCCGCCGGGGTGGTGCCGGCCGGTCGACGCGTCCAGCCAGTCGTCGCCGGCGGGCAGGTAGACGGCGCGTTCCCCGCCCGGGTCGAGCACCGGCGCCACCAGCAGGTCGACGCCGAGTCGGTACTGCAGGTCGGTGGTCCAGGCGGTCGGGTCGTCCGGGGTGTCGACGAGCAACGCCCGCAGCATCGGGCTGCCGGTGCGGGCCGCGTCCACCGCCGCCGACCACAGGTACGGCAACAGCCGGTAGCGCAGCCGCAGCGCCGCCACCGCGTACCGTTCCGCCTCCGGCGGGAAGTCCCACGGCAGCCGGCTGGTGGTGCCGTGCAGCCGGACCAGCGGCGACAGCGCGCCGAACTGCGTCCAGCGCACGTACAGGTCGGGCTCCGGCGTGCCGTGGAAGCCGCCGGTGTCGTGGCTCCAGAACGGCACCCCGGACAGCCCGTGGGACAGCCCGCCGCGCAGCGTGCTGGCCATGCCGGGCCAGGTGGCGTTGACGTCGCCGCTCCACTGCGCGCTGTGCCGCTGCCCGCCCAGGTACGACGAGCGCGCCCACACCGTGCGGTGCCCGGCGACCTCCTCGGTGACGTCGGCGACCACGTCGTTGAACAGCAGCGCGTACACGTTGTGCAACTCGACGCCGGTCATCCCGTTGTGCGCCACCGCGTCGGCGGGCACCCCCTCGGCGAAGTCGGTCTTGAACACCGCGACGCCCTGGGCCAGCAGCGGTCGCAGCAGGCCCTGGAACCAGCGCACCGCCGCCGGGTTGGTCAGGTCCATGATGGCGCACACCGGGTAGCTGCCGTGCCAGGTGTCCGCGACGTACGTGTCGCCGTCGGGGCGGCGCAGGAAGTAGCCGGCGGCCTCGGCCTCGGCGTACAGCGGACTGTCGGTCATCAGGTAGGGGTTCATCCACAGGCACACCCGGAAGCCGGCCTCGGTGAGATCCTTGAGCAGGCCGGCGGGGTCGGGGAACGCCTGCTCGTCCCAACGCAGGTCGGACCAGCGGCCGGCGACCTGCCAGTAGCAGTCCAGGTGCAGCACGTCGCACGGGACGTCCCGCTCGCGGATGAGCCGGGCCCGCTCGCGCACCCGCTGCTCGCTGTCGGGGAAGAACCCGGAGGAGATCCAGGCCCCGAACGCCCAGCGCGGCGGCAGGTACGGCCGGCCGGTCAGCGCGTCGAGCCGGTCCAGGATCTCCGCCGGTGTCGGGCCGGCCAGCACGTAGTAGTCGAGCAGGTCGTCCGGGACGAGGAACTGCACGCTGCTGTGGGTGCTGGCGCAGACGTCGAACTGCACCGGCAGGCCGCTGTCGACGAGCACGCCGTAGCCGCGGTCGGACAGGTAGAACGGCACGTTCTTGTGCGACCGGTCGGACTCGCCGCCGAACGCGTCGAAGTTCCACATCAACGGGCGCTGGCCGCGCTTGTCCAGCGGGGTGAACTTCTCGCCGAAGCCGACGAACCGTTCGTCGCCGGGCGCGACGAAGCTCTCGTGCCAGGCGACCGGGTCGCCGTCGAGGGTGGAGCGTCCGAGCGGCAGCGTGCGCCGCCGGCCGCTGATGTCCCGGGTGCCGCCGTCGGCGGCCACCAGCAGCCGGCCGCCGGCGTCGAGGAAGCGCAGCCCCCACGGGTCGAGGCGGATCTCGGCGCGCACGCCGCCGGCGTCCACCCGGGCGTACGCGTCGTCGACGGTGACCTCGGCCGGGTGCGGCACGGGGCGGGTCAGCGTCAGCGCCCGGGCGGAGCGGCTGCGCACCGAGAGGTCGTCGGTGAGCCGTACCCGGATGATCCCGTCCCCGGCGGCCTCGACGCGCGCGACGAGCGTGCGGCCGGAGGAGCAGGTGGCGGTGAGCGTGACACCGTGCGCATCGACCGCGGTCACCTCGGCCCGCAGCACGTCGTCGGCGCCCTCCTCGCCCGGGGCGCGCACCGGCAGGTCGGGTGGGTCGGCCACGAACGTCTCGTACGGGACCAGGGGCGGGCGGTAGGGCATGGGCGTCTCCTCGCGGCGACACGGGCGGCCCCGCAAGTTTCTTGGGAACCACAACTAACTGTCAATGATCTGTCGCATTGACTTTCGTCCTCACCTCTTCCTACTTTGACGGGGGTGACAACTAAAGCGTTGTGGAGCGACGGTCGGCTGAGCTACGGCGGAGACTGGAACCCGGAGCAGTGGCCACCGGCGGTGTGGTCGCAGGACGTCGCCCTGATGCGCACGGCCGGAGTCAACCTGGTCACCGTGGGCGTATTCGCCTGGTCCCGGCTGGAACCCACCCCCGGCCGGTACACCCTCGACTGGCTGGACGAGGTGCTGGACCTGCTGCACGCCGCCGGCATCCGGGCCGCCCTGGCCACCCCCACCGCCTCCCCGCCACCCTGGTTCACCTCGCGCCACCCGGACGCGATGCCGGTCACCGCCGACGGCGTCCGCCTGCACCACGGCAGCCGGGACACCTACTGCGCCGCCGCCCCCGCCTACCGCGCCGCGGCCCGGACCATCGCCGAGGTGCTGGCCACCCGGTACGCCCAGCACCCGGCGCTGGCGCTGTGGCACGTGCACAACGAGTACGGCGCCACCTGCCACTGCGACCACGCCGAGACGGCGTTCCGCCGCTGGCTCACCGGCCGGTACGCCGACCTCGACGCGCTCAACGACGCGTGGGTGACCAGCTTCTGGGGACAGCACTACACCGACTGGGCGCAGGTCGGCGTGCCCCGCGCCACCCAGTACCTGGCCAACCCCGGCCAACTGCTCGACTTCCGCCGCTTCTGGTCGGACACGCTGCTGTCCGCGTACACCGAGCAGCGGGACGTCCTGCGGGCGGCGAACCCGGCGGTGCCGGTCACCACCAACTACGTGCTCGGCGACTGGGTGCCGGTCGACCACGCCCGCTGGGCGCGCGAGGTGGACCTGGTGGCCGTCGACCACTACCCGGACCGCATCGACGGCGGCGCGGAGGAGCAGACCGCCTTCACCGCCGACCTGGCCCGCGGCTGGGCCCGCCACGGCGCCGGCCGCCCCGCGCCGTGGTTGCTGATGGAGAGCGCACCCAACCAGATCCACGTCACCGGGCGGATGCACACCAAGGAACCGGGCCGGATGACCCGGCACAGCCTGGCGCACGTCGCCCGCGGCTCGGCCGGGACGATGTTCTTCCAGTGGCGCGCCCCGGCCGGCGGCGCCGAACGGTTCCACTCCGCCGTGGTGTCGCACGCCGGCGCGGACACCCGGGTGTTCCGGGAGGCCACCGACCTCGGCGCCACGCTCGGCCGGCTCGCCGGCGCCGCGACGGGGCAGGTGGAGGCGCGCGTGGCGATCGCCCACGACGCCGCCAGCGGCTGGGCGCTGCGCCACCCGGGGATGCCCCGCGACGGCCTCGACCACCCGGGCGAGGTGGCCGCCGCGCACCGGGTGCTGTGGCACGCCGGCCTCACCGCCGACCTGGTGACGCCCGGCGACCCGCTCGACGGCCACCGGCTGCTCGTGCTGCCCGCGCTCTACCTGGCCGCCGACGCCACCGTCGACTGGGTACGCCGCCACGTCCACGCCGGCGGGCACCTGCTGGTCACCTGGCTCAGCGGCGTCGCCGACGAACACGCCCGCGTCCGCCTCGGCGGCTACCCGGGCGCCTACCGCGACCTGCTCGGCGTGCGGGTGGAGGAGTTCCACCCGCTCGCCGACGACGAACGGGTGCCGCTGACCAGCGGCGGGTACGGCCGGATCTGGTCGGAGACCGTGCACCTGGCCGGGGCGGAGCAGGTCACCGCGTACATCGGTGGGGTGCTGGACGGCCGCCCGGCGATCACCCGGCACCGGGTCGGCGCGGCCCGCACCTGGTACGTCTCCACCCGGCCCGACGACGACACGTACCGCCGGCTGCTCGTCGAGGCGGCCCGGCTCGCCGGCGTCACCCCGAGCTGCCCGGCGCCGCCCGGCGTCGAGGCGGTCCGCCGCCGCGACGGCGACCAGAGCTGGCTGTTCCTGCTCAACCACACCGACCGCCCGCAGCGGGTGCCGGCGGCCGGGCACGAGCTGCTCACCGGCGAGCCGGTCGACGACCACGTGACCGTCGGGCCCGGCGGCGTGGCGGTGCTGCGCGAACCACCGCGCTGACCCGCGTGCCGGCCTCGCGTTCACCCCCGGTGACGCGCGACACTCGGACGATGTCCGTCGTGTTGTCCGCCGCCGCCACCCCGACCGCGCCCGGCCTGCTGCTGCGCCCGTGGCGCGACGGCGACGCCGACGCGCTGCTGGAGGCCTACCGGGACCCGGTGCTGCGCGCCTGGACCCGTCTTCCGGTGACCACCCGCGCCGAGGCGCGGGCGTTCCTGCGCCGGGCCCGGCAGGGCTGGGCCGCCGGGCGCCGGTTCAGCTTCGCGGTGCTGGAGGACACCCCGTCGGGGCAGCGGCTGGTGGCCTGCGTGGTGCTCAAGGAGGTCCAGCCCGGGCGGCCGGCCGCCGAGGTCGGCTACTGGACCGCGGCCCCGGCCCGTGGCCGGGGCGTCGCGCCGCGGGCCGTCGACGCGGTCACCGGCTGGGCGTTCGCCCGCTTCGCCGCCGCCGGCCTGACCCACCTGGAACTGCTGCACCAGGTCGACAACCCGGCCTCCT
Source organism: Micromonospora sp. NPDC051141 (assembly GCF_044455765.1). NCBI lineage: Bacteria > Bacillati > Actinomycetota > Actinomycetes > Micromonosporales > Micromonosporaceae > Micromonospora > Micromonospora sp. NPDC051141. The sequence continues at coordinate 579,594 of NZ_JBITFD010000001.1, forward strand.
GCCGGGTCGCGGAGAAGAGCGGGTACGCCTTCGTCGAGGTGCTGCCGGCCCGCCCGCCGTTTCCCCGCGACGGCCACCGGCACGTACGTCGGCTGCCCTGAGCCGTCACCGCGCGGCCGGGCCGAGCAGGCGCAGCAACAGGCGCGGCTCGCCCGGCCACGCGTCGAGCAGCACCTGCCGGGGCACCTGCCGCCCGGCGTAGCGCAACGCGAGCGCCACCACGACGATGTCGTCCAGCGGACCGATCACCGGCAGGAACTCCGGGATCAGGTCGATCGGGCTGGCCAGCCACACCCCGGCGACGACGATCGCGATCCGGGCCCGGCGCGGCACGCGCGGGTCGCGGCGCAGCCGCCGCACCGTGGTCAGACAGTCGGGCACGAACGCGGCCAGGTCACGCAACAGGCCGGGGGGCAGCCGCCGCGCCGCCAGCACCAGCACAGCCCAGCTCGCGACCAGGCATCCGGTCGCCACGCCGAGGCCGATCAGCCAGTCACGCACGTCGCCGCTCCTTTCGTCGGCGGAACACTACGCGCCGGGAACACTTCCGCGTGCGGCGACGCTGACCATGGTCGGAAACCGGCGGATACGGTGGGAGCGGGAGGTGACGGCGGTGACGACAGGCTGGGAGGCCGCGGTCGAGGCGCAGATCCGCTCGGCGCAGGAACGCGGCGAGTTCGACAACCTGCCGGGGGCCGGCAAACCGATCCCGGGCCGCGACCAGCCCTACGACGAGGGCTGGTGGATCCGCAGCTTCATGGAGCGGGAACAGATCCCGTCCGACCTGATGCTGCCCACCCCGCTGCAACTGCGCCGGCGCGTCGAACAACTTCCCGCCGAGCTGCGCGACCTGCCCACCGAGGACGCGGTCCGGTCGTACGTGGCGGCGCTCAACGCTGAGGTGGTGGCCTGGCTGCGTGCCCCGACCGGCCCTCGGGTGGTGGTCCGCCCGGTCAACGTCGACGAGGCGGTACGGCGGTGGCGGGCCGACCGGCAGCAGCGTGTCGTGCCCGCGACGCCGGTCGAGCCGGCGTCGCCCGCCCCGCCCGTGGCCCGCGCCCGCCGCCGGTGGCGTTGGTGGCGTCGCTGAGCCCGGCCGCGGGTCGCGCCGCGAAGCGCGTCAGGAGTCGCCCGCCGCCCGGCCCAGTCGGGCGAAGGCGCGGTCCGCGTCGACGACCGCCTCCGGGTGGACCTCGTGCGCCGTCCGCCCGTCGGCGATCTTCTGCCAGTTGTTGCGCGCCAACACGCGGTGCACGGCGATCACCTGGGCGGCCAGCAGTCGGGCCCCGATGCCCGGGCCGAGGGCCGCCGCCAGCGCCTGCTCGTCGTCGAGCAGGTACCGCATGAGCCGTCCGGCCAGGCTCGGCGTGCTGAACACCAGCCGGTGGAACGCCACCACCTGGGGATGATCGTTGAGGCCGGTCACCGGCTCGAAGCGGTCGAGGCCGGCCCGGAAGTGCCGGTGCAGCGCCGTCATCGGCGCGACGTCGGGCCGGCGGTCGCGTACCACGCGTGCGGCCTCGCCGTTGTGGTCGGCGAACCGGTGCAGGATCAGGTCCTCCTTGGTCGCGAAGTAGCGGAACAGGGTCGGTTTCGACACCTCGGCCGTCGCCGCGATGTCGGACACCGAGACCTGCTCGAACCCGCGCGCCAGGAACAGCGCGATCGCGGCATCGGCGATCGCGCCCCGGGTCTGCGCCTTCTTGCGGGCCCGCAGCCCGCCCGGCTCACTCACCGCGTCAGGGTAACAAGAGTTACCCGGTTGCGTTTTTAACCCGGTGACGGTTCGATGGTGGCATGGAACGTACCGACGCGGTGCTCGTCACCGGGGCGACCGGCCGGATCGGGCGCGCCGTCATCGATCAACTGGTCGACGCGGGCGTGCCGGTCCGCGCCCTCGTCCGCCGCCCCGAGTCGGCGGCCACCCTGCCCACCACCGTCGAGGTCGTCACCGGTGACCTCACCGCGCCCGCATCGCTCGACGCGGCCCTGACCGCCGTGCGCACCGTCTTCCTGGTCTGGACCGCCCCGCCGCACACCGCGCCCGCCGTCGTCGACCGGCTGGCCGCCCACCCGCGACGGGTCGTCTACCTGTCCGCGCCGCACCGCACCCCGCACCCGTTCTTCCAACAACCGAACCCGATGGCGACGCTGCACGCCCGCATCGAGCAGCTCATCGCGGCGACCGGTCTCGACGCGACGATCGTCCGGCCGGGGATGTTCGCCTCCAACGCGCTGCACTGGTGGGCTCCGGCGATCCGTCGTGACGCTGTCGTGCGGTGGCCGTACGGCGCGGCCGAGACCGCCCCCGTCGACGACCGGGACGTCGCCGCGGTCGTCGCGCGGATCCTGTCCGAGAACGGGCACGCCGGCGGCGACTACGTCCTGACCGGCCCCGAGTCGCTCAGCCAGGCCGAACAGGTCGGCCTCATCGGCGCCGCGCTGGGCCGGCCGATCGCGTTCGAGGACCTGCCGCCCGACGAGTTCCGTCGCCAGGCCCCGGAGGCCGCGCGTCCCGCCGTGGACATGCTGCTGGCCGCGTGGCGGGCCACCCTGGGGCAGCCGGCGTACGTCACCACCACGGTGTCGGACCTGCTCGGCAGGCCGGCGCGTACGTTCCGTCAGTGGGCCGCCGACCACGTCACCGCGTTCACCGCAGCGGCCGATCCGGCGGGCTGAACCGGCGCTCCTCAGTCGAGCGCGGCCCGCCACGTCCACGACGTCCGGCGCGGCCGGTCGCCCAGCGGGGCCCGGCCGGTCAGCCAGAGCAGCACCGGCGCCGGCGCACCGGCGGGCGCGTCGGGGAACAGCCGTCGCACCACCGCGGCGCACAGCCCGGCCGGTGGCGACCAGGGCACGTCGAGACCGCCTGCCACGTCATGGGTGTGCAGCAGGATCTCCGCCACCGCCATCGCGGCGAAGCCGCCCGGATCGCAGGGCCCCCAGTGCCAGCCCCGGTCGTCCGGGTCGGCGGCGTCCACCAGCGCGGCGAGCATCCCCGCGGTGGCGGTCGCCACGGTCAGCACCAGCGCCGGTGGCGCGTCGGAGTGGACCCGCAGGTCGAACGGCAGGTAACCGTCGGTGGGGCGGCCGGCCACCTGACCGGCGTACCCGGCCACGTCGTGCGCGACGTGCGCGGCCGTGGTCCAGCAGGACCAGTCCAGGTCGCCCGCGCGTACCGTCCAGTCCCGGCCGGCGGCCGGCAGCAGCACGGCGGTCATCGCCGCGGCGGCGGCGCGGACGTCCGCGCCGGTCATGCCGGATTCGTGGGCGGGCCCCTCGTGCGCCATCACCGTCGCCGAACGCGCAGCACGCAGGTGAGCATCGGGAGCGTGAACTCGCCGTGCGCGGTCTCCGGCCGGCTGGCCAGGAACGCGCCGATGCGGTCGAGCGTGGCCCGCCGCTGCGGCGCCGGCATCACCAGCAGGCCCGCCCGGGTGGCGAGCGTCGCCGCCAGGGAGTCGGCGGTGCGGCGCTGCCCGTGCCGGAACGCGGCCTGCTCGGGCACGTCGAAGTGGGCCGGCGCGCCGTTTTTCGGCAGGTGCATCCGCGCCGTCTCGGCACGCCAACTGGCCGGGGTGTCGCGCGGGCCGATGGCCGCGCTGCCGCTGACCTCGGCCAGGCCGGCGACCCAGTCGACCTCGTCGTCCATGACGTTCCACAGGCCGGCCAGGACGCCGCCGGGGGCGAGGACCCGGGCGATCTCGGGGCCGGCGACCGCCATGTCGAACCAGTGCATGGCGTTGCCGGCCAGCACGGCGTCGACGGACGCGTCCGGCAGCGGGATCGCCTCGGCGCTGCCGGACAGCGCGGGCACACCTGGCAGCGCGCGGCGCAGTTCGGCCAGCATCGCCGGGTCCGGCTCGACGGCGGTGACGTCGGCGCCGACCGCGTGCAGGGTGGCGGTCAGTTTGCCGGTGCCGGCGCCGAGGTCGAGCACCCGCCGGCCGGGGGCACGCTCGATCGCCCACCGCACCGCGGCCTGCGCGTAGTCCGGGCGGTGTTCGGCATACGCGGTCGCCGCCGCGCCGAACGACGAGGAGTGCCGGCGCTGGTCGTCCTGCTCCACGGGGGTGCTCCTGTCGTCGGTGTCAGCGCCCGTCCGGGTCGCCGGCCAGCGCCGCCATCAGCGGCAGCGGGTTGATGTAGTCACGGTAGGACTCGATCCGGCCCTCCCGGACCCGGAAGACCGCGATCACGGTCTGCGTGAACGGCGCGCCGGTCGCGACCACGGTGCCGTGGGCCTCGTACTCGACGACGACCACCTCGGGATCGGTGCTCTCGTGCAGCACCATGTCGCGATGCTCGTCGACCGTGACCAGCGACCCGGCCGTCTCGGTCAGGTGCCGGCGGATCGCCGCGCGTCCCTGCACCCGGCCGGGCACGCCCGGTGGCCGGAACGGCCATTCGAGGTATCCGTCCGGGGCCATCAGGCCCACGAACGTCTCGACGTCCTGCTCGCGGCCGGCGCGCAGGATCCGCTCGACGACCTCGCGTGACAACGGCGCCATGCCGACCTCCCCTGGAGAACCGTCGGGATGGGACCACCGTAGGGAATCGGCGGCGTTCCCGCTGGCCCGCCGCGGCCGGGATCCGTCCGCGCTCCGACCACGTTGAGGGGAGCGGTGCGGTGTGCAGCGCTGAGCCGGTGCCGTCCAACCGTGTCCGATCCTGTCCAGCCGTGTCCACAATCGGCCCTCCCGAGCGGGCGCAGGGCTCAGGGTTTCGGTACGCAGGGCGCTGCGACAGGTGGCGTCCGCAACGGGAGGACCGCACAGATGAAGGTTTGGTCGACCGGATCACGACGGGCCCTTCGGGCCCTGGCGATCGCCACAATCGTCGTGCCCGTGCTGGTCGTCGGGCCGGGGGCCAGCGCGGCCGAACGCGACGCGGTAATCGACGCGCCCGGTGCCGCCGCCGGGATCACCGGCTTCACCCCGACGGTCACCGCGGACGCGACCCGGGCCGCTGAGGCGACGGCGGGACGCCGGCTGTCGCGCGACGCGGTGCTGGCCGCGTACTGGACGCCGGCGCGGATGCGCGCCGCGCGGCCGGTCGAGGAATCCGAGCAGTACCGGCGGGCCCTGGCGGTGCCGCAGGCCGGCCTCAAGTCTGCGCCCGCGCCGCGCGACAGCGGCCAGGAGCTGATCGTCCCGCCCGCCCGCGGCGCCGTCACCGCCGGCGGGATGGGAACCCAGGCGACCGACCCCAACCTGCCGAGCAGCCACCCGACCGCGTTCACGGCCGGCAAGGTCTTCTTCACCATGGACGGCAAGAACTACGTCTGCTCGGGCACGATCGTGAACACGGCCGCCGGCAACGAGGTGTGGACCGCCGGTCACTGCATCCACGGTGGTCGGGGTGGCACCCTGGCCTCGAACTGGACCTTCGTCCCGGCGTACAACGGCGATGCGGCGAACCCGCGTCCGCTCGGCACCTGGACCGCGACGGGGCTGTGGACCATGACGGCGTGGATCAACGACTCGAACTTCGCCGAGGACATGGCCGTGGCCGTCATGGGCACGCAGGGCGGCCAGCACATCAACCGGTACGGCTCGCAGGGTCTGTGGGTCAACGCCGGCGTGAACCATTTCATGAACGCGTTCGGCTACCCGGCGGAGGCGCCGTTCAACGGCCGCCGACTCAAGCAGTGCGCCGCGAACTCGGTGCAGGAGAACCCGGCGGTGTGGACGCAGACGATCAAGATCACCCCGTGCAACTTCACCGGCGGGGCGAGCGGCGGCTCGTGGCTGATCAACTACGACGGGCAGTGGGGTCTGGTCAACGGCATCAACAGCCGGGCTGACCGGGCGACCTGGGTGGCGTCACCGTACTTCGACGACACCGCGCTGGCGCTCTACAACTTCACGACGAACTTCTGACCGACCAACCCGAACACCGGGGCGATGCACAGCCGTCGCCCCGGTGTTCGGGTTGGCTGCCGTCGAGGAGCCGACCCCGAATCCACCTGACCGCGATTATCGGATTACCGGTTATGACATAACAAAAATCGGCCCGCTCAAAAGGGGCATATCGTCACTACATCATAATGACAGTTATTGTGTGTAAGGCTTCGGGCTGGTGTCATCGTCCGCGTACCGTCCGATCCGGACCGACGACACGGGGGAGCGACCACGGTGACCGTCATCGACAAGATCGCCTGGATCCGGCTGGCGCACGGCGCGATCCTCAGTTCGCGCTCACGCGGCAAGGACGTCCACTACCTGCCCGGCGGCAAGCGGGAGGCCGGCGAGACCGACCTCGACACGCTCGTCCGGGAGATCCGCGAGGAACTCAGCGTCACCATCGACCCGGACAGCGCCGAGTTCGTCGGCGCGTACGAGGCCCAGGCCCACGGGCATCCCGACGGCACCGTCGTGCGGATGCGCTGTTACACCGCCGACTACCGGGGCGCCCTGCGGCCGGCCCACGAGATCGAGGAGATCACCTGGCTCACCTACGCCGACCGGCACCGGGTCTCCCCGGTCGACCAGATCATCTTCGATCACCTGCACCGCGCGGGCCAGCTTCGCTGACGACCGGATCGCGGGTCAGGGTCGGTAACCGGCCCGGGCGGCGGCCACCTCGGCGGCGCGACGCTCGCGCCACCGCCGCTGGGCGTCGCTGTTGCAGTGCCGGCACACCTTCCGGAACCGACCGGTGCCCGGGTCGAGTTCCCGCTCGTGCCCGTTGCGGCAGGTCGGCTGCTGCCGCCGCTCCCGGCGGTTGTCGCCACGGCTGAGCTGACGCAGGTGCGTCGGCTCGATGCAGTCGAGCACGCCGCAGTCGTGCCGCACCTCCAGACCCGGCCGGTAGCCACCGACGAAGACCGCGTACGCGGCGACGTGCGCCCACGCCCGCCCGGCGACCTTCTGGTGCACCCCACGTCGGGTGCCGTAGCCGCGGACGACCAGGCAGCCGCCGGGCTGGCGGGTCGACCGCGCCAGCAGGTAGGCCCGCAGCGACTCCTCCGTGAAGTGCCGGGACAGTCCGGTCACCTGCGACAGCATCCGGCGAGCATAGGCCGGCGGCATCGTCGCGTGACCGCCCCACCGCGACGAGACGTGGAGCCGCCGCCGGACCGGCGGCGGCCCCGCCGTACGTGGTCAGCGTTGCGTGCGGTCGTCGATCTCGGCGCCGGACTCACCGGGCCGGGCGCCGATCGCCTCCTCGGCGGCCCGGCCGCCGGTGCTCTCGTCGCCCTGCCGCAGGGAGCTACGGGGCAGCCCGGCCAGGTGTGCCGGGTCCTCGATCGGCTGGTCCGGCCAGTCGTCCGAGGTGCCGTCGGCCAGGCCGGCCCGGCGCAACACCTCGACCAGGTCGTCGTGCGACAGGCGCTCGGCCTCCGGGATTCCGGCCCCGCGCGCCATGGACCGCAGCGTCTTCAGGTCTTCGCTCGCGAATGTCTCGGCCATACCGGAGCCTTCCCGGCGTCCAAGACAAGGAAACCCGCCTCAGGCCCGGGCCCCGCCGAGACCGAGGAGCACGGCCAGGCCGAGCGCGCTGCGCGGCGCGTACGGAATCCGCCACAGCCCGCCGTGTGCCGCCGCGTACGCTTCGTCCCGCCACGGGTGCTCCTGCGTCGGTCCGCCGCCGGTGCGCAGGTCGTGCACGAGCAGCGCGGCCATCAGCGTGTTGCTGGTGGCCGGCTCGAACACCTCGACACCGAAGCGGTGCGCGCCGGCGTACGCGGCGGCGAGCGCGCGGTTGCGCAGCACCGACCGGGTGCGGGTGGGCGGCGCGACGGTGAACGACACCGTGGTGCCGGCGTCGCGGGCCACCGCCGCGCGCCAGCGTTGCAGGCGTTTGGCCAGCGCGTAGTTCGGCCCCTGCTGGGGGACCAGGCTGTCGTTGACGCCCGGGTCCGCGCCGGGCGGGTAGTTGCGGCGCAGCAGCCGGCCGCCGGAGATCAGCCGCAGGGACCGGCGGGCCGGCCCGCGGGCGGCGTACCCGCGCTCGGCGTGGTCGACCGCGTCGCCGGGCACCGCGTACACGTCGGTGGGGGTGGCCAGGAACGCCAGCGCCGCGTCCGGGCGGTGCCGGGTCAGCTCGACGGTGAGCGCGTCGACGGCGGTGGCCACCCGCACGTTGGTGGCGCCGTCGGCGTAGACGTAGTTGCCGAGCACCAGCCGGCCGTCGATGCCGGCCAGCCAGCGGGCGGCCTGCGGCAGCCGGTGCAGCAGGTCCGCGCCGGCGTTGGCGGCCAGCGCGGCGTCGTCGTCGCCGGCGCCGGCCGGCACCGGCAGGTGCAGGCGACCGCCGTGCCGGCGTGCGGTGCGCAGCACCCGGCGCCAGATCTCCGGGCGGGGCAGGTCGAGTGCGACCACGTCGCCGCCCCAGCGCAGCACCGACGGCAGCGGGCCCATCTCGGCGCCCGCGCCGAGCACCACGACGCGCTGGTCGCGCAGGTCCAGCCAGTCGGGGTTGGCGAGCACCGCGCCGACCGCCTCGGCGCAGCTCGGTTCGACCACACCGGCGTCCACCCAGGCGTCGAGGCGGCGACGCAGGTCGTCGCCGCGCAGGCGTTGCCCCCGGTACGGCACGGACAGCTCCCGCTCCACCGGCCCGTCGCCGGTGACCGTGGCGGTGCGCAGCGCCGGTTCCGGGCCGGTCGAGGTGAGCGCCGCGTCGAGCGCCACCTCGGGGCCGCCGCCGGGCGGCGCGTACCGCATGCGGGTGTGCAGCGCGGTGAGGCCGTCACGGGCGACGGTGAGCGCGGCGGCGCGCGAGAGCAGGCCGGCCTCGACCAGTCGGCGGAAGTGGGTGAGGTAGCCGCGCCGCCAGTCGGTCTCGTGCTCGGCGGAGCGGGCGCCGACCGGGTCGACGGCGCGTAGCGCGTCGGCGACCACGGCGCGGCCCAGCGCGGTCGTGCTGCGTCGGCCGTCGCCGGTCGCGGGGAACACCACTCCGTCCACCGCTCACCTCCCTGCCCTGCGGTCGTGGGGTCACTCTGCCGCATCGGTGACGGCGCCGCCCGTCGAGGGCCGCTCAGCGGCGGGCGGGGCGGCGTTCCGGTCGGGGGCGGCCCCGCTCCGGGTCGACGCCGACCTGCACGGCGAAGGCCGGGTCGACGGCGAGCAACGGTCGCGGACCGAACAGCGCCATGGCGGTGAGCAGCGCGTCGGTGTCCCGGCCCTGCCAGGTGGGACGGCGTTCGGGGTCGAGGTCGGCGTGCGCGCGGCGCAGTCGGCGCAGCAGACGCCGGGCGGCGGCGCCGGTCTCCGGCACCTCGGTCAGCCACCAGCCGCCCAGCGCGGTGGCCAGGCAGCAGAGCAGCAGCCCGGCGACCGAGGCGGGTCCACCGGCGGGGCGGCCCTCGACCGCGCTGTCCACCAGCCGGGTCACCCCGACGGCGGCGACCAGGAACAGCGGCAGCGTGCCCAGGGCGACCCGTCGGCGTTGGGCGCGGGTGAGCAGCCAGCCGTCGCGGACCAGCCGGCCGACCATCCGGCGCAGCGCCCGCGCGACGTCCGGGTCGGCCAGCACGGCGGCCCAGGTCTGCGGGCGGCGCAGCGCGGTGTGCAGGGCACGGACCAGGGCCGGCGGCCGGGCCGGTGGTGGACCGTCGGCGTGCAGGGTGGCGAGTTCGCCGACGGTCACCCCGCCGGCGCGGCGCAGCGCGGCCACGCCCACCTGGCAGGCCAGCAGCGCCCGGTCGGTGAGGTACGCCAACTCGACCCGGTCGGGTGTCGCGCCTCGGGCCCGGCGGCCGGTCAGCTCGCGTACCGCCACGGCGACCGCGACGGCCACGGCGACCGCGCCCAGGTAGTCGAGGAGGAAGATCGGTCCGCTGACACCCCAGAGCATGGCGACAAGTATGGCCGTACGGTGATCCGGCGCGGGGGCCGGTGGAAACCGGTGGCCGCGGGCGACGCCGCCGGCTAGCGTGCCGACGATGCGCATCCGGGACCACGTCGACGCCGACTGGGGCCAGGTCTGGCCGATCGTCGAGGGCGTCATCACCGCCGGGGACACGTTCGCCTACGACCCGGCCTGGTCGGCCCCGGTGGCACGCGAGGTGTGGGTGGAACGCCCGCCGGGGCGTACCTCGGTGGCGGTGGACGACGACGGCGTCGTGCTCGGCAGCGCCAAGATGGGCGCCAACCGGCCGGGCCCGGGTGCGCACGTGGCGACCGCGAGTTTCCTGGTGGCCGCGCACGCGCGGGGTCGGGGCGTGGGCCGGGCGCTGTGCGAGGAGGCGCTGGACTGGGCCCGTCGGGCCGGTTTCGCCGCGATGCAGTTCAACGCCGTGGTGGAGACGAACACCGTGGCGGTGCGGCTCTACCGGCGGCTCGGCTTCACGGTGGTCGGCACCGTGCCGCAGGCGTTCACCCATCCCACCCTGGGCCGGGTTGGCCTGCATGTCATGCACCGTTTCCTGTGACCGCCGCGCGGTGCGGCGAAAGTGTCGGGCTCCGTCGTTAGGGTGGCGGGGATCGCCGCCGTCGAAGGAGTCCCGCCATGGCCGCACTCGCCGACCGCCCGAACACCGCGTTGCTCGTCGTCGACGTGCAGAACGGGGTGGTGCGCGGCGCCCACGACCGGGACCGGGTGGTCGCGAACATCGCCGCCCTGGTCGAGCGGGCCCGCGCGGCCGGCGTCCCGGTGATCTGGGTGCAGCATCGCAGCGAGGAGCTGCCGACCGGCAGTGAGCAGTGGCGGATCGTGCCGGAGCTGGTGCGCCGCGACGACGAGCCGCTCGTGCACAAAACCTACGGCGACTCGTTCGAGGCCACCGACCTGGAGCAGGTGCTCGCCGCCGGGGGTGTCGGGCGGCTCGTCGTGACCGGCGCGCAGACCGACGCCTGTGTCCGTTCCACCCTGCACGGCGCGTTCACCCGCGGCTACGACGTCACCCTGGTCGCCGACGCCCACACCACCGAGGACCTGTCGGCCTACGGCGCGCCCCCGCCGGCGCAGGTGATCGCGCACACCAACCTCTACTGGGGCTTCCAGCGCGCGCCGGACCGCCACGCCAACACGGTCGACACCGCCGACGTCGACTTCACCGCCGCCGTCCCGGCCTGACCGGCAGCCCAGCCGGCCGGCTCCCGACCGGCAGCCGAGCCGGCCGGCTCCTGACCGGCAGCCGAGCCGCGGTGGCGCGGTCGGTCGGGGACCGCCCACCCCCGGCTGTGGTGGGGGAAAACGCGTGGCCGTGCCGGGTGGCTGCTGGCAGGCTGCCGGCCATGACCGCTCAAGCTCTCGCGGGGGCGCTCGCCGACGAGCGTCGCCGGGCCGTGTTCGCCGCGATCGTGCTCGGCGCCCGGGACGTCCCGTCCGTGGTGACGCGCACCGGCCTGCCGGCCCGCGACGTCGCCACCGCCGTGCGGCGGCTCACCGACGCCGGTGTGCTGACCGACGCCGATGGCCTGCGCGTCGACGGTGAACGGCTGCGCGAGTTCGCCCGGGCCGGGGCGTCGTCGCCGGCGCTCGCGCCGGCCGACCGGCGCGAGACGATCCTGCGCACGTTCCTGCGCGACGGCGCGCTGATCCGGTTGCCGGCGCAGCGCGGTCGCCGCCGGGTGCTGCTGGAGCACATCACCGAGCGCACCTTCGAGCCCGGGCGGCGCTACCCGGAGCGGATGGTGGACGAGGCGCTGCGTCCCTGGTGCGAGGGCGGTGCCGCGGACCACGTCACGCTGCGCCGCTATCTCGTCGACGACGTGCTGCTCACCCGCGAGCAGGGCGTCTACTGGCGGACCGGGCCGTGAGCGCCGGAGTGTCGTTTTCGGGGGAGCGGCCGGCGGAGGTTGACGACGGCGTGCCGCCGCGCTAAAACTGAAACCGGAAGTTGAGTCACTGAGACTCAAGTCGAGACCTTGGGCCAGGAGAACCGAGGAGGCAGGGCCATGTTGATGCGTACCGACCCGTTCCGTGAGATCGACCGGATCGCCGAGCAGTTCTTCGGCACCACGGCCCGGCCGGCCGTGATGCACCTGGACGCCTACCGCGACGGCGACCACTTCTACGCCGCCTTCGACCTGCCCGGCGTCGACCCGGACAGCATCGACTGCACCGTCGAGCGCAACGTGCTGACCGTCCGCGCCGAGCGGCGTCGCCCCACCGGCGAGAACATCGAGCTGGTCGCCGCCGAACGTCCGATGGGCACGTTCACCCGGCAGCTGTTCCTGGGCGACACGCTCGACACCGACCGGTTGGAGGCCGGCTACGACAACGGGGTGCTGACGCTGCGCATCCCGATCGCCGAGCGGGCCAAGCCGCGCCGGATCGCGGTCACCTCGACCGCGGAGAGCAACGGGCACCGGCAGCTCACCACCGTGTGAACGCGCGTCACGCCGACGCGGGGGAGACCGGCGCGCCGGCCGTCCCCGCGTCGGCGTCCGACGGGTAGAGCCGGGTCAGCGCGTGCGCCGTGGCGGTGAACCGGTCCCGCAGCTCGGCCGGGGCCAGCACCTCCACCTCGGCGCCGAGCTTGAGCAACTCGGCGTGGGCGTGCCGCGTCGACTCGATCGGCACGGTGGTCTCCCGCCAGCCGTCCGGGCCGGGTTCGCCGGCCGCCGCGCGGGCCGCCTGCGCCATCTCCGGCGGGAAGACGTAGGGCAGGAACTCCAACGCGGCGGCGCTGAGCCGGATGCGCGCCTCGCCGCGGTAGACGTCACGCTCGTACCGGGCGGTCCACTCCCGCCAGTAGGCGGGCAGGTCGAAGTCGTCCGGGCGCTGGTGCCGCTCGTCGGTGACCACCGCGTCGAGCACCGCGCCGACCCGGTAGGTGCGGACCTGCTCCTCGCACCGGGCCACCAGGTACCAACGGCCGGCCTTGAGCACCACGCCGAGCGGGGCGACCAGCCGGGTGACCTCCCGTGGGGCGCGCCAACGCCGGTAGCGCAGCCGGACCATCCGGTCCTGCCACACCGCGCCGGCCAGCGTGGCCAGGTGCGGGGTGGCTTCCGGGTGCCGGAACCAGCCGGGCGCGTCCAGGTGGAACCGGTGCCGCAACCGGCCGCTGCGGTCGGCGAGCTCCTCGGGCAGCGCGGCACGCACCTTCAGCTCGGCCGCGGCCACCGTGGTCGCCAGGCCCAGCTCCGCGGCGGGCCCGGGCAGGCCGGCGAGGAACAGCGCCTCGACCTCCGGCCCGGTCAGCCCGGTGAGCCGGGTGCGGTAGCCGGCCAGCAGCCGGTAGCCGCCGGCCGGGCCGCGGTCGGCGTACACCGGGACGCCGGCGGCGCCGAGCGACTCGACGTCGCGGTAGACGGTCCGCACCGACACCTCCAGGGCGTCGGCGAGTTCCTGGGCGGTCATCCGCCCCCGGGCCTGTAGGAGCAGCAGCAGGGAGACCAGCCGGCTGGCGCGCACCGCACGACGGTAACCCCTGCCGGCCATCCGGTCGCGGCGCGCCTCGTCGCGAAACGCGCCGCCGACTGAGAACCTTTCTCGCATGTTGCGTCCCGAGGTCCTGCCCCGCGCCCGTGTCGCCGTGTCCGGCGCCCCGGCCGACTTCACCGAGGCGTGGCTGCGCAACCGGCGACTGTCCGAGCACACCCGCGACGCGTACCGACGGGACGTGACCGGCTGGCTGCGCTGGTGCGCCGAGCGGGGCCTGGAGCCGCTGCGGGTCACCTTCCTCGACGTCAACGCGTACGGCCGGGACCTGGAGTCCACCCCGCGCGGACGCGACGGCCGCCCGCTGACCCCGGCCACCGTGGCGCGCCGGCTGTCCGCGCTGTCGAGCTGGTACGACTTCCTGGTCAAGCTGGGCGCGGTGCCGGCCAACCCGGTCGCCGCGGCCGACCGGCCCCGGGTCGACCGGGACCACTCCGCCACCGTCGGCCTCAGCCCGGACGAGGTCGACGCGCTGCTGGCCGCCGCCGATGCGGACACCGGCCCGACCGCCGCCCGCAACCGGGCCGCCCTCGCGCTCCTGGCCGACCTGGGCCTGCGGGTCGGCGAGCTGGTCTCGCTGGACCTGGCCGACCTGGGCGCGGAGCGCGGTCACCGCAGCGTCCGCTTCGTCGGCAAGGGCGGCAAGGTACGCCGTCGCGCGCTCACCCCCGGCACCGCGTACGCGCTGGACGCCTACCTGGCGGAGCGGGCCGCCGCCCAGGGCGTCACGGTGCCGCAGCTGACCGGCCCGCTGCTGGTCACCGCCACCGGCGGTCGACTGGACCGGCACGCCGTGTTCCGGCTGGTGCGTCGGCTGGCGCAGACCGCCGGGATCGCCGCCTGGGCGCGGTTGTCGCCGCACTCGCTGCGGCACGCGTTCGCCACCACGGCCCGCTCGGAGGGCGTGCCGCTGGAGGACGTGCAGGACGCGATGGGGCACGCCGACCCGCGGACCACCCGTCGCTACGACCGGGACCGGCACAACCTGGACCGCGACCCGGCGTACGCGATCTGGGCCGCCCGCGCCCGCCGGCGCGGCTGAGCGTCGGACCAGGGCCGTAGGGTGCCGGGATGCGACACGGCCTGGAGATCTCCTGCGGCGGCGCCTCGGTGACGGTCGGCGACCTGGTCGCGCTCGGTGAGTTGGCCGAGCGGTCCGGCTGGGACGGCGTCTTCCTGGAGGACTACCTCATCCACCACGCCGGTGACGACCCGCCGACCTGGGACCCGTGGCTGGTGCTGGCGGCGGTGGCCGGGCGCACCGAGCGGGTCCGGCTGGGCACCACGGTGACCGCGCTGCCCCGGCGGCGCCCGGCGAAGCTGGCCCGGGAGGTGCTCACCCTCGACCACCTCTCCGGCGGTCGGGCCGGCGTCGCGGTCGGTCTCGGCGATCCGGCCGACCGGGGGCTGGCCGCGTTCGGCGAGCCGACCGACGTCAGGACCCGCGCCGCGATGCTCGACGAGGGCCTGGACCTGCTGGTGGCGCTGCTCGGCGGTGATCGGGTCACCCATCGGGGTGGGCACTACCGCGCCGAGGGCGTGGCGCTGCGACCGGCGCCGGTGCAGTCGCCCCGGGTGCCGGTCTGGGTCGGCGGCAGCACCCAGGCCAAGGCGGTGCTGCGGCGGGCGGCCCGGGCCGACGGGATCGTGCCCTACAAGCTGACCGACACCGACGGCTGGTCCGACTTCACCGCCGACGAGGTGGCTGCCCTGGTCGCCGCGCTCCCGGCGACGCGCGCCGACGGTGCGCCGTTTGACGTGGCGGTCGGCGGCCGGCGGCGGCGGGCCGACGAGCGGGCCGAGCGCGCCTACCTGGCCGACCTGGCGGCGGCGGGCGCCACCTGGTGGTTGGAGTACGTGCCCGCCGGTGAACCCGCCGCGATGCGGGCCGCGGTCGCCCGCGGCCCGCTGCGCTGAGCCGGTCTCACTCCGGGCGGCGCGGGCAGAGGCAGAACGGTTGCCCGATCGGGTCGAGCAGCACGGTCCAGCGTCCGCCGCCGGGCTGGTGCTCCGGCCGGGTCGCGCCGGCCGCCACCAGGTCGCGCTCGGCGGCCGGCACGTCGTCGACGGTGAGGTCCAGGTGGTAGCGCTTGCCGCCGGCCGGGTCCGGCCAGGCCGGCGGCGCGTAGCCGGGCACCAGCCCGAACCCGATCGACGTGCCGCCGGAAGAGGTGATCATGGCGTACTCGGCCTCGCTGTGGGTGATCTCCCAGCCGAGGGCGTGGCCGTAGAACGCCGCGTGGGCGGCCGGGTCGGAACTGTCGAGGTTGACCATCGCGAGGTCGGCGTGCGTCGTCATGCCGGGGAGTCTGCCGCCGGTACCTGTCACCTCCTGTCAGGTACCGGCGACCGGCGCGGCACGCGTCGTCCCGGCCGCTCCGGGGGCGTACGCCGACGGCGCACGGATGCGCCGCCGGGCGGCGCAACCGGCTGCGCGCCGGTCGCCGGTTGCCTACCGTCGGTGGTGATGGGCAGTCAGCGGGTGTGGCACCGACCGGCCCGGCGTCGCCGGCCGATGCGCGCGGGTGTGCTGGTCGCCGGGCTCGGGCTGGGTACCTGCCTGATCGGGGTGGCCGGGCTGGCGGTGTGGAACGCGCAGGTGGTGCTCCAGTCCGACGGGCCGGTGCGGGAGACCGCGGACGGGTTCTTCCAGGACGTCGCCGCCGGCGACACCGACCGGGCGTACGGGCGGTTGTGCGCCGAGGCGCGCAGCCGGTGGAGCCAGGCCGGGTTCGGCAGTTGGGTGCGGACCCCGCCGCTGGTCAGCGGCTACGAGATCGTCGACGTGTCGGTGTCGACCCGGGCGGGTCGGCCACGCGGCACGGTGCTGGTGCGCCTGAACCGCGACGGCGGCGGCAGCGAGGAGCGGGAGCTGTCGGTGGTGCCGGAGGACGGCGGCTGGCGGGTGTGCGGGGACCCGTTCTGAGCCTCAGGCGCGGGGGCCCAGGTCGCCGGAGCGGTAGTGCCGCCGGCACAGCACCTGGTAGCGGACGTCGGCGGTGTCCACGGTGTCGCCGATGACGACCTGCGCGCCCTCGCGGACCACCCGGCCGTCGACCACCCGGGCGTTGAGCAGCCCTTCCCGGCCGCACCAGCACAGCACCTCGACCTGGATGCGGGCCACCTCGTCGGCCAACTCGAACAGACGTTGCGCGGCCGGGAACAGGCAGGAGCGGAAGTCGGTGGCCAGGCCGAAGGCGTAGACGTCGACGTCGAACTTGTCGACCAGCTCGGCCATCTGCTCGACGTGGGCCAGGTCGTAGAAGGACGCCTCGTCGCAGATCAGGTAGTCGACGCGTACCCCCTCGGCCCACGCGTCGCGGACCAGGTCGCGCAGGTCGAGTCCGTCGGTGACCTCGATGGCCTCGTGGGCCAGGCCGATGCGGGTGGTGACCTGCGGGCCCAGCGAGCGGTCGATGCGGGTGGTGACCAGGCCGCGGCGGCCCTGCCGGGCGTGGTTGTAGTTCATCTGCAACGCCATGGTGGACTTGCCGCAGTCCATCGGCCCCCAGAAGAACTTCAGCGCGGCGGCGTGCAGCGGCCGGCCGTCGACGCCCCGGGCGGCGGCGCAGCCGCCGGCTCGGTCGTCGCCGGGCCCCGGCAGGGGGCGGGCCAGGCAGGTCGGGGCGGCAGCGGCGTCGTCGGTCACGTCGGGGCAGCCTAGCCGATCGACGCCGCCGCATACCGGCCGAGATGATCGACCGGGCGCGCTCAGAGCACCCGGGGCGGGGTGTTGCCGGCGGCGACGATGGCCCGGCGCATCGGCACGGCGGCCAGCAGCGCGAAGCCGACCACGAAGAAGATCAGCAGCGACACCAGGCCCACCCGGTAGGAGGAGGTGAGCTGGAACACCAGGCCGAACGCGAGCGGGCCGAGCCAGCTGGTGCCCTTGTCGCTGATCTCGTAGAAGCCGTAGTACTCGCCTTCCTTGCCGGCGGGGATGAGCTGGCTGAACAGCGATCGGCTCAGCGCCTGGCTGCCGCCGAGCACCAGCCCGATGCAGCCGCCGAGGATCATGAACGGCACCGGCGCCTCGGCGGGCAGCCGGAACGCGGCGATGATCACGCCGGTCCAGAGCACCAGCGACAGCAGCACGGTCTTCCAGGCGCCGATGCGGCGGGCGAGCGCGCCGAGGGCGAGCGCGCCGCCGAAGGCGAGGAACTGCACCAGCAGGATGGTCACGATCAGGGTGCTCTGCTCCAGCCGCAGCTCCTCGGTGCCGTACTGGCTGGCGAGGGTGATGACGGTCTGGATGCCGTCGTTGAACACCAGGAACGCGAGCAGGAAGAACAGCGTCAGCGGGTACGCCTTGACCTCGCGCAGCGTACGGCCGAGTTGCCGGAACCCGTCGGTGAGCACGTTGCCGCCGCCGAGCGGCACCGCGACCGGTGGGCGTTCGCGCAGCCAGCGCAGCGGCAGCAGGGTGAACGCGGCCCACCACACGCCGGCCGAGACGATCGACCAGCGGGCCAGGTCGAGGGTGCGCTGGGCGTTGCCCTCCTCGCTGAGCGCGGTGACGGCGACCAGGTTGAGCGCGAGCAGCAGCCCGCCGCCGAGGTAGCCGATGGCCCAGCCGCGGCTGGAGATGGCGTCGCGGTCGTCCGGGCCGCCGAGCTGCGGCAGGAACGAGTTGTAGACGACCACGGCGGCGCCGAAGGAGATGTTCGCGACGAGGAACAGCGCGCCGCCGAGCAGGTACCGCTCGCCGGTGACGAACGCGAACGCGATGGTCGCGCCGGCGCCGGTGAACGCGGCGGCGGCCAGCAGCCGCTTCTTGTGCGCCGACCGGTCGGCGATCGCGCCGACGACGGGCAGCACGAACACGGTGAGGAAGACCGACAGCGAGATCAGGTACGGGTAGTAGGAGCCGGCGGCGACGCGGATGCCCAGCGGGTGCACCACGCCGTCGCAGCGGTCGGCGCCCAGCTCGCAGCCGGCGGCCAGCTCGGTGACGGTGGTCAGGAACGGCCCGAGGAAGACCGTGATGACGGTGGTCTGGAACGCGGAGTTGGCCCAGTCGTAGAGGTACCAGCCGGTGCGTTCGCGGCGGGTGCTGCCCGGGGGTGTGGGCTCGGCGACGGCGGGGGTGACCGTTTCGGCCATCGGGGCGGTCCTCGGGGTTCAGGCGGCCCAGTGGCCGCGGCTGCGGTAGACGTCGCGGAGCACGCCGACGTGATCGGTCATGATGCCATCCACTCCAAGATCAAGTAACTGGTGCATCCGGGCGGGTTCGTCGATCGTCCAGACGTGCACCTGCAGGCCGATGCGGTGGCAGTAGGCGAGGAACCGCCGGTCGACCACCGGGACTCCGCCGTAGGAGACCGGGACCTGGGCGGCGGCCACGGACGGCGGCAGGCGCAGCGGCCGGCCGTGCAGGGAGGCCATCCGCAGCCGGGCCACGCCGCGCATGCCGAGGCTGGTGGCGACCGTCGGGCCGGCCAGGGCGCGCAGCCGGGTCAGCCGGGCGTCGCTGAACGAGGCGAGCAGCACCCGGTCGCCGGCGCCGGCCCGCACCACCGCCTCGACGGTCGGCGCCACCGCGCCGTCGGCCTTGACGTCGACGTTGAACCGGACCTGCGGCCACGCGCCGAGCACGTCGTCGAGGCGGGGCACCAGGGCGGCGCCGCCGACGCGTACCGAGGCGAGGTCGGCGAAGCGCAGGTCGGCGATGCGCCCGGCCTCGCCGGTGACGCGGCGCAGCGTCGGGTCGTGGAAGACCACCGGCACGCCGTCGGCGGTGGCGTGCACGTCGGTCTCCACGTACCGGTAGCCCAGCGCGACCGCGCGGGCGAACGCGGCGGCGGTGTTCTCGTCGCCGTCGGCCGCGCCGCCGCGGTGGGCGAAGGCCAGCGGCGCGGGCGCGTCGAGGTAGCCGTGACGGGGCTGCACGCCGGCAGTATGCCGGGCCGAGACGGCCGCCGGGTGTCCGGCCGGTGAAATTCCCTATCGTTACCTGTGGCCGCTAGAATAGGGTGCGATGAGTAACGACATGTACTCGGTGGAGCAGGTCGCGGCGCGGCTCGGGCTGCACGTGCGCACGGTCCGCGGCTACATCCGCGCCGGCCGGCTGCCCGCGACGCGGATCGGCAAGCAGTATCGGATCGCCCGCGCCGACCTCGACGCGTTCACCGGCCGGCCCGCGCGACCGGCCGGCCCGGCGGCGGAGGTGTCCAGCATCGTGGCCCTCGACGGCGTCGACCGGGCCGCCGCCGACCGGCTCGCCACGCTGGTGCTGGCCGGCGTCACCACCCACCCCGACCCGGACCGTCCGCTGCGCGTGCAGACGGTCCACGACGAGGAACGGCACCACATGAAGATCATCATCCTGGGCGACCTCGGCGACACCGCCGAGCTGCTGCGCCTGCTCGACGCGGTGCTCGACGGCGACAACGGCCTGCTCGCCGGGAAGGAGGCCGACCGTGGCTGACGAGCTGCGCGAGCGCGCCGGCGTCACGGTGCTGGTCTGCGACCCGGCCGGCCCGCCCATCGTCACCGAGGCCGACGCGTTGGAGCTGATCGGCGCGGCGTTCGCCGGCGCCACGGTGGTGGCGGTGCCCGCCGCCCGGCTCGACCCGAGCTTCTTCACGCTGGGCACCCGCTTCGCCGGGGAGGTCATGCAGAAGTTCGTCAACTACCGGCTGCGCCTCGTGGTGGTCGGGGACATCTCCGCGCACCTGGCCGCCAGCGGCGCGCTACGCGCCCTGGTGGCCGAGTCCAACCGGCACGACCAGGTGTGGTTCGTGCCGGACCTGGCCGCCCTGGACGCGCGCCTCGCCGCCGTCCCGTAACCCCCCACGCGATCTTGCACGTTCGGCCCTCGTTCGAGGCGGTTGTGCCCGATATCCCCGGGCAGCAAGTGCAAGATCGCGGGGGTGGGGGCGGGGTCAGCGCAGCCAGCCTGCGGTCAGGGCGGTCACGGCCAGGCCGTCGGTGTCGGCGAGTTTGACGGCGACGAACTGGCGGGCGGCGGGGGAGGTCTGCACGCGGGGCGCGGGTTCCGGGTCGGTCAGTGTCGCCACCACCGCCGCGGCGGCCTCGGCCGGCGACTGCGCGGCGGCGAACGCGGCGGCGCTGCGACCGAGGTACGCCCGCAGCGCCGGCCCGTACGGCCCGGCGGCGGCCACCGCGGTGTCCGCGTCGATGCCGACGTTGGCGACGAACTCGCTGGCCACCGCGCCGGGCTCGACCACGCAGACGCTCACCCCGACGGTGGCCGCCACCGGCGCCAGGGACTCCATGAACCCCTCGACGGCGAACTTCGCCGCGCAGTACGCCTCGTTGAACGGCTGCCCGACCACCCCGCCGACGCTGGTCACGGTGATCAGCCGGCCGCTCGCGGCGCGCAGGTGCGGCAGCGCGGCACGGGTGACGTGCAGGACGCCGAAGAAGTTGACCTCCAGCACCGTCCGGACGTCGTCGACGGTCTCCCGCTCCAGCGTGCCCACGTGGCCGGCGCCGGCGTTGTTGACCACCGCGTCGAGCCGGCCGTGCCGGGCCACCACGTCGGCCACGCAGGCGGTCACCGAGGACTCGTCGACCACGTCGAGCCGGCGTACCTCCAGCAGGTCGCCGACCCCGGCGGCGTCGGCGGCGGCGCGCAGCGGGCCGGCCCGCCCGGGGTCGCGCAGCGTGGCGACGGTGCGCCAGCCGGCGCGGGCCGCGCCCACGGCGGTGGCCAGGCCGATGCCGGTGGACGTGCCGGTGATCAGCACGACGGGAGCGTTCACGTCTGCCACGGTCTCACCCCACGCCGGTGCCACGCGGGCGATTCAGCTGGCCCGGTGCCGGCGGTGCGCGCGGCTCGCATCGACCGGCCGGCCGGGGTCGACGTGGCGGGGCCCGTCGGGTTCGTGCGGGCGCAGCGGGACCAGGTCGTCGGTGATCGCGTCGATGATCCGGTCGGTGGCGCGGCGGGCCGCGCCGGGCGCGCCCGGATCCAGGTCGGCCAGGGCCACCGGGGCGCCGAAGTGCACCCGGATGACCGGGCGGCGGGCGAGCGCCCGGGCCAGGCCGCCCAGCATTCCCTTGGGCGCCCGGTACGGCAGGACCTCGTGCGAGCCCCACTGGGCGACCGGGACGACGGCGGCGCCGCTGGCGAACGCGAGGCGGGCCGCGCCGGTCTTGCCGCGTTCGGGCCACATGCCGGGGGCCAGCCCGATGCGTCCCTCCGGGTAGACCAGCACCACCGACCCGCCGGCGACCGCCTCGGCGGCGATCTCCAGCGACCGGTGCACGGCGGTGGTGCCGCGGTCGACGCGGATGTGCCCGGCGTGGCGCATCAGCGGCCCGAGCACCGGGGCCCGGAACAGCCCGCCGGTGGCCATGATCCGGGGGGCGACGCGCCGGACCCGGCAGGCGGCGGCGAGCACCACCGGGTCGAACGGACTGATGTGGTTGGCGGCCAGGATCAGCGGCCCGCGGCGCAGCGCCTCCGGCACGTCGCCGGTGACCTCCAGGCGGCCGACCAGCGCGACGGCGGCCCGGGCGAGCGTCTGCGCGCCGCGCCACAGCAACGGCGCGCGCCAGGGGGAGGTGTCCATCAGTGCTGGATGGTCGCACGGCCGCGCCGGTGGAGGTGATCAGGGTCATTGGTCCCGGGTCGGTTCGGGCCCTCCGACTCTGAAAAGTTTTCTACGACACCGAGTAGTATTTACTACGTCTCGTAGTAAGAAGGCTGGGGGTTCTCAGGTGGACGCGTTGGACGTCGCCCGCTGGCAGTTCGGTGTCACCACCGTCTACCACTTCCTGTTCGTGCCGCTGACCATCGGCCTGTCCGTGCTGGTCGCCATCCTGCAGACCATGTGGCACCGCACCGGCAACGAGCGGTACCTCAAACTCACCAAGTTCTACGGCAAGCTGTTCCTCATCAACTTCGCCATGGGCGTCGTCACCGGCATCGTGCAGGAGTTCCAGTTCGGCATGAACTGGAGCGACTACTCCCGCTTCGTCGGCGACATCTTCGGCGCGCCGCTGGCCATCGAGGCCCTGGTCGCGTTCTTCCTCGAATCCACGTTCATCGGCCTGTGGATCTTCGGCTGGGACCGGCTGCCCAAACGCCTGCACCTGGCCGCGATCTGGGCCGCCGCGATCGGCACCAACCTCTCCGCCTACTTCATCCTCGCCGCGAACTCGTTCATGCAGAACCCGGTCGGGTTCCGCATCAACCCCGACAGCGGACGCGCCGAACTGACCGACTTCATCGCCGTGCTCACCAACAAGGTCGCGCTGGTCACCTTCCCCCACACCCTCGCCGGCTCGTTCCTGGTCGCCGGATCCCTCGTGGTCACCGTCGGGCTGTGGCACGTGATGCGCAACCGCGGCAGCGCCGACACCGGCGCCTACCGCTTCGCCACGAAGTTCGGCTCCTGGGTGGTCCTGGTCTCCGCCACCCTCGTCGTGCTCACCGGCGACATCCAAGGCAAGATCATGACCGAGGTGCAGCCGATGAAGATGGCCGCCGCCGAGGGCCTCTACACCACCGAGAGCCCCGCCTCGTTCTCCGTGCTCACCGTCGGCAGCCTCGACGGCAGCCGCGAGGTCTTCGCCCTCAAGATCCCCTACCTGCTGTCGTTCCTCGGCACCGGCGACCCGAACGGCACCGTGCAGGGCATCAACGACCTCCAGGCCCAGTACGCCAGCCAGTACGGCCCCGGCAACTACGCCCCGATCATCCCGGTCACCTACTGGAGCTTCCGCTTCATGATCGGCTTCGGCCTGGCCGCCGCCGCCATCGCGCTGCTGGTGCTCTGGAGCCAGCGCAAGGGCCGCACCCCCACCAGCCGCTGGCTGCTGCGCGCCGGCCTGGTCATGCCGGTCCTGCCGCTGCTGGCCAACTCCTTCGGCTGGATCTTCACCGAGATGGGCCGCCAACCCTGGATCGTGTTCGGCGAGATGCTCACCCGCAACGGCGTGTCCCGCAGCGTCTCCCTGACCGAGGTGCTCACCTCCTTCACCGCCTTCACCCTCATCTACGCCACCCTCGCGGTGATCGAGTTCAAGCTGCTGGTCCGCTACGCCCGCGCCGGCGTCCCCGACGTCACCCCGCCCCCCGCCGACGACGACACCGACGACGCGCAGCGCCCCCTCGCGTTCGCCTACTGACCGAAAGAGCCCACCGTGGAACTGACCACCGTCTGGTTTCTCCTCGTGGCCGTGCTGTTCACCGGCTACTTCATCCTCGAAGGCTTCGACTTCGGCGTCGGCATGCTGCTGCCCGTGCTCGGCCGCGACGACCGGCAACGCCGCGTCCTGATCAACACCATCGGCCCCGTCTGGGACGGCAACGAGGTCTGGCTGATCACCGCCGGCGGCGCCATGTTCGCCGCGTTCCCCGAGTGGTACGCCACCCTGTTCTCCGGCTTCTACCTGCCGCTGCTGCTCATCCTGCTCGCCCTCATCGCCCGCGGCGTCGCCTTCGAATACCGGCACAAGCGCCCCGAGGCGTCCTGGAAACGCCGCTGGGACCGGGCCATCTTCGCAGGCTCCGCGATCCCGGCCGTGCTGTGGGGCGTCGCGTTCGCCAACATCTTCCGCGGCGTCCCCCTCGACGCCGACCACGAGTACGTCGGCGGGCTGCTCGACCTGCTGCACCCGTACGCGCTGCTCGGCGGCCTCACCACGCTCGGCCTGTTCGCCACCCACGGCGCGGTGTTCCTCGCGCTCAAGACCACCGGCGACATCCGCGAGCGCGCCGGCACGCTCGCGGTCCGCCTCGGCGCCGGCACCGCCCTGGCCGCCGTGGCGTTCCTCGGCTGGTCGCTGACCATCCGCGCCAACGCCGCCGCCGTCGTGCTCGCCGCCGGCGCCGCCCTCGCCCTGCTCGGCGGCCTCGCCGCGGCAAGGGTACGCCGCGAGGGCTGGGCGTTCACCGGCACCGCGCTGGCCATCGCCCTGGCCGTGGCGACCCTGTTCGCCGCGCTGTTCCCGAACGTCCTGCCGTCCACGCTCGACCCGGCCGGCACGCTCACCGCCACCAACGCCGCGTCCACCCCGTACACCCTGAAGATCATGACGTGGGTGGCGGTGGTGTTCACTCCGATCGTGCTCGCCTACCAAGGTTGGACCTACTGGGTGTTCCGCCGCCGAATCGGGGTACAGAACATTCCGCAACACTGATGGACCTGCGGGCGCAGGGGTGGCGCGGGGCCGGTGCGAGGGGGTCGCACCGGCCCCGCGGGGTGTCCGGGGCCCGCTCAGCGGGCCTCGCGCAACTCCGCCAGCCGCGCCTCGATCTCCGCCAGCTCCGCGCGCAGCTTCTCCGCCTGCTGTTCCGCCTCGGCCCGCTCCGCGCCCAGGATCTGCTCCACCGCCTCCTGCACCCCCGGCACGTCCACCAACGCCACCATCCGCAGCGCCTCCGCCGGCTTCACCACGTACGGCCTGGCCAGGGCCTTCGCGCCCTGCTGCGCGGCCACCGTCCACTCGCCCTCGGCGTACGCCAGCGTCACCGTCAGCCCCGCCGGCGTCTTCGGCTTCGCCGCCTTCACCGCCCGCTTCGCCGGCTTCGGCTCCGCCTGCTGCTCCACCTTCGGCTCCTCCCGACGCGGCGCGGGCACCCGCGGCGTGTCCAACACGAACTCCGGCGCCGCCGGCGCGGCCGGCGCGGCCACCTCCGGCTCGGGCTTCGGCTCGGCGGCCGGCCGCCGCCCGGAGCCCTTCGGCGCGACCGCCACGTCGGCGGGGGAGAAGGGCAACTCGTCGCGGCCGAAACGCACCACCACGAACTCCTCGGACCGCGCGGGGTCGGTCAGCTCCACCACCTGCCCGAGCTGCCCGGCCATCTGCCCGGCCGCCTCGGTGAACACCACCCGCGGCTTCCGGCCCGCCGCCAACGACTCACGGATCTGCTGTACCTCGTCAGTGGACAACCCCTGGACCGCCATCACGCCCTCTTCCGTACACCTGTTTGATTGCCGCCCTTGATACCAGGCCGGCACGACAGCCCGACGGTCAACCCCCGAGCGCCCGCAACGCCGCGTCGGCGTGCGCGTTCATGCTCACCTCGCTGTGCACCACCGCCAGCACCCGCCGGTCCGGGCCGATCACGAACGTCATCCGCCGGGTGCTCAACGCGCCCAGCGGCAACCGCCGCCGCACCCCGAACGCCGCCGCCACCGCCCCGTCGACGTCGGACAGCAGCGGATAGTCGAAACCGTGCCGGCGGGCGAACTCCGCCTGCCGCTCCACCGGGTCCCGGCTGATCCCCACCCGCGACGCGCCCACCGCCGCGAACTCCGCCGCCAGGTCCCGGAAATGACAGCTCTCCGCCGTGCACCCCCGCGTCATCGCCGCCGGGTAGAAGAACACCACCACCGGCCCGGCGGCCAGGAACTCCGACAGCCGCCGCGGCGCGCCCGTCTGGTCCGGCAGCGTGAAATCCTCGACCAGGTCACCGACACCCACACCCACCACGTACCTCCCGAGCTCGCCGTCGATGCGGTGAGCCTAGGCCCGCCAGACGCCCGCCACCTCCTCGGCCACCGCGCTCGTCAGCGCCAAAACACCACCACCCGCCGCGCCCCGGCGTCCAGATCCGCGTTCACCGGCGACACACCCCGCCCGGCCAGCCCGGCCAGCAGCCCCAACTCCCAGGCCACCCCGGTCACCCCACCGCCGCCCAGCACCAACGCCCGCCCCATGTGACAGTCCTCTCCGTCGCCGCCGGTGCCGCCCACGGTAACGTCGCCCCCACCAGCGGGGCAGGGGAGGACGCATTGACCTCGATCACCATCGTCACCGGCGGTGGACGCGGCATCGGCGCGGCCACCGCCCGCCGGCTCGCCGCCGCCGGCCACGACCTGGTCATCGGCTACCGCGCCGACCACGACGCCGCCGCGACCGTCGCCGCCGACGTGCGCGCCGCCGGCCGACGCGCCGTCACCGTCGCCGCCGACACCACCGACCCCGACGCGGTACGCCGCCTCTTCGCCGCCGCCGACCAACTCGGCCCGCTCACCGGCCTGGTCAACAACGCCGGCGTCACCAGCCCCATCGGCCCCTTCACCGACCTGCGCGCCGAGGACCTGCGCGACGTCGTCGACGTCAACCTGATCGGCTACGTCCTCTGCGCCCAGCAGGCCGCCCGCCGGATGAGCGCCGGCGGCGCCATCGTCAACGTGTCCTCCGCCGCCGCCACCCTCGGCAGCCCCGGCGAGTACATCCACTACGCCGCCGTCAAGGCCGCCACCGACACCCTCACTGTCGGCCTGGCCAAGGAACTCGCCCCGCGCGGCATCCGCGTCAACGCGGTCGCCCCGGGCATCATCCGCACCGACATCCACGCCCGCTCCGGCGAACCGGACCGCCCCGAGCGCGCCGCCGGCCGCATCCCGCTGGGCCGCGCCGGCGAACCCGACGAGGTGGCCGGCGCGATCGCCCACCTGCTCGGCCCCGACGCCTCGTACACCACCGGCGCGGTCCTGCGCGTCGCCGGCGGCCTCTGACCGGCGCGGCGACCCGGGGTTATGCCCCGGGCCGCCGCCACGCGTCAGTGCGTGAACAACTTCGCCGCCGTGATCAGCGTCTGCACCACGCCGTAGCCCAACAGCACGACCACCACCAGCCACGACACCACCAGACGGACCCGCTGCCCGCCACCGCTGCGCTCGTTCACGACCCGCTCCGCTCCGCCGTCACCGGCTGCCCGTCCACCATCTCGTCCCGGCCCGACGCCGGCTCGTGGAACCGCCGCGGCACCGGCCGGATCAGCAGGTTCGCCACCAGCCCCACCGCCAGCACCCCGACCATCGTGAACAACGCCGGCCGGTACGCCGACGCGGTCAACGAACCCGGCTCGCCCTGCGCGTCCAGGAACGCGTTGACGATCAACGGGCCGGCCACCCCCGCCGCCGACCACGCGGTCAACAGCCGACCGTGGATCGCGCCCACCTCGAACGTGCCGAACAGATCCCGCAGATACGCCGGCGCGGTCGCGAACCCGCCACCGTAGAACGACAGGATCACGCAGGCCAACAGCACGAACAACGCCGTCGCGCTCTGCCCGACCAGCGCCAGCACCAGGTACAGCACCAGGCCCACACCCAGATACACCACGTAGATCGGCTTACGACCGATCACGTCCGACGTCGACGACCAGACGAACCGGCCCGCCATGTTGAACAGCGACAGCAACCCGACGAACCCGCCGGCCGCCGCCACCGACACCGCCGACGTGCCGTTGTCCCGGAAGAAGTCCTGGATCATCGGACTGGCCTGCTCCAGGATGCCGATGCCCGCCGTCACGTTGCAGAACAGCACCACCCACAGCAGCCAGAACGAGCGCGTTCGCACCGCGTTCGCCGCCGACACGTTCGCGGTGGTCACCATCGGCTTCGCCGCCACCTTCGCCGGATCGAACCCGGCCGGCCGCCAGTCCGCCGCCGGCACCCGCACGTTGAACACCCCGAACATCATGATCACGAAGTAGCCGACGCCGAGCGTGACGAACAACCACACCAACGCCGACCCCGACGCCGTCGACCCGCTGTTCGACGGGTCGTACCCCGGGTCGAACAACGACAACAACTGCCGGGACAGGGGAGAGGCCACCATCGCCCCACCACCGAACCCCATGATCGCCAGCCCGGTCGCCAGACCCGGCCGGTCCGGGAACCACTTGATCAACGTGGAGACGGGGGAGATGTACCCGATCCCCAACCCGATCCCGCCCAGCACCCCGTACCCCAGGTACAGCAGCCACAACTGCGACGTCGCGATGCCCAGCGCGCCCACCAGGAACCCCGCCGCCCAGAAGCACGCCGAGACGAACATCGCCTTCCGCGGCCCGTTCGCCTCCACCCAGGTACCGGCCACCGCGGCCGACAACCCCAACATCACGATCGCGATGCTGAAGATCACCCCGATCGCAGTCTGCCCCGAGTCGAAGTGCGCGATCAGGGAGTTCTTGTACACGCTCGTCGCGTAGACCTGCCCGATGCAGAGATGGATCGCCAGCGCCGCCGGCGGGATCAGCCACCGGCTGTACCCCGGCGGCGCGACGGTGTGCCGACGATCGAGTGCGGAAAGCATCAGTGCTTCCTCCGTCCAGATGGCGAGAACCCCTCGCTTCATGCCCCCCGCGCATGCAGTGCCCAAACCCGCCACGCGCCCGACGGTCGAAACCCGGAGCCGAACGGTCGACCGTACCCGCACCCGTCGCCCGACGACCACCCAGCGTGACCCCCCACGAAGTGCGAGGATGAGCCCCGTGAAGATCCTCTCCATCCAGTCCTCGGTCGCCTACGGCCACGTCGGCAACTCCGCCGCCGTGTTCCCGCTGCAACGCCTACGCCACGAGGTCTGGCCGGTGCTGACCGTGCACTTCTCCAACCACACCGGCTACGGCGCCTGGCGCGGCCCCCTGCTCGCCCCCACCGACGTCGCCGACGTCATCACCGGCATCGCCGAGCGCGGCGTGCTCGGCACCGCCGACGCCGTCCTCTCCGGCTACCAGGGCGACCCCGCCGTCGGCGCCGTCATCCTCGACGCCGTCGCCCAGGTCAAGGCCGCCAACCCGGCCGCCCTCTACTGCTGCGACCCGGTCATGGGCGACGTCGGCCGCGGCATGTTCGTCCGCCCCGGCATCCCCGAATACCTGCGCGACACCGTCGTGCCCCGCGCCGACATCGTCACCCCCAACCAGTTCGAGCTGGAGTTCCTCGCCGGCCGCCGCACCGACACCCTCGACGACCTGCTCACCGCCGTCGACGCCGTCCGCGCCACCGGCCCCGAGCACGTCCTGGTCACCAGCGTCCTGCACGGCGACCTGCCCACCGACCACCTCGACGTCGTCGCCGTCTCCACCGACGGCGCCTGGGCCGTCACCACCCCACTGCTGCCGATCAGCCCCAACGGCGGCGGCGACGTCACCGCCGCCCTCTACCTGGCCCACCTCGCCACCACCGGATCACCCGCGACCGCGCTGGAACGCACCACCAACTCCATCTACGCGGTCCTCGACGCCACCCTCGCCGCCGGCACCCGCGAACTCCAACTCGTCGCCGCCCAGGACGCCATCGCCGACCCACCCACCCGGTTCACCGCCCGCCGACTGCGCTGAACACCTGGACGCCCCCGCCCCGGCCAGCGAAAATGCCAAACGTGCCCACCCACCACCCGGCCACCGACGACCCCGCCTTTGCCCACCGCCTACGCGACCTCGCCCGTCTGCGCCGCATCCGCGACCGCATCGACCGCGAACACGCCCAACCCCTCGACGTCGAAGCCCTCGCCCGCGGCGAACACATGTCCGCCGGCCACCTCAGCCGCCAGTTCCGCCAGACCTACGGCGAAACCCCGTACTCCTACCTCATGACCCGCCGCATCGAACGCGCCATGGCCCTGCTGCGCCGCGGCGACCTCAGCGTCACCGACGTCTGCTTCGCCGTCGGCTGCCAGTCCCTGGGCACCTTCAGCACCCGCTTCACCGAACTCGTCGGCGAACCCCCCAGCGCCTACCGCGCCCGCCATGCCCCCGGCACCGCCGAACCACCCCCGTGCCTCACCAAACACGCCACCCGACCGATCAGGAATCGAGAAGCTCCCGCCACCTGACCGAACTAGCGTGACCACCATGACCGTCACGATCCACTACGCCTTCCTGCCCCACACCGACGCCGACGCCGCCCTCGCCTTCTACCGCGACACCCTCGGCTTCGACCTGCGCAACGACGTCGGCCAGGGCAACACCATGCGCTGGCTCACCGTCGGCCCACCCGGACAACCCGAGACCGGCATCGTCCTGCACCCGCCGGCCGTCGACCCCGGCATCACCGACAACG
The DNA here is from genome assembly GCF_044455765.1 of Micromonospora sp. NPDC051141. Lineage (NCBI taxonomy): Bacteria > Bacillati > Actinomycetota > Actinomycetes > Micromonosporales > Micromonosporaceae > Micromonospora > Micromonospora sp. NPDC051141. The sequence continues at coordinate 609,716 of NZ_JBITFD010000001.1, forward strand.
AACGCCGCACCATCTACGAACTCATCGCCAAGGGCACCTACGGCGCGCTCACCCTCGCCACCGACGACCTCGACACGCTCTTCGACCGCCTCCAGGCCAGCGGCGCCGACGTCGTCCAGGAACCCACCGAGCAGCCCTACGGCGTCCGCGACTGCGCCTTCCGCGACCCCACCGGCAACCTCATCCGCATCAACCAGCGACGCTGACCCGGCCCGGCGAGACGTACCGTACTATGTACGCCAGCCGGCGCGCCGGCTGGCCCCGACACCGCACCAACCGGACGGAGACCCATGCCCCAGGCCCACGCCGACAGCCACGACGTCATCCGCGTCCACGGCGCCCGCGAGAACAACCTCCGCAACGTCGACGTCGAGTTGCCCAAACGCCGCCTCACCGTCTTCACCGGCGTCTCCGGCTCCGGCAAGAGCAGCCTGGTCTTCGGCACCATCGCCGCCGAATCCCAACGCCTCATCAACGAGACCTACAGCGCCTTCGTCCAAGGCTTCATGCCCACCCTGTCCCGCCCCGACGTCGACATCCTCGAAGGCCTCACCACCGCCATCATCGTCGACCAGGAACGCATGGGCACCGACCCCCGCTCCACCGTCGGCACCGCCACCGACGCCAACGCCATGCTCCGCATCCTCTTCAGCCGCCTCGGCCACCCCCACATCGGCCCACCCAACGCCTACTCCTTCAACGTCCCCTCCGTCCGCGCCACCGGCGCCATCACCGTCGACCGCGGCCCCGGCAAGACCCAGACCAAGAAGGGCACCTTCCACCGCCTCGGCGGCATGTGCCCCCGCTGCGAAGGCCGCGGCAGCGTCACCGACTTCGACCTCACCGTCCTCTACGACGCCGACCGCACCCTCAACGAGGGCGCCATCACCATCCCCGGCTACAGCATGGACGGCTGGTACGGCCGCATCTTCCGCGCCAGCGGCATGTTCGACCCCGACAAACCCCTGCGCGACTACACCGACCGCGAACGCCACGACCTGCTCCACAAGGAACCCACCAAAATCAAGGTCGACGGCATCAACGTCACCTACACCGGCCTCATCCCCGCCATGCAGAAGTCGATGCTCGCCAAGGACGTCGACGCCATGCAGCCCCACATCCGCGCCTTCGTCGAACGCGCCGTCACGTTCACCACCTGCCCCGACTGCGACGGCACCCGCCTGGCCCCCGAAGCCCGCTCCTCGAAGATCAACGGCATCTCCATCGCCGACGCCTGCGCCATGCAGATCAGCGACCTCGCCACCTGGGTCCGCGACCTGCACGAACCCTCCGTCGCCCCGCTGCTCACCGCACTGGGAGACACCCTCGACTCCTTCGTCGAGATCGGCCTCGGCTACCTCAGCCTCAACCGCCCCGCCGGCACCCTCTCCGGCGGCGAGGCCCAACGCACCAAGATGATCCGCCACCTCGGCTCATCCCTCACCGACGTCACCTACGTCTTCGACGAACCCACCATCGGCCTGCACCCGCACGACATCGCCCGAATGAACGACCTCCTGCTCCGCCTGCGCGACAAGGGCAACACCGTCCTGGTCGTCGAACACAAACCGGAAACCATCGCCATCGCCGACCACGTCGTCGACCTCGGCCCCGGCGCCGGCACCGACGGCGGCACCATCTGCTACGAAGGCACCGTCGCCGGCCTGCGCGCCAGCGACACCGTCACCGGCCGCCACCTCGACGACCGGGCCACCCTCAAGGACACCACCCGTACCCCCTCCGGCGCCCTGCCCATCCGCGGCGCCGCCACCCACAACCTGCGCGACGTCGACGTCGACATCCCCCTCGGCGTCCTGGTCGTCGTCACCGGCGTCGCCGGCTCCGGCAAGAGCAGCCTCATCCACGGCTCCCTGGCCGGGCGCGACGACGTCGTCAGCATCGACCAGACCGCCATCCGCGGCTCCCGCCGCAGCAACCCGGCCACCTACACCGGCCTGCTCGACCCCATCCGCAAGGCCTTCGCCAAGGCCAACGGCGTCAAACCCGCCCTGTTCAGCGCCAACTCCGAAGGCGCCTGCCCCACCTGCAACGGCGCCGGCGTCATCTACACCGACCTCGGCATGATGGCCGGCGTCGCCAGCACCTGCGAGGACTGCGAAGGCAAACGCTTCCAGGCCGCCGTGCTCGACTACCACCTCGGCGGTCGCGACATCAGCGAGGTCCTCGCCATGCCGGTCAACGAGGCCGAGAAGTTCTTCGGCGCCGGCGACGCCCATATCCCGGCCGCGCACGCCATCCTCGACCGGCTCGCCGACGTCGGGCTCGGCTACCTCACGCTCGGTCAGCCGCTGACCACGCTGTCCGGAGGGGAGCGGCAACGGATCAAGCTGGCCACCCGGATGGGGGACAGGGGCGGCGTCTACGTCCTCGACGAACCGACCACCGGCCTGCACCTGGCCGACGTCGCCCAACTGCTCGGCCTGCTCGACCGGCTGGTCGAATCCGGCAAGTCGGTCATCGTCATCGAACACCACCAGGCGGTCATGGCGCACGCCGACTGGATCATCGACCTCGGCCCGGGCGCCGGCCACGACGGCGGTCGCATCGTCTTCGAGGGCACCCCGGCCGACCTGGTGACCAAGCGGTCCACCCGCACCGGCGAACACCTCGCCGCCTACGTCGGGGCCTGACCCGCGAAACCCGGGGCGGCGGTGCCCGGCACCGGCACCGCCGCCCCGACCAACCAGTTCGATAATCTACATTATGTCAAGTAAGGCGGAGTCGGGGTCCCCCGTCACTCCGCCACCGGGTCCGCCAACACCGCCGCCAACACCCGCGACGGCTCCGCGACCGGCCCCGACGCCATCGTGACGAGCGCCTTCCACAACGCCCAGCCCCGGGCCCGCCGCCACGCGTCCACCGGCAACCCGACCGCATCCCGGAACGCCGCGCGCTCGGCGCCGACGCACCACGTCCAGGCCGGCACCAGATCGCAGGCCGGATCACCCACCCCGCACTGCCCGAAGTCGATCAGCGCGGCCAGCCGGCCGCGGGCGACCAGCACATTCCCGGCCGAGACGTCACCGTGGAACCACACCGGCGCCGCCGGCCAAGCGGATGTCACCGCGTCCGCCCACACCGCCCGCGCGGCGACCACGTCCACCCCGCCGCCCAGCGCCCGCCAGGGCCCGCTCCACCTCGTCGCCGTAGACGCTCGGATGGCAGCCCCGGAACGCCGAGTGCCGGCCGGCGACCGGTCCGCCCGCCGTCGGCGCCTCCCGCAGCGCGGCCAGCAGGCCGCCGAGGTCCCGGGCCACGGCGACGCGGTCGAGGCCGTCGGCGGCCGCCAGCGTGTCGCCGGGCAGCCACCGCCGCACCGACCAGGGGTACGGGTATCCGGCGCCGGGCGCCCCGGTGGCGACCGGTTCGGGTACGGGTAGCGGCAGATGGTGGGCCAGGACGGGCAGCCAGCGGTCCTCCTTGTCGACGCCGGGCACGTAGCCCTCGGCGCTCGGCAGTCGGGCCAGCAGGTGCTCGCCGAGGCGGAACGTCCGGTTGTCCCACCCCTGCCGCGCGACGGCGGTGACCGGCAGGTGCGCCCACTGCGGGAACTGCGCGGCGACCAGGGCGCGGACGAGCGCGGCGTCGATCTCCACCATGCGGTCCAGTCTGCGGTGCGCGGCAATCGCTTTTCGTCGGTGCGCTCCCCCGTAGTGGCGGCCTGGCGGGAACGCGAGAATCGTGCATAATATCCCTTATGCATGACAAAGCGGACGAAACGGTTGGGGTGTTGATCGAGGAGTTCCTGACCGCCCGGGCCACCCGCAAGCCCTCACCCCACACGCTGGCGGCGTACCGGCGGGACCTCACCGGCGTCGCCGCGCTGGAGGTGGCGGACGGTGACGGCACTCCCCTCCCCCTGGGCCGGCTGCCGGTCGGGCGCCTGTCCCCCCGGCTGATGCGCGCGGCGTTCGCCCGGTTCGCCGCTCCCCGCGCCGCCGCGTCGGTCCACCGCGCCTGGTCCACCTGGAACAGTTTCTTCACGTTCCTGGTGGCCGACGGGGTGGTGGCCGGGAACCCGATGCCCGCGGTCGGGCGACCCCGCACGCCGCTCCCCCGGCCCAAGCCGTTACGGGGCGAGGACACCCCGGAGGAGCTGCTGGCGGCGGTGGCGCGGGCCGAGGGCCGGCAGCGTGACCCGTGGCCGGAGCGGGACGTGGCGGTGCTGGCGTTGGCGCTGTGCGCCGGCCTGCGTCTGTCGGAGCTGCTGGCGCTACGGGTGTCGTCGGTCGCCGGTCGCGAGGGCGAGCGGCGGGTGGACGTGGCCGGCAAGGGCGGTCGGCCGCGTACGGTGCCGATCGAGGTGGGCGTGGACCGGGTGGTGGGTGGTTACCTGGACAGCCGGCGGCGGCGGTTCGGGGCGCGCAGTGTGCGTCCGGACGGGTCGCTGCTGGTGGACCGGCAGGGTGAGCCGTTGCGTCGGGGTGGCCTGCAGTATCTGGTGGAGTCGTGTTTCCGGCGGGCGGGCATCGGTGACCGGGTGCCGCGTGGGGCGCGGTTGCACGCATTGCGGCACACGTTCGCGACGCGGTTGGCCGAGGACGGGGCGAGCGCGGCGGAGATCATGCGGTTGCTGGGGCACGCGTCGTTGGCGTCGTCGCAGACGTACATCGAGGTGACGGCGGGTCAGCAGCGGGCGGCGGTGGCGGCCAATCGTACGAACCGGGCGTTGTCCGGGTTGTCGGGTCTCTAGCGTGGCTCGGGCGGGAAGTCGGCGCCGCGGGTGAGGGTTTCGTTGGCGCGGATGTCGGCCAGGGTGTGTTCGAGGGTAGCGGTGACGCCGTCGAACGCGGCGCTGCCGAGGACCAGTCGGCGCGGTGGCGGGTCCTGGCGCATCGCCTCGATGACGGCGTGGGCGCCGCGCCGCGGGTCGCCGGGTTGCGTGCCGTGCTGGTCGATCATGGCGGCGCGGACCTGTTCGAGCATCGGCCGGTAGTCGCCGATGCTCTCGTGGATCGGTTGGTCGGCGAATCCGGCGTAGGCGTGGGTGCGGAAGGCTCCGGGTTCGACGGTCAGTACGCGGATGCCGAGTCCGGCCACCTCGTCGCGCAGCGTGTCGGTGATTCCTTCGATCGCGTGCTTGGCGGCGCTGTAGTAGCCGAATCCGGCCACGGCGCGCAGTCCGGCCGCCGAGGACATGGTGACGATCCAGCCGGAGCGGCGGGCGCGCATGCCCGGCAGTACGGCACGGGTGACGGTCAGGACGGCGAAGAAGTTCAGCTCGAACAGGTCCCGTACGGCGGAGTCGGCCATGCCCTCCACGGATCCGTACCGGCCGCGGCCGGCGTTGTTGACCAGCACGTCGATTCCGCCGAAGCGTTCCTCGGCCGCCGCCACCGCGGCGCGTACCTGCTCGGGGTCGGTCACGTCCAGCGGCAGGACGAGGACCCGGTCCCGGTGGGTGTGTGCCCAGTCGTGGAGCGCTTCGGTGCGGCGGGCGGTCAGGACCACCCGGTCGCCGGTTTCGAGGGCGGCTTCGGCGTAGGCCATCCCGAATCCGCCGGGGGTGCCGCCGGTGATGAACCAGGTTCTCGCCGTCGGGGTGGGGGTGGTCACGGCTCGATCACCAGTCGGGCGATCAGTCCGTCGCGGAGGGTGAAGCGGAAGTGCAGGTCGGCGGTGCCGCCGGGGAAGTTGCCGGCCAGGTGGTGCATGGCGTCGTAGTGCTGGTCGTCGAGTTTGGCGGCGGCGGTGAGTTCGGTGGTGTAGGTGTATTCGCCGGTCGATCGGGACAGCCAGGCCCGGATCTGTTCGGGTCCGTGGTGGGTGCGGCCCTCGTCGGTCACCGTGGCGTGGGGCGCGCACAGCGCGATGGCCGTGTCGATGTCCCGTGTCTGGTGCGCGGTGAGGTACCGGGTGATTGTTTCGGGTAGTTCTCCCGGCTCGATGGCTTTCGCCTGACTCCAGTTGATTTCGGTCATGCGGTCATTATTGGGCTTCCCGTCGGGAGAGGGGCAAGCGATGGAGTCTCCCCTGCGGGGAGGGTGCAGAGTGGGTGGCATGCGCAGGGGCATGACGATCGGGGAGTTCGCGACGGTCACCCACCTGAGTGTGCGGACGTTGCGGCGTTACCACGAGGCGGGGCTGCTGGAGCCGCAGACGGTGGATCCGTTCACCGGTTATCGCTACTACGGGACCGAGCAGATCCCGGCGGCGCAGGTGATCCACCGGCTGCGGGAGTTGGACGTGCCGTTGGCCGAGGTGAAGGCGATCCTGGCGACGGACGACCCCGATCGGCGTTCCGCCTTGGTCGCGGCGCACCTGCGGCGGTTGGAGGAGGCGTTGGAGCGTACCCGTGGGGCGGTTGCGGCGCTGCGCCGACTGCTGGGGCCGGAGGATCGTGATCTGGCGGTCGAGGTGCGGTCGGTGTCCGGGTGCGGCGTCGCCGCGGTGCGGGGACGCGTCGAGTTGGCGAGGGCCGGGGCCTGGTACGACGGGGCGATGGCGGAGTTGGACGCGGCGTATCCGGTGGGTGAGCGGGTCGGGCCGCCGGGCGGCGAGTACGCCAACGAGTTGTTCACCGGGGGCGTCGGCGAGGTGGTGGTGTATCGGCCGGTTCGTCGTCCGCGTCCGTCGGGGCGGATCGAGGTCGTCGAGTTGCCGGCGGCCGAGTTCGCGGTTGCCGTGCATCGTGGGCCGCACGATGACATCGACGTGACTTATGGGCGCCTGGGCGCGTGGGTGGTCGGGCACGCGCTGGCCGTCGACGGGCCGGTCCGGGAGACGTACCTGGTGGGGCCGCGCGACACCGAGGTGTCGGCGCGGTGGCGTACGGAGATCGGTTGGCCGGTCTTCCGTCTCTCCGCCGCTTGACCCGGCCGGGGCGGGTGTGGCGGTGGCAGGATTGGTCGGATGCGGGTGGATGCGGCGCGGGCGGTGGCGGTCGACTGGGTGCGGGAGCGGATGCGGGCGGATCCGTCGGTCGAGGGGGCGCTGTTCAGTGGCTCGACGGTGGGGTTGCCGGGTGACGCGGAGTTGCCGGTGTGGTCGGACGTGGACGTGCTGCTGGTGCGGGACTCCCCCGGCGTGAAGGTGGGCAAGTTCGTCCATCGGGGGGTGTTGTTGGAGGTCAGTTCGGTCACCTGGGCGCAGGTGGGTGAGCCGGAGGACGTGCTGGGGTCGTGGGTGTTCGCGCCGATGTTCCGTACCGATGCGGTGATCGCGGATCCGTCGGGGCGGTTGGCGGCGGTGCGGCGGCGGGTGGCGGTGGGGTACGCGGATCCGGTGTGGGTGCGGCGGCGGTGCGCGGGGGTGCGGCGGCGGATCGAGGACGGGTTGCGGGGGTTGGACGCCGGGGCGCCGTTCGCGGAGCAGGTGTTGGCGTGGGTGTTCCCGACGTCGCTGGTGGCGGTGTGGCCGGCGGTGGCGGGGTTGGTGGATCCGACGGTGCGGCGGCGGTTCGTGCGGGCGTCGGAGGTGTTGACGCGGTTCGGGTTCGGCGCGTGGTATCCGGAGTTGTTGGCGGCGGTGGATGGGGGCGGGGTGGGCGCGGCGCGGGTGCGGGAGCATCTGGCCGGGTTGGCGGTGGTGTTCGACGAGGTGGCGGGGCTGCCGCGGGAGGGGTTCGCGTTCGGGGCGGATCTGGCGGTGGCGGGGCGGCCGGTGGTGTTCGACGGTGGGTTGGCGTTGGTGGCGGCGGGGCGGCACCGGGAGGCGATGTTCTGGGTGGTGGTGACGTGGGCGCGGTGTCTGGTGGTGTTGGGTGCGGTGGCGCCGGAGCGGGAGCGGGCGTTGCGGTCGGGGTTGGTGGCGGTGTTGGCGGATCTTCGGGTGGTGTCGGCGGCGGATCGGCGGCGGCGGGCGGATGCGGTGTTGGCGTCGTTGCCGGGGTGGCAGTCGGTGGTGGATGCGATCGTGGCGCGCGCTGTGGCAGGGTGAGGGGGACGCGACTGGCGGCACGGGGATGGGTGAACCATCGGGGAGCTCGTCGTGGGGGTCGACCGCCTGGGCCTCCGCGGGCGAGGTGTCGCATGTCTTCTTCTTCGGTGGTTGCGGGTTCGTCGGCGCGGTTGTTGCCGGGTGGGCCGGTGGCGGAGCGGGTGTTGGGCGAGGTGGCCGCGTCGGTGGCGGAGCTGCGTGCGGTGGGGGTGACGCCGGCGTTGGCGACGGTGCTGGTGGGTGACGACGACGCGAGCGCGGGTTACATCCGGATCAAGCAGCGGCAGGCGGCGGCGTTGGGGTTCGCGTCGCCGCACGTGCGTCTGCCGGCGTCGGCGTCGCAGGCGGATCTGCATGCGGTGTTGGCGGATTTCAACGCCGATTCGGCGGTGCACGGGGTGTTGGTGCAGCATCCGGTTCCGGGGGGTCTGGACTACGACCGGGCCCTCGCCGTGGTGGATCCGGACAAGGACGTCGACGGTATGCACCCGGTGAACATGGGTCGGTTGGCGTTGGGGTTGCCGGGGCCGTTGCCGTGTACGCCGGCGGGGATCGAGGCGTTGTTGGCGTTCCACCGGGTGCCGGTGTCGGGCCGGGAGGTGGTGGTGCTGGGTCGGGGTGCGACGTTGGGTCGGCCGTTGGCGATGTTGTTGGCGCAGAAGCGGCCGACGGCGAACGCGGCGGTGACGGTGGTGCACACGGGGGTGGCGGACTGGCCTCGGTACACGCGGCGGGCGGAGATTCTGGTGGCGGCGGCGGGGGTGCCGGGGATCGTGCGGCCGGAGCATGTGCGTCCGGGTGCGGTGGTGGTCGGTGGTGGGGTGCGGTACGAGGGGCGGCGGTTGTTGCCGGATGTGGACGAGTCGTGTGCGCGGGTGGCGGGTGCGATCACGCCGCGGGTGGGTGGGGTGGGTCCGACGACGGTGGCGATGTTGTTCCGCAACGCGGTGCGCGCGGCCCGGCGGCAGACCGGCGTGGGGTGAGGGTCAGCCGAGGTCGACGATGAGAGGGCGGTGGTCGGAGATGGTGGAGGGTGGGGTGTCGACGGCGGTGACGGGCGGGAGCCGGTCGAGGTGGTGGGGGTCGGCGAGGATGTGGTCGAGTTGGACGCGGGGTTGTCCGGCCGGGTAGGTGGGGAGTCGGCCCAGGGGGCGCCAGCGTGACAGCGCGGCGGCGGGGCCGGCGGGAAGGTTGAGGTCGCCGAGCAGGATGCGCGGGGCGGGCAGCGCGCGCAGGGCGCGCACGACGCGGCGTAGTTGCCACATGTTCCAGCCGGGGACGAAGGACAGGTGGGTGGCGGCGACGGTGAGTGGGCCGTGGGGGGTGTCGAGGAGGGCGGCGAGGACGACGCGGGGTTCGTCGCGGAGCAGGACGAGTCCGCCGCGGGGGCCGGGGATGTAGATGGGTGAGCGGACGGGTGCGGCGGGTAGGCGGGTGATCTGCCAGGAGCGGACGGGGTGGCGGCTGATGAGGCCGACGCCGTAGAGGGGTTCGCCGTGGCCGTCGTCGTCGTGGGTGAGGGGGCGGAAGTGTTCGCCGGGGGTGCCGACGACGGCGGCGGCGAAGCGGTGGTGGTCGGCGTGCAGGGCGCGGGCGGCGTGGGCGGTGAGGTCGAGTTTGCCGCTGCGGGTCTGGTCGCGGTCGACTTCCTGGAGGGCGAGCACGTCGGCGTCGAGGGCGGTGACGGCGGCGGCGAGTCGGTCGGGGTCGACGAGGCCGTCGGTGAGGGAGCGGCCGTGCAGCAGGTTGAAGGTGGCCAGGCGCACCTGCACACCCTACGTGGTGGTGGCAGGCTGGTCGGATGGTGAAGCTGTTGTGTTGTTCGGTGCTGGTGTTCGTGGCGGTGGCGTCGGTCGGGTTGTGGGTGCGGCGTCGTCGGGGGCGGTGAGGCTGGCCACAGGGGTGCTCGCGGGTGGTGGTGGGGTGGGCAGAATGCGGCCGTGGATGCCGGGTCGTTGGTGACGTTGCTGGCCGCTGCCGCGTTGGCCGGGTGGGTGGACGCGGTGGTGGGTGGTGGCGGGTTGCTGTTGTTGCCGGCGTTGTTGTTGGCGGCGCCGGGGGTGCCGGTGGCGACGGCGTTGGGGACGAACAAGTTGGCGGCGATCTTCGGGACGTCGACGGCGGCGGTGACGTATGCGCGGCGGACGAGGCTGGACTGGGCGGTGGCGGGTCCGGCGGCGGGGTTGGCGGTGGTGATGTCGGGGTTGGGTGCGGCGTTGGCGGGGGCGGTGCCGGCGGGGGCGTACCGGCCGGTGGTGTTGGTGGTGTTGGTGTTGGTGGCGGTGTTCGTGCTGACCCGGCCGCGGTTGGGGGTGGTGGCGTCGCCGTCGCGGCGGACCCGGCGGCGGGTGGTGGTGGCGGTGGCGGTGGCGGGGTTGGGGGTGGCGTTGTACGACGGGTTGATCGGTCCGGGTACGGGCACGTTCCTGGTGTTGGTGTTCACGGCGTTGGTGGGTGCGGATTTCGTGCACGCGTCGGCGATGGCGAAGGTGGTGAACGCGGGTACGAATCTGGGGGCGCTTGTGGTGTTCGGGGTGACGGGGCACGTGTGGTGGTTGTTGGGGGCGGCGATGGCGGTGTGCAATGTGGCCGGGGCGGTGGTGGGCGCGCGGATGGCGTTGCGGCGGGGTGCGGGGTTCGTGCGGGTGGTGTTGTTGGTGGTGGTGTTGGCGTTGGTGGCGCGGTTGGGTTACGACCAGTGGGTGGCGGTGCGGTGATGGTGGTGCGGGCGGAGCACGACCGGGCGGTGTTGGCGGGGTTGTTGGGTCGGGATCCGGTTTTGCACGCCTACCAGTTGGGTGATCTGGACGATTTTTTCTGGCCGTACACGTCGTGGTTCCGCTCGGGTGACGAGGTGGTGTTGCTGTACCACGGGGTGGAGTTGCCGACGTTGTTGGCGTTCGCGGCGCCGGATCGGGTGGCGGCGTTGTCGGGGTTGGTGGCGGCGGCGGCGCCGGTGTTGCCGGCGCGGTTGTGGGCGCACCTGTCCCCCGGTCTGGAGGCGACGGTGGCGCGGTGGTACGCGGTGTCGGACGCGGCGGCGCATGTGCGGATGGCGTTGACGGATCCGGGGCGGTTGGCGGCGGCGCCGGCGGTGGGTGAGCCGTTGGGGCGGGCGGATCTGCCGTTGTTGCGGGAGTTGTACGCGGTGGCGTATCCGGGGAACTGGTTCGACGCGCGGATGGTGGACACCGGTCAGTACGTGGGGGTGCGTGCGGGTGGTCGGTTGGTGGCGGTGGCGGGGGTGCACGTGTTCTCGCCGCGGTGGGGGGTGGCGGCGGTGGGGAACGTGACGACGCATCCGGATGTGCGGGGGCGTGGGCTGGGGGCGGGTGTGGTGGCGGCGTTGTGTGCGCGGCTGCGGGCGTCGGTGGATCATGTGACGTTGAACGTGCGGGTGGACAACGTGGCGGCGGTGCGGTTGTACGAGCGGTTGGGTTTCACCCGGGTGGCCGGGTTCACCGAGTGCGCGTTGACCCGGTTGCCCGGCTGACGGGTGTGCGGGGTGTCAGCGGTCTCGGCTGGGTGAGTCGAAGCGGCCGGCGCGGATCTCCCGCAGCGCGCGGCGGCGGGTGTCGCCGCGCAGGGTGTCGACGTAGAGGCGACCGCGCAGGTGGTCGGTTTCGTGTTGCAGGGCGCGGGCGAGGAAGCCGCTGCCGGTGATGGTGAGGGGTTCGCCGTGCTGGTCGTAGCCGTGGGCGGTGGCGTGCAGCGCGCGGGGGGTCGGGAAGTAGAGGCCGGGGATGGACAGGCAGCCCTCGTCGTCGTCCTGGAGTTCCTCGGACAGTTCCAGGGTGGGGTTGACGAGGTGGCCGCGGTGGCCGTCGGCGTCGTAGACGAAGACCTGGGTGTTGACGCCGATCTGGGGGGCGGCGACGCCGGCGCGGCCGGGGGCGCCGAGCAGGGTGTCCATCAGGTCTGCGACGAGGGCGCGGAGTTCGGCGTCGAAGGTGGTGACCGGTTCGCTGGGTGTGCGCAGGACGGGGTCGCCGATGATCCGGATCGGGCGCATAGTCATGCCCGGAAGGCTATCCGTTGCTTACCGGTGTGGGGGGCCCACCCGCCGGTGGGAGCAGGCCGGTGTCGGCGATGCGGTCGCGTAGTGGGCGGTGGCGCAGGGCGGTGAGCACGGCGTACAGCTCGTCGGCGAGGGGTACGGGCAGTTCGGTGTCGAGGTGGCGCATGGCGGCGGTGGTGGCGGCCCATTCGGCTTCGACGGCGGGCAGCAGTGTGCGGGCGCGGTCGGTGAGGGTGACGATGCGGTGGCGGGCGTCGGCGCCGGGGGTGAGGGTGACCAGGCCGGCGCGGCGCATGCCGGCGACGGTCTGGCTGGCGGCGGAGTGGGTGACGCCGACGCGGGCGGCGAGGTCGCGGATGGGTAGTGGTCCGTCGGTGACCAGGGCGCGGAGCAGGGGTGAGTAGCGGGGCCGGTAGTCGGTGAGGCCGAGTCGGTGGTGGACGGCGGCGACGTCGCCGTCGAGCAGTTCCAGGACGTGGCGTAGCAGGGTGCCGAGGGCGTCGCGGTGGGGGGCGGTCACGTCCGTTAATGTAACAGCGCTGTTGTTTCTGGTGCGGGAGGACCTGGGGCATGTATCCACCGATCGAGCCGTACGCGTCGGGGCACCTGGACGTCGGCGACGGCCAGCGCGTCTACTGGGAGACCTGCGGCAACCCGGCGGGCCGGCCGGCGCTGGTGGTGCACGGCGGTCCCGGCTCGGGCGCCGGCGCGTCGTGGCGGGAGCTGTTCGACCCGGCCGCCTACCGGGTCGTGCTGTTCGACCAGCGCGGCTGCGGGCGCAGCACCCCGTCGGCCGCCGACCCGGCGACCGACCTGTCGGTGAACACCACCGGTCACCTGGTGGCCGACATGGAGGCGCTGCGCGTCCACCTGGGCGTGGACCGGTGGCTGCTGTGCGGCGCGTCGTGGGGCTCGGCGTTGTCGTTGGCGTACGCGCAGGCGCACCCGGGGCGGGTCAGCGCGCTGGTGCTGTTCAGCGTGGTGGCCAACACCCGCCGCGAGATCGAGTGGGTGACCCGGGACATGGGCCGGTTGTGGCCGCAGGAGTGGGCGCGGTTCCGCGCCGGGGTGCCCGAGGCCGACCGCGACGGTGACCTGGCCGCCGCGTACGCCCGGCTGGTCAACGACCCCGACCCGGCGGTGCGGGAGCGGGCGGCGCGCGACTGGTGCGACTGGGAGGACGTGCACGTCTCCCTCGCCGGCGGGTACGCGCCCAGCCTGCGCTACGCCGACCCGGTGTTCCGCTACGGGTTCGCCCGGCTGGTCACCCACCACTTCGCGAACCTGGGGTTCGTGCCGGACGGTCAGTTGCTGCGCGACGCCGGCCGGCTCGCCGGCATCCCCGGGGTGCTCGTGCAGGGCCGCCTCGACGTCAGCGGCCCGCCGGACATCGCGTGGCGGTTGACCCGGGACTGGCCGGACGCCCGGGTGGAGATCGTCGAGTCCGGCGGGCACGGCGGGGGCCACGGCGTCGGTGAGCGGGTGGTGGCCGCCCTGGACGCGTTCGCCGCCGCCTGAGGCCCGCGGTCGGTCGGGTCAGCCGGCGGCCAGCAGCGCGCGTACCGGGGCGGCCTTCGCGGCGGCCTCGGCGACCTCGGCGGCGGGGTCGCTGTCCCAGGTGATGCCGCCGCCGGCCCACAGGTGCAGCCGGTGGGCGTCGGCGGCGGCGGTGCGGATGGTCAGGCCCAGGTCCAGCCGGTCCGGCCCGACCCAGCCCAACGCGCCCATGCCGGCGCCGCGTCCGACCGGCTCGCGTGCGGCCACCTCGGCGAGCGCGGCGTGCTTCGGCGCGCCGGTGACCGACCCGCCGGGGCAGACCGCGCGCAGCAGGTCGGCCAGGCCCAGGCCGTCGGCGGGCGCCGCGGAGACCGTCGACTCGGCCTGCCACAGGTCGCACCAACGGCGTACGGCGAACAGTTCGTCGACCCGGACGGAGCCGGTGCGGGCCACCCGGGCCAGGTCGTTGCGTTCCAGGTCGACGATCATGATGTGTTCGGCGCGTTCCTTGGCGGAGGCGAGCAGGTCGCGGCGGCCGGCGGCGGTGGCCGCGCGGGTGCCCTTGATCGGCCGGGTGACCAGCCGGCCGTGTTCGGTCGCGACGAGCGTCTCCGGGGAGGCGCAGCCCAGCGCCCAGCCGGGGCCGGTGAGGGCGCCGCCGTAGCGGGCGCCGGGCAGCGCGGCGAGGCGGCGCAGCGCCGGGCGCGGGTCGCCGGTGTAGTCGGCGGCGGCGTGCCCGACGAGGTTGACCTGGTAGACGTCGCCGCGGGCGATGGCGGCGCGCACCGACTCGACGGCGGTGGCGTGCGCGTCCGGCGTCCAACTGTCGCGCCAGTGCCCCAGCCGCCAGCCGGCCGGCGACGGCGACGGGTGCGGGCGCTCGCCGTGGTGGTAGACGACCACGACCAGGTCGGGCAGCGCCGGCACGGGCGTGGGCGCGCCGGTCGGCGCGCCGACGGCGTAAGCGCCGGCGGCGGCGGACAGGAACAGCGCCGCCCCGCACGGCCCGTCGGCGGTGTGCCGGCCGGGCCGCGCCAGGTCGTCGACGTCGACGCCGTGCGCGGTGAGGAAGCGTTGCGCCAGGTCGGTGGGGTCGCCGCCGTCGCCGAGGCGCCACTGCAACCGGGCGGTCTCGACCAGCCGGGACCGGCAGGCGGGTGGCGCGCCGGGCACCGCGACCGACACGTGTGGGAGCGCTTCCACGCCGTCCGGACCGTTCCGCCTCATCCGTTCAGCCGATTCTGGGTGAACAAGCCGCGACCTTGCTCGGTGTTGCACGGTTGAGCTTGGTACTGTGCGTCACTGGTCATGTGAACCATGACACAGTGCCCCCACAGTCCGGAGAACCCGATGTGTCAGCACCAGCCCACCTGCCCCTCCGCCGACGCGACCGACCGCGAGGCCGCCCGCGTCCTCGCCTGCTTTCCTGAGCAGGGCTGGAGCCTGCTCTGCAACGGCGTCATCATCTTCGAGGACACCGGTGAGCTGCTCCCCGACGGGCGGACCATCGCCCCGCACCGGGGACCGGCCCGCCACGCCCTCGTCGCCTGAGCAATCACGCAGCGTCAGTGAGCGTACGCGCCGACATTCCCCGTCGACGCGCCGGCCGGGGCGGCGATCCACCACCGCCCCGGCGTGCCCGACTCAGTCCTCGAACGCCTCCGGCGCCGGACACGAACAGACCAGATTCCGGTCCCCGTACGCGCCGTCCACACGCCGCACCGGCGGCCAGTACTTCCCCGCCCGGTCCACCGCCCCCGGATAGGCGCCCACCGACCGCGGGTACGGGTGCGACCACTCGTCACCGGACACCATCGCCGCGGTGTGCGGCGCGTTCGACAGCGGATTGTCGCCCGCCGGCCACCGCCCGGACCCCACCTGGTCGATCTCGGCCCGGATAGCGATCATCGCGTCGCAGAACCGGTCCAACTCGGCCAGGTCCTCACTCTCGGTCGGCTCCACCATCAACGTCCCCGCCACCGGGAACGACATCGTCGGCGCGTGGAACCCGTAGTCGATCAGCCGCTTCGCCACGTCGTCGACGCTCACCCCGGTCGCCTTCGTCACCGGCCGCAGATCCAGGATGCACTCGTGCGCCACCAGGCCCTTGTTGCCGGCGTACAGCACCGGGAAGTGCTCCCGCAGCCGCACCGCCACATAGTTCGCCGCGAGCACCGCCACCGCCGTGGCCCGCGCCAGCCCGCCGGCGCCCATCATCCGCAGATACGCCCACGGGATCGGCAGGATCCCCGCCGACCCGTACCGGGCCGCGGAGATCGCCGGCCGGCCGTCGACGGACGCGCCGACCGGGTCACCCGGCAAGAACGGCGCCAGGTGCGCCCGCACCGCCACCGGACCCACCCCCGGCCCACCGCCGCCGTGCGGAATGCAGAACGTCTTGTGCAGGTTCAGGTGCGACACGTCCGCGCCGAAGCGCCCCGGCTTGGCGAACCCGACAAGCGCGTTGAGGTTCGCCCCGTCGACGTACACCTGACCGCCGGCGTCGTGAACCTTCGCGCACAACTGCGCGATGCCCGTCTCGTACACGCCGTGCGTCGACGGGTACGTCACCATGATCGCCGCGAGCGCGTCCCGATGCTTGTCGATCTTCGCGTCGAGGTCGACCAGGTCGACGTTGCCGTCGGCGTCGCAGCCCACCACGACCACCCGCATACCGGCCATCACCGCCGACGCGGCGTTCGTGCCGTGCGCCGACGACGGGATCAGACACACGTCCCGATGCCCCTCACCCCGGCCCCGGTGGTACGCGCGGATCGCCAACAGGCCGGCCAGCTCCCCCTGCGACCCGGCGTTGGGCTGCACGCTGACCGCGTCGTAGCCGGTCACCTCCGCCAGCCACCCCTCCAACTGGGCGATCAACTCCCGGTAACCGGCGGTCTGCGCGTCCGGCGCGAACGGGTGCAGATGCGCGAACTCCGGCCAGGTCACCGGCTCCATCTCGGTGGTGGCGTTGAGCTTCATCGTGCACGACCCCAACGGGATCATGCCCCGGTCCAGGGCGTAGTCGAAATCGGCCAGCCGCCGCAGATACCGCAGCATCGCCGTCTCCGAGTGGTGGCTACGGAACACCGGATGGGTCAGCACGTCACCGGTGCGCGCCAACCCGTCCGGCAGCGCCACCTCCCCGTCACCGTCGACGCCGTCGACGCCGAACGCCGCCCAGACCGCCCGCAGATGCGCGTCGGTGGTCGTCTCGTCGCAGGACACCCCGACCCGGTCGCCGTCCACCAGCCGCAGGTTCACGTTACGCGCCGCCGCCTCGGCCACCACCCGCGCCGCCCGACCCGGCACCGTCGCGGTGACCGTGTCGAAGAACGCCACGTCCGCGACATCGACACCGCCGGCACGCAACCCGGCCGCCAACCGCGCCGCCGCCCCGTGAGTACGCCGAGCGATCGCCCGCAACCCGTCCGGGCCGTGATAAACCGCGTACATGCCGGCCATCACCGCCAGCAACACCTGCGCGGTGCAGATGTTGCTCGTCGCCTTCTCCCGCCGAATGTGCTGCTCACGGGTCTGCAACGCCAACCGGTAGGCGGCATTGCCGTCGGCGTCGCGCGACACCCCGACGAGACGACCCGGCAACATCCGCTCCAGACCGGCGCGCACCGCCAGGTACCCGGCGTGCGGCCCACCGAACCCCATCGGCACCCCGAACCGCTGCGTGGTGCCGGCAGCGATGTCCGCGCCGATCTCCCCGGGCGGGCGCAGCAACATCAACGCCAACAGGTCCGCCGCGACGGTCACCAACGCGCCCGCCGCGTGCGCCGCCTCCACCAGCGGAGCATGGTCCCGGACCGCCCCCGACGCGCCCGGATACTGCAGGTGCAGGCCGAAGAACTCCGCCGGCAACTCCTCGACGTCGACGTCGACGACCCGCACCTCGATACCGAGCGGCTCGGCGCGACTGGCGATCACCGCGACGGTCTGCGGCAACGCGTCGGCGTCCACCACGTACACCGGGCTCTTGCTCTTCGACGCGCGGCGCGCGAGCGTCATCGCCTCCGCCGCGGCGGTGCCCTCGTCGAGCATCGACGCGTTCGCCGTGGCCAACCCGGTCAGATCGGTCACCATGGTCTGGAAGTTCAGCAACGCCTCCAGCCGCCCCTGGCTGATCTCCGGCTGATACGGCGTGTACGCGGTGTACCAGGCCGGATTCTCCAACACGTTGCGGCGGATCACCGCCGGGGTGTGCGTGCCGTGGTAACCCAGGCCGATCATCGACACGGCCACCGTGTTCCGGGCCGCGAGCGCCCGCAACTCGGCCAGGGCCTCCCGCTCCGAGGCCGGCGCCGGCAGATCCAACGTCCCGTGCCAGCGGATCACCTCGGGAATCGCGGCGTCCATCAGCTCGTCCACGGAGCCGTAGCCGACGGCCTCCAACATGCGGCGCTCGTCGTCCGGGCCAGGGCCGATGTGCCGGTCGGCGAACTGCTCAACGGTCATGCGCGGCGCTCCTTGTAGGGGCGAGGTCGACGGGTCGGCCTCCCCCTGAGTCACGCTCACGCGCTCCACAGCGCCTGCCCACGTGGTCCTTTTGCCTGAGAGGTTCCGGGGAGAATCTGCCCCTTCGGCGCCGTCGGGTCGACGGTCTCTCCCACGTGGGTGGTACCGGCACCCCCCACGCTACCAGCGGCCGTGTTTCCGGCTCATGTCCCAGGGTGTGATCACACCGGCGCCGGCTCGGCGAACCCGGCGGCCAACGCGGTCAACGTGGCGCCCAGCGGCGCGTCCAACCGCACCGTCGCGTACCCGTCGCCGCGGGTGACGCCCTGGTTGACGATCGCCACCGCAATGCCGCGCTTCGCCGCCCGCAACACGAACCGCCGCCCCGACATCACCGTCAACGACGACCCCAGCACCAGCACCGCCCGGGCCCCCTCCACCAGCGCGAAACAGTCCGCCACCCGCGGCGCCGGCACCGTCTCGCCGAAGAACACCACATCCGGTTTCAGCATCCCCCCGCCGCACACCCCGCAGTCGACGACCCGGAACCCGGCCACCGCCTCGTCCGGCAGGTCCACGTCACCGTCGGGGTTCACCCGCGCCACCCGCGCGTCGAACCCCGGGTTCGCCTCGGTCAACCGCCGGTGCAGCTCGTCCCGGCCGGTCAGGTTGCCGCAGTCCAGGCACGTCACCTCGTCGAGCCGGCCGTGCAACTCGATCACACCGGTCGCGCCGGCGGCGGTGTGCAACCCGTCGACGTTCTGCGTGATGATGCCGTCGAGCAGCCCCGCGCGCTGCAACCGGGCCACCGCCCGGTGCCCGTCGTTGGGCGCCGCCCGCGCGATCGTCCGCCACCCGAGGTGGCTGCGCGCCCAGTACCGTCGCCGCGCCAGCGGGTCCCGCGTGAACGCCTGGAAAGTCATCGGGGTGTGCCGCCGCGCCGCGCCGCTGGGCCCCCGGTAGTCCGGAATGCCCGACTCGGTGGACAGGCCGGCGCCGCTGAGCACCACCACACCCCCGCCGGCCAGCAGCCGCGCCAACCCCTCGAACGCATCACTCACCCCACCATGCTGCCTCGCGCACCCCCACCCGCCCACCCCGCCGGCACCGATCATGGGTCGGCGGCACGATCCGGGCGCGCCACCCACCCAGCACCTCATGATCAACGCCGCTGGTCGCCGGGCGCGGCGACCAGCGGCGGGCTACGTTGAGCACATGCGCGTCGTCATCGCCGGAGGCCACGGAAAGATCGCCAAGCTGCTCGAACGGGACCTCGCCGGCCGCGGCGACACCCCGGTCGGGCTGATCCGCAACCCCGACCACGCCGCCGCGATGCGCGCCGCCGGCGCCGAACCCGTCGTGTGCGACCTGGAACACACCGACGCCGACACGCTCGCCCGGCACCTCGCCGACGCGGACGCGGTGGTGTTCGCCGCCGGCGCCGGCCCCGGCAGCGGCGCCGACCGCAAGGACACCGTCGACCGCGGCGCCGCCGTGCTGCTCGCCGACGCCGCCGTCCGCGCCGGCGTCCGCCGCTACCTGCTCGTCTCCTCGATGGGCGTCGACGACCCGCCCGCCGCCGGCACCGACGACGTCTGGGCGGCCTACCTGCGGGCCAAGAAAGCCGCCGAGGACGACGTCACCGGCCGCGACCTCGACGTCACCGTGCTACGGCCCGGCCGGCTCACCGACGACGAACCCGGCGGCCGGATCACCCTCGCCCGGCACGTCCCACCCGGCGCGATCAGCCGCGCCGACGTCGCCCGCGTCCTCCTGGCGCTGCTGGAGACCCCCGGCGCCGCCGGGCACACCGTCGAACTCGTCGCCGGCGACACCCCCCTCGCCGAGGCCGTCGACGCGCTCACCCGCTGACCCACCACCGCCCGGCCCCGCCGGTCCGGCCCACCCGCACGGCGGGCCGGACCGGCGCTCACCGCTGGTGACGCGGCAACGCCGGCTGCGGCGACTCCCGGGTGAGACGCTCCATCGTCCGCGCCAACTGCTCACTACCGTCGTCGAGATGCCGGGCCGCCGCCCGCATGTGCGACATCATCATCTCGCCGAAGATCCGCAACGCCTCCCGCGTCGCCACCGCATCGTCCACGTCGCCACCGGCAGCCCGGCGGTACTCCACCACCGCCCGCTCGGCCTCCTGCTTCGCCTCCTCCGCCGCCGCCCGCAGATAACTCTCATACTGCGTCCGGGCGTACTCGGCGACCCGACGGGCATAGTCGTGAGCCTGCGCGATGATCTGCTCCGCCTCCCGCTGCGCCGCCGACAGCAGATTCACCTCCTTCGCCGCCGGCCGCACCGGCGTGTCGGCACTCGGAATCACCCCGTGCCGGTGCAACTCCAGATGGTCGTTGAGCCGCTCGTTCTCCGCCCGCAGATTCGCCACCTGGGCCGCCAGCAGATCCAACTCGTCGGCCACCTGCACCCGGAACCGGTCCACATCGGCCTGCTCATAGCCACGCCTGGTGAACGCCGCCGACTCGAACTCCCACCGCCGCACCCGGTCCGAGGTCAACCGCACCTGCACCGACCCGGACACCTGCTGCGCGTCATAACCACTGATCGGGGACGCACTCATCGGACCATCTCCGTTCGCGGCTGCGGGGCTCGCGACCCCGGCTCACTCCTCGCGCTCACCGGGCCGCTGGTCGTTCGCGACTGCGGGGCTCGCGACCCCGGCTCACTCCTCGCGCTCACCGGGCCGCTGGTCGTTCGCGACTGCGGGGCTCGCGACCCCGGCTCACTCCTCGCGCT